>NZ_JBEOVO010000001.1:0-588115 GCF_040295605.1 Streptomyces sp. NPDC002773
ACGGGACGGCGCCCCCTTGCCGGGCCTAGGCTTCCGGGCCTGGACGTGCACCACGGGTGCGGCGCCGTCGTGGGTTGTGCCCACCCGTTCCGCCCTGCGGAACGCCTGCCCACAACCCGGCGGGGCGGCCGGCCGCAACCCAGGTCTCACCCCCTCGGCCGCGCCGTCGGCGGCGCGAGGTCCTTCGGGGGGCCCGGTGGTGGTTCGCCCACCGTTGCCAGTGACTCCGCCGCCTCCCGCGCCAGCAGCGGTGAGAAGGTCGGGTTGATCCGCAGCGACTCCGCCAAGTGCCGCCGCGCCGGGCCGTGTTGCTCAAGCGCCCGCTCGATCTCACCCCGGTGGTACGTGAACAGCGCGCTCCGCACCCCCTCCTCCGTCGCCCGTTTCGCGTACTCCAGCGCCTCCTTCGGCTGCCCCGCCCGGTACAGCGCCCACCCCAGCGCGTCCGCGACCGCCACCGAGCGGTGCCCCCGCGCCCACTCCGCCCGCATCCGGGTCACCGCCGCCGCCGGATCGCCGTGGTCCGCGTCGAGCAGCGCCAGGGCCACCTCCCCACGCGCCCACGTACCGGTCCGCAGCCGCTCGTACAGGGCCTGCGCGTCCCCCTCAAGGCCCAGCGACTCGTACAGCTCGCCGGCCTCGAGGACGTACTCCGGCAGCGGCAGCCTCGCCAGCGCGGCCCGCCAGTCGCGCAGCGCCTCGTCGGTGCGGCCGAGCGCCGCGAGCGCCCGCGCCCGGCCCGCGAGCGACGGCCCGTGGTCCCGTACGAGCCGCAGCGCCGACCCGTACCGCGCCAGCGCCTCCTCCGGCTCGCCCCGCTCCCACGCCAGGTCCCCGAGCCGGGCGAGCGCCGCCGCCCTGTCCGGGTCCGTCTCCGCGAGCGCCGCCGCGTCCAGGGCCGCCGCGTCGGCGTCCTCCCGCCAGCCCCGGTCGCGGTAGGTCCCCGACGCCCGGGTCCGCACCAACGCGCCCGCGTGGAGCCCCTCCAGGGTCTCCATCGCCTTCTGCGCCGCCCCGTACTCCCCGAGACCGTTGTACGCGTCCATCAGGACCGGGTACACCGGCCAGCGCTTCGGATCCGCCTTCCGCACCCGCTCGCCCCACTCCTTCGCCGTCCTCCAGTCGCCACGCGCCCCCGCGAGCGCCCCCAGGCCCAACTGCGCCGCCAGATTGCCGCGCTCGGCGGGCCGTTCGGCCAGGGAGCGCCGCAGCGCCCGCTCGGCCCGCGGATAGTCCCGTACGTCACCGAGCCGCGTCCCCCGCTCCGTGTACGCCGCCCCCAGCTCCGCCCAGGACGCGTCGTCGCCCGGATGGCCGCGCAGCCACTTCTCCCGGTCGGTGATCAGCGCCGCCAGATCCGGCAGCGCGGCCTGCGCGCCCGCGTGGGCCGCGATCACCGCCCGCTCCGCCGGACCCGGCGGGGCCGGCGGGCCCTGGCCGACGAACTCGGGGACGTACAGCAGCGCCGTCGCCGCGAGCACCGCGCCCACTCCGGCCGCCAGGACCGTCCTCGACACGTTCTGCGTCTTCATGGCGCTCACTGTGCGCCCGCGTCCACCTGTACGAAGAGCACACGAAGCGCCCGCCCCGGCGGGTTCACACCGTTGGCCCCGGGTGCCAGGCTGGAACCATGGACGATCTTCTGACGCGGCTGCGCGCCGGGCTACCCGCCGAGGCGCTGCTCACCGACCCGGACGTGACCGCCTCCTACGCGAACGACATGGCGAGCTTCTGCGAGTCCGGCACCCCCGCGGTCGTCGTGCTCCCGCGCACCGTCGAGCAGGTGCAGCACGTCATGCGCACCGCGACCGAACTCCGCGTCCCCGTCGTCCCCCAGGGAGCCCGCACGGGCCTCTCCGGAGGCGCCAACGCCTCCGAGGGCTGCATCGTGCTCTCCCTGGTTCGAATGGACCGGATCCTGGAGATCAACCCGGTCGACCGGATCGCCATCGTCGAACCGGGTGTCGTCAACGCGGTGCTTTCACGGGCCGTCGCCGAACACGGCCTCTCCTACCCGCCGGACCCGTCCAGCTGGGAGACCTGCACCATCGGCGGAAACATCGGCACGGCCTCCGGCGGCCTGTGCTGTGTGAAGTACGGGGTGACCGCCGAGTACGTCCTCGGTCTCGACGTCGTCCTCGCCGACGGCCGTCTCCTCACCACCGGCCGCCGCACCGCCAAGGGCGTCGCCGGTTATGACCTGACCAGGCTCTTCGTCGGCTCCGAGGGCAGCCTCGGCATCGTCGTGAAGGCGGTCCTCGCGCTCAAGCCGCAGCCGCCCGCCCAGCTCGTGCTCGCCGCCGAGTTCCCCTCCGCGGCCGCCGCCTGCGCGGCCGTCTGCACGATCATGGAGCGCGGCCACACCCCGTCGCTCCTCGAACTCATGGACCGCACCACCGTCCAGGCCGTCAACAAGCTGGCGCGCATGGGTCTGCCCGACACCACGGAGGCGCTGCTCCTGTGCGCCTTCGACACCCCGGACCCGGCCGCCGACCTGGCCGCCGTCGGGGAGCTGAGCGCGGCGGCGGGCGCCACCGAGGTCGTCCCGGCCGCCGACGCCGCCGAGTCCGCACTCCTCCTCCAGGCGCGCCGGCTCTCCCTCACGGCCCTGGAGACCATCAAGTCCGCGACGATGATCGACGACGTGTGCGTGCCGAGGACGCGGCTCGCCGAGATGATCGACGGCACGGCGGCCGTTGCGGAGAAGTACGGGCTCACCATCGGCGTCTGCGCGCACGCGGGGGACGGCAACACCCATCCCGTCGTCTGCTTCGACCACACCGACGAGGACGAGTCGCGGCGCGCGCGGGAGTCCTTCGACGAGATCATGGCGCTCGGGCTCGCGCTCGGCGGCACGATCACCGGCGAGCACGGCGTGGGCGTCCTCAAGAAGGAGTGGCTGGCACGGGAGCTGGGGCCGGTGGGCCTCGAACTCCAGCGGGGGATCAAGGCCACGTTCGACCCGCTGGGACTGCTCAACCCCGGAAAGCTGTTCTGACGGCACCTGTACGGGGATCGCGGCGCCGGGAATCACAGCTCGCCGTCCTGCGACTCGTCCGACGGCCACGGGTCGCGCAGCCACAGCTCGTCGGTGAGCACGGTGGTCGCCAGGAGCTCGGCGAGGCCGTCGTCGATACCGAGGCGCTCGGACTCCGTGCCCGGCGGCACCGCGTGCAGGGTCCGCTCCAGCCAGGCGGACACCTGCGCGGACGGCGCTTCGAGCAGGGCGTCGCCGTCGGGGGAGGAGAGCGCCATCAGGACGACCCCGCGGCCGTCGACCTTCGTGGGCCAGATCCGTACGTCCCCGTGCCCGCACGCCCGGAACACGCCCTCGACCAGCAGTTCGCGCGCGAACGTCCAGTTGACGGGGTGGTCCGTGCCGACGTGGAAGGTGATGTGGACGGCGTACGGGTCGTCCGTGCGGTAGGCGAGCCGGGCGGGGACGGGGACAGCCCGCTCGGGCGAGAGCACCAGCTTCAGCTCCAGCTCGCGCTCGACCGTGGTGTTGTCGGTGTTCTGCATGGCCGTACTTCCTCTCGCGGACCGGCCCCGTGCGGGCCTTCACCAGGAGAGAGCGCGGTGCCCACGGTTCATTACGCGACTTCGGGAAAATTTTTCCGGGAAGTCCTCTCCCGGCAGGACCCCGGCGGGAGCACCGGCCCGAACATCACCATGAGTGATCGATTCCGGTACGTGTCGCCCGAAGGCGCGGCTTTCTCGTGGGCTCCTTCTCCCCTCGGGGACGTTCTTCGTTACTGTCCTCCTTGGGCGCGGCACGCCCGGCACGCGGCCGCGCGGTTCAAGGGCGTTGTGACTGAACGGAGTCGGGGCAGTGGCTACTCCTCCTGGAGGCGGCGGAGAGGTACCGCAGGCGGGGTACTACCCGGACCCGTCCATTCCCGGGTACATCCGGTACTGGAACGGGGGCGCCTGGGTTCCCGGCACGAGCCGGCCCGCCCCCTCGGAGGGCGAGGTTCCCCCGCATCCGCCCGCCGCGACGATCCCCGCCGGCCCGATCCTGGCCTCGGGCCCGGCGCCCGCGCCGGTCCTCACCCGGCCCGCGCCCGCCCAGCCGGAGCCCGCATGGGCAGAACCCGAGCGGGAAGAGCAGCCCGAGCCCGTACGGGAGACCCGGCCCGAGGGGCCCGTCCAGGCCCAGGCACAGGCGCACGTCCCCGCACAGGCCCACGCGCCCGCCCCCGTACCCGCGGTGGAGGAGACCGGGCCCGTCTTCTTCGACGAGGAGCCGGCCGCCCAGGAGCCCGCCGCCGTGTGGCAGGCGGACACCTCGCGCCAGACCGGCTTCGGCGGCGACCGCGACCAGAAGGTCTCCTGGGGCGCGCCCCGGACTCCCGATCCGCGTACCCCGGCGGAGTGGCCGGTCGCCGGTGCGAGTGAACCCGCCGAACCCGCCGAACCCGCGGAGACGCCGGCCGCCGACCCCGGGCGGTCGGCCGACCCCCGGACGGCCGGGGGAGCCGCGCGACTCGGCGGGATGCCGGTCACGCCGATGCCCACGCCCACCCCGGCACCGGAGCCCCGACCGCAGTCCCAGCCTCAGCGCCGGTCCCAACCCCAGCCGGCTCCCGAGCCGATTGCGACGGCCCAGGCCCCGGCCCCCGCGCCCACCCCCGTACAGCAGCGGCCCGCGCCCGCCCCCGTACAGCACGCGCCCGCCCCGGCCCCCGCCACGCCCTCCTGGGCCCAACAGCCCCAGCCGCCCCAGCAGGCGGTCCAGCCTCAGCAAGCGGCCCAGCCGCAGTCCCAGGAGCAGCAGCAGCCCGTCGTCCCCTGGAAGCCGCCCGTCGACGACCTGTTCGTCCAGGCGGCCCGCGCGCAGGCCTCCGCCCGTCCCGCCGGTCTCGGCAGGCGGCTGCTGGCCCGGCTGATCGACACGGTGGTCCTCGGCGCGCTCGTGGGCGGTGCCTCGTTCCCGTTCGTGACCGCCGCCCTCGACCACATCGACGGCAAGATCGAGGCGGCCAAGCAGTCCGGCGTCACCGTCCAGGTCTGGCTGCTCGACGGGACGACGTCCGTCCAGTTCGGCATCGCGCTGGCCGCGCTGTTCGTCCTCGGTGTCCTGTACGAGGCCCTGCCCACCGCCCGCTGGGGCCGCACGCTCGGCAAGAAGCTGTGCGGGATCGAGGTGCGGGACATCGAGGCGCACCAGCCGCCGAGGTTCGGCGCGTCCCTGCGCCGCTGGCTCGTCTACAGCGTCCTGGGGCTCCTGGTCATCGGCGTGTTCAACGTCCTGTGGTGCCTGTTCGACCGTCCCTGGCGCCAGTGCTGGCACGACAAGGCGGCCCGTACCTTCGTGGCGCGCTGACCCGCCGGGGGACCGCCGCGTCCCCCGAACGGGCGGTGATTCCTTGCGGGGGCGCCGGGCCCGGGATGCACTGCCCCCATGAGCACCGACCAGCCGCCGCCCGGCCAGCCGCCCGAGGAGGACCCGTTCCTCAAGAGGCCCCAGGAGCCCCCGCCGCCCTCCGCCGGCCAACCCCCGCCGTCGTCCGGCGGCGACCAGCCGCCCCCGGGAGGCCCCCCGCCCGGGAACCCCTACGGCCCCTCGGGCGGCAGCCCGTACGGTCCCTCGGGCGGCTCCCCGTACGACAACGGCATGCCTCCGCCCCCGCCTCCGTACGGCGGAGGCGGCGGGGCGGGCGGCTACGGCGCCGGCTACGGCGGGACGGATCCGCTCTCCGGGATGCCGCCGCTCGCCGAGTCCGGCCGGCGCATCCTCGCCCGGATCATCGACTGGCTGATCATCGCGATTCCGCTGGCGATCATCGGCATCCCGTTCGACATCTACACGCGGGCGACGGAGAACGGCAACGACTTCGGCGACACGGTCAACAGCCTGAACGGCGGCAGCCAGCTGGTCTTCCAGCTCATCACGATCGTCGCGTACGTCGCCTATGACACGGTGATGACGGCCAGGAACGGTCAGACCATCGGCAAGAAGCTGATGAAGCTGCGGGTCGCGATGCTCAACGACGGCTCGACGCCCCCGATGAGCCAGTCGCTGCTGCGTGCCGTCGTCCTGTGGCTGCCCGCCCTGATCTGCTGCGCCTGCCTGTGGCCGCTGCTCATCCTCATCCTGATCCTGATCGACAAGCCCTACAAGCAGGGTCTGCACGACAAGGCGGCGAAGACGGTGGTGGTCTCCGTCCCGCAGTGAGCGCGCGGAGCGCGCACCCGAGCGCGCACGAGCGCCCACGGACGAGGGATCAGGTCATGAACCGGTCCGGGTATCGGCTCCCGCGCCCACGCGCGCGGCCGGTATCCGGACCTCTTCGTTCCGCCGGGGCCGCCCGGACGCCGGAACTCCCCCCGCGACCTTGACGGATGCCGTCCGCCCCGGCATCGTCACCGCCACGAACAGTCCGAGCAGCAGGCCGGCGAGGCTGACCGCCGTGATGCCCAGCGTGGTCGTCGTACGGGTGAGCAGCAGGAGGGCGACGGTCGCGAGGACGACGGTGGCCGAACCGTAGGCGAGCTGCGCGGCGTTCGGACGCTGCATGACGGGTACCGTCCCTCCGGACATCGGGTCGACTCTACGACGCTCGATGCCCAAGGCGGATGCCGGGTAAGCGTGACCTTACCCACGGTGCCGTTGCACGGGGGGCGCACGGGGGCACGGAAGTCCCGATTTTCCGCCGGTGTGCGCCGTTCATCCGTCCGATAATCGGAATTTCCTTCCCGCATAGTGCAGTTGGTGTGCGCAAGTCAAGATCTGTCTTTTCTTGTCTCCCTCCGGTCAAATGTCGTCACTTGTGACGCGCGACCCCGCCGGACGGACACCCCACCTTCGGTCCGCGAGCGTGGGCGCCGGGGAGGACTACATCAAGTGACCAACAGACGACGGGCGATCAGAACGTCCGCAGTCGTCGTGGCGCTCGCGGCTACCGCCGCCACCGCCTCGACCTTCACCACCGCCTGGGCCGACAACGACGGCGTGACGTCGGCCGACGTCCGCCACGACCCGGCGCCCGGCGCCGAGGTCGACGGTCACGGCCACGGACACGGCGTCGACAAGACGGCGGTCGACCACGACCTCGAAGGCCCGTTCAGCAAGCAGCAGGAGCAGCAGCGCAAGGCTGCCCTGGAGCAGGTGCTGAGCGGCGAGGCCAAGGTCGAGCGCCGCGGCGGCTCGCAGGTCGTCAAGCTCGACAGCAAGAAGTACGTCGAGCTCGGCCGCGAGAAGACCGACAAGATCTTCACGATCCTCGTCGAGTTCGGCGACAAGGTGGACACCACCACCCTGGTGAACCGCGCCGACGACGACACGGACGAGCTGAAGCCGAAGTTCGGCGGCACGCCCGGCCCGCTGCACAACCAGATAGAAGAGCCGGACCGTGCGAAGGACAACTCCACGGCCTGGCAGGCGGACTACGACCAGCAGCACTTCCAGGACCTGTACTTCGGCACCGGCAAGGACGCCGAGGGACAGCCCAAGCAGTCGCTGAAGACCTACATGGAGAAGACCTCCTCCGGCCGTTACTCGGTCGAGGGCGGCGTCTCCGACTGGGTCAAGGTCGAGTACAACGAGGCCCGTTACGGCTCGAACTACTGCGGCAGCAGCAACTGCTCCAACGTCTGGGACACGGTCCGCGACGGCGTCACCGCCTTCGTCGCCGACCAGAAGGCCAAGGGCCGCACCGACGCCCAGATCAAGGCCGACATGGCCCAGTACGACCTCTGGGACCGGTACGACTTCGACGCCGACGGCAACTTCAACGAGCCCGACGGCTACATCGACCACTTCCAGATCGTCCACGCGGGCGAGGACGAGTCGGCCGGTGGCGGCGCCCAGGGCGGCGACGCCCTGTGGGCCCACCGCTGGTACGCGTACGGCACCAACGCCGGCAAGACCGGCCCGGCCCACAACAAGGCCGGCGGCACGCAGATCGGCGACTCCGGCATCTGGGTCGGCGACTACACGATGCAGCCCGAGAACGGCGGCCTCGGCGTCTTCGCGCACGAGTACGGCCACGACCTCGGCCTGCCGGACCTGTACGACACCTCGGGCCGCCCCGGCGCCGAGAACTCGACCGGCTTCTGGTCGCTCATGTCGTCCGGTTCCTGGCTCGGCCGCGGCAAGGACGCCATCGGCGACCTGCCCGGCGACATGAACGCCTGGGACAAGCTCCAGCTCGGCTGGCTCAACTACACCAAGGTGGCCGACGAGGCCCGCGCGTGGAACTCCACGCACAAGCTGGGTGTGGCCGAGTACAACACCAAGAACCCGCAGGCGCTCGTCGTCGAGCTGCCGAAGAAGCCGGTCACCACCGATGTCGTCGCGCCCGCCGAGGGTGCCACGCAGTGGTGGAGCAACATGGGTGACGACCTCAAGAACACCCTGACCCGCTCCGTCGACCTGACGGGCAAGACGTCCGCCTCCCTGGCGCTCCAGGGCTGGTACGACATCGAGAAGGACTACGACTACCTCTACACCGAGGCGTCGACCGACGGCGGTGCCACCTGGACCGCGCTCGACGGCACCGCCGACGGTGTGGCCCTCCCGCGCGACGCGAGCGGCGCCCCGGCGCTGACCGACGTCTCCGGCACCCACAAGAAGCTCGTCTACGGCCTCGACGCCTACGCGGGCAAGAAGTTCGACCTCCGCTTCCGCTACCAGACGGACGGCGGCGCGGGCGGCAAGGGCTTCACCGCCGACGCCATCACCCTGACCGCCGACGGCGCCACCCTCTTCTCGGACAACGCCGAGAACGGTGACAACGGCTGGACCGCGAAGGGCTTCTCGCGGGTCGGCAAGGGCTTCACCAAGGAGTACGAGCAGTACTACATCGCGGAGAACCGCCAGTACGTCTCGTACGACGCCACCCTCAAGGTCGGCCCGTACAACTTCGGGTTCACCGGTGAGAAGTCCAGCTGGGTCGAGCACTACCCGTACCAGAACGGTCTGCTCATCTGGAAGTGGGACCTCTCCCAGAAGGACAACAACACCGCGGTCCACCCGGGCCAGGGCCTGATCCTTCCGGTCGACTCCCACCCGACCCCGCTGAAGTGGAAGGACGGCACCCTGATGCGCAACCGCGTCCAGGCGTACGACTCCACCTTCGGCACCTACCGCACGGACTCCCTCCTGCTCCACAAGGCGGACGTCCCGACGTGGGTGAACTCGCAGCGCGGCAACCCGGTCTTCGACGACCGCAAGGGCACCTACTGGTACCCGGAGACCGAGCGGGCCGGTGTCAAGGTAACTGACACCAACACCAAGATCGAGGTCGTCAAGGAGCCGTCGAACGGCCAGACGATCACGGTCCGCGTGGGTCCCTCGACCAAGTAATCGATAAATCCGCAGGTCAAAGCATGATCGGCCGTCGCCCCACTAGCGGGCGGCGGCCGATCGTGTTTAGGTGCGTCTGACGCTTCAGACCGATGTTCTTATTGACAGTCGATCCACGGGGGAGTGGTTCCGCATGCCCAACGGAGGGTTCTGCAAGTTGCCGGGAGGCAGTGTGGTCGTCGCGATAGGGCTGCCGAGCCCGGCCCGCGACGGCGTCACCGTCCGCTTCCTCGTGCACGCCGCGAACCGCGCCCGCGCCCTGACCCGGCTGCGGAACCTGGGCCTGCGGGCGGTCTACCTCCGCGGCAACTCCGAGCCCCCCACCCCCGACGAGGTCACGGCCGTCCTGCACCACCCGGACGGGCTGCTGTGGAGATCGAACCCGGGCGCCGCCCAGGAGCTCTGGCACCCCGTACGGTCCCTGCCCAGGGCACCCGCCGCGTAGCGGACGCCCTACGGGACGACCGGCTTGCCCGTCAGCTCCACGCCCGCCGTCCGCAGCTCCTCCAGGGCCCGGTCCGTCGTCTCCTTCGCGACGCCCGCCGTCAGGTCGAGCAGCACATGGGTGCGGAAGCCCTCACGGGCCGAGTCCAGGGCCGTCGCCCGCACGCAGTGGTCGGTGGCGATGCCCACCACGTCCACCTCGGTGACCTCCCGCTCGCGCAGCCACTCCGCGAGCGTCAGACCGTTCTCGTCGCGCCCCTCGAAGCCGCTGTACGCCGCGTCGTACGCGCCCTTGTCGAAGACGGCGTCGATCGCCCCGCTGGCGACGGCGGGCGCGAAGTTCGGATGGAAGCCGACGCCCTCCGTACCGGCCACGCAGTGCACCGGCCAGGACGTGACGTAGTCCGGTTCCTCGCCGGCCGGGGCGAAGTGCGCGCCCGGGTCGACATGGTGGTCACGGGTGGCGACGACGTGCCGGTAGGAGCTGCCCGCCGTCTGGCCGACCAGGTCGGTGATGGCGGCGGCGACGTCCGCGCCGCCGGTCACCGCGAGGCTGCCGCCCTCGCAGAAGTCGTTCTGAACGTCCACAACGATCAATGCGCGGTGCATGGCGGGTGTCCTTAGCGGGTCGGGGAGGGGTGGTTCGAGCCTAGAGACTTCCACCTCCCGCCGGGAGGGGGCGTCCCGATCCTCCGTTCGGGGCCTCTACACGTACTCCGTCGGCAGCACCGGCTCGCCCCGGGAGAGCTGCGTCGCCGACATCGGCAGCCCGGCGCGCGCCTCGATGTGCCGCGACCTGGCGGCTTCGAGGGGCTCCCTGGCCACCACGTCACCGCCCTTGACCAGCTCGACCAGGAGCTGCCGGTCGGCGAGCTCCGGCGGCACCGGCCCGGTGCCCACGACCTCCGCCTCGGCGATCCCGTACGCGTCGGGCCGCCGCGCCGCCCACTTGCGGCCGCCGACCGAGGCCTTGCCGCCCAGGGACTTCTTCGCGACCGGCACGAGAGGCGCCTTGAGGTCGGCCGAGGCCGCCCGCGCCACCAGCTTGTAGACCATGGAGCAGGTCGGGTGGCCGCTGCCGGTGACCAGCTGCGTCCCCACCCCGTACGCGTCGACCGGGGCCGCCGCGAGCGAGGCGATGGCGTACTCGTCGAGGTCCGAGGTGACGACGATCTTCGTGTCCCGCGCGCCCAGCTCGTCGAGCTGCGCCCGCACCCGGTGGGCGACGAGCAGCAGGTCGCCCGAGTCGATGCGGACGGCCCCGAGCTCGGGCCCGGCGACCTCCACGGCGGTACGGACGGCCTCGGTGACGTCGTAGGTGTCGACGAGCAGGGTCGTACCGCGCCCGAGGGTGTCGACCTGCGCCCGGAAGGCGTCCCGCTCGCTGTCGTGGAGCAGGGTGAAGGCGTGGGCGGAGGTACCGACGGTCGGGATGCCGTAGCGGAAGCCGGCCGCGAGGTCCGAGGTGGCCTCGAAGCCGCCGACGTACGCGGCGCGGGAGGCGGCGACGGCCGCCAGTTCGTGCGTGCGCCGGGCGCCCATCTCGATCAGGCGGCGCCCGCCGGCGGCGGCCGACATGCGGGAGGCGGCGGCGGCGATGGCCGAGTCGTGGTTGAGGATCGAGAGGATCACGGTCTCCAGGAGCACGCACTCCGCGAAGGAGCCCTCGACGCGCAGCACGGGCGAGCCGGGGAAGTACACCTCGCCCTCGGGGTAGCCCCAGATGTCGCCGGAGAAGCGGTAGCGGGCCAGCCACTCCAGGGTCGGCTCGTCGACGATGCCGTGCTCGCGCAGGAAGCCGAGGACGGCGGGGTCGAAGCGGAAGTTCTCGACGGCGTCCAGGACCCGGCCGACGCCCGCGAGGACGCCGTAGCGCCGCCCCTCGGGCAGCCGCCGGGTGAAGACCTCGAAGACGGAGCGCCGGTCGGCGGTGCCGGCGGCGAGGGCCGCCTGGAGCATGGTCAGCTCGTACTGATCGGTGAAGAGCGCGGTCGACGGCACGTCCACCGGCAGCCCAAGGTCCGCAGCGTTCATGTCAGCGATGCTAGCGCAGAAATCGTCAATCTGACGAATAGTGCGGCGAGTGGGTGACCCGTTTGTGCGACGGGCCCCCCGGGGTGGCAGCATGGGGTGAGTGAGCGTCGCGCCTATTGAGATCGAACGTACGGAATCGGCCGAGGAGGTCTCCGCCGTCGTCGAGCCGGACGTGCCCTGGGTGACCCTCGTGCACAACGACCCGGTCAACCTGATGAGCTACGTGACCTACGTCTTCCAGTCGTACTTCGGTTACTCCAAGGACAAGGCGCACAAGCTGATGCTCGACGTGCACCACAAGGGCCGCGCGGTGGTCTCCAGCGGCACCCGCGAGGAGATGGAGCGCGACGTGCAGGCGATGCACGGCTACGGCCTCTGGGCGACGCTCTCCCAGGACCGCTTCTGATGGCCGGCCATTTCGAGGCCCTGCCCGGTGGCGGCGCCGCCGTCGCCCTCGACGACGTCGAGATCTCCATCCTCCGCTCCCTCGCCGTCCAGCTCATGGAGCTGATCGGACCGGGCGACGAGCCCGCCAAGGACGAGGACCCGCTGGCCGCGCTCTTCGCCGAGGGCCCGAGCAAGCCGCCGTCCGACCCCGCGCTCAAGCGCCTCTTCCCCGACGCGTACGGGGACGGCAGCGAGGAGCTGCGGGCGGCCGCCTCCGACTTCCGCCGCTACACCGAGAACGACCTGCGGGCCCGCAAGCGCGAGGACGCCCTCGTCGTGGTGCGCGCCCTCGACGCGCTCTCCGCCGACGCGGCCGGCGAGGGCGGGGCGGTCCTGAAGCTGACCGCGGACGAGGCCCGGGCCTGGCTCGGCGCGCTCAACGACCTCCGGCTGACCATCGGGACCCGTCTTGAGGTCACCGACGACGAGGAGAGCGAGCAGCTGTACCGGCTGCCGGACTCCGACCCGCGCAAGCCGATGGTGATGGCGTACCTCTGGCTGGGAGCGCTCCAGGAGTCCCTCATCGAGACCCTGATGTCGTAGGGACGCCTGCATCCCCCCTGTTGTTCGCTCAGCGGACGCTCAAATCCGGATAACGAATGCGTTATCAGAGCGTCCGCTTCGCCATCTTGTGTCCCTTTTGCCTGCTGTTTTCCATGACGTGCGCCACCCGCAACTCCCTCGATCGCGTCCCAGCCCGTGATAAATCTTCACGACCGCTCGGGGACGCCACCCCTGTTCCCGAGGGCGCTTGGACCGGCTGACCGCCGGTAGCACTCCATCCACATCCGGGGGGATCAGGATCTGATCCGCGGCAGACGCACACGCAGTCGCGCGGATCAGCATGGAGAAAGGCGCACCACCATGACCTCTGTGCAGGTCGACAAGCAGCACGACGGCACCGACGGGGCCGTGGACGGCGGCGAGGGCTACCAGCGAGGCCTCGGCGCCCGGCAGATCCAGATGATCGCGATCGGCGGTGCCATCGGCACCGGCCTGTTCCTCGGCGCCGGCAAGGCCATCGCCAAGGCAGGCCCCAGCCTGATCCTCGCGTACGCCATCGCGGGCCTGGTCATCTTCTTCATCATGCGGGCCCTGGGCGAGCTGCTCATGTACCGCCCCGTGTCCGGCTCCTTCGCGGAGTACGCACGCCAGTTCGTCGGCCCGTTCTGGGGCTTCGTGACCGGCTGGACGTACTGGCTCTTCTGGGTCGTCACCGGCATCACCGAGGTCACCGCCGCGGCCACCTACATGACGTACTGGTGGGACATCCCGCAGTGGATCTCCGCGCTGGTCTTCACGGTCGTCCTCTTCGGCGCCAACCTGATCTCCGTGAAGCTCTTCGGTGAGCTGGAGTTCTGGTTCTCCATGGTCAAGGTCACCGCCATCATCGGCATGATCCTGATCTGCGCCGGCATCCTCACCATCGGCTTCTCCGACGCCGGCGACACCGCCACCGTCGCGCACCTGTGGAACCAGGGCGGCTTCTTCCCGAACGGCATCGGCAGCACGCTGATGACCCTGCAGATCGTGATGTTCGCCTTCCTCGCCGTCGAGCTCGTCGGTGTCACCGCGGGCGAGTCCAAGGACCCGAAGACCGTCCTGCCCAAGGCCATCAACACCGTGCCGTGGCGCATCGCCGTCTTCTACGTCGGCGCGCTGATCATGATCCTGTCGGTCGTCCCGTGGACCGAGTTCCAGCCGGGCGTCTCCCCGTTCGTCGCCGCCTTCGAGAAGATGGGCCTCGGCGTCGGCGCCGCCATCGTCAACTTCGTGGTGATGACCGCGGCCCTGTCCTCCTGCAACTCGGGCATGTACTCCACCGGCCGCATGCTGCGCGACCTCGCGCTCAACGGCCAGGGCCCGAAGGTCTTCACCCGCCTCACCAAGAACGGCACCCCGCTCCTCGGCCTGACCTTCTCGGCGTCCCTGATGCTCGTCGGCGTCTGGATCAACTACGTCGCCCCCGGCAAGGCCTTCGAGTACGTCGTCTCCTTCGCCACCATCTCCGGCATGTGGGCCTGGATCATGATCCTGGTCTGCCAGATCCGCTACCGGGCCAAGGCGAACCGCGGCGAGCTCCCCGAGTCCACCTTCAAGGCCCCGGGAGCCCCGTACACCAGCTGGTTCGCGCTCCTCTTCATCGGCATGGTCATCGTGATGATGGGCGTCGACGAGGGTGCCCGTACCGCCCTCTACGCCGCACCGGTCTGGGGCCTCATCCTGGGCGTCTCCTACCTGGTCCTGAGGGCCCGCAACCCCGAGGGCGCGGCCTTCGCCAAGCGGTCCTGACCTCCGAGCCTGTCGGCCGCTGAGCTGCTGACCTCGCCCGTCCCAGCATCCGGGCCGTCCCGTACCACTCCTCGGTACGGGACGGCCCGCCCGTCGCCCGCCACCACCCTGCCTGACGCGCTCCGCGCGGCCCCCCTTGATCCGATGCTTATCCTGTCGGCATGCTGACCATCACCCGGGCCCTGTACGACCAGATCGTGGAACACTCCCGCGCGGACCACCCCGACGAGGCCTGCGGCGTCGTCGCGGGCCCGGCCGGCAGCGGACGCCCCGAGCGGTTCATCCCCATGCTGAACGCCGCCCGCTCGCCCACGTTCTACGAGTTCGACTCCGCGGACCTGCTCAAGCTCTACCGCGAGATGGACGACCGCGACGAGGAACCCGTCATCGTCTACCACTCGCACACCGCGACCGAGGCCTACCCGTCCCGCACGGACATCTCGTACGCCAACGAGCCCCACGCCCACTACGTCCTCGTCTCCACCGCCGACAAAGACGCCGCGGGCCCCTTCCAGTTCCGCTCCTTCACCATCGTCGACGGCGTCGTGACGGAGGAGGACGTCAAGGTCGTCGAGGAGTACGCGTAGGGACCTACGCGTAGGGACCTACGCCCAGGACGCGCCCGCGGTCGTCCGGAAGCGGGCCAGGTACGCGGAAGGCGTGACCCCGAAGTGCCGGGCGAACGCCCTCCGCAGGCTCTCGTCGCTCCCGAGACCGCTCCGCGCCGCCGCCCCCGTCACGCTCGCCCCGCCCTCCAGGAGCATCCGGGCCGCCTCCACCCGCACCCGCTCCACGCAGGCCGCGGGCGTCACCCCGACCTGCTCCCGGAACAGCCGGGCCAGATGCCGGACACTCACCCCCGCCCGCCGCGCAAGCGCCTGCGCGCTGTGGTCCGCCGCCGGGTCCGCGACCACCGCGTCCAGGAGCGGCCGGACCACCGGGTGCCCGGTCGGGGGAGTCCGCGAGGCCGCCGAGAACTGCGACTGGCCACCCGGGCGCTGGAGGAACACCACCAGGTCCCGGGCCACCGCCCGCGCCGCCGCCGGCCCCCGGTCCTCCTCCACCAGGGCCAGACACAGGTCGATCCCGGCCGTCACCCCCGCCGACGTCCACACCCGCCCGTCCCGCACGTGGATCGCGTCCGCCGTCACCTCGACCCCCGGGTAGCGGCGGCCCAGCTCCGCCGCGTGCTCCCAGTGCGTCGTCGCCCGCCGCCCGTCCAGCAGCCCCGCCGCCGCCAGCGCGAACGCCCCCGTACACACGGACGCCACCCGCCCCGAGCGCGCCGCGAGCTCCGCGACCGCCGGCGCCGCCGCCACGCACCGCGCCACGTCCACCGCCCCCGGCACGACAAGCGTGTCCACGGCCGTCACCGCGTCCGCCGCGCAGTCGGCCCCGATCCGCAGCCCGGTCGAGGTGCGGACATCCCGCCCGTCGGGCGTGCACACCCGCACCCCGTAGGCCGCCCCCGCCGCCCCAGCCGTCGCGAACACCTCCAGCGGGGCGGACACGTCGAGCAGCCGGACACCGTCGAAGGCGAACACCGTCACCGAGTGCACTGTCATGTGTCCGATTCTGTGGGATGCCCGTCCGCAGGGACATGGCGGGGCGACGACCCCGACGGCGAGGCTTGGCCCTATGAACGCACCCACGAACACACCCGGGAACACCCTCTCCCCGAACGCCCTCGCGCTGATCCCCGACAGCCGGCTCGCCACCGCCGCCACCGAACTCGTCCGCGACACGACGAGCGACCTGATCTACGACCACTCCCGCCGCGTCTACCTCTTCGGCGCCCTCCAGGGCCGCGCCCGAGGCCTCGCCTTCGACCCCGAACTCCTCTACGTCGGCGCCATGTTCCACGACCTCGGCCTGGGGGAGGCGCACCACGGCAGCGGCCGCCGCTTCGAGGTCGACGGAGCCGAGGAGGCCGCCGCCTTCCTCCGCGCCCAAGGCGCCGACGAGGACGCCGTCCGCCGCGTCTGGACCGCCGTCGCCCTCCACACCACCCCCGGCATCCCCGCGTTCATGGAGCCCGAGGTCGCGCTCGTCACCGCGGGCGTCGAGTACGACGTCCTCGGCATCGGCTACGACGATCCCGCCGCCGTGAGCCCCGAGGTCCGGGCCGCGATCGTCGCCGCCCACCCCCGCCCCGACTTCAAGAAGCGCATCCTCGCCGCCTTCACCGAGGGCATCGCCCCCAAGCCGGACACCACCTTCGGCAACGTGAAGGCCGACGTCCTGCGCCACTACGTCCCCGGCTTCGCTCCCGGCGACTTCGTGACGACCATCGAGAACTCCGGCTGGCCCGAATGAGACACTGACCCGGACCAACGGGCGGCAGGACCCAGGAAGCCGGTGTGAATCCGGCACGGTCCCGCCACTGTGACCAGCGCCTTCGGGCGCTGGGAGCCAGGAACTGACCTGCCGCCTCTCACCACCGACTGGGGACGTGGAAATCCCCGGAGGAGGCATTCCGTCATGACCTGGCCCCGCCGTGCCCTGCTGCCCGCCGCCGCCCTCGTCTCCCTGCTCGCCGGCTGCGCGGCCCCCGCGGAACAGGCCCCCGCGGCGAAAGCCGCGCCGGGATTCCCGTACACCGTCACCAACTGCGGTGTGAAGACGACGTACCAGGCGCCGCCGAAGCGCGCCGTCACCATGAACCAGCACGTCACCGAGGTCATGCTCGCCCTCGGTCTGGAGAAGTCGCTCGTCGGCACCGCTTACCTCGACGATGCGATCCTCCCCGCGTACAAGAAGGCGTACGACACGGTGCCGGTCCTCGCGAAGGAGTACCCCTCCAAGGAGGCCGTGCTCGCCGCGAACCCCGACTTCGTGTACGGCGGTTACTCCACCGCCTTCTCCGCCAAGGACGGCCGCAGCCGCGACGACCTGAAGCGCGCGGGCATCGACACCCGCCTCAACACCGAGTACTGCCCGACCGGTTCGCCCTCCGTCGACGACCTCTACCGCGAAGTCCGCGAGATCGGCCGCACCTTCGGCGTCCCCGACCGGGCCGAGACCTGGATCACGCAGGCGCGCGGCACGGTCAGCGCCACGCAGAAGCGCCTGAGCGGCGTCGAACCCGTGTCCGTCTTCGTGTACGACAGCGGCGACAAGACCGCGTTCACCGCGGGCGGCAAGGGCATCGGCAATGAGCTCATCACCCGCGCCGGCGGCCGAAACGTCTTCGCCGACCTCGACAAGGCCTTCGGCGACGCCACCTGGGAACAGGTCGTCGCCCGGAAGCCCGAGGTCGTCGTCATCTACGACTACGGCTCCACCACCGTCGAACAGAAGAAGCAGCGGCTCCTCGACGACCCCGCCCTCAAGGACGTCCCCGCGATCAAGAACCGCCGCTTCGCCGTCCTCCCCCTCTCCGACACCGTCCTGGGCGTCCGAGTCCCCGCAGCCGTCAACAAGCTGGCGACCCAGCTCCACCCGACGCGATGAGCGCGGGAACCCGCGCCGCGGGCACACCGGGGGAGCCGCCCACCCCGCCGCACCCCGAACCGTCGGGCGCCGGGGGCGCGGAGGGCGCCGGGGCCGAGCCGCCCGGCCGGTCCGAGCCGCCCGGCCGGTCCGAGCCGCCCGGCCAGGCCGAGCCGCCCGGTGCCGGCCGCCCAAGCCCTCCCGGGCGGACGCGCGGCGGCCCGCTGCGCTACACCGCCGTCGTCGCCGGACTCCTCCTCGCCCTCGCCGTCGCCGCGATCGCCTCGCTCGCCCTCGGCTCCGTGCGGGTCCCGCCCGGTCAGGTGCTCGACGCGCTCACCGGGCGGGCCGGCCCCTCCCCGTACCGGACGATCGTCCTCGACGTCCGGCTGCCCCGGGTCCTGCTCGGCGTGGTCGTCGGCGCCGGGCTCGCCGTCGTCGGCGCCGTCCTCCAGGCCCTCGTCCGCAACCGGCTCGCCGACCCCTTCCTCCTCGGGATCTCCTCCGGCGCCTCCGCCGGAGCCGTCCTCGTGCTCACCGCCGGCGGCGGCATCGGCCTCCTCGGCGGCGTCACCACCACGATCGCCCTGCCCGCCGGTGCCTTCGCCGGCGCCCTCCTCGCCCTCGTCCTCGTCTACGGGCTCGCCCGCCGCGGCGGCACCATGACCGGCGCCCGGCTCGTCCTCGCCGGGGTCGCCGTCTCCTACATCCTCTCCGCCCTCGCCACCCTCCTCCTGGTCGTCGCCGGACGCCCCGAACAGTTCCAGGAGGCCCTGTTCTGGTCCCTCGGCGGCCTCGGCAGCGCCCGCTGGGACACCCTCGCCCTGCCCACCGCCGTCCTCGTCCTCGGCACCACCGCCCTCCTCACCCTCGCCCGCCCCCTCGACCTCCTCCTCGCCGGAGAGGAGAGCGCCACCGTCCTCGGCCTGGACACCGCCCGCTTCCGCGCCGCCGTCTTCGTCCTCGCCTCCCTCGTCACCGCCGTCATGGTCGCGGCCAGCGGCGCCGTCGGCTTCGTCGGCCTCATGGCCCCGCACGCCGCCCGGCTCGCCGTCGGCGCCCCCCACCGCCGGCTCCTCCCCGTCGCCGCGCTCGGCGGGGCACTCGCCCTGGTCCTCGCCGACCTCGCCGCCCGGACCGTCGCCGCACCCCAGGACATCCCCGTCGGCGTCCTGACCGCGCTCACCGGCGGCCCGTTCTTCCTCTGGCTGCTGCGCCGGCGCCCCGAAGGAGCCTCCCTGTGACCGAACTGCGCCTCCACGGACTCTCGTACGGGGAACGCCTCCACGCCGTCGACCTCACCGTCCACCCCGGCGAGACCGTCGGTCTCATCGGCCCCAACGGCAGCGGCAAGACCACCCTCCTGCGCTGCGTCTACGGCACCCTCACCCCCACCGCGGGACACGCCACCCTCGACGGCGACGACCTCCACGCCCTCGGCCCCAAGGCCCGCGCCCGCCGCGTCGCCACCGTCCCCCAGGACAGCGCCACCGAGTTCGAACTCACCGTCCGCGAACTGGTCACCCTCGGCCGCTCCCCGCACAAACGGTTCTGGGAGGGCGACACGGCCGCCGACCGGGACCGCGCCGGCGCCGCCCTCGCCCGCGTCGGCCTCACGGACCTCGCCGACCGCCCGTACCCCACCCTCTCCGGCGGCGAACGCCAACGCGCACTCGTCGCCCGCGCCCTGGTCCAGGACCCCGCGCTCCTCGTCCTCGACGAGCCCACCAACCACCTGGACATCCGCCACCAGCTCGACGTCCTCGCCCTCGTCCGCACCCTGGGCACCACCAACCTGCTCGCCCTCCACGACCTCAGCCTCGCGGGGGCGTACTGCGACCGCATCTACGTCCTCGAACGCGGCCGGGTCGTCACCGGCGGCACCCCCACCGAGGTCCTCACACCCGCCCTCCTCGCCGCCGTCTACGGGGTGGACGCCGAGGTCATCCCCCATCCCAGGACCGGCAGCCCGACCGTCGTCTACCTGCACGGTCCGGCAGGCGGGCAGAAAGCATCCACCATGTGAGATCACATTCCGAAACCCGGACCGGGAATCGATACGATGAGCCCATGGTTTCCCACGACGTGAGCGAAGAGACTCCGAGCACAGTCATGCTCGTAGGCCGCCTGCACGTCGACCTGTGCCGCCTCGCCAGCGCGATCTGTACCCTCCGCGCTGCGCTCTGAGCGACCGGCCGAGCGCACTTCCGCACGACCCCCCTCCGCGCGGGGGCCCCAGCAGCGCGCCCATCACGTCACTTCCGACAGGAGCCCACGCCATGGCCATCGAGGTCCGCATCCCGACCATCCTCCGCACCTACACCGACGGCCAGAAGGCCGTCGAGGGCAGCGGCGCGACCCTCGCCGAGCTCTTCGCCGACCTGGAGTCCCGCCACACCGGGATCGAGGCCCGCATCGTCGACGAGGGCAAGCTCCGCCGCTTCGTCAACGTCTACCTCAACGACGAGGACGTCCGCTTCCTCGACGGCATCGACACCAAGCTCACCGACGGCGACAACGTCACGATCCTGCCGGCCGTCGCCGGCGGCATGGTCTGATCCACATGCGCTACGACTCCTCGCTGGCCGCCGTCGGCAACACGCCGCTGGTCCGCCTCCCCCGGCTCTCGCCCTCGGACGACGTCCGCATCTGGGCGAAGCTGGAGGACCGCAACCCGACCGGCTCGGTCAAGGACCGCCCCGCGCTCCACATGATCGAGCAGGCCGAGAAGGACGGCCGCCTCACCCCCGGCTGCACCATCCTGGAGCCGACCAGCGGCAACACCGGCATCTCCCTCGCCATGGCCGCCAAGCTCAAGGGCTACCGCATCGTCTGCGTCATGCCCGAGAACACCAGCGAGGAGCGGCGCCAGCTGCTCGCCATGTGGGGCGCCGAGATCATCTCGTCCCCCGCGGCGGGCGGCTCCAACACGGCGGTACGCGTCGCCAAGGAACTCGCCGCCGAGAACCCGGCCTGGGTGATGCTCTACCAGTACGGAAACCCGCACAACGCGGGCGCCCACTACGCCACCACCGGCCCCGAGATCCTCGCCGACCTCCCTTCGATCACCCACTTCGTCGCCGGCCTCGGCACGACGGGCACCCTGATGGGCGTCGGCCGCTACCTGCGCGAACAGAAGCCCGACGTCAAGATCGTCGCCGCCGAACCGCGCTACGACGACCTCGTCTACGGCCTCCGGAACCTCGACGAGGGCTTCGTACCGGAGCTGTACGACGCCTCCGTCCTCACCACCCGCTTCTCCGTCGGCTCCGCCGACGCCGTCACCCGCACCCGCGAACTCCTCCAACAGGAGGGCATCTTCGCGGGCGTCTCCACCGGCGCGGCCCTCCACGCCGCGATCGGCGTCGGCAACAAGGCACTCAAGGCCGGCGAGAGCGCGGACATCGCCTTCGTCGTCGCCGACGGCGGCTGGAAGTACCTGTCGACCGGCCTCTACACGGCGGCGACCACGGAAGAAGCGATCGCCACGGTCCAGGGCCAGCTCTGGGCGTAAGCCCCGGACACCCCTACCGCGCCAAGTGGCGGACCTGGTCCCACACGACCGGGTCCGCCATTCCCGCTCTCCGCCGGAACCCCGCCACCGGCACCTCCCGCAGCTCATCCGTCTCCAGAAAACTCGGCCGCCCCTGCGCGTCCCCCACCGCCCCCGGCGGCAGCGCGATCACCCCCGGCCGCTCGTCGTGGTACTTGCTGGTGATCTTCGCGACGAGCGCACAGTCGCCCCGTACCGACAGCACGAGACAGGGCCGGTCCTTCGACCCGGGCCCGTCCTCGAACGGCACCTCCGCCCACCAGATCTCCGCCGCCACCGGCAACCGCCCCGGCCGCGCGGGAGCCTTCCCCGGCCGCGCGGGCCGACCGGGCGGCCGCGTCCGCTCCGGAGCCCGGCCCCGGCCCCGTTCCCGCCCCGGAGGCCGACGCCCCGACGACGGCCGCCGCGGCGAACGCCTCCACCCGTCGGCGAGCGCCACGACCAGCGCGATCACCACGACCGCGACCAGCGCGGGCCACCACGACGTGTCCATACCTCAAGACGGTACCGGCGCACCGCCCACTCCGCCGCGACGCCCCGCCATCCATCCGAACCGGTGACAGAGCCCGTGAGTTCGCCCACAACGGGCCACCACGAAGGAGCGACAGGCCCGGGTGCGCCTTACGCTCGACAGACCGCACAGCCACCCCCTCCTCAGCGCGCTTCCCCGCATCCGTCCACGGAGGTCCCCGCTCCATGAAGCTCACCGTCGTCGGCTGCTCCGGGTCGTTCCCGTCCGCGGATTCGGCCTGTTCGAGCTACCTCGTCGAGGCCGACGGCTTCCGGCTGCTCCTCGACATGGGCAACGGCGCCCTGGGCGAGCTGCAGCGACACATCGGTCTGTACGACCTCGACGCGATCTTCCTCAGCCACCTGCACGCCGACCACTGCATCGACATGTGCGGGTACTTCGTCGCCCGCTACTACCGGCACGAGGGCGGACGCTGCGACGCGCTCCCCGTATACGCCCCCGAGGGCGCCGAGCAGCGCCTGACCACGGCGTACGCGGACACCCCGTCCGCCACCTCGATGAGCGAGGTCTTCGACTTCCGCACCCTGACGTCGGGCGCCTTCGAGATCGGCCCGTTCTCGGTCCGTACGGAGAAGGTGTGCCACCCGGTCGAGGCGTACGGCATCCGGATCGAGCACGGTGGCCGTTCGCTCACGTACTCCGGCGACACCGGCGTCTGCGAGTCGCTCCACGAGCTCGCCCAGGGCACCGACCTCTTCCTCTGCGAGGCCTCCTTCACCCACGGCAAGGAGGACATCCCGGAGCTCCACCTCAACGGCCGGGAGGCGGGCGCGGAGGCGGCCCGCTCGTCGGTGGGCCGGCTGGTCCTCACTCACATCCCGCCGTGGACCGACGGCGAACAGAACCTGGCGGACGCGCGCGCGGTGTACGGGGGGCCCGCGGAGCTGGCGAGACCGGGCGCGGTCTACGAGATCTGAGCGCGGGAACGGCCGAAGCCCCCGCCCTTCGTGAGGAAGGGCGGGGGCTTCGGTGCGTCTGCCGTATGCGGCTTACTTCGCCTCGGCCTTCTGCAGCTCGGCGAGCTCCTCGTCGGACTCGCGGCCCGGCGTCGGAAGGTTGAACTTGGTGATCGCGAAGCGGAAGACCACGTAGTAGACGGCCGCGAAGCAGAGGCCGACCAGGGCCAGGCCCCACGGGTTGGACGCGATGCCCAGGTTCAGGAAGAAGTCCACCGCACCGGCGGAGAAGCCGAAGCCGTCCTTCATGCCGAGCGCCCAGGTCAGCGCCATCGAGACACCGGTCAGGACGGCGTGGATCGCGTAGAGCACCGGCGCGATGAACATGAAGGTGAACTCGATCGGCTCGGTCACACCGGTGACGAAGGAGGTGAGCGCGAGGGAGAACATCATGCCGCCGACGACCTTGCGGCGCTCGGGGCGGGCGCAGTGCACGATCGCGAGGCAGGCCGCCGGAAGGGCGAACATCATGATCGGGAAGAAGCCGGTCATGAACTGTCCGGCGGTCGGGTCGCCGGCGAGGAAGCGGGCGATGTCGCCGCTCTTGCCGTCGAACTCACCGGCCTGGAACCACGGGAACGAGTTCAGCAGGTGGTGCATGCCGACGGGGATCAGCGCGCGGTTGGCGACACCGAAGATGCCCGCGCCGACGGCGCCGGAGTTGACCAGGCTCTCACCGAACCAGTGCAGTCCGGAGCCCAGCCACGGCCAGATCAGACCGAACACGATGCCGGTGATGAGGCCCGCGAAGGCGGAGAGGATCGGGACGAGACGGCGGCCGCCGAAGAAGCCCGCCCAGTCCGGCAGCTTGGTGCGGTAGAAGCGCTGGTAGAGCAGGGCGACGATGATGCCCATGACGACGCCGCCGAGGACCTTGGCGTCGACCGCCTGCTCCACCATGACGATCTTGCCGTCGACTATGGCTTCCTTCTTGGGGAGGCTGCTGTCCGTGAAGGTGGCGAGCACCTTCTGGAAGACCAGGTAGCCGGTCACGGCCGCGAGGGCGGTGGAGCCGTCCGACTTCTTGGCGAAGCCGATCGCGATGCCGACGGCGAACAGCAGGGCCATGTTGTCGAGGATGGCCCCGCCGCCGGCCGCCATGTAGCCGGCGATCTTGTTGATGACGGTCGGGTACGACTCCTTGCCGAGCATGTCGGGCTGGCCGAACCGGACCAGGAGCGCGGCGGCGGGCAGCACCGCGACCGGCAGCATGAGGCTGCGGCCGATGCGCTGCATGACAGCCATCGCGCCGGAGCCCTTCTTCTTCTGGGCCGCGGGGGCGGCGCTAGCCGTGGACACAACTTCCTCCATTAGGCAAGGCGCCGCCAGGGGACAGATGTCACGGGGGGACGGCGACGTCTCGTGGAACGCGGTGGTCTGGACCGCGTGGTCTACACCAATGAGTGGTGTAGACCAGTTTTAGCACGTGAGACTTAGATAAGGAACCTACGAATTCTCCGTACTCGGCCATGGCCGGAAAGTGACGACGAAAGACCCCTGGACGGCGAGGTCCAGGGGTCTTCGACGGTCCTACGTACAGGGCGAAAGCCCCGAAACGGTCAGGTCACTTGATGTTGTCCCGCTCCATCTCCTCCTCGACCTCCTCCGGCTCGCGGCCGGGGGTCGGAAGGTTGAACTTGGTGATCGCGAACCGGAAGATCGCGTAGTACACCACCGCGAAGCCGAGCCCGATCGGAATGATCAGCCACGGCTTCGTCGCCAGGTTCCAGTTGATCACGTAGTCGATCAGACCGGCCGAGAAGCTGAACCCGTCCTTCACCCCGAGCGCCCACGTCACCGCCATCGAGACACCGGTCAGCAGCGCGTGGATCGCGTAAAGCACCGGCGCGATGAAGAGGAACGAGTACTCCAGGGGCTCCGTGATGCCGGTGACGAACGACGTCAGCGCCACCGAGAGCATCAGGCCGCCGACCTCCTTGCGCCGGTGCGGCTTCGCGCAGTGGGTGATCGCCAGCGCCGCCGCCGGAAGCGCGAACATCATGATCGGGAAGAAGCCCGTGGTGAACTGGCCGGCGTTCGGGTCGCCCGCCAGGAACATGCTGATGTCGCCGTGGACCACCGAGCCGTCCGGCTTCTCGTACGAGCCGAACTGGAACCACACGGGCACGTTCAGGAACTGGTGCAGACCGATCACGAGCAGCGCGCGGTTCGCGACGCCGAAGATGCCCGAACCCCAGGCGCCGAGCCCGACCAGCCAGTCGCTGAAGCTCTCCAGGGCGTCACCGATCGGCGGCCAGATCCACAGGCAGATCGCCGCGAACGCGATCGCGACGAAGGCCATGATGATCGGGACGAGCCGCCGCCCGTTGAAGAAGCCGAGCCAGTCCACCAGCTTCACCCGGTGGTAGCGCTGCCAGAACCACGCCGCGAGCAGGCCCATGATGATGCCGCCGAAGACCCCGGGATTCTGGTACGTGTATCCCGCGAAGGCGTCGTCGACGCCCAGGCAGCCCCCGCCGACGTCCTTCGTACCCTCGGGGCAGTCCTTCGGGAACTGGCGCAGCACCGTGTAGTAGACGAGGAAGCCGACGACCGCGGCGAGCGCCGTCGAACCGTCCGACTTCTTCGCCATGCCGATCGCGACACCGATGCAGAACAGCAGCGGCAGACCGAGACTGCCGTCGAGCAGCGCCCCGCCCGCACCCGCCATCACCTTGGCGACGTTGTCCCAGCCGAGCCCGTCCGGGCCGAAGACGTCGTCCTGCCCGAGCCGGTTGATGATGCCGGCGGCCGGAAGGACGGCGATCGGGAGCTGGAGGCTGCGGCCCATCTTCTGGAGCCCCTGGAAGAGCACGCTCCCCCGGGACTTCTTCCTCGGCGCCGCCGCGGCGCTGTCGGTGGTCATCGGCGTCCTCCCTGCCCGGAACAAGCCGGGTCCGCGTCTCGTTGCACACTGGTGTAGACCACTTGCGGTAGGCTCCCGGGAGCCCGCTGAGGACAGGCCGCCGGTGATCGTCATCATTCGGCAGAACGGTGGCACTCGCTCGCGAAGTTGGGCCAACCGTGGGTTACCGTGACAAAGCGGACCGCAGGTGCGCCGAGATTCGCGTTCACGCGAACGGAACGGACAGGGAGAGACACATGGCCAGCAAGGCTGAGAAGATCGTCGCCGGGCTCGGCGGCATCGACAACATCGAAGAGGTCGAGGGCTGCATCACCCGCCTGCGCACCGAGGTCGTGGACCCCGGCCTGGTCGACGAAGCCGCGCTCAAGGCCGCCGGCGCCCACGGCGTCGTGAAGATGGGCACCGCGATCCAGGTCGTCATCGGCACCGACGCCGACCCGATCGCCGCCGACATCGAGGACATGATGTGAGCAGCTGACACACACGTCGGCACACATCGACGAGGGCCCGTTCCGACAGGGGAACGGGCCCTCCGTCATGTCCCGCTACGCTCGACCCATGTCTCGTATCGACGGCCGTACCGCCGAACAGCTCCGCCCCGTCACCATCGACCGCGGCTGGAGCAAGCACGCCGAGGGCTCCGTCCTCATCTCCTTCGGCGACACCAAGGTCTTCTGCACCGCCTCCGTCACCGAAGGCGTCCCGCGCTGGCGCAAGGGCAGCGGAGAAGGCTGGGTCACCGGCGAGTACTCCATGCTCCCCCGCGCCACCAACACCCGCGGCGACCGCGAATCCGTCCGCGGCAAGATCGGCGGCCGCACCCACGAGATCTCCCGCCTCATCGGCCGCTCCCTGCGCGCCGTCATCGACTACAAGGCCCTCGGCGAGAACACCATCGTCCTCGACTGCGACGTCCTCCAGGCCGACGGCGGCACCCGCACCGCCGCCATCACCGGCGCGTACGTCGCCCTCGCCGACGCCGTCGCCTGGGCCCAGGGCAAGAAGCTCGTCAAGGCCGGCCGCAAGCCCCTCACCGGCACCGTCGCCGCCGTCTCCGTCGGCATCGTCGACGGCACCCCCCTCCTCGACCTCTGCTACGAGGAGGACGTCCGCGCCGACACCGACATGAACGTCGTCTGCACCGGCGACGGCCGCTTCGTCGAGGTCCAGGGCACCGCCGAGGCCGAGCCCTTCGACCGCAAGGAGCTCAACGCCCTCCTCGACCTCGCGTCCGGCGGCTGCGCCGAACTCGCCGAGATCCAGCGCAAGGCCCTCGAAGGCACGCTCTGAGAACGACGGGCGGCGACGGTCCGCGACCCCGGCTCGCAACCCCACGCCCCCCTCACGCGTCCTGACGGACACACGGGCGCACGGATACGATCCGTGCGCCCGCACGAACGCCATGCACAGGGGGAGGACCCACCTTGAAGCGCCGACTCGCACTCGCCGTGGCCACGGCCGCCGCACTCACCACCGTCCTGAGCGGCTGCGGAGCCCTCGACACCGCCATGGACTGCGTCAAGACCGCCGACGCGATAGCCACGTCCGTCGACAAGCTCCAGCAGGCCGTCTCCAACGCCTCGAACGACGTGACGAAGATCGAGGAATCCCTCAACTCCATCTCCACGGAGCTCGGCAACCTCAAGAACACGACGGACAACGCCGACCTGGCGAAGGCGGTCGACGACCTCACGAAGGGCGTGGACAGCGTCCGTACGGCAGTCAAGAACGGCGACACGACCCCGGACATCCAGCCGATCACGGACGCGGCGGGCGAGGTGGCGAAGGTTTGCACCCCGGGCTGACCCACCGACCCCGGATAATCAACGGCATGACCCGTCTGATCCTCGCCACCCGCAACGCGGGCAAGATCACCGAACTCCACGCGATCCTCGCCGACGCGGGCCTCACCCACGACCTCGTCGGCGCGGACGCGTACCCGGAGATCCCCGACGTCAAGGAAACCGGCGTCACCTTCGCCGAGAACGCCCTCCTCAAGGCCCACGCCCTGGCCCAGGCCACGGGCCTGCCGGCCATCGCCGACGACTCGGGCCTCTGCGTCGACGTCCTGAACGGCGCCCCCGGCATCTTCTCGGCCCGCTGGTCCGGCACCCACGGCGACGACCGCGCCAACCTGAACCTGCTGCTGGCCCAACTCTCGGACATCGCGGACGAACACCGAGCGGCCCACTTCGTCTGCGCGGCAGCCCTCGCCCTCCCGGACGGCACGGAACGCGTAGTGGAAGGCCGCATGGAGGGCACCCTCCGCCACACCCCGAAGGGCACGAACGGCTTCGGCTACGACCCAATCCTCCAGCCGAAGGGCCACGAGGTGACGTGCGCGGAGCTGTCGCCGGCGGAGAAGAACGCGATCAGCCACCGAGGCAAGGCGTTCCGGGCACTGGTACCGGTGGTGAGGGAACTGCTGGGCTGAGGAATGAGAACAAGAAGAGCCGCCCCCTGGGCGGCTCTTCGAGTGGTGCGGCCGATGGGATTCGAACCCACATGGACGAAACGCCCAGAGGCACCTAAAACCTCCGCTTATACCATTCAGCAACGGCCGCCCGCACGGCCATGGTAGCGGTCACGCGGTATCTGGTTGCGAGGTGTGCCGATGTTTTCCGCGGCACCACGTCTCCGTCATCGAATGGCAGTTGGGGCAGAGGTAGCGAAGATTACCCCGGCGGTTGTCGAGCCAGTTTCCGTTGATGTGGTCGATCTGCAGGGTGATGGATCCACCGCGCCAACTGCCTTCGTTCCCGCACTCGACGCAGCGATACGGGACTCCTGCCTCGGTGAGGGCGCGCTGGAGCCGGTTGCGGTTCTCACGCGACGATCCTTCCGGGCGTACTCGGAAAACAGTGTTCGCGATGGCTTTCGGCGCCATGACTCGCACGGAACCCCACGTGCGTCGTTTGAAGTGCGACGTGTCGAGGCCCAGCTCGGCCACCCGTCGCCGAACCCGGCGATGGTTCTGGTCGCTCACAGGAAGTCCGAGGGCACGCATCACATCGGCGAAGCTGACGGCCTCGGCCACCGCAGCCCGCAGGTGGTCCTCAGGTACATCGGTGCGCCTGTGGGTGAAATGGGAGACGTCGATTCCCTGCTTGTGCAACATGTGCCTCAGCGCGGCACGGGACCGGCTGTCATCTGCTACGCCCAACAGGCGGGCCATTTCTCTGATGCTGCGTGTGGACGCTGCGGCCGTTCGTAGCTCCTCCGCCGTGAACGGGAGGTCCGTGGTCAAGCGGTTCAAGCCAGGAAAGTGGCTCACGTCGATTCCGGCCGCCGTGATTCGTCGCCGGATGTGCGAGAGGGTTCCGGTCGCCGGTGGCACACCGAGCTTCTGTACGACTTCGCGCAGGGTCGTCGAGGTGGCGACCGCTTCGGCGATGGCGCTGTCCGTGTACTTGCGCCAGGGGCTGCGGTGTTTGAAGTGACTGGTGTCGATTTCGTACCCGGCGACCTTCGACTGCAGTGTTCGGCGCCGTCCCCCGCTCTCCGTGACGCCGAGCCGCCGCATCAGGTCAGCCCACCCCGTCGACTCCGCCACGGCGATGTCGAGCCGTTCCCTCGTGTACACGCTCGTCCCCATCTGGCCCCCTCCGCTCCGGCCACCCGTTCGCAGCCTCGTACGGAGTAACGAGCCGAATATCGGACGGTCACGTCATAACGCGTACGAATATCGCGTCCGAACGCGGGACGGCCCGCGCCGGTGGTGACCGGTGCGGGCCGTATCGAGAAGAGGGGTCAGAACTTCGGCTCCGGGGCCTGGGCCAGGACCATTTCCGCTGCCTCCTCCGGGGTTTCCACCGCCGGGGGTGAGCCTTCCAGGGGCTGTTGGGCCGTTTCCTTCATGCAGGCCACCGCGATCACGCCCACCAGCGCCGCGCCCATCGCGTAGTACGCCGGCATCAGGTTGCTGCCGGTCCAGCCGATCAGGGCCGTGATGACCAGCGGGGTCGTACCGCCGAAGAGGGATGTCGACAGGTTGTAGCCCACCGACAGCGAGCCGTACCGCACGTCCGTCGGGAAGAGCGCCGGGAGCGCCGCCGACATCGTGCCCAGCATGCAGACCAGCGACAGGCCGAGCATCAGCATGCCGATGGTGATCGCCGGGATCCCGCCCTGGCCGATCAGCAGGAACGCCGGCAGCGACAGGAAGAGGAAGCCCAGCATGCCCGCCATCAGGACCGGCTTGCGGCCGAAGCGGTCGTTGAGGCGGCCGACCTGGGTGATGATCGCCATCAGGAGGACCATCACGAGCACCAGGATCAGCAGTCCGTGCGTCTCGCTGTAGCCGAGCTCGTCGGAGAGGTACGTCGGCATGTACGACAGCAGCATGTAGTCGGTGATGTTGTACGCGCCGACCAGCGCGATGCACAGGATCAGCGCCGGCCACTGCTGCCGGAAGATCTTCGCCAGGTCGCCCTTGGTCGTGGTCTCCACGGCGTCCGCCGCGTCGAGGACGTTCGACGCGTCCGATTCCAGCTTCTGGAACGCGGGCGTCTCGTCGAGCCGCAGCCGCAGGTAGAGGCCGACCAGGCCGAGCGGCCCCGCCACGAGGAAGGGCACGCGCCAGCCCCACGCCTCCATCGCGTCGGAGCCGAGCCAGGCGGTGAGCGCCGTGACGAGGCTCGCCGCGCCGACGTAGCCGGCGAGGGTGCCGAACTCCAGGAAGCTGCCGAAGTAGCCGCGGCGGCGGTCGGGCGCGTACTCGGCGATGAACGTCGAGGCACCCCCGTACTCGCCGCCGGTCGAGAAGCCCTGGAGCATCCGGAAGAACACCAGCAGCACCGGCGCCCAGAAGCCGATCGAGGCGTACGACGGGATGAGGCCGATCGCGAAGGTGCCGATCGCCATGAGGATCATGGTGAGCGCGAGGACCTTCTTACGGCCCAGCCGGTCACCCATCGGGCCGAACACCATGCCGCCGAGCGGACGGATCAGGAAGGCCACGGCGAACGTCGCGAACGACGACAGGAGCTGGACCGTGTCGTTGCCTGAGGGGAAGAAGACGTGGCCGAGGGTGACGGCGAGGTAGGCGTAGATGCCGAAGTCGAACCACTCCATGGCATTGCCCAGGGAGGCGGCCCGTACGGCCCGCTTGACCGCCGCCTCGTCCGTCACCGTGATGTCGGTGCGGCGCAGCTTGGGCCGACGGCTCCGGGTGACGGCCCTGAACAGGCGCGGGTGGCGTCTCTGCGCCTCGGGATCGGCCGCGGGTTCGCGGTCTGTGGCCGACATGACCGTACGTCCTCTCTGGGGATGAAATTCCAGGGGGGACTTCTGCGCGGTCATGCCGTTCACAAACGGAATCCGGCCGGGATTGGGACGTCCGTCACATCGTCCCGAGGCCTTATGCCCCGGTCCGGGGGGCTTATGACCCGATGGAGAGGTCCCTGAGGACCTTGGCGACGTGGCCGGTGGCCTTCACGTTGTAGAAGGCGTGCTCGATCTTGCCGTCCTCGTCGACGACGACGGTCGAGCGGATCACGCCGGTCACCGTCTTGCCGTACAGCTTCTTCTCGCCGAAGGCGCCGTACGCCTCCAGGGTGGTCTTCTCGGGGTCGCCGACCAGCGTGACCCTGAGGTTCTCCTTCTCGCGGAACTTCGCGAGCTTCTCCGGCTTGTCGGGGGAGACGCCGATGACGTCGTAGCCCGCGGCGGCGAGCACGTCCAGGTTGTCGGTGAAGTCGCAGGCCTGCTTGGTGCAGCCGGGGGTGAGGGCGGCGGGGTAGAAGTAGACGATGACCTTGCGGCCCTTGTGGTCCGCGAGGGAGACCTCGTTGCCGTCCGCGTCGGGAAGGGTGAAGGCGGGGGCGGTGTCGCCGGGCTGCAGTCGCTCGCTCATGGCTCTCCTCGGGAGGGTTCGCGTACGGGATGAGAGCCTAATGGGGGGAGTCCGGCGGGGGTCGGGGACGGCCCATCGGTGGCGGAGCTGACAGACTGTCCGTCAACGACCGGAATACGACTACGGAGGCAGCGCGGTGTCGGAGTCCAGGACCCCTGCTCAGATCGAGGCGGACATCGTCCGCCGGCGCGAGCAGCTCGCCGTCACTCTCGACGAGATCGGCATTCGGATGCACCCGAAGACGATCATCGGGGACGCGAAGGCCAAGGTCGCCTCGACGGTCGACCAGACCGCCGGGCGGGCCTTCGTCGCCGTGAACCGGACCGTCTCGGATGTGAAGGCACGTTTCACCCATGAGGACGGCGCGCCCCGCCTGGAGCGCCTGGTGCCGGTGGCGCTGGTGGCCGTGGCGGTCATCGGGCTGATCGCCGCGTCCTCCCGCAAGGGCAGGCGATGACCGGGGAGGTCACCTCCCCGCCCGGGGTGTCCCGGCCGGGCAGGTAGGTTCACCCCGTGAGCGAGAACACGCACGACAAGCTGCCCATCCGGATGCTCCACGACCGGGTCCTGGTCCGGACCGACTCCCCGGAGGGGGAGCGGCGCTCCGGCGGCGGCATCCTGATTCCGGCGACCGCCGCGGTGGGCCGTCGCCTGTCCTGGGCCGAGGTGGTCGCGGTCGGTCAGAACGTCCGTACGGTCGAGATCGGTGACCGGGTGCTGTACGACCCCGAGGACCGGGCCGAGGTCGAGGTGCGGGGTGTCGCGTACGTACTGATGCGGGAGCGGGATCTGCACGCGGTGGCGGCGGACCGGTTCGAGGGCACGAAGGACTCGACCGGGCTGTATCTGTAGCCGTAGCGGTCGGTGCCTGGAGGAGATGTGGCGAGGGGCCCTGGTGACGACGGTCACCGGGGCCCTCGTCCGTTCTTTGCTAGCCTGGGGACACCCCGACGAGACGCGCCGTACCGGGTTCTTCGACAAGACGACGCACTCCTGTTGTTCCGTCTCGCGGAGGTGTCGTCGTCATGGCCTGGGTTCTTCTCGTCGTCGCGGGTCTGCTGGAAGTCGGCTGGTCGATCGGTATGAAGTACACCGACGGTTTCACGCGGCTCTGGCCCAGTGTGTTCACCGGCGCGGGGATCGTCGCCTCGATGCTGCTGCTCTCGCATGCGGCGAAGACGCTGCCGATCGGTACGGCGTACGGCGTGTGGGTGGGGATCGGCGCGGCCGGTGCGGCGGTGCTCGGCATGGTGGTGCTCGGTGAGCCGGCGACCGCCGCCCGGATCTTCTTCGTGTGTCTGCTGCTGGTCGCGGTGGTGGGTCTGAAGGCGACCTCGGGTCACTGACGGGGGCCGCCGGTACGAGGGGGCTGGGGGCTGCGGGAGACCACGGCGCCCGGCCCGGCCTCACCCGTCAGCGGACCTTCCTCCGACTCCTCGGTACCGCCCCATTCGTCCTCGTCCGGCATGGCCGGTTCCGGCATCATCTCCTCGGCCCCCGGCATCATCTCCTCCGTCCCCGGCATCAGCCGGAGGTCGAAGTCCCGTGGCGGTGTCGCGGCCAGTGCCTCCCGGGTGAACTGGCCCCAGATCTCGGCGGGTGCTCCGCCCCCGTTGATCCGGGGCAGTCCGAGGGCCCCGTACAGCGGTTCCTGGCGGGCCGATTCGGGGTCCTGGCCCATCATCGCGACGACCGTGGCTAGTTCCGGCGTGTAGCCCGCGAACCAGGCGGCCTTGTCGTCCTCCGCCGTGCCCGTCTTGCCCGCTGCGGGGCGGCCGGCGGTCTGCGCGGCCGTTCCCGTGCCGGTCTCGACGACGCTCCGCAGGATCGCGGTGGTCGTGTCGGCGGCCTCCCGGCTGACCGCCTGCCGGGCGGGGGCGGCGGGCGGGGTCAGGTCGTGGCCGTCCCTGGTGATCCGCTCGACGAGGGTGTACGCGCCGTGCCGTCCGTGCGCGGCGAGGGTGGCGTAGGCCGTCGCCATGTCGAGGACGCTGGCGGTGGCGGGCCCGAGTGCGATGGAGGGGGAGGCGGTGAGGTCGGGGGTGGAGCCGGGCAGGCCGAGGGCGACGGCGGTGCGCCGTACGTGGCCGGGGCCGACGTCGACGGCCATCTGGGCGTACACGGCGTTCACGGAGAGGTCGGTGGCGGTGCCGACGGGGATCTCGCCGTAGCTCTCGTCGTCCTCGTTGGCGGGGTCGTACGGGCTGCCGTTCCAGCCTTCCACCGGGCGCCGGTTGGTGCCGTCGTAGAGGGTGTACGGGGTGATGGGTTCGCCGTACTGGGTCTGGGCCCCGTTCTGTACGGCGGCGGTGAAGACGAAGGGTTTGAAGGTGGAGCCGACCTGGTAGTCGCGGCGGGTGGCGTTGTTGACGTACTGCTGGGTGTAGTCGATGCCGCCGTACATGGCGAGGACGTGGCCGTTCGCGGGGTCGACGGCCGCCGCCCCGACGCGTACGTACCGGTCGGCGGGGGCGCTCGCCGGGTCGAGGCGGGAGGTGACGCGGTCCTCGACGGCCTGGACGAGGGCGTCCTGCTTGGCGGGTTCGAGGGTGGTGGTGATGCGGAAGCCGCCGCCGGCGAGGGTCTTCTCGTCGACGATCCCGCGGTCGGTCAGGTACTCCTCGACGGCTTGGACGAGGTAGCCGCGCTGTCCGGAGAGGCCGGTGGCGGGGCGGGCGGTCTGGGGGGCGGGGAAGCGGGCGGTGGCGCGGTCGGCGGGGGTGAGCCAGCCCTCGGTGACCATGCCGTCGAGTACGTAGTGCCAGCGGGCGACGGCCTTGGCGTGGTTCTCGGGGTGGGTGGTGACGTCGTAGGCGCTGGGGGCCTTGAGGAGGGACGCGAGGTAGGCGCCCTCGGCGGTGTCGAGGTGCTCGACGTCCTTGCCGTAGTAGGCGCGGGCGGCGGCCTGGAGGCCGTACGCGTTCCGTCCGAAGTAGCTGGTGTTCAGGTAGCCCTGGAGGATCTCCTCCTTGCTCTTCTCGCGGCCGAGCCGGATGGCGATGAAGAACTCCTTGGCCTTGCGGGTGAGGGTCTGTTCCTGGCCGAGGTAGTAGTTCTTGACGTACTGCTGGGTGATGGTGGAGCCGGACTGGCGGCCCTTGCCGGTGACGGTGTTCCAGGCGGCGCGGAGCATGGCCTTGGGGTCGACGGCGCGGGAGGTGTGGAAGTCGCGGTCCTCGGCGGCGAGTACGGCCTGCCGGACGGCGAGGGGGACGCGGTCGAGGGGCACGTTCTCGCGGTTGACCTCGCCGTCGCGGGCGAGGGGGGTGCCGTCCCGGTAGAGGTAGACGTTGGACTGGGCGACGGCGGCGCTGTTGGCGGGCGGGATCTCCACCAGGAGGTAGCCGGCGGCGAAGGCGCCCGCGAGCAGCAGCACGCCGAGGAGGAGGAGTCCGGCGAGGGCGCGCAGGACGCGGCGGGGGCGGGAGCGTCTCGCGCGGCGGCTGCGCGGGGCCGGGGGCGTGCCTGCGGGGAGGGCGGGGAGGGTGGGGTCCCTCGGCTCCCAGCCCGGGCGGGGTGGCCGGGGAGTGTCGGAGTCGCTCATGCCGAAGGAAAGGGACATGCCACCACATATTGCACGGAAGTTGCGGAAACTTCCGAAAATGACCCGATTCTGACGGAATCCGATCTGACGGAAAATCCGGTCGCGGTGCGAGGGCGCGGACCACTAGGGTCGGGCGCTTCGCTGTCATTCGTACCGGAAAGGGAGCCCCATGCTGCGGCTGTACGCGACGGTGGCCGCGGGCGGGTTCCGGCGGCACGCCACGTACCGGGTGGCGACGGCGGCGGGGGTGTTCACCAACAGCGTCTTCGGCTTCATCCTGTCGTACACCTACATCGCCCTCTGGGACGAACGCCCCCACCTCGGCGGCTACTCGATGGACGACGCCCTCGCCTATGTGTGGATCGGACAGGCGCTCCTCACCGTCTGCGGGCTGATGGGCGGCGGCTTCGAGGACGAGCTGATCGAACGGATCAGGACCGGGGACATCGCCGTCGACCTGTACCGCCCGGCCGACCTCCAGGCCTGGTGGTTCTCGGCCAACGCGGGCCGGTGCGCCTTCCAGCTGCTCGGCCGCGGGGTCGCCCCGATGGCCGTCGGCGCGCTCGCGTTCCAGTTCACGCTGCCGTCGGGACCGGGCGCCTGGCTGGCGTTCCTGGGGGCCGTGGCGCTGGGTTCGACGGTGAGCTTCGCGATCTGGTACCTGGCGGCGATGAGCGCGTTCTGGCTGCTCGACGGCCAGGGAGTGGTGCAGGTGGTCTGGCTGAGCGGCCTGTTCTTCTCGGGGATGCTGCTCCCGCTGAACGTGTTCCCGGGCGCGCTGGGCGAGATCGCGCGGATGCTGCCCTGGGCGTCCCTGCTCCAGGTGCCGGCGGACGTGTACCTCGGGAAGTACGAGGGGGGCGCGGCGCTGGCGGGGGCGTACGCCTTCCAGGGCTGCTGGGCGCTCGTACTCCTTGGGGCGGGGCGGCTCGTACAGGCGGCGGCGACACGGAAGGTGGTGGTGCAGGGTGGCTGAGACGGTTCGTACCGGCGTGGTGGACGACGCCGGTCCGGCCCGGGACTCCGGGCGTACGTACGGGGGCGGGCCGGGTGACGCCCGGCGGTGGGCGGACTCCTGGCGCACGTACCGGCTGGTCGCGGGCATGTGGATCCGCTCCACCATGACGTACCGCTCCTCCTTCGCGCTCACGCTCGTCACCAGCTTCTGCGTCACCTTCTTCGACTTCGTCGTCATCCTCCTGATGTTCGGTCAGGTCAAGGGCCTCGGCGGCTTCACCTTCGCGGAGGTCGCCCTGCTGTACGGGACGGCGGGCACGTCGTTCGGGATCGCGGACCTGACGATGGGCTCGCTGCAGCGGATGGGGAGGCGGGTGCGGGACGGCTCGCTCGACACCTTCCTGATGCGCCCGGCGCCGCTCCTCGCCCAGGTCGCGGCGGACAAGTTCGCGCTGCGGCGGCTCGGCCGGGTCACGCAGGGCCTGTTCGTCCTGGTCTGGGGCCTGGTCCTGCTCGACGTGGACTGGACGCCGGTGAAGGTGCTGCTGCTGCCGGTGACGGTGGTCTGCGGGGCGGTGATCTTCGCGGCGCTGATGGTCCTGGGGGCGTCGGCGCTGTTCTGGATGCAGGACGCGGCGGAGGTGACGAGCTCGTTCACGTACGGCGGGAACACCCTCCTCGGCTACCCGCCGACGATCTTCGCGCAGGAGCTGGTGCGGGGTGTCGTGTACGTCGTACCGCTGGCGTTCGTGAACTGGCTGCCCGCGCTGTACGTACTGGACCGGCCGGCCCCGGCGGGCGTACCCGGGTGGTTGGTGTTCGCGTCGCCGCTGGTGGCGGCGGTGTGCTGCGGGGTGGCGGGGCTCGCGTGGAGGGCGGGAATCCGCTCGTACAGATCGACGGGAAGCTGAGGGAGTCGGGATTCGTGCCGTTCATCGAACTGGAGTCACTGGAGAAGACCTTCACGGTCCGCCGGAAGGCAGGCGGCCGCCTGTTCCGTCGCGAGAAGACGGAGGTCCGGGCGGTCGACGGCATCAGCTTCGGCGTCGAGCGGGGCGAGATGGTCGGGTACATCGGCCCGAACGGCGCCGGGAAGTCGACCACGATCAAGATGCTGACCGGCATCCTCACCCCCAGCGGCGGCCGGCTGCGGGTCGCGGGCATCGACCCGGCGCGGGAACGGACCCGGCTCGCCCAGCGGATAGGGGTGGTGTTCGGGCAGCGGACGACGCTCTGGTGGGACCTGCCGCTGAAGGACTCGTACCGGCTGATGCACCGCATGTACCGCATCCCCGACGCCCGCTACCGGGAGAACCTCGACCGCTGCGTGGAACTCCTGGAGCTGGGTGAGCTGCTCGACGTACCGGTCCGGCAGCTCTCCCTCGGGCAGCGGATGCGCGGGGACATCGCGGCGGCCCTCCTCCACGACCCGGAGGTGCTGTACCTGGACGAGCCGACGATCGGCCTGGACGTCGTCTCGAAGGGCCGGGTACGGGAGTTCCTCCGCGACCTGAACGCCACCCACGGCACGACGGTCCTGCTCACCACCCACGACCTCACGGACATCGAGCAGCTCTGCTCGCGGGTCATGGTCATCGACCACGGGCGCCTGATGTACGACGGCGAGCTGGCCGGCCTGCACGCCGTCGGCGAGAGCGAACGGCTCCTGGTCGTGGACCTGGAGCGCGAGCTGCCCCCGATCGACGTGCCGGGAGCCCGCTTCGTACGGTCGGAAGGCCCCCGCCAGTGGCTCGCCTTCCCGGCCACGGCCTCGGCGGCACCGCTGGTGGCGGCGGTGGCCGCGACATACCCGCTCCTGGACCTCTCGGTGCGGGAGCCGGACATCGAGGCGGTGATCGCGAAGATGTACGGGGGAACTCGGGAGGGTCGCCGGGAGTCCCTGAGGTAGGAGGTCGACTGATGGTGAGTTTCTCGTACACGGCGGCGGACGAGGAGAAGAGCAGGGGCGTGCGGCGTATGAAGACGCTGGCGACGTCCCTGCTCGGGGTGGTCGCCGTGATCTACGCCCTGGCCACCTGGGCGGAGAGCGCGGGATGGGGGCCCTGGGCGGGCTATGTCGCGGCGGCGGCCGAGGCCGGCATGGTCGGCGCGCTCGCGGACTGGTTCGCGGTCACGGCCCTCTTCCGGCACCCGCTGGGCGTACCGATCCCGCACACGGCGATCATCCCGAAGAAGAAGGACCAGCTGGGGGCCTCGCTGGGCCTGTTCGTCGGGGAGAACTTCCTCTCGGCCGACGTCGTACGGGGCAGGCTGCACGCCTTCGGCATCGGAGGCCGCCTGGGCGCGTGGCTTGCGGACCCGGCGCACGCGGACCGCGTCACGGCGGAGGCGTCGACGGCGCTACGGGGCGCGCTGACGGTCCTGCGGGACTCGGACGTCCAGGCGGTGGTCGGGGAGGCGATCACCCGGCGGGCGGAGGCCGTGGAGATCGGGCCGGGCCTCGGCAAGACCCTGGAGAAGATCGTCAGCGACGGCGCCCACCACCGGGCGGTCGACCTGGTGTGCACCCGCGCCCACGACTGGCTGGTGACGCACGGGGAGTCGGTGATGGACGCGGTGCAGGGCGGGGCGCCGGGCTGGACCCCCCGCTTCGTCGACAAGCGCATCGGCGAACGCGTCTACAAGGAACTCCTCCGCTTCGTGACCGAGATGCGGGACATGCCGGCCCACCCGGCGCGCGGCGCGATCGACCGCTTCCTCACCGACTTCGCGGCCGACCTCCAGGCCGACACGGACACCCGCGCCCGCGTGGAACGCCTCAAGTCGGACCTCCTGGCCCGCCCGGAGATCCAGGACATCATCGCCTCGGCCTGGTCCTCGGTCCGCAGCCTGATCATCGCGGCGGCCGAGGACGACCGCAGCCAACTCCGCCTCCGCGCCCGCGCCTCCCTGATCTCCCTGGGCAACCGCCTGTCGACGGACACCCGCCTCCAGTCGAAGGTCGAGGGCTGGGCGGAGGACGCGGCGGCGTACGTGGTCACGACGTACCGCCACGAGATCACGTCCCTGATCACGGACACGGTCGCCGGCTGGGACGCCACCCAGACCTCGAAGAAGATCGAGGCCAACATCGGCCGGGACCTTCAGTTCATCCGGATCAACGGGACGGTGGTGGGGGCGCTGGCGGGGCTGCTGATTTATACGGTGAGCCATGGGGTGGGGGGTTGAGGGGGCTGAGGGGGCTTGCCACTCATGGGGGGTGACGGCTGGGTGTGATGATCGGCGGCATGGGAGCTCTGTACGGCTATTACGCCGCTGCTGATGACGAAGACGCGATGCGGGCTGTGGTCCGTGAGGACGAACAGCCGTTGGGGACGGGTTATGACACGTTCGTCGTGAAGGGCGTCGATCCGGTGGTTGGGCTGCTGCCGGCGGAGGTGCTCGTCACCGGGCGAAGTGCCGAGGCTGTGGGGGCTGATCCGAGGCATGGGCATCTGGTCGGGATGGTGGGTGACGGAGAAGTCGTCGCGCTGTCGCTGACGGACTCCTTGCGCGACTCCCTCGCCCGTCTCGACGGGAAGGCGCTGGGCGAAGCGGCCCGTGATTGGTCGGCGTCGGGCGCCTTCAGCGCCGAGTCGGACCTGAGCGGACTCACGGGCTTCTTGGAGGACCTGGCTGCTCTGGCGGAAAGGGCGCTCGCTCGGGGGCACCGGTTGTACTGCTGGATGGCCGTGTAGCGAACGAGACTTGAACATGTTCAAACTCCGTGCCAGGGTACGGCGTGGGTTCCGTGGCCTGCGGAACCCACGAGGGGTGGAGTGTGTTTCGTTACTGCCGTACTGCGCTGATCGTGCCCGCCCTGGCCCTGGCCCTCGCGCTGACGGCCTGCGGCAGGTTGACCGTCATGCCGCCGCCCGACGGCGACCCGGTCGTGCTGAAACCAGCCGAACTTGCGACCACGTGGACCGATGCCGACGGCGGCACGCTCACGCTGAAGCAGGATGGGACGTTCATCGCCGACAAGGTCTGCGTCGCCGTGGGCTGGTACGACAGTTTGGCCTGGTCCGGAACAGGCAGGTGGAGAGCAGGCTCCAACAAGGAGCAAAGCTTCCTCGGCGTGACCTTCGACGCCGCTCACCCCGAAACGCGCGGGCGAAAGCCGGACGCCTACGCCGCCTTGAAGCAAGGCAAGGTCCTGAAACTCTGGGCCGCCATCGGCGACCCGGACAACGACTACCCGAACTGCGTCCTGACCAGCCCGGCAAGCTGACCCGGCTGCCACCGAGGTCACGACCGCGGCGGGTCGCAGGCCGAGCTTCTGGCGCGACCGCCCTCTTTCCGAGTGCGGCGTCCTCCACCACCGCGTAAAGGGCGCCTTCGGCGTCGCTGCGCGATGGGCTGCGCCCACCCTTGACCCGGCGGCGGAGGCCGCCTTTTCACACTCGGAGAACCCGGCCCACCCAATGAGCCCGTCTCCCGAAGCCAGATGTCGAGTGATAGCTCCGGTCGGGCCCTTTCCCGGCGCGGGTGAGGAGAGCTGATCACTCCGCGCCGTGGCACTCCCCGTACGTCCGTCCCGACCCGCACCAGCAAGCCGACGTGCGGGCCGGTGGCCAAGCCGTCGCGCGCCCCCTCGCCGCCAAAGTCGTCGCGTACTGGGGGAGCAGGTCCGCGTTTGACGGCTTGGTGGATTCTGAGGCGGCGAAGGCTTCGTACGAGGGGACTGTCGCGGGGACGATGCCCAGGTTCGGGGTGCCTGCTTGGGCGAGTTCGCGGAGGGAGGCTTCGATGTCTGTCAGGTGGGCCCGGTACGTGGGGTACTCGGCTTCCAGTTCCGGGTACGCCGCCAGCAGCTCGTCCAGTTCCGGTTCCGGCCAGTGGAGGACCGCCACCGGGAACGGGCGGGAGAGGGCCGTGCGGTAGGTGCCCAGTTCCGAGCGGAGGCGGGTGATCTCCGCCTGGAGTTCCGCCGGGTCCGAGGAGCCGAGGGACCACAGGCGCTTCGGGTCGTGGAGTTCGTCCAGGGGGACCGCCCCGCCGTGCAGCCGGTCCGCGGTCACGTCCCAGTCGTCGTGCGGCAGCGCCAGCATCCTGCGGACCCGGTGCCGGGTGATCAGGAGCGACTGGGTCGCGTGGGGGAGTTCCTCGGAGGTCGCCAGGAGTTCGGCCGCCTCCGTCAGCGTCGACTCCGCCGCCTCCAGTTCGTCGTGGGCCTCCAGCGTCTCCGCCGCGATCTCCCACGGCGCCGCGTCCGAGGGCCGCGCGCTCCGGAGGCCGTCGATGATCGCCCGCGCCTCGGCCTCGTGGCCGTACTCCCACAGGTTCGCCGCCTTCAGCGCCCTGATCAGGTGCGGGTTCGCCGGCGCGGGGGACAGGAGCGAGTCGTAGAGGGCCGATGCGGCCGGGCGGTCGCCCGCCAGTTCCAGGTGGGCCGCGGCCTGGAGAAGCAGGGGCTCCCGGTCCTCCGGGTACTGCCCGGCGGTGCGCAGCAGGCGCTCGGCTTCGGTGGTGTGGGCGGCAGGCGTGTCGGGGCGCATGCGCTCCACCGTACTGCTGTACGGGCCTGGAGAGTTGGCGCCCCAGCGCTTATCGTGCCCCGCGTGCGGGCCAGAGCGGGGCAGCGGATACCGGTCGTCGTCCAGTCGCGAGGGCGGCGCCGCCCGGGTGCCCGTGTGTTGTGGGTGGCTGCCGAGACCGTCGTCACCTGTGGTGTCGTCCTGCTGCTTCTCGTCGTCCACCAGCTCTGGTGGACCAACCAGCAGGCCCGCGCCGAGGCCCGTCAACAGGTGAGTGCCCTTGAGCGGGAGTGGGACATCTCTCCCCCCGTCCCCGTCCCCGTTGTTCCGTCCTCCGGCCCGTCGTCCGGTCCGGCGTCCGTTTCGTCGTCCGGCCCGTCGTCCGGTCCATCGTCCGTCGAGCCGTCCGTCGAGCCCTCCTCCGTGCCTGCCACCGCCGGTTCCGCGGCGTCCGGCGGCCTGCCCGACCCCGGACGTTCCCACGCGCCCCGCGCGCCCTCCGCCGCCTTCGCCGTCCTCCGTATCCCCCGGATCGGCCTCACCGCCCCCGTCGCCCACGGCGTCTCCAAGCGGTCCGTCCTCGACAAGGGGTACGTCGGGCACTACCCCGGCACCGCCGCCCCCGGCCGCGACGGGAACTTCGCCCTCGCCGGGCACCGCAACACCCACGGCGAGCCCTTCCGGTACCTCAACCGGCTGGCGAAGGGCGACGAGATCTCCGTGCGGACCCGGGACGCCACGTACACCTACCGCGTCGACCAGATCCTCTCCCGTACCGCTCCCCGTGACGTCGGGGTCATCCGGGCCGTGCCCCGCTCCCTCGTCAAGCCCTCGTACGGGTACGACGCCCCCGGCGCCTATCTCACCCTCACCACCTGTACCCCCGAGTTCAGCAGCGCCTACCGGCTCGTCGTCTGGGCGACGCTCGTCTCGGCGGCCCGTTGACCCCTCCCCAGTACGAGGGTGAGCACGGCGCCCGTCAGAGCCAGGCCCGCCGAGGCCAGGACCGCCGTGTCCGGTCCCGTCGTCGCCAGGGCCAGCGCCAGGGCCACACCCGCCGAGGAGCCGATGTAGCGCGCGGTGTTGTTGGCGCCCGAGCCCATCGCCGCACGCTCCGGCGGCACCGAGTCGACCGCGAGCCGGGGCAGCGCCGCGTTCAGGAGGCCGCTGCCCGCGCCCGCCACCACGAGGCCGGGGACGAGGCGGGGCCAGGAGCCGGCCGGGCCCTCCAGGGTGCCGAGCAGGGCCAGAACCCCCGCCGCCGACAGGACGAACCCCAGGGTCAGCTGGTACGGGGCCGAGAACCGGGCCGGGAGGCGGCGCGCCTGGAGGGCCACCACGAACGCCGTGCCCGACCAGAGCACGAACAGCCAGGCGGCCCCCAGCGGAGACATCCCCGATCCGCCCTGGAGCAGCGTGGGCACCACGCTGAACAGGCCGATCACCGCCAGGCCCGTGAACAGCGCCCCCAGCGTCGACGCCAGGAACGCGGGCCGCCGCAGCAGCGCCAGATCCACCATGGGCGTACGGCTCCGGCGCTCGACCGCCACGAAGAGCGCGGTCAGGGCGACTGTGGCCAGGAGCAGGACGCCCACGTGGGGGCGCAGCCAGCCGTCGCGGCCGAGGGTGAGCGCCGTGAGCAGCGCCGCGACCGCCAGACCCAGGGCCGCCGCGCCCGCGATGTCGGGGCGGGGAGCCGATTCGCCGCCGCCCGGTGCGGCCGCGTCGGCGTCGGACCCCGGCTCGGGGTCGGGCTCGGGGCCGGGGTCGGGGTCCAGCCTCACCGCCGCCCCCTCCGTCGCCAGCGCCCGCGCCCCCACCGCCGCCGTCACCAGTGCCGCCGCCCCCAGGGCCCCGTACGCGAGCCGCCAGTCCGCCAGGCTCAGGGCGCCCGCGAGCAGGGGGCCGAGGGCGATGCCGCCGCTGACGGCGGCGCCCCAGATTCCGGTGGCCCTGATCCGGTCCCGGCCCGCCGGGTACGCCTGGGCGAGGAGGCCCAGGCTGCCCGCGAGGACCGCCGCGCTCGCCGCGCCCTGGGCGACCCGGGCCAGGGTGAAGGTGAGCGTGGAGCCCGCGAGGGCGCCGAGGGCGGTGGTGACGCCGAGGGCGAGGGTGCCGAGGAGGAAGACCCGGCGGCGCCCGTGCGCGTCCGCGAGGCTGCCGGCCACCAGGAGGAGGACGGCGAGGCCGAGCGGGGTGCCGTTGAGGAGCCAGGCCTGGGCGGAGGCCGGGGTCGCGAAGGCGGCGACCATGTCGGGGAGGGTGACCATCGGCGCCGTGTAGTTCATCAGCGCGACGGCGGTGGCCGCGGCGGTGACGGCGAGGGTCGCCCCCGGGCGGGAGCCTCGGGGCGGGGTGGGGGAAGCCACGGGGGGAGGGGCGGAGGCTGGGGTGGGGGGAGGGGAGGCGGACGGCGTGGGCTGGGGCACGGCGGGGACCTCCACCAGTTGGTTCGGTCAGTGAACTCAGGTGACGACGGACGCTCACCGTAGCAGGTGAGTTCAGTCAGTGAACCTAGAGCGGGTACGCTGGAGTCCATGGCTCTCGGCAAGGACTACGCGCACCAGCAGTGCTCCATCGCCCGCGCCCTCGAAGTCGTCGGAGAGCGCTGGACCCTCCTCGTCGTCCGCGACGCCTTCTACGGCGTCCGCCGCTACAACGACTTCCTCGTTCACCTCGGCGCCCCCCGGGCCGTCCTCGCCGCCCGCCTCCAGGCCCTCGTCGACGCCGGCGTCCTCGACCGGCGGCGCTACCAGGAGTCGCCCCCGCGCGACGAGTACGTGCTCACCGCGCGCGGCCTCGCCCTCTGGCCCGTGCTGTGGTCGCTCGGCGCCTGGGGCCGCGCCGAGGACCCCGGACCCGTACCGGTACGCCACTTCCACCACGCCGACTGCGGCACCGAACTCGGCCCGTACGGCGAATGCGCCACCTGCCGCGTCCCCGTACCGCCCGCCGACGTCGAGATGCGCCCCGGCGCCGGGCTCGATCCCGAACCCAGCGATCCGGTCAGCCGCGCACTCCTCGGCCCCCGGCGTCTCCTCGTACCCCTGCACGAGTCCCCCCAACTCCCCTCGCCGGACGGGAACTCCTGAGGGGCGCCGCGCGTCCTCCCGGTGAGAGATCGCGCGACGCGAGCAGGGGAGGAGGTGACGGGATGACCATCAGGTCCCTGGTGCTGCATGTCGCCGCGCCGCTGTTCTTCCTGATCGCCCTCGCCGACCTGCTCCTTTCCGACGGCGGTGGCGTCACCTCCGCCGTCGCCCTCGCCGCGACCACCGTCGTCTGCGCCCTCTTCGGAGCCCGTACGGCCCCTGCCGTACCGCCCACCGCCGTGCGTACGGCCATCCGTGACCGCGAGCGGCGCACCGCCTTCCTGCCCCAGCGCGACCCCGACGCCGCAGGCCGGCGCAGACCCCGCGCTCCCGGCCGTCCCCTCCCGACGGCCGCGTAGGGAGCCCCCGCACACCACACCGGACAAGCCCTCACACGCGGATCCGTCATGCCGAGACCCGACATCTCCCCGGCACGACGAGACCCCACGGAGGGTTCCCCTTGTTCGGCTTCCTGTCCGACTTCCTGTCTGTGTTCGCTTCCCTGGTCGAGTGGCTCGCCGAGCTGCTCCAGCCGCTCTTCGCCACCACCGCGACCGCCGCCGCGATCGTCCTCTTCACCCTGCTCGTACGGCTCGCGATCCACCCCCTGTCCCGTGCCTCGGCCCGGGGCCAGAAGGCGCGTACCCGGATCGCGCCGCAGCTCGCCGCGCTCCGCAAGAAGCACGCCAAGAACCCCGAGCGGCTCAGGAAGGCGGTCACCGAACTGCACGCCCGGGAGAAGGTGTCGCCCTTCGCCGGCATCCTGCCCGCCCTCTGCCAGGCGCCCGCGTTCCTGCTCATGTACCACCTGTTCGCCGGTGACCGGATGGCCGGACACACCCTCTTCGCCGCCCCGCTCGGTGACCGCTGGGCCGACGCCCTCGGCGACGGCGGCGTCTTCGGCCCCGCCGGGGCGGTCTACCTCGTGCTCTTCGCGCTCGTCGCCGCCGTGGCCACGTTCACGTACCGGAGCACCAAGCGGCAGCTCGCCGCCCAGCCCCTCGACCTGGGGCAGCCCACGCCCGGCGCCGGCGCCATCACCAAGGTCATGCCGCTGCTGTCCTTCGCCACCCTGATCACCGTCGCCGTCATCCCGCTCGCCGCCGCCCTCTACGTGGTCACCAGCACGACCTGGGCCGCCGCCGAACGCGCCTTCCTCTTCCGGGAGCGGGAGGAGAAGGGGGGCGCCAAGGCCGTAGCTACTCGCGCGTAAGGGTCCACTGCGTGAACGGGGTCTTGCAGAGTGACCCGTTCTCTTGGAGGATCGACCAATCCTCCGATGGCCGCACTCCATCGGCCGGGGTACCTCAGGGCCCTTTCCCGGGCCCGCCTCGACCACAGGGAGAAGTCCATGAAGCTGCTGCGTGTCGGCCCGCCCGGAGCCGAGCGTCCCGCCCTGCTCGACCAGGACGGGACGCTCCGCGACCTGTCCGCCCTTGTCGACGACATCGACGGCAGTCTGCTCGCCGACGCCTCCGCCCTCGACCGCGTACGGGCTGCCGCCGGCGCCGGTGTGCTGCCCGCGCTCGACGCCACCGGCCTGCGCGTCGGCCCGCCCGTCGCGCGGATCGGCAAAGTCGTGTGCATCGGGCTGAACTACCACGGCCACGCCGCCGAGACCGGCCAGGCCACCCCGGCCGAGCCCGTCGTCTTCCTCAAGGCCGCCGACACCGTCGTCGGCCCGGACGACACCGTGCTCGTACCGCGCGGCTCGGTGAAGACGGACTGGGAGGTGGAGCTCGCCATCGTCATCGGGCGCACCGCCCGCTACCTGGAGACCGACGAGCAGGCCCTCGCGCACGTCGCCGGGTACGCCGTCGCCCACGACGTCTCCGAGCGCGAGTTCCAGATCGAGCGCGGCGGCACCTGGGACAAGGGCAAGAACTGCGAGACCTTCAACCCGCTCGGCCCCTGGCTCGTGACCGCCGACGAGGTGCCGGACCCGCAGTCCCTCGGCCTCCGGCTCTGGGTCAACGGCGAGCTGAAGCAGGACGGCAACACCTCCGACCAGATCTTCCCGGTCGCGGAGGTCGTCCGGTACGTCAGCCGGTTCATGACCCTCTACCCGGGCGACATCATCAACACCGGCACCCCGGGGGGCGTCGCCATGGGGCAGCCGGAGCCCAAGCCGTACCTGCGGCCCGGTGACGTCGTCGAGCTGGAGGTCGACGGCCTCGGCCGGCAGCGGCAGGAGCTGAAAAGCGCCTGATCCCGATCCCGGTAGGACGTCTGTCGGCGGAGTGGCGGCGCCCCGTGTGGGGCGCCGCCCTCGTACGTACGTCCCTCAGGCGGCGGCTGAGCCGTACGAGCCGAGGAAGCGTTCCAGCGCCTCGACGACCAGGGCGTGGTCCTCTGCCTGCGGCAGGCCCGAGACCGTGACCGAGCCGATCACGCCGACGCCCTCGACCGCGACCGGGAACGAACCGCCGTGCGCGGCGTACCGGTCGGGGTCGAGGCGCGAGGACGCCTCGAACGTCGTGCCCTTGGCGCGGAACCGGGCGCCCACCAGGAACGAGCTCACGCCGTACCGCTCGACGATCCGTCGCTTGCGGTCGATCCAGGCGTCGTTGTCGGCGCTGGAGCCCGGCAGCGCGCAGTGGAAGAGCTGCTGCGGCCCGCGCCGGATGTCGATCGCGACGGGCGCCTCGCGCTCCCGGGCCATGCCGACGAGCAGGGTGCCGAGCGCCCAGGCGTCCTCGTACGTGAACCGGGGGAGGACGAGCCGGGCCTCCTGGGCCTCCAGGGCCTCCACCTCGCTCGTACGACCGCCCTCGTTCGTGCGCCCGGTCTCGTTCGTACGCCCGCCCTCGTTCGTACGCCCGGTCTCGTTCGTGCGACCGTCCTCGCTCATGCGTCGATCCTCACCGTGACGCCCTCGCGGGCCGAGCGCTTCGCCGCCTCCAGGACGTCGAGCGCGGCGGCGGCCTCGTGCGCCGTGACCGGGTTCTCGCCGGTGCCGCGCAGGGCGGCGGCGACGGCCGCGTAGTACGCCGGGTAGTCGCCCGGCAGCGACTCGACCGGGGTGCCGCCGCCGGTCAGCGGCGACTCGCCGGCGCCGAGCCGGCCCCACAGCGTCTCCGGTTCCTCGCCCCACGCCGAGCCCGGTACGGGCCGCAGCCCCTCGCGCAGGTCCGCCTCCTGCGGGTCGAGCCCGTACTTCACGAAGCCGGCGCGCTGCCCGAGCACCCGGAAGCGGGGGCCGAGCTGCGCGGCGGTGGCGCTCACGTACAGGTGGGAGCGGACGCCGTTCGCGTGGGTGAGCGCGAGGAAGGTGTCGTCGTCGGCCTCGGCGCCCGGTCGGCGTACGTCCGACTCGGCGTACACCGAGACCACCGGGCCGAAGAGGACGAGGGCCTGGTCGACGACGTGGCTGCCGAGGTCGTACAGGAGCCCGCCGATTTCCTCGGCGGCGCCGGACTCGCGCCAGCCGCCCTTGGGGAGCGGACGCCACCGCTCGAAGCGGGACTCGAAGCGCTGGACCTCGCCGAGCGCGTCCTCGGAGATCAGGCGCCGGAGCGTACGGAAGTCGTTGTCCCAGCGGCGGTTCTGGAAGACGGAGAGCAGCAGGCCCTGCTCCTCGGCGAGGGCGGCGAGCTCGCGGGCCTCGGCGGCCGTCCCGGCCAGCGGCTTGTCGACGACGACGGGGAGGCCGGCCTTGAGGGCGGCGGAGGCGAGCGCGACGTGCGTCTTGTTGGGGGAGGCGATGACGATCAGGTCGAGCTCGCCCGCCCCTCCCTCCCACAGCTCCTCGGGGGTGGCGACGACCCGGACGCCGGGGTGGGCGGCGCGGGCCTCGGCGGCCCGCTCGGGGTTGCCGGTGGTGACGGCGGCGAGGACCAGGTCCTCGGAGGCGGCGATCAGCGGGGCGTGGAAGACGGAGCCCGCGAGGCCGTAGCCGACGAGTCCGACGCGGAGGGGGGTGCGGGGTGCGGTGCCTGTCGTGCCGGTCGTGGCCGTGCCAGTGTCCGAGCCGGTCGTGTCCGTGCCAGTCATGCCGTCCACTTAAGCAACGGTGTTGCCAAAGTGCAAGCGGCCGCGACAATGGGGAGGTGAAGACGGACCTGGGTGGAGTGAACGTGCCGGCACTGCGCAGCCACAACGCGGCGCTCGTGCTCGACCTGCTGCGTACGGCGGGGGAGCCGGGGATCAGTCGGCTTGAGCTGGCCGAGCGGACCGGGCTCACCCCGCAGGCCGTCAGCAAGATCATCGCCAGGCTGCGGGCGGAGGGCCTCGTGGCGGAGGCCGGCCACCGTGCCTCGACCGGCGGGAAGCCCCGTACGGTGCTGCGGCTCGTCGCCTCCGCGGGGTACGCCGTCGGCGTCCACCTCGACCGCGACGAGCTGACGACGCTCCTCACCGACCTCGCGGGCGCGGTGGTGTCCCGGCGCCGCCGGGCCCTGGACCTGGGGGAGGGGGCGGGGCCGGTTTTGGCGGCGGTGGCGGAGGAGGTGCGGGGGCTGGTGGCCGGGGTGCCCGGTGCGTCGGGTGTGCCCGGGGTGTCCAGCGCGCCCGACGTGCCCGACGTGGCCGGGGTTCTCGGCGCGCCCGACGAACCCGGCGCGTTCGGCGCCCGTCCCGTGCTCGGTGTCGGGGTCGCCATGCCCGGGCCGCTGGACCACCGCGCGGGGGTGCCGGGTCGGGTGACGGGGTTCCCGGAGTGGGACGGCGTCCCCGTACGCGAGGAGCTGGTCCGGCGGCTCGGGCTGCCCGTCGTCCTCGACAAGGACACCAACGCCGCCGCCCTGCGCCTCGCCGTCCGGCCCGCCGCCCCCGGCTCCTTCGCCTACGTCCACCTGGGTACGGGTCTGGGCGCCGGCCTTGTCCTCGGCGGGGCGGTGTTGCGCGGGGACAGGACGGGGGCGGGCGAACTCGGCCACCAGACCGTGCAGCTCGACGGGCCCCCGTGCGACTGCGGCGGGCGCGGCTGCCTGGAGGTCCTGTGCCTGGCGGCGGTCGGGCGCGGCGACCTGGCCGAGGCGGCGCGCATCCTCGGCGCGGGCGCCGCGAATCTCGTACGGCTCCTCGATATCGACCAGGTCCTCCTGGGCGGGCGGGTGGTGCTTGCGGCGCCGGGGGTGTTCGCGGACGGGGTACGGGAGGTCCTGGCGGGGCTGGGCCTGACGGCGCCGGTGGGCGTCGCGGGGGAGAAGGGCGCGGGCGGCGACGCGGACGTGGACACGGAGGCGGCGGCGGACGCCGTGGCCGAGGGGGCCGCCTGGCTCATCCTCGCTCCGATCTTCGGAAAATAGGCTGATCGGGCGGAATGGGCGGGCCGTCCGGGGGTGCGGGCGGTGTCGCTGCCCGGACCTGGCCGTTCCGGGGTGGCAGCGTCGCGGCCGACCCGTACGCCCGCGAGAGCAAAGGCCCCGCCCCATGGCATCCGCCCCCCTGCGACCGCGCAGCGCCCGCGCCCTGACGACGGCGGCGGCGCTGGCAGCCACCGCCACGACCCAGCTGGCGGCCGCGGCCCTGGCGGCCGAGGCCCACGCGGCCCCACCGACCTCGGCGGCCGGGGCTCACCTGTCGGCTCCGGGCCTGTCGGCCGAAGCGTGGCTGGCTCCGACTTCGGCAGCCGATGCCCCCCGGGCCGCCCCGGCCCTGGCCGCCGATGCACCCCCGGCCGCCCCCGCCCTCAGGGCCGACGCACCCCTGACCACCCCGGCCCTGGCCGCCGATGCCCCCCCGGCCGCCCCCGCCCTCAGGGCCGACGCACCCCTGGCCGCCCCCGCCGCACCCCCGCCCCCGCCCTCGGCAGCCCGCGTGCGGCCGGCCCCGGCTTCGGCCGGGGCCGCCCCGGGGCCCCGCGTCCCCGCCCCTGATCCCCCCGCCCCCGTCTGCGGTGCCGCTCCCGGCGGTGGATTCCCGCTCGACACCCGGCTGCACGGCGGGCCCCCCGACTACCCCGCCGGCGGAGCCCCGCAGGAGTGGAAGCTCGACCTCACCAACACCACCGCCGCGCCCTGCTCCGGCATCCACCCCGTCCTCGTCCTCACCGACCAGGAGCGGACGCTGCGGCCCGAGCAGATCCGGTTCGAGTTCTACGACGCCGGGTCCGCGCAGTGGCGCCCCGTCACCTTCGAGGCGACCGAAGAGGCGGAGAACGTAGGCGCGTTCACCGGCTTCGGCGGCTTCGCCGTCCCCGCCGGCAAGACCCTCACCGTCCCCGTGCGGCTGGCCTTCGCCGCGCAAACCGCCCCCGACGACGTCGTCGTCAACGCCGCCGTCGTGCAGCGCCGCGGCGCCGACGGCGACTGGGTCGGCGAGTCCGGCGACTACCGCCTCACCGTCGGACCCGCCGCGCCCGACGCTCCCACCGCCGAACCCACCGCACCCGGCACCGCCGACCCCTCCCGGCCCCCCGGAACCGCCCCGCGCCCCCCGGACGCCACCGCCGACCCGAGGGACCCGGATGCCCAGCCGTCGGACCCGGAACTCGCCCATACCGGACGGGAGGACGCGGAGGCGTACGTACGAGCCCTCGCCCCACTCGCCGCCGCCCTGGTCCTGCTCGGCGCCCTCCTCATCCGCCTCCGCCGCCGCGCCCGCCCCCGCTGAGCCCCGCCCGTCTGTGCCGCCCCACCCCCACTGCCCCGCCCGTCCCCCCTGAGCCCAACGCCGCCCCACCCCCACTGCCCCGCCCGCCCCCCTGAGCCAAACGCCGCCCCCACCCCCACTGACCCAAACGCCCCCCCCCGCACCCCCAAGCCACCCGCCGTACACCCTCCCGTTCATCCCCGTCTGCGACCATCCCCCGGTGAACTACCAGCACACCACCCCCGGCGCCCCCGTCCGCTCCGGCATCCCGGAGCACGGCCGCGTGCCCAAGTACTACGCCGTCAAGGCGAAACTCACCCTGATGGTCGACGAGTTGGGGGAGGGCGGGCTGCTGCCCACCGAGCGTGACCTCGCCGTCCGGTACGAGGTGTCCCGCGAGACCGTCCGGCAGGCGCTGCGGGAACTCCTCCTGGAGGGGCGGCTGCGCCGCCAGGGCCGGGGCACGGTCGTCGCGGGCCCCAAGCTCGAACAGCCGCTCTCGCTCGCGAGCTACACGGAGGGTGTGCGCCGCCAGGGCCGCCGCCCCGGCCGCAGTCTCATCTCGCTGGACCGTTTCCCCTGCCCGGAGGCGCTCGCCCCCGAGGTCGGCGCGGAACGCGGCGAGCCCGTCTGGCACATGGAGCGGGTGCTGCTCGCCGACGACGAGCGGGTCGGCCTGGAGAGCACGTACGTCTCCGAGGCCCGCGTCCCGCACCTGGACACGGAGTTCGACCCGGACTCCTCCTTCTACTCCTACCTCCACGACCGGCTCGGCATCTCCTTCGGCGCCGCCGACGAGCGCATCGAGACGGTGCTCGCGACCCCCCGCGAGGCCCTGCTCATCGGCACCCCGCCCGCCCTCCCGATGCTGCTGCTCCACCGCGTCTCCCGGGACACGGCGGGCCGCCCCCTGGAGCGCGTCCGCACCCTCTACCGAGGCGACCGCTTCAGCTTCACCGCCCATCTGGGGGAGCAGGGCTGACGGAACGTCGGCAACCTCAAGCCCCTCCCCACCCCCCCTTTTATTACGTAACGGTAACGGGTCTGGTCCAAGCTTGTCGGTTTGTTTACCGTCCCGTCGCCCCCCGGCCCCGTCCGGGTCACCCACCGCCGCGAACGTCGTCGGCATGAAGGTGATCGTCGTAGGAGCCGGCGTGGTGGGAACCATGCACGCCTGGCACGCAGTGGAACGCGGCCATGAGGTCGTACACATCGAGCGAGAGGCCGAGGCGCGCGGAGCCTCCCTCCGTAACTTCGGCCAGATCTGGGTCAGCGGACGGGCGGGCGGCGAAGAGCTCGACACCGCCCTGCGCGCCCGGGAACTCTGGGAGGGCATCGGGGCCCGCGTCCCCGGCCTCGGCTTCCGGGCCAACGGCTCCCTCACCCCCGTACGGAACGAGCTGGAGCTCGCCGTCGCCGAGGCGGCCGTCGCCCGCCCCGACGCCGCCGCCCGTGGCTACAAGCTCCTCACGGCCGACGAGGCCCGCGCGATCAACCCGGCCCTGCGCGGCGACTTCGACGCCGCCCTCTGGTGCGAGCGGGACGCCGCCGTCGAGCCCCGCCTCGCGCAGCTGGCCCTCCGCGAGGCCCTCCTCGCCACCGGGAAGTACACCTTCCTGCCGAACCGCGAGGTGCGGGACGTCGTCGGGGAGAACGCCGTCCGTGACGACCGGGGCGAGACCCACACCGGCGACGCCGTCGTCCTGTGCACCGGCGCCTGGCTCTCCGGCCTCGTCCGCGAGGTCGCCGGCGAGATACCCGTCCGCCGCGTCCGCCTCCAGATGATGCAGACCGAGCCCCTCGGCGAGCCCCTCACCACCTCCGTCGCCGACGCGGACTCCTTCCGCTACTACCCGGCCTACGCCTCCGAGGCCCTCGACGCGCTCCAGGCCGCGCAGCCGCAGGACCCCACCGCCGCCGCCCACAAGATGCAGCTGCTCATGGTGCAGCGCCTCGACGGCGGACTGACCATCGGCGACACCCACGAGTACGAGCACCCCTTCGCCTTCGACACCCTCGAAGACCCCTACGAGCACCTCACCCGCGTCGTCGAGTCCTTCCTCGGCCGCCCGCTGCCGAAGATCAAGCGGCGCTGGGCCGGGGTGTACGCGCAGTGCGTCGACAAGACCCGCGTCGCGCACCGCCAGCGGGTCCGCGACGGCGTGTGGCTGGTGACCGGACCCGGCGGCCGGGGCATGACCTGCTCCCCCGCCATCGCCGAGACGACCGCGAACGAACTGGGCTGGTGAACCACATGAGCATCAAGAAGCAGCAGCACGACCTCGTCGTCCTCGACATGGCCGGCACCACCGTCGCCGACGGCGGCCTCGTCGAGCAGGCCTTCACCGTCGCCGCCGAGCGCCTCGGCGAAGACCCGGCCGCGATGATCGGCCACGTCCGCGCCACCATGGGCGAGTCGAAGATCTCCGTCTTCCGCCACCTCCTCGACGGCGACGAGGCCCGCGCCCAGAAGGCCAACCTCCTCTTCGAGGACGCGTACGGCGAACTCGTCTCCGATGGCCGCATCGCCCCCATCCCGGGCGCCGCCGAGGCCATCGCCACGCTGGGGGAGCAGGGCAGGACCGTCGTTCTCACCACCGGTTTCGCCCGGGTCACCCAGGACGCCATCCTCGACGCCCTCGGCTGGCGCGACCTCGTCGGCCTCACCCTCTGCCCGGCCGACGCCGGCGGCCGCGGCCGCCCGTACCCCGACATGGTCCTCGCGGCCTTCCTCCGCACCGGGGCCGTCGAGGACGTCCGCCGGATCGCGGTCGCAGGCGACACCTCGTACGACATGCTCAGCGGCGTCCGCTCGGGCGCCGGGATCGTGGCGGGCGTCCTGACCGGCGCCCACGACGAGACCGCCCTCACGGAGCACGGCGCCCACCGCGTCCTCGCCTCCATCGTCGAACTCCCGGCGCTTCTCCAGGAGTTCGAGGCATGACCAGCGGCATCCGCTTCGACGCCGTGTCCGTCGCGTACGGCGGCACCACCGTCCTCGACCGGCTCGACCTGACCGTCGAACCAGGCGAGGTCATGGCCCTCCTCGGGCCCTCAGGCTCCGGCAAGACGACCGCGCTGCGGGCCGTCGCCGGATTCGTGCGGCCGGCCTCCGGGCGGGTGCTCATCGGCGACCGCGACGTCACCGCCCTCCCGCCGCACAAGCGGGGAATCGGGATGGTCGTCCAGCAGTACGCCCTCTTCCCGCACCTGCGGGTCGAGGCGAACGTCGCCTTCGGACTGAAGGCGCAGAGGGCGCCGAAGGACGAGATCCCCGGCCGGGTCGCCGAGGCCCTGGAGATGACCGGCATGGCGGCCTACGCCCACCGGTACCCCCGGGAGCTCTCCGGCGGCCAGCAGCAGCGCGTCGCCATCGCCCGCGCGCTCGCCATCCGGCCCAAGGTGCTCCTCCTCGACGAGCCGCTCTCCGCGCTCGACGCCCAGCTGCGCTCCGGGATGCTGGCCGAACTGGCCCGCCTCCACCGCGAGTTGCCGGACGTGTCGATCCTGTACGTCACCCACGACCAGGTCGAGGCGCTGACCCTCGCGGACCGGATCGCCGTCATGGACAAGGCCCGGCTCCAGGACTGCGGCACCCCGCAGGACCTGTACCGCAGGCCGCGTACGGAGTTCACGGCGTCGTTCGTCGGCAACGCCAACCTGCTGCCGGTGACCGTCGGTACCGGGGGTGTCGCCTTCGAGGGGACCGAGCTGAAGGCCGCCACCGACGACGTGACCGGTCCGGCCCCCGGCGCGGCCGCCACCCTCTGCGTCCGCCCCCACCTGGTCGGGCTCGGCGACGGGCCGAACGCGCTGCGGGGCCGCATCTCCGAGGTCCAGTGGCGCGGCTCCACCCACCGGCTGTACGTGGACGTCGGCGGCGGCCACCGGGTGAAGGCGGACGTCCGCGAGCTGCGGGAGACGCCGCTTCTCGGGGCCGAGGTCACCTTGCACTTCGCGCCGGAGGACGCGGTGCTGCTGCCCGCAGGGGTGAACGATGGCCGGTAAAGCTCCAGGTCTCGTCAAGGAGCACCCCGCAACGGGTGTTGTGCCCACCCGTTCCGCCCCTGCGGAACGTATGCCCGCAACGGCGCGACGCTCCACCCCCACCTGGGTCTGGGCCCTCCCCCCCGTCGCCGTCCTCGCCCTCGTCTTCCTCTACCCCCTCGCCCTGGTCGTCCAGGAGTCCCTGGCGCCCGGTGCGTACGCCGACGTCCTCGCCTCCACGTCCTTCCGCGAGGCCCTCGTCACCACCGTGTGGCTCGCCGTCGCCTCCACGGTCGGCTGTCTCGTCCTCGGCTTCGTGCTCGCGGTCGTGATCGCGTTCGTCCCGTTCCCCGGCGGGAAGGCGGTGTCGAAGTTCATCGACGTCTTCCTCTCCTTCCCGTCCTTCCTGATCACGCTCGCCCTGCTCTTCCTCTACGGCACGGTCGGCATGGCCAACGGCGTCTGGACGGACGTCACCGGTGACACGGCCGGCCCCTTCCAGTTCCTCACCACCCCGTGGGGCGTCCTCCTCGCCGAGATCACGTACTTCACCCCGTTCGTGATGCGGCCCCTGCTCGCCGCCTTCTCGCAGATGGAGACGGCCCAGCTGGAGGTGGCCTCCTCGCTCGGCGCCCGGCCGCTGCGGATCGTGCGGCAGGTGATCCTGCCCGAGGCGCTGCCCGCGCTCGCCGCCGGCGGCAGCCTGGTCCTCGTCATGTGCCTCAACGAGTTCGGGATCGTCCTCTTCACCGGCGCCAAGGGCGTCACGACCCTCCCGATGCTCGTCTACGGCAAGGCCATCCTCGAATCCGACTACGCCGCCGCCTGTGTCGTCGCCGTCGTCAACGTCGCCCTCTCCGTGGGCCTCTACGTCCTCTACCGGGGGGTGAGCCGCCGTGCTGGTGCATAGCCGTACGGGCAAGTGGACGGTGTGGGCCGGGTTCGCCCTCCTCTTCGTCCCCCTCTTCGCCCTGCCCCTCCTCGTCATCGTCGCCGCCTCGTTCTCCACGAACTGGTCCGGCGCCTTCCCCTCCGGGCCGACCGCCGCGCACTACACGGCGGCCGTGCGCGGGGAGTCCCTCCAGGCGCTCACCACCAGCCTGGTCACCGCCGTCACCGCGAGCCTGATCGCGCTGACCGTCGGCACCTGGGCCGCGCTCGCCGGGGCCGCCCTGGGGAAGCGGGGCAAGAGGGTCATCGACGCCCTGTTCATGCTGCCGGTCGCCGTGCCGTCCGTCGTCGTCGGCCTCGCCGTCCTCGTCGCGTACTCCCAGCCGCCGGTGCTCCTCAACGGCACCCGCTGGATCGTGATCCTCGCGCACACCGTCCTCGTGACGGCCTTCGCCCACCAGTCGGTCTCGGCGGCCATCGTGCGGCTCGACCCGATGTACGAGCAGGCGGCGGCCAGCCTCGGCGCCCGCCCCTCGTACGTACTGCTCCGGGTGAAGCTGCCGCTCCTGCTGCCGTCCCTGAACGCGGCCGCCGGACTCTGCTTCGCCCTCTCCATGGGTGAGCTGAGCGCCACGATGATGCTCTACCCGCCGGACTGGATGCCCCTTCCGGTGCTCATCTTCACCGCCACCGACCGCGGCTCGCTGTTCACCGGCTCGGCGCTCGCCGTGGTCCTCATGGCCGCGACCCTGCTGGCCCTGCTCGCCGTCTCCCGCGTCCGTACCAAGGCTTCCTTCCGCTAGCCCGCTCGCCCCGCTCGCCCTGAGGAGAGAACAACGTTATGCGCACGTACGCCCAGCCGATCGCCGCCGTCACCGGCGCGCTCGCCCTCGCCTGCACCCTCACCGCCTGCGGTGGTTCCTCCGCCGCATCCGACGAGAAGATCGTCACCGTCTACAGCGCCGACGGCCTCAAGGGCGAGGCGGGCGACGGCTGGTACGACAAGGTCTTCGCCGACTTCGAGAAGAAGACCGGCATCAAGGTCAAGTACGTCGAGGGCGGCTCCGGGGAGATGGTGCAGCGCGCCCTCCGCGAGAAGAGCAACACCCAGGCCGACGTCATCGTGACCCTGCCCCCGTTCATCCAGCAGGCCGACTCCAAGGGCCTGCTCCAGGCGTACGAGCCCCAGGGCGCCGACAAGATCGACGGCGGCGACAAGTCCGCCGACGGCAAGTGGATCTCCGTCGTCAACAACTACTTCGGCTTCATCCACAACAAGAAGGAGCTTCCCCAGGCCCCGAAGAGCTGGGAGGAGCTGCTCGACGGCAAGTTCAAGAACAAGCTCCAGTACTCCACCCCGGGTGTCGCGGGCGACGGCACCGCCGTCCTCATCAAGGCGATGCACGACTTCGGCGGCAAGGAGCCGGCGATGGAGTACCTGAAGAAGCTCCAGGCCAACAACGTCGGCCCGTCGTCCTCCACCTCCAAGCTCGCCCCCAAGGTGGACAAGGGCGAACTCCTCGTCGCCAACGGTGACGTGCAGATGAACTTCGCCCAGTCGAAGTCCATGCCGAACCTCGGCATCTGGTTCCCGGCCAAGGGCGCGGGCAAGCCGACCACCTTCGCCCTGCCGTACGCGGCCGGTCTCGTCGACAAGGCACCGCACACCGAGAACGGCAAGAAGCTCCTCGACTTCATGCTGAGCGAGGGCGCCCAGCGCGAGGTCAGCGCCATCGGCGGCGGCTTCCCGGCCCGCAAGGACATCAAGGCGACCGACGCCAACGCCATCGAGCTCGCCAAGCTCCTCGAGGGCGTCGAGGTCTTCGAGCCCGACTGGGCCGACATCGACAAGAACCTCAAGGCGTACGTCGACGCGTGGAAGTCCGCAACGGGAAGCTAACCGAGCGACGGCCAAGAGTTCACCGTACGACTCTGGCGCCCGCGAGGAGTATCGCGGAAGGATAACGGGTACGGACCAACGCCCCTGAGGAATCAGGGGCGTTGGCGTGCCCTCAGCCCCCTTCCACGGACTTCCACGGAGGACTCCGACATGCCGATCACCGGCATCCCCCGCCGCACCGTGCTCGCCGCCGCCGGTGCCACCGCCGTCGCCGCCACCGGAATCGCCACCGCCCCCACCGCCCTCGCGGCCGCCGCCGCCCCGACGCTCCCCAACGGCACCAGCAGCGACAAGGTGCTCGTCGTCGGCATGGACGGCCTGCGGTACGACAGGATCGACGCGGCCAAGGCGCCGCACCTCAAGTCGATGATGGCGAACGGCACGTACGGCCTGTCCCTGCTGTACGCCAACCCGATGGCCGCGACCTCCTCCGGGCCCGGCTGGTCGACGATCTCCACCGGCGTGTGGCCCGACAAGCACGGGGTGAAGGACAACACCTTCACCGGCAAGAACTACACCCAGTACCCCGGCTTCCTCGCCCGCCTGGCCCAGGTCCGGCCCGGCCTCTCCACGTACGCCGCCGTCGACTGGAAGCCGCTGGACGCCCAGGGCACCGTCACCACCGGCGCCGACGCCAAGCTCGTCCTCGACGGCGACGCGGACGGGTACGTGGCCCACGACGCCACGATCGCCTCCGAGGCCGAGTCCGTCCTGCGGAACCAGAACCCGGACGTCCTCTTCGTCTACTTCGGCCAGTCCGACATCGTCGGCCACAACTCCGGCGCCGCGAGCCAGGCCTACCTCGACGTCATCGCCGTCCAGGACACCTACCTCGGCCGGCTCTGGACCGCCATCAAGGCCCGCCCCACCTACGCCTCCGAGCGCTGGACCGTCATCGTCACCACCGACCACGGCCACACCGACGGCGGCGGCCACGGCGGCTCCGCCATCGAGGAGCGCCGCACCTTCGTCCTCGCCCAGGGCCCCGGCATCGCCGCCGGCCAGCGCCCCATCGATACCCGGCTCGTCGACGTCGCCGCCACCGTCTTCCACCAGCTCGGCATCACCCCCGACCCGGCCTGGGGCCTCGACGGCAAGCCGATACAGCAGCGCTCCACCGACCCCTTCGACAGCCTCTACGGGTCGCTGACCGGCCGCGTCGACGAGACCGGCATCCCCGCCGGGGTCCTCGGCTTCACCCACACCGCGCCCAGCGGCTGGTCCGTCATCAACAACGCCATGGGCACCGGCGGCATGACCGAGTGGCGCGGCTGGTCCTTCGCCACCGACGAGTTCTGGTCCCGCTCCCAGCGCGACCAGTCCCGCGAGCTCAACGTCCGGGCCCGGGGCGTCTTCGCCGTCGCCGACTCCGACGAGTGGGCCGACAAGACCTTCTCCGGTACGTACGACTCCACCCTGGTCACCCCCGCGTACAGCGTCTCGGGGGCGAGCCGGGTCACCCTGGACTTCACCACCTTCTACCGCCAGGAGGGCGCCCAGTCCGCCCAGGTCCTGGTCAGCTTCAACGGCGGCACGCCCACCCTGGTCAAGAGCTACACGGCCGACGTCATCTCCAAGCCCCAGTCCCTCTCGGTCGCCGTCCCCGCGGGCGCCTCCAGCGTGAGCTTCCGCTTCCGCTACACCGGCGCCAACAACTGGTACTGGACCATCGACGGGGTCAAGGTCGCCGCATCCTGAACACCAGGGTCAGGATCAGGACATCCTGACTAGGCTTGGGGGCGTCGCCACAGCGCTGTCGCGGCGCCCCCAGTACACCGCACGTCTGTACGGCAGGAGTCCCGCACCCATGGCAGAGCGCAAGCCGATCGAATCCTGGCTGACCGACATGGACGGCGTCCTCATCCACGAGGGCGTGCCGATCCCCGGTGCCGACGCGTTCATCAAGAAGCTGCGGGAGACCGGGAAGCCGTTCCTGGTCCTCACCAACAACTCGATGTACACGGCCCGCGACCTGCACGCGCGGCTCGCCCGGATGGGCCTCGAAGTCCCCGTCGAGAACATCTGGACCTCGGCCCTGGCCACCGCCAAGTTCCTCGACGACCAGCGCCCCGGCGGCACCGCGTACGTCATCGGCGAGGCCGGCCTGACCACCGCGCTGCACGACATCGGCTACGTCCTCACCGACCACGCCCCGGACTACGTGGTGCTCGGCGAGACCCGTACGTACTCCTTCGAGGCGATGACCAAGGCCGTACGGCTCATCAACGCCGGCGCCCGCTTCATCTGCACCAACCCGGACGAGACCGGCCCCTCCCTCGAAGGCCCGCTCCCGGCCACCGGCTCCGTCGCCGCGCTCATCACGAAGGCCACCGGCAAGGAGCCGTACTTCGCGGGCAAGCCGAACCCGCTCATGATGCGCACCGGCCTCAACGCCATCGGTGCCCACTCCGAGTCCAGCGCCATGATCGGCGACCGGATGGACACCGACATCCTGGCGGGCCTGGAGGCGGGCATGCAGACCTTCCTGGTGCTGACCGGTCTGACGACGCAGGCGGAGATCGACCGCTTCCCGTTCCGCCCGTCGAAGATCGTCCCGTCGATCGCGGACATCGTCGACCGCGTGTAGGCCCCGTGCGGCCGCCCCCTGCGGATGCGAGCCGGGCGGAACCGGGTGACCCTGCCAGTACCAGGAGGTCACGATGCGTTCAGGTCTCATTGCTCTCCGTGCCGCAGGGGCGGCCGTGGTGCTCGTACTGGCACCCACGGCCGGTGGCGCGTACGCCCATGACGGGGTGAAGGCCACCGTCACCCCGTCCACCGCCTCGCCCGCCGCCGACGTCGACGTCCGCGTCCAGGGCTGCAAGGGCACGACCGGCGCCGCGAAGTCGCGGGCGTTCGTCGCCGACGCCGCACTCACCGGCCGCGACGGCGGCGGCGCCCCGCTGTTCGGCGACACCACGATCAAGACCCGGCTCGAGAACGGCACGTACAAGATCAGCGTGACCTGCGACGGCCACGACCACCCGGACGTCGGCACGGTCCAGGTCAAACGCCAGAAGCCCCCGCACGAGCCGACCCACGAGCCGACGCACAAGCCCGCGCACAAGCCGGACGAGCAGCCGACCCACAGGCCGACGCACAAGCCGGACGACCACCCGAGCCCGATCGCCCCGGTCCGGGCGGGCGGCGGAGGCACCGCCGCGTTCGCCGCGCCGGCCGCCCCCGGCGTCGCCCAGACCACCAGCGCGAGCGGCCTCGGCACCCCGTACACCCTGCTCGGCCTCGGCATGGCCGCCGTCGCCGCCGTGGCGGTCGCCTTCCGCAGCTCCCGCCGCCACCGCGCCACCGGCTCCGGTACGGACACGGGCGGGGAGTGACGGTGGCGTCCGGAACCCGCCCGGCGGGCACCGGGCGACTCGTCACCGGCGTGGCCTGGGCGGTCCTGCTGCTCGGCCTCTGGCTCTGGGGCCGCGATGCCACCGAGGGACCCGGGGGCATCTCCGCGCCGACCACCGGTGACATCGCCGCGGTCGGCCGCCCGCTCGGCACGGCCCTGCCCCCGGCCCACGACCCCCTGCCACCCGTCGCGCCGCGGCGGGTGGAGATCCCCTCCCTCGGCATCACGGCTCCCGTGGTGGCGCGCGGACTGGACGACACGGGCGCGATCGATCCGCCGCCCTACGAGCTGCCGCACACGGTCGGCTGGTTCGGCGCCGGCACCGCACCGGGTGCGAGCGGCCCGGCCCTCCTCGTCGGCCACGTCGACACCGACACCCGCCCGGCCGTCTTCTACAGCCTGAGCGCGGCCCGGCCGGGCGCCGAGGTCCGCGTCACCCGGACGGACGGATCGGTCGCCGAATTCACCGTCGACGACGTGCAGGTCTACCCCCGGGAACACTTCGACGCCCGCAAGGTCTACGGCGCCCGGGTCCCCCACCGCGCGGAACTCCGCCTGATCACCTGCGGCGGCACCTTCGACCCGACGGCGGGCACGTACTCGGCGAACGTGGTGGTGTCGGCGTATCTGACGGGGGCGGGCGCCTGACGGGGCAGGCGGAACCGACGGACCTGGCCGCGGTCGGCGGGGCGCGTCCCGTGCCGCCGCCGACCGGGCCGGTCCTCGACCGCGGGGCACACGGGCGCGGGAGGGGACCCGGTGCCGCCGCGGGAGGTCGGGGGTTGCGGACACTGTAAAGGCCGCGCCTCGCCCGGCCCAGAGGGCTGCCGTGTCACGATGGTCACCCGCTCGCTCCGCACGTGCCCGAGGGACCCGCATGTCCGCACGTACGCCCGCGTGCCGAGCCGGGTTCGTCCTCCCGGCCGCCGCGTTCCTGCTCCTCCTCTCCGGCTGTACGAGCTCCGCCCCGCGACCCGCAGGGGACGCGCCGGGCGCGGTGGACGCTTCCGGCATGCCAGGCCCACCCGGCCAGGGCCCGGCCACGGCCGGCCAGGGGTCGAGTGCCGCCGCCGTCCCCTACTGGGTGAACCCCCGCGGCAAGGTCGCCGACGCGGTCGCCGGGCATCTCGCGCGGGCCGTACCGCCGAGGCCGCGCTGCTGCGGAGGATCTCCTCCCGGCCGCAGGCCGAGTGGCTCGGTCCGGACCGCTCCGAGGACGAGACCCGGGCGCTCACCGAGGCCGCCACCCGCGCCGGCCGCGAGGCGCTCCTCGTGCTGTACGCCATCCCGAACCGCGACTGCGGCCAGCACTCGGCGGGCGGCGCCGCGGACGCCGCCGCCTATCGCGACTGGGTCGACGAGGTCGCCCGCGGCATCGGCGGGCGGCGCGCCACGGTCGTCGTGGAGCCGGACGCCGTGATGCACGCGATCGACGGCTGTACGGACGGGCGGCTCCGCGTCGAGCGGTACGAGCTGCTCAAGGCGGCGGTCCTGCGGCTGAAGCAGCAGCCCGCCACCACCGTCTACATCGACGCGGGCAACGCGGGCTGGGGCAAGCCGGAGGACCTGCGGCTCCCGCTCCAGGAGGCGGGCGTCGCGGCGGCCGACGGCTTCTCGGTCAACGTCTCGAACTTCCGGACGACCGCCGAGAGCACCGCGTACGGCAGGGAGCTCTCGGCCCTGGTGGGCGGCAAGCCCTTCGTGATCGACACCAGCCGGAACGGAAACGGCCCCTACACGGAGGGCGACCCGGCGGAGAACTGGTGCAACCCGCCGGGCCGCGCGCTCGGCGCGCCGCCGACCCGGAACACGGGGGACCCGCTGGTGGCCGCGCACCTGTGGATCAAGCGGCCGGGCGAGTCGGACGGCGCGTGCCGGGGCGGCCCGAAGGCGGGGGAGTGGTTCGACGCGTACGCCCAGGAACTCGCGAGGGCCGCACGGTAGTTGGGGCGACGTGGCCGAAGAACGACCAAGACCCCCTCACCGATGGCGAGGGGGTCTTGACTCTGCGTGCGCCGCCAGGGACTCGAACCCCGGACCCGCTGATTAAGAGTCAGCTGCTCTAACCAACTGAGCTAGCGGCGCCTGCTGACAGAGAGAACTCTACCCGACGTGCAGGCGTGCTCCCGACCAATTTCGGTCACCACCGGCCTGTCGGATGGTCGTATCAGGGCTTCAATCCGTCAAAATGCGATTTGTCCAGACAGTTGAGACACTGACGCCCCAAACCAAGGGTCAAAAGATCTTGACGAGTGTGGAGGGGAATCGCATGAGCGTGCCGGTCTTCGAGGAGTTCGAACCCGCGGCCGACTGCGGCTGCCCGGGGTGCGCCCAGCAGCGGCGTGACCTCGCGCTTGGCCTGCCCGTCCGGGCCGGAGGGCATCCCGCGGCCCACGGCGCCCGCCGCGCCCTGGTCCTGGTGACGGCGGCGGGCGTGGTCCTGAGCGGAGGCGGGGCCGCGGTGGCGACGGCCCTCCCGCCGCCGACGGGCCCGTTCACCCCGGCGGACGAGGAGCCCGGGACAGCGGCCGGTCCGGGGCCCGACACGCCGCAGGGCGGCCGTGCGCCGCTGCACGGCGCGCCCGGCCCCGGCTCCCAGCCCTCCCCGAACGCGACCCCGACGACCAGTCAGATCGCGACCGGCACCCTCCGCAAGTCGACCCGGACCGAGATCATCAACCGCGCGAAACTGTGGGTGACAGCCCAGGTCCCGTACTCCATGGAGAAGTACTGGTCGGACGGCTACCGCCAGGACTGCTCCGGCTTCATCTCCATGGCCTGGAACCTGCGCGGCAACGAGTGGACCGGCAGCCTCGACCGCTTCGCCGACCGGATCGACCGCACCGAGCTCAAGCCCGGCGACATCCTGCTCTTCCACAACCCGGCCGACCCGACGCGCGGCTCGCACGTCACGATCTTCGGCGGCTGGACCGACTACACCCACACCTCCTACCTCGCGTACGAGCAGACCAGGCCGCGCACGCGGAAGCGGGCCACGCCGATGGCGTACTGGGAGAACGCCGACCGGTACGTGGCCTACCGCTACAAGGGCGTGGTCAGCGGCGGCAGCACCGGCGGGACGGGTGGCACCGGTGGCGGGGCGAAGCCGACGGCGACGCCCTACCCCGGCCTGGGGATGTTCGGCCCGGGGGCCAATAACGGGTACGTGGCCCAGCTCGGCCGGCTCCTCGTCGACCGGGGCGCCAAGAAGTACTACAGCAAGGGCCCCGGCCCGAAGTGGGGCGAGGCGGACCGGCGCGCGACCCAGGCGTTCCAGCGGGCGCAGGGCTGGAAGGGCGGGGAGGCGGACGGTCTGCCGGGCCCCGAGACGTGGCGGCTGCTCGTGACCGGCGGAGGCAAGAGCATCGGCGGTTCGAGTGGTTCGGGCGGCTCAAGCGCCCATGCGACGGAGTTTCCCGGGCGTGGCTCCTTCCGTCCGGGCCAATCCAACGCATATGTGGAGAAGCTGGGCAAACAACTGGTGAAGCGGGGCTTCGGCAAGCACTACCTGTCGGGACCCGGTCCGCGCTGGACGGAGGCGGACCGCCGCAACGTCGAGGCGTTCCAGCGGGCACAGGGGTGGCGCGGCGCAGCAGCCGACGGCTACCCGGGCCCGGAGACCTGGCGGCGCTTGTTCCGATGACCCCGAGAGCATGAGGTGGACCCCGAATGACGGCATCGACCCCGAACCCCGCGGACTCCGGCGCGGCGGCCTCACGAGACGCGGCCCGCACGGCGAGACGCCTGACGGACGGCAAACTCCCCCGCACGACCCCTCCCCACACCTCGCCTCCGAGCACCCCGCCGCCCCACGAGCCCGAAGCGGGTGGCGCGGAGCCGCCGGTCTCCGAGGAGGCCGACGCACGGCCGCCGGCCCCGGAGGGTGCGGCTGCCTCCCCGGCGGAGGGTGTGCGGGCCCCCGTCATGGGCGCGCCGATCTCCGCCCCGGGCGAGGCCGCGGAGTCCACCCCGGGCGGAGCTCCCGTGCTCCCGCAGGACGCGGAGCCCGCGCCGCAAGCGGAGGCCCCGAACGGGGGTGCAGGGCCGGCCGGTACGCCACCGGGGCAGGCGGCGGTACGTCCCTGGGCGGCGCCGGAGCATTCGGCGGGGTCGGCGCCGGCCGACCTCGCGGGAGGTTCCGGCGCGTTGCCGGTACGGGGGGCGGGGCCGGAGCACGCGGCGGCGCCGGCCGACCTGGCGGGGGGTTCCGGCGCGTTGCCGGTACGGGGGGCGGGGCCGGAGCACTCGGCGGCGCCGGCCGACCTGGCGGGGGGTCCCGGCACACCGCCGGCGCAGGAGGCCGGGCCCACCGGCGGCCTCCCCACGGGCCACCCGGACGGTTCCGGGTCCAGCGCGCCGACGGTTCGCCCGGCCGGCTCCGCCGATGTGTCGGCGGTCATCTCGTCGGGGATCGCGGGCAGGTCCCACACCCGCCCGGCAGGCCCCGCCTCCGGCGCCTCGGTGAACGCCGCCGAAGCGGCTTCGGGCCCCTCCCTGGCCCACCCGGCCGGGTCGGCCCCCGACGCGCAAGTGAGCCCCGCCCCCGCGCCCGACGGTGCCGTCGTCGCCGCGGTGCGGGTGGTGCGCCGGAAGAACGTGATCGGGGCCGAGACCACCGGCTCCATCCCCGTACATCTGCTCTTCCGGGACGAGCCGGACACCGTCCTGCCCCTGGTGGCGGGTGAGGACGACGGGGGGCCCGACACCGTCGCCATGGCCCCGCCGGTCCCGGTGAAGGGCCCCAGGCACGCGGCCCCGAAGTCGACGAAGGTCCAGGCGGCGGAAGCGGGGCTCAAGTCCAGCCTCAAGCCCCTCCCCAAGACGCAGACGAAGGAACAGTCCGAGGCGCAGGCCAAGGTGCTGTCCAAGACGCTGTCCAAGGCGCAGCCCGACGCGCCGGCCGGGTCGCGGAGCAACAGCAAGGCCCCGGCCCCCACCCCCGTCCTGCTCTCCCGGCCCGCCCCCACCGCCGACCCCGATCTCGTCGAGCGGTCGGCGCAGGTGCTGCCCGGGTGGGTCGGGGTGGCCGGCGGGGCCCTCGCGCTCGCCGGGTGCGCGGCGGTCGTGTGGTGGGCCGGGGCGGTGCCCGCGGAGGCGGCACGGATGCTGCGGCTGCCGGAACGCCCGTACCACGGCATCCACCTCGGCCAGTGGGCGCTGCTCGCCCTCGGCGTCGTGCTCACCCTGTTCGCGCTCGGCGGTCTCGGCCGGGGCCGGGTCGGCTACGCCTGGGTGCTGACCCTGTTCGGCGACTACCGCGGCACGGTCCGCCGCACCGGACTGGTCTGGGTCAGCCCGCTCCTGCTGCGCCGCCGGGTCGACGTACGGCTCCGGCACTGGCGCAGTGAGCCGCTGTCGTCCGTGGACGCGAAGGGGACCGCGCTCGACGTCACCGTCCTCGTGGTGTGGCGGGTCAGGGACACCGTCCGGGCGGCGCTCGGGGTCGACGGGCACGAGGACTACCTGCGCGAGCAGGTGGAGGCGGCGATGGCCCGGGTGCTTTCGCAGCTTCCCGCGGACGCGTTCCACGAGGACGCCCCGACGCTGAGGGACGCGGAGGCGGTCGGCGAGGCCCTGACGCGGATGCTGTCGGCGGAGTGCGCCCCGGTCGGGGTGGACGTCTTCTCGGCGCAGCCGACGCGGATCGAGTACGCGCCCGAGGTGGCGGCGGCGATGCGGCGGCGCCGGATCGCGGCGATCGACGCGAAGCACCGGGACAGTGTGCTGACCTCGGTGGTGGACGCGGTGGACGACGTGGTCCACCGGCTGACCAGTCGTGGTCTGGTGGAGCTGGACGACTACGAGCGCAAGGCGCTGGTCAAGGACCTGACGGTGGCGTTCTACACGGGTCGGACGGGTCCGGTAGAGGGGGCGTGAGGGGATGGACATGTTCAACGTCCGTCCATACCTTGGTACTTGGTCCAGACCAAAATGACAGACCCGCACCACCCGCACGCGTGCGCGCACGGCCCAACGGAACTCCCCCACGTTCTCCTGGAGCGACAGCATGCGCAAAAAGTCAGCCGGGGCGGCGGTGGTGGCGCTCGGCGTCGCCGGCGCCACCCTCTTCGCCACCGGTAGCGCCGGCAGCCACGGCTACACCGACTCACCGATCAGCCGACAGAAGCTCTGCGCCAACGGCACCGTGACCAACTGCGGCTCCATACAGTGGGAGCCGCAGTCGGTCGAGGGCCCCAAGGGCTTCCCCGCCGCCGGACCCGCCGACGGCAAGATCTGTTCCGCCGGGCTCACGCAGTTCGCCCAGCTCGACGACCCCCGGGGCGGCGCGTGGCCCGCCACGCAGCTCACGGCGGGGCAGAGCTACAGCTTCCGCTGGCAGTTCACGGCCCGGCACCGCACCACCGACTTCAAGTACTACATCACCAAGAACGGCTGGAACCCGAGTCAGAAGCTGACCCGGGCCGCGCTCGACCCCCAGCCGTTCCTGACCGTCCCGTACAACAGCCAGCAGCCGCCGGCGACCCTCTCGCACTCCGGGACGATCCCGGCGGGCAAGACGGGCCGTCACCTGATCCTGGCGGTGTGGACGGTCGCGGACACCACGAACGCGTTCTACGCGTGCTCGGACGTCAAGTTCTGACGTCACGTTCTGACGTCACGACCTGACGTCACCCCCGCCGGGGGGCGAGCCGCACCTCGGCGTCCTGCTCGACCACGTGCCGGAGTACCCGCTCCGGCCCGGCGCGGCGGCCCTCGCGGGGGCCGCCGTCGCCGGGATCGCCCCGCCCCGGCGGGAGGGAGGGCGTGGGCTACCCCCCGTCCGCCTCCCGCCCCCGCCTACCGTGGGCCCCTATGGACTCCCGTAACCCCTGGCAGGCGCTCACCCGGCCCCGCTTCCTCCGTAGTTCCTGGCCCTGGCGGGGCGTCGGGTATCTGGTCACCGGGGGGCTCTTCGGGGGTGTCGTCTGTCTCGTCTTCCTCGTGCTCGGCGTGTTCTCGCTGTTCCTCGTCGGGCTGCCGCTGCTCTTGCTCTCCGGGCCCGCCGTCGGCGGCGTCGAGCGGCTGCGGCTCCGGCTCGTCGACCTGGACCCCGCCCCCGATCCGCACCGCGTCCCCGCCGAGCCCGGTCTCGGAGCCTGGCTGCGGCTGCGGGTGGGGGAGCAGGCGACCTGGCGGGAGCTCGGGTACGCCCTGCTGCTCGCCACCGTCCTGTGGCCGCTCGACCTCGTCGCGCTCGCCGTCGGCGTCGGCCTGCCCCTGACGCTCCTCAGCACCCCGCTCCAGCTGGCGGTGGACGGCGAGGAGGCGAAGGTCGTCAAGGCGTACCTGGTCACCTCCTACCCCGAGGCCTTCGCCGCCGCCCTCCTCGGCGCCCTCCTCCTCGTCGCCCTCGCCTACCCCCTCGCCGCCGTCGCCGGGGCCCGCGCCGCCCTCGCCCGCGCCCTCCTCTCGCCCCGCGACAGCGACCCGCAGGACGGGATCGGCGAGGTCATCGCCTCCCGGGCCCGCCTCGTCGACGCCTTCGAGTCCGAGCGGCGCCGCATCGAGCGCGACCTCCACGACGGCGCCCAGCAACGCCTGGTCGCCCTCACCATGACCCTCGGCCTGGCCCGGCTCGACGCCCCGCCGGGACCGCTCGCCGCTCAGCTGGCGAAGGCCCACACGGAGGCCGGGCAGGTCCTGACCGAGCTGCGGGAGCTGATCCACGGCATCCACCCGCAGGTCCTGGCCGACTACGGGCTCGGCGCGGCCCTCGCGGACGCCGCCGACCGGTCCGCCGTTCCCGTCGCCCTCGACGTCGAGCTGCCCCGCCTCCCGGTGCCCGTCGAGAGCGCGGGCTACTTCGCCGCCCGCGAGGCGCTCGCCAACATCGGCAAGCACAGCGGCGCGACCCGGGCGCGGATCACCGCCCGGCACACCCACGGCATCCTGCGGATCGACGTCGAGGACGACGGACGCGGCGCCGCCGACCCGGCCGGCGGCAGCGGCCTCACGGGCCTGGCCGACCGGATCGCCGTCCTCGATGGCACACTGACGATCATGAGCCCGAAGGGCGGGCCGACCCTCCTGCGAGTGGAGATCCCGTGTCCCGCACCGAGCGAAAGCTCCGCGTCGTCCTCGCCGAGGACAGCGTCCTCCTCCGGGAGGGGCTGATCGGGCTCCTGGCCCGGTTCGGGCACGAGGTCGTCGCCGCCGTCGGTGACGCCGACGCCCTGCGCGAGGCGGTCGCCGCCCATGACCCGGACATCGTCGTGACCGACGTCCGGATGCCGCCCGGCTTCCAGGACGAGGGCCTGCGCGCCGCGGTCGCGCTCCGCGCCGAGCGGCCCGCCCTGCCGGTCCTCGTCCTCAGCCAGTACGTGCAGCGCAGCTACGCCGCCGACCTCCTCGACGCGGGCGACGGCACCGGCGTCGGCTATCTGCTCAAGGACCGGGTCGGGCAGGTGGAGGAGTTCCTGGACGCCCTCGCCCGGGTCGCGGACGGCGGCACGGTCGTCGACCCCGAGGTCGTACGGCAGCTGCTGCGGCGGCACCGCGATCCGCTGGAGGCGCTGACCCCGCGCGAGCGCGAGGTCCTCGGCCTCGTCGCGGAGGGCCGGTCGAACGGGGCGATCGCCCGCCGCCTGGTCGTGACCGAGGCGGCCGTCGGCAAGCACATCGGCAACATCCTGGCGAAGCTGGACCTGCCGCCGGCCGGGGACACCCACCGCCGGGTCCTCGCCGTCCTCACGTACCTCAGGGCGTGAGGGCGGGGGTACGAAAAAGCCCCCCGCTTCCGCGAGGGGCTTCTTCCGTCTGTGCGCCGCCAGGGACTCGAACCCCGGACCCGCTGATTAAGAGTCAGCTGCTCTAACCAACTGAGCTAGCGGCGCCTGTTGACAGAGAAAATACTACCTGGTCCCACGGGGTGCTTCCGACCACCCGCGGGACGGGTCCTTCCTCGGCCTCAGATCGCCAGCGAGAGCACCACCGGCGCGGCCCTGCGGTTCAGCGTGTCGGCCGCCGAGCGGAGCCGGTGGGCGTGCTCGATCGGCAGGGAGAGCGCCAGGCAGCCCACGGCGGAGCCCGCCGTCAGGGGGACGGCGGCGCAGACCGTGCCCACCGCGTACTCCTGGAGGTCGAGCACGGGGACGGTCGGCGGCTGGCTGTCGAGCTTGGAGAAGAGGATCCGCTCGCTGGTGATCGTCCGGGAGGTCAGCCGGGCGATCTTGTGGCGGGAGAGGTGGTCCCGCCGCCCGTTCTGGTCGAGCTGGGTGAGCAGGCACTTGCCGACCGCGCTGGCGTGCGCCGCCGAGCGGAAGTCCACCCATTCGTTGACCGCGGGGGTGCGCGGGCCGTCGGCGAACTGGGTGATCTTCACCTCGCCGTCGATGTACCGGCTGATGTAGACCGCCGCGCCGACGGAGTCGCGCAGTTCGGTCAGGGTCTCCTGGAGCTTGGCCTGCAGGGCCTCGCGGCGGGTCATGCCGGAGCCGAGGAGGACGAGGGAGTCCCCGATCACGTACGCGCCGTCGGCGACCTGTTCGACGTAGCCCTCGCGGCGGAGCATGAGGAGCAGCGAGGAGAGGTGGGCGACGGGCAGGCCGGTCTCGCGCGCGATCTGGACGTACGTCACTCCGCCACCGTGCCGCGAGATCGTCTCGAGGACGCGCAGGGCGTATTGCACCGAGTGGAACGGCGCGGTGGGCTCGGGCTTCAGCGCCACGGTTTCCCCCTACCAGGTTGTGACCGCAAGCTTTCGTACCACGATAACCGCCAAGCACCGTTTACGGGGCGGCTGTTGGCGAGAATGATGCGGAGCATCCGGGCCCTACGCTGGGGCTCACCACCCTGGCATATGCCAAGGTCATGGGTGCGCGGTAGAGCCTCAGGTCAGGGCCGTGCGCGGGGGTGTTCGCGCAGGCGTTCGGCTCGTGGAGAACGCAAGATTTTTCAGGGGGAAGCGGAGTCGGAGGCGACCCTTCCTGTGGCCGATAACCGCCGGGAGCCGCCGGGATCACGTCGAGAACCGCCGGGAGCACGTCGAGAACCGCCGGAATAAGCGGAGACACCCTCCTGTTATGCCCCTGACGAAGTGCCCGCACGTGTGCCGAGGAGGGTCCCGAAGGTGACCGACGCTATTCGAGGAGAGGTGCGGGGGACCGCGCCCGTTCCGCTGTCCGTACTGGACCTGGTGACCGTCGGCAGCGGGAGGACCGCGACCCAGGCGCTGGCCACCAGCGTCGAGCTCAGCCGGCTCGCCGAGCGGCGCGGCTTCCACCGCCACTGGGTGGCCGAGCACCACTCCATGCCCGGCGTCGCCTCCTCCTCCCCGGCGGTCATCCTCGCCCACCTCGCCGCCCACACCCGGCGCATCCGCCTCGGCTCGGGCGGCGTCATGCTGCCCAACCACGCCCCGCTCGTCATCGCCGAGCAGTTCGGCACCCTGGAGGCCTTCGCCCCGGGCCGGATCGACCTCGGCCTCGGCCGCGCCCCCGGTACCGACGGGGCCACGGCCGCGGCCCTGCGGCGCACGGACACCCTGAACGAGGGCGCCGACGACTTCCCCGAGCAGCTCTCCGAGCTGACCCGGTTCCTGGACGACGACTTCCCGGACGGGCACCCGTACGCCCGGATCCACGCCGTACCCGGGCCGGTGCAGGGTCCGAAGGGGCGCCCGCCGATCTGGCTGCTCGGCTCCTCCGGCTTCAGCGCCCGCCTCGCCGGCCTGCTCGGCCTGCCGTTCGCCTTCGCCCACCACTTCTCGGCCAGGAACACGATCCCGGCGCTCGACCTCTACCGGGACACCTTCCGGCCCTCGGCGCACCTCGACGCCCCGTACGCGATGATCGGCGTCTCGGCGCTCGCCGCCGACGACCCGAAGGAGGCGCACCGCCAGGTGCTGACGGGCGCGCTGTCGATGCTGCGGCTCCGCACCGGCCGGCCGGGCCTCATCCCGACGCCCGAGGAGGCGGAGGCGTACGCGTTCAGCTCCGCCGAGCGGGAGTTCACGGACAGCTGGCTCGCGAACGTCGTGTACGGCTCCGCCGACGAGGTCCGCACGGGTCTGGACGACCTCCGGAAGCGGACGGGCGCCGACGAGCTGATGATCACGGCGAACGCGCACGGCGGGGAGGCGCGGCTGCGGAGCTACGAACTCGTCGCGGACGCGTACGACCTCCCGGAGCTGCCGGACGTCCCGGACCTGCCGGACGTTCCGTAGCTGCCGGACGTCCCGTAGTCTCCGGACCCTCCCGGAGCCGCCGCGCCCCTCGGTAGCCCGCGCCCCCTCGGAGTCGTCCAGGTAAAAACCCTGGATTCCGGGCCTGGTTGGTTCCTTCTTGAACCACCCTCGCGGCACCCCTAAGTGAACCTTAAACCGCTCGTCACCGATGGTGGCGGGCGGTTCCGCTTTGTGCTGCGCCCTCCTGACAAGGCCTTTCTTCCGCGAATTGGTCTAGTCCTCAATCTGGTTCAGACCATTGACGCACTGTTCACGTGCCGGTTATCACTGCTCCAGCTCCTGTACGGCACCACCCCCGCACTCCCCCCGATGGAGGCCGCACGTGCACCCCCGTAAGCCATTGATCGCCGCGCTCCTCAGCTCGGCCCTCGTCGGCGGCGCCCTCGCGGCGACCGTCGGCCTCGGCTCCGCCCAGGCGGCCGACACGACGACCACTGCCTCTGCGGGCAATGTGCGCATCGCGTACTACGACCAGTGGAGCGTCTACGGCAACGCGTTCTACCCCAAGCACCTCGACACCCGGGGCATCGCGAGCCAGCTGGACGTCATCAACTACTCGTTCGGCAACATCCACCCCACCAACCTCACCTGTTTCATGGCCAACAAGGCCGCGGGTGACGACAACAACCCCAACGCGGGTGACGGTGCGGGCGACTCGTACGCCGACTACCAGAAGTCCTTCAGCGCGGCGGACAGCGTCGACGGCGTCGCCGACAAGTGGGACCAGCCGATCGTGGGCGTCTTCAACCAGTTCAAGGAACTGAAGGCGAAGTACCCCCACCTGAAGATCAACATCTCGCTCGGCGGCTGGACCTACTCCAAGTACTTCCACGACGCGGCGAAGACGGACGCGAGCCGCAAGAAGCTCGTCTCCTCCTGCATCGACCAGTACATCAAGGGCAACCTGCCGGTCGAGGGCGGCTTCGGCGGCGCGGGCACGGCGGCCGGCATCTTCGACGGCATCGACATCGACTGGGAGTACCCGGGCTCCTCCGGCGGCCACCTGGGCAACCACTACGGCCCCGAGGACAAGCAGAACTTCACCCTGCTCCTCGCCGAGTTCCGCAAGCAGCTCGACGCGCACGGCGCGGCCAACGGCGGCAAGAAGTACCTGCTGACCTCGGCCCTCCCGGCCGGCCAGGACAAGATCAAGTACATCGAGACCGACAAGATCGGCCAGTACTTGGACTACGCCAACATCATGACGTACGACATGCACGGCGCCTGGGACGGCGACGGGCCGACGTACCACCAGTCCCCGCTGCACCCCTCCCCGAACGACCCGACCGACCCGATCGCGCCGGGCACCGAGAAGTACAGCATCGACGCGGCCATCGACTCCTGGATCGACGGCAACCCGGCCTACGGCATCGCGGGCGGCTTCCCCGCCGACAAGCTGACCCTGGGCTACGAGTTCTACTACCGCGGCTGGAAGGGCGTCCCGGCCGGCACCACCAACGGCCTCGCCCAGACCGCCACCGGTGGCTCGAACGCCCGCCCGCTCTCCCAGCAGGCCGGCATCGCCCACTACAAGGAGCTCGGCGGCATCGTCGACAACGCGTCGACCACCTTCTGGGACGACCGGTCGAAGTCCTCGTACTTCTACAAGGACGGCGAGTTCTTCACCGGCCTCAACCAGAAGTCCATCCAGGAGCGCGTGAACTACGGCAAGCAGCGCGGCCTGGCCGGCGCGATGATGTACTCGCTCCTCGGCCTGGACAACAACGCCACCCTGCTGACCCAGATCAACACCGCGCTCGGCGCCACCACCACCCCGCCGACCACGACGCCGCCGACCACCCCGCCGACGACGCCCCCGACCACCCCGCCCACCACGCCCCCGACCACGCCCCCGACCACGCCGCCCACCACGGGCTGCGGATCGGTCCCGGCGTACACGGCCGGCACGGTCTACAACGGCGGCACGGTCGTCTCCCACAACGGCCGCAAGTGGCTCGCCCAGTGGTGGACGCAGAACGAGACCCCCGGCACCACCGGCGAGTGGGGCGTCTGGAAGGACCAGGGCGCCTGCTGAGGCCCTGACCGACCGGCCTCGTACGAGCCCCGGAACCCCTGAACGCCTGAGCCCCACCTGAACCGCTGCCCCCGCCCGGGATGTCCCTCCGGCCGGGGGCAGCTCCATGTCCACGACCCCTCGGGGTCACACCCGCAGCGGCTCCGCGCCGATCAGTTCGGCGATGCGGTCAGGGGCCACCGCCCGCGAGTACAGCCAGCCCTGCCCCGTGTCGCAGCCGATCCGGCGCAGCCGGCTCGCCTGCCCGGACGTCTCGACGCACTCGGCGGTGACCGTGAGCCCCAGCCGGTGCGCGAGCTGGACCAACGCCTCGACGATCAGCTCGTCCGCCGGGTTGGCGTGCTCCTCGTCCTGGAACCCGCGCACGAAGGAGCCGTCCAGCTTGAGCACCGAGACCGGCAGCCGGCTCAGATAGGCGAGGTTCGAGTAGCCGGTGCCGAAGTCGTCGATCGCGATCCGCACACCCATGTCGCTCAGCGCCTGGAGCGCCTGGAGCGGCCGGCCGGCCGAGCCCATCACGGCGGACTCCGTCAGCTCCAGCTGGAGCAGGTGCGGGGCGAGGCCGGTCTCCGCGAGGATGCCGGCGACGTCCGCGACCAGGTCGGAATCCCAGACCTGACGGACCGCCACGTTGACGCTGACGAAGATCGGGCGCTCGCGCGGATGGTCCTTCTGCCACTGCCGGGCCTGCCTGCAGGCCGTCCGCAGCACCCATCGGCCGAGCTCCACGATGGAGCCGTCCTCCTCGGCGATTCCGATGAACCGATTCGGCGCCAGTGGACCGAACTGCGGGTGGTTCCAGCGCACCAGTGCCTCCACGCCCCGCACCGCCCCGTCGGACAGGTCCACGAGCGGCTGGTACTCCAGGCCGAACTCGCCGCGCTCCACGGCGGGTCGCAGCGTGGAGGAGAGCGCCTGCCGGGTCATCCGGTGCGCGTTGCGCTCCGGGTCGAAGAGGGTCCAGCGGGCCTTGCCGTCGGCCTTCGCCCAGTACAGCGTGGTGTCCGCGGCCTGCATCAGGGCGGTCGCGGTCGTCCCGTGCCCCGAGCGCTCGACCACGCCGATCGAGGCGGAGACCGCGAGCCGCTGACCGGCCAGGTCGAAGGGGTGCTGGAGCGCGTCGAGCACCGAGCGCGCCAGGTCCGCGAGTTGTTCCGTGCCGGTCGAGTCCTCGACCAGGATCGCGAACTCGTCCCCGCCGAGCCGCGCCACCAGATGGCCGCCGCTGCGGGTGTAGCCGTCGCTGTCCGCGCACTCCGTCAGCCGGCCGGCGACGGCGGCGAGGAGCCGGTCGCCGACGCGGTGGCCGAGGGTGTCGTTGACGGCCTTGAACCCGTCGAGGTCGAGGTAGCAGAGACCGATCCGCCCTGTTCTGCCATACCCGTAGGACTCGTACGAAGAGCTGATCACGGCCCTGGCCCTGGCCCCGGCGCCGCCCGTACGGTCGGCGCTGCCGGCCCTTTCCGCCTCCCCGGTGCCGACGGTGCCGATGGTGTCCCCGGCGTCCTCGGCCGAGGCCTCGAGCGCGGCGGAGAGGCGCTCGAAGAACAGCGCGCGGTTGGGCAGCCGGGTCACCGGGTCGTGCATCTGGAGGTGGCGGAGCCGAGCCTGGAGCTCGCGCCGGTCGCTGATGTCCGCGATGGAGAGCAGCACGCGCCGGCTGTCGGGCACGGGCGCGACGGTGACCTCCGCCCACAGCGAGCGCCCGTCGGCGTGCTTGAGGCGGCGGGTGCAGCGGAAGCGGGAGCGGCGGCCGCGCAGCACCTCGCGGTACGCGTGCCAGGTGCGCCCGTCGGACGCGAGGTCGACGAGATCGGAGGCGGCCTGCTCCCGGAGCGCCCCGGCCTCGGTGCCGAGGAGGGTGCAGAAGGAGTCGTTGGCCGCGACGACGACGCCGTCCTGGTCGACGACGGCCATGGCGAGCTGCGCGACACGGAAGGCGGCGCGGTAGTCGCGGAGTTCGGCGGCGCGACGCTCGGCCGAAAGCCCGGGGTGACGCTCCGTGAGTGCGGACTCTGCCGCGTGGTTCTCCGGCGGCTCTGGGTGCACCGGTCCTTCGGGGGTTCCGCTCACCGCTCGCTCCCGTAGTGCAGTCGGGCCGGTCACATGTGGTCGGGACGGTCGGCCAAGGAAGAGTGAGCCGATCATAGAGCCAGCGCGGGGGAGCGTTCCAGCTCCGGGGCGCCTCCAGGGGGCGTGCGACGCTGTGAGGCTGCCCACCGCGGCACCCTGCACGATCGTTTCTGTACGGGTCTGACGCGGGCCGATGACGACGTGACCGAATGTGACTGTCCGTGAGCTGAATCGCGCTCGTGTCGCGTCGACCTCATGGCGCGCCCTCACCCGACCGGGGCAGCGGAAACATGCGAAACGCCGCAAACCATCACAAGGTGGGTGGGGTATCCCGCATTCGCGATCCGGAGGTCCACGTGAGGGGTCAGCAGCCACCCGGGGGAGTGGAACGCTCGCGGCTGCGTGCCGGCGCGGCGGCCTTCACCTCGTTCGCCGCCCTGGCCGCCACCGGGCTCGTCGCCGGCCCCGCCGTCGGCGCGTCGTCGGCGGGCCCCTGCGCCCTGCCCCGCACCTCGGCCCATCACTCGCTCGGCCTCGACACCTGGAACAGGTCGTACCCGCGCCCCGACCGCGCCCTCGACGCGGTCATGATCTTCCTCTCCTTCCCGGACGCCGAGCCGCTCACCACACCGGCCGACCTCGCCGCCGACCACTTCCCCGCCACCAGCGACTACTTCTCGCGCGCCTCCTACGGGCGCTTCACCCTGCGCCCGCACCCCCAGCGCGCCTGGACCCCCATGCCGAAGGAGTCGGGAGCGTACGACATACGGCGTGACTGGGACTCCGGGCAGCGCGCCGCCTACCTCCGCGACGGCATCGCCGCAGCCGACGCGAGCGTCGACTTCTCCCGCTACGACATCGTCTACCTGGTCGCCGACCCGGACGCGCCCGGCGTGGACTCCGACGCGACGAAGGTGGTCAACCTCGAACAGCCGCTGGAGGTCGACGGCACCGAGATCAAGCGGGTGGTCACGGTCTTCGAGCGGCACCCGCCCGACCGCAACGTGCTGGCCCACGAGACCGGCCACGTCTTCGACCTGCCCGACCTCTACCACCGCCCGGTCGACGGCAAAGGCGACTGGGACACCCATGTGGGGGACTGGGACGTCATGGGCAGCCAGTTCGGGCTCTCCCCCGACCTCTTCGGCTGGCACAAGTGGAAGCTCGGCTGGCTCTCCAGCGCCCAGGTGGCCTGTGTCCAGGGCGCCGGCCCCCGGATGGTCAGCCTGGAGCCGACCGACGCCCCGCCGGCGTCCGGCGGCACCCTCGGCACCCGGCTCGCGGTGGTCCGCACCGGCCCCGACAGCGTCCTCGCGGTCGAGGCCAGGACCGACGCCGGGAACAACGCCGACACCTGCACCGAGGGCGTGCTCGTCTACCGGGTACGGGGCGGCTCCGCGTCCGGCGACGGGCCGGTCGAGGTCGTCGACGCCCACCCGCGCACCGAGGCCTGCTGGGAGCGCTCCGTCTACCCGCCGCTCGCGGACGCCCCGCTGGAGGAGGGCGAGACCCTGACCGTGCCGGGGACCGGGGTCAGGGTCGAGGTCATGGATCGCACGGAGACGGACGGCTGGACGGTCAGGATCACCCCGCCCGCCGTCGACTGACCGATACAGGCCTGGGCTCGTAACACGAAGAAGCCCCTCGCTTCCGCGAGGGGCTTCTTCCGTCTGTGCGCCGCCAGGGACTCGAACCCCGGACCCGCTGATTAAGAGTCAGCTGCTCTAACCAACTGAGCTAGCGGCGCCTGCTGACGTCGTAGACATTAGCACCCGGATCGGCGGGAGGAAAAATCGATACCCGCACGTCGGCGGCGGACACCGCCCGGACGGCCCGCACGCAGGCCCAGAGCACGACCTCGGGGCCCGGCAGCCAGGGATGCCGGGTGTCGGGGGCCACCAGCCAGCGGGGCCCCGCGGTGCCGGAGGGGGCGAGCGGCGGCACGGTCACCGCGTCCCCGACGCCGTGGCAGAGCGGCCGGGGGACCGCCTCCCCCCACTCCTCCCAGTCGAGGAGGGCCGGCAGCCGCTGGGCCGTGCCGGGCGCGGCGAACAGCATCATCCGGCCCCGGTGCACAGCGACCGGCCCGGACCCCGGGCCCTCCGTCCACAGGCGGTCCAGCATCCGCCGCCCGAAGACCGGGTCCACGTTGACGACGTCGAAGACCGTCCCGCACGGCAGCGCGGCGGGCGAGGCCGGCCGGGCCTCCCAGCGGGTGAGCGCGGCCCCTCGCCCCCCGGCGGCCGAGGCGAGCCAGGCGGCCCCGTCGCCGGTCACCCGGGCCGTCTGGTGCCGCCCCTCGTCGCCCTCCCGGAGGAACCGGAAGATGTCGTGCGGGGTCTCTTCGCGCAGCCAGGTCGTCATGGCTCCAGATGTACCGGGCGTGACGAGACGATTGCCGAGGGTTCACGGAATCCCGGACAGGAGGGTCGGCCGAGGAGTATCGTGCGGGCCGCATATGCCAGGCGGGACGTCGGAGGGGCGGGCCGAAGCCCGGCCTCAGGCACCGCCCCCTCCCCGCCCCGCCTACTCCTCCGCCGGGCCGCCGTTCGTGCGGATCAGGTCGCGGCCGAACTCGATCATCTTCCGGGCGTAGTCCTCGGTCCACTGCGCCCGCTCGGCGACGTCCGCCGGCGTCAGCCGGTCGAAGCGGCGCGGGTCCGCCAGCTGCGCCGCCGCGATCGCCTGGAACTCGGTCGCCCGGTCCGTCGCCGCGCGGAACGCGAGCGTCAGCTCCGTCGCACGGGACAGCAGCTCCCGTGGGTCCTCTATCGACTCCAGGTCGAAGAAGTGCTCCGGGTCGGCGGTCGCCTCGGCAGGCTCGAAGATCAGCGGAGCCGGCCTGAGCCGCCGCTGTCCGCTTCGTTCCGCGGGTTCCGCCATCGTTCGTCTCCTCCTCGCACAGGCACGGCCCGGAGACCCGGGCCGACTTCCATTGTCCCGCGCCCCGCAAGAGCGCGTACGTTCCACCCCGCGCCCCCGCGCAGCTCCCGAGCCCCGGCCGGTCAGGGGTTTCAGCCGTCGAGACCGCGCAGGAGCAGCCGGAGCCCGCCGAAGAACTCCTGGTCCGGGGTGACCGTACGGGCGGCGCGCGCGGTCTCCGTCAGACGGGGGAAACGGTCCTCCGGCAGCGCCGTGATGACCGTCGTACCCGGGCCGGCGAGCGGCCCCAGGTGCTGGAGCTGGATCGCCCCGGTGAGATAGCCGTGGAGCGCGCGCAACGCGACGACCCGCCGCTCGCCGTCGATCCCGGCCTCGGTCAGGATCCCGAGCACCGTCTCCGACCAGCGCAGCCCTCCGCTCGCGCGGTGCCGGTGGGAGAGCGTGAGGGGGATGGCCGCCGGGTGCGCGGCGACGCCGTCCCGCAGCCGTCCGGCCATGACCTCGATCCGCTCCCGCCAGGGGGCGTCCGGGCCGGGCGGGGTGGCGTCGACCGTGGCCAGGACGCGCTCGGCCACGAGTCCTTCCAGTTCCTCCCGGTCGGTCACGTACCGGTAGAGCCCCATGGGGCTCATGCCGAGTTCCTTGGCGACGACGCGCATGGAGAGGGCGGCGAGCCCCTCCCGGTCGATGACGGCGAGGGCCGCGGCGGCCAGCTGGTCCTGGGTGAGGGTGCGAGGTCGTGGCATGACGGTTGACAGCGTACGGCCGACGCCTACGCTGTTAGGAGTACGCCGTACGCCTACGCGCTCTCGCTCCGAGGACCCGAGGAAGGTGCCCCATGCGCCAGCCCGCCAACGTGCCCACCAACGCACCCGTCGACCCGCCCGCGAACCCGCCTCCGACTCCGACTCCGAGCCCCGCCCCGTCCCGCACCCGCCTCGCGCCCGGCAGCTCCGTGCCCCCCCGCACGCTCACCCCCGTCCTCGGCCCGCCGCTCACCCTCCCCGACCCGGAGCGGCTCACCCACGTCCAGTTCCGGCGCTTCGCCGGCTGCCCGGTCTGCAACCTCCACCTGCGGTCCGTGGTCCAGCGGCACGAGGAGATCGAGCGGGCCGGGATCCGGGAGGTGGTGCTCTTCCACTCGCCCGCCGAGGAACTCCGCGCACACGTGGCCCATCTGCCGTTCGCCGTGGTCGCGGACCCCGCCAAGCGGCTGTACGCCGAGTTCGGGGTGGAGGCCCACCGCAGGTCCCTGCTCGACCGGCGGGCCTGGCCCGCGATCGTCCGGGCCGTGCTCCGGGGTGTCGGACAGGTCCTCAGGGGCCGGGAGAAGCTGCCCGCGCCCACCCAACCCCACGGCAGGACCGGACTCCCCGCCGACTTCCTCATCGAGCCCGGCGGCCGCGTCGCCGCCGTGAAGTACGGCGAGCACGTCTACGACCAGTGGACGGTCGACGAACTCCTCGGCCACGCGGCGGCGCTCAGGCCGACCGACTGACCCCGGGCCGCCGGGTCGCCGCGCTCAGGCCGGCCGATCAGCCCACGGCCGGCCCGGCGGCAGCACACTCCTCACGGCGTCCAGCTCACCCGGTGTTCCTCCAGGTGGGAGAGGACCGCGTGGTTCGCCTCCCAGCCGTCCGGGAACGACACCGCGACCCCCAGCTGGACCGGTTCCGTCGACGGATGCTCGTCGAGGAGCTCCGCCACGCCCGCCCGGCAGACCACCACGCACGCGTGCCGGTGCCGGGACGCCAGGACGCACAGCCGGCCCGTCTCCAGGTGGAAGGCCGTCGCGTCCGGGCGCCCGGACAGCGGATGGAGGACGACCGTCAGGTCGTACTCGCGTCCCTGCAACCGGTTCGCGGTGTCCACCGTCACGCCCGCCACGCCGAGGTCCGCGAGCGCCGCCCGCACCGCGGCCGCCTGGTCCCGGTGGGCGGTGCCGACCGCGACCCGGTCCGGGGTCAGGGGCACGGGGGTCTCCGAGCGCTCCGAGACCGCCGCCCCGCCCCGGTCCAGGAGCCGGCGCACCACCAGGGCCACCGCCCGCACGGCCTCCGGGTCGGTGCGCGGGGTGTGCCGGGCCGGGAGTTCGAGCAGGCCCCAGCCCGACTCCGCCGCCTCGTCGAGGACCCGGTCCGGGCCCGAACCGTCCGACGGCACCCCGAACGACAGCTTCCGGTCCCCGTGCCCGGTGCCGCTGCGGAACGGCGTGAACGGGTAGAACGCGTCCGACACCAGCGGCGCCGCCGACGCGGGCAGCCGCCAGGACACCGGAAGCCGGTGCTGCGGCAGGTGCGGGTTGTGCGCGAGCAGGGTGGAGACCGCGCTCGCCGACGGGTCGTAGGTGAGCCCCGCCCACTGCTCGGCCCCCACCACCGAGAAGGGGTCCAGCTGCCCGGGGTCGCCCACGAACAGCGCCCGCTCGAAGAGCCCCGCCACGGCGAGCAGCGCGTCCGAACGCATCTGGTACGCCTCGTCGACGATCGCGTGCGCCCACGGCTCGACGTTCTTCACGTGCCCCCACTTGGCGGCCGTGGAGATCACCACCGGAAGCCCGGCCAGCTCACCCGCCTTCGCCGACTTCCGTACGTTGGCCAGGTCGTCGAGCGCCTTGTCGTACGGGTCGGAGTCGTTCGAGTGCAGCCGGCCGACCTCGAGCTCCGGCTCCTTCTCGGCGAGCCGCAGCACCAGGTCGTCCACCTGCGCGTTCGTCTGCGCCACCACCATCAAGGGGCGCCCGACGGCGGCCAGTTCGAGCGCGGCCCGCACCACGAGCGTCGACTTCCCGGCCCCGGGCGGGGAGTCCACGACGACACCGCGCGCGGTGCCGTGCAGGGTGTCCGCCAGGATGGCGTCCGTCGCCCGCCCGGCCTCGGCGGAAGGATCGAACACGGTCACAGCACGTCCTCGGGGGTCACGGCGTCGGGCAGTTCCACGGCGTCCGACCGGGGCGGACCGCCGTGTGTCCAGGGCGTCTCCTCCGCGTCCGGCAGCTGCGGGCCGACCCGCTGGTCGTGCTCGAACAGCGTCCAGGCGATCCGCTCGCCCTTCTCCGGCACCGAACCCTCCACGGGCTCCTTCGACCGGCCCATCTTGTCGAGGAGCCGCAACAGCAGCGATCCGTCTTCCTCGTACCGCACGAACTCCGCCGACTGCGGCTTCCCGTCGAGCGAGCGGTACACCTTCACGCGCTCGCCCAGGTGCGGCCGATCGTCCGTGCGGACCGTGAGCAGCGGGCGCGGCGCGGGCCGCTTCGACTCCGTCCACGCCATCGTCACCTCGGCCACCTCCGCCGTGAACGCCTCGCCCGCGAGCCTCCGCCCGGCGAGCACCAGCGGATCGTCGAGGGCCTCCTGCGCCTCCAGCTGCCCCTGCGCCTGCTCGCGGGCCGCGAGCTTCCGGGCCGCCGTCACCGCGTCGTCGCGGCGCGGCTGCGGCGGCTCGCCGGCCGTGACCCGGTCCCGGTGGCCGGTGAAGGACCAGCGGTCCCGGGTCCAGCGGTCCTCGACCCTGGCCCCCTCGGGCAGCTCCCGCAGCAGGTCGACCGCACGCCAGACCGCGTCCCAGGTCGGTTTCAGCTGGGAGACGACGAGGCGGCGCAGCTCCCGCTCGGCCGCGTGCAGTTCACCGAGGCCCGTGTCGGCGCTCTCGCCGTCCTCGGCCGCGCCGAGCGCCTGCCGGGCCCGGTCGTACCGCTCGATCGCGGGTGCGAGGAGTTGGTTGTCGAAGGCCGGGTCGGTGGCGGGCCCGGCGGGCGGGCACAGCAGCTGCCCCCGGGAGTCCCGCCCGGTCTCGGCCCGGAGCGCGGCCTCGGCGCCCGGTTCACCGTCGTACGGGTCGATCCAGGCGAGCAGCGCGCCCAGGTGCTGGTCCTCCAGGGAGGACTGGCCCGTCGCCCAGTGCCGGTTGAGCAGGTCGGTCGCCGAGAGCAGCAGCGAGGAGCCGGGCACCCGGGCCCGGTCGCCGAAGTGCGTCAGCCAGCGTCCGAGCAGCGGCACGCGCGGCGGCGCGGGGAACGGCGTCTCCGGGTCCTGCTCGGCGGTCCGCCGGAACCGCGTCGACCGCCCGAGGAGCCGTACGTACTCGATACCGGCCCGGCTCGGCACGATCAGCTGCGGGGCGTCCGCGCACAGCTCGACCTCGACCTTCACCTTCTTGCCGGTCTCCGGGTCCGTCTCGTTCTTCTCCACCGCCTCCACGGCGTCCGTGAACGAGTCGATGTACGGCAGGACCTCCTCCGCCAGGTCGGCGAGGAACGCGAACCGCAGGTCCCGGTCCCGGGGCTGGGCCACCACGAGGAGCCGGGGCTCCTCCCGGTCGGTGCCGACCAGGGCGCCCAGCGGGGCGCCCGCCTCACCGGCCGTCGTCAGCGGTACGAGGACGAGGGGCCGCTCGGAGACCCGCCGGTGCCGGACGGTCGCGAGGGGTTGCGCCCGGCCCGACTCGACGGCCTCCATCCGGGCCAGCGTGGAGATCAGCGACATGCCGCCACCCCCGCGGCCCCCGACAGGGCCTCCGCCCGCAACGCCCGCGCCCGCCGCAGCGCCGCCACCGCCGGGTCGTCCGGGTCGCCCTCCTCGCCGCGCGAGGCCGCGAGGACCGCGCCGACCGTCGGCAGGCCGCCCAGCTCACCCCGTACCGAACGGCCCAGGGTCTCCACCGCGCCCGCCTCCCGCGACCGGGCCCGGCAGTGGAAGGCCAGCTCGCAGGCGGCCAGGCACTCCGGCGCGTACTGATGGGGGACGGACTCCACGGCCGCCGTCAGCTCCGCCGCCGAGCGCTCCACCACGTCGAAGCTCGTGCCCTCCGGCAGGGCGCCCGCGATCTCGTCGATCCGGGTCAGCCGGGCGAGCTGCCGCCGGGTCACCGACCGCTGCTTGCGCACGTCGACGACCGACGCCGTCGGCAGGTTCGAGAAGTCCTTCGGGCAGACCAGCAGCACCGACTGCGCGACCCGCGCGCCCTCCGTGAGCTCCGCGACCCGTTCGAGCGCCAGCACGTACACCGCGGCCTGACGGGCCGCCGCGCCCACCTTCGACGCGTCGGCGGCGCCGTCGACCATCGGAAACGACTTGATCTCCACGACCGTCCACCCGCCGTCGGGACGGACCACCACCGCGTCCGGCTCCAGATACACCGGCGAGCCCGCCACCTCCAGGGCGAGCAGCGGATGGTCGAGCAGCGTCCACGCCCCGGCCGCGGTCGCCTCCCGCAGCGCGAGCGCCGTGCGCGCCACCCGCCCCTCGGGTCCGGCGGCCGCCAGATCCGGTACGGACACCGTGCCCGGGTCCTCGACCCCGATCAGGCGCAGCAGCTCACGGCCGCCGTCCGCCTTGACCTTCGCCTCGAAGGAGTTGCCCCGCACGATCGCGAACTGCGACTGCCCGAACGGGGCCGGCGAGCCGAGCTTCGCGGCCAGCGCGGACTTGTCGACCCCCGCGCCGTCGAGCAGGGCCCGCCGCCGGCAGCCGGGATTCGCGGCGAGCGCCGCGAGCGCCCGCGCGTCCAGCGGACGCGGCGGGGTGGCCGGTCCACGCAGCTCAGCGAGCAGCTTTCGACGTGTCGTCTGCGGAGGGAGTGACAGACCGCTGTCCAGGGATGCGCTCACCCGTGGAAGTCTCGCATCCGCCACTGACAACCGGAGGCGCTTCGCCCGTTCCGCGCACCCGACGGGCGAGCCGCAGCGCGTACGGGGTCAGCAGCAGACCGGCGCCCATCACCGCCGCACCGGCGACCGCGTCGAGCAGATAGTGGTTGGCCGTCCCCATCACGACGACCGTCGTGAGCAGCGGATACGCCACCCCGAGGGCCTTCGCCGCGGGCGTCCGCCCGTACCGCCACAGCATCACCCCGCACCACAGCGCCCAGCCGACGTGGAGGCTGGGCATGGCCGCGTACTGGTTGGTCAGACCGCCGAGCCCGCGTGGCGCGCTGGCCTCGCCGCCCCACCAGCCGTACGCGCTGAAGTGCGCCATCGTGTCGGTGAAGCCGTACGCCGGGTCGAGCAGCCGGGGCGGGCAGGTGGGCAGCACGGTGAAGCCGACGAGACCGAGCAGGGTGGAGAGCATCAGCCAGGTGCGGGCGGCCCGGTACTGCGCGGGCCTGCGGCGGAAGAGCCACACCAGGATCGCCGGGGTGACGAGGTAGTGCAGGGAGGCGTACGCGAAGTCCGCCGGGATCCCGAGCGCGGGGACGTCCGTGAACAGCCGGTTCAGCGGATGCTCGGCGTCCATCCCGAACATCTCCTCGACGCGCAGGATCGCGAGCCCGTGCTCGACGGCCGCGGCCTCGTCACCCCGCACGAGGAGCCGCCCGCCCGAGTAGGCGGCGTACACGAAGGCGATCAGCGACAGCTCGGCCCACCAGCGTGGTCTGCGCATCGAAAGGGTCCCCCAGACGGTCATCTCCGGGGGAGGGGACGCCCTGCGCCGCCGGGGGGTTGCCCGGACGTCACCCGGAATCCACGTGGGCGATGATGGGAGAGGCACGTCCGCACCCGTGAACCCCTGGAGCGTCCTTCCCATGGCACCGCGCATCCTGCTCGCCCGGCACGGTCAGACCGAGTGGTCACTTCTCGGCCGGCACACCGGCAGGACCGACATCCCGCTGCTCGACGAGGGGCGGCGCGGCGCGAAGCTGCTCGGCGAGCGCCTGCACCGCCGCCCCTGGCAGGGCCTGCCCGGCGTGGAGGTGCGCACCAGCCCGCTGGTCCGCGCGAGCGAGACCTGCGAGCTGGCCGGCTTCGCCGACCGGGCCGAGCCCTGGGACGCGCTGATGGAGTGGGACTACGGGGCGTACGAGGGGATGACCCCGCCCGAGATCCAGGCCGTCCAGCCGGGCTGGTTCATCTGGCGCGACGGCGTCCCGGACGGGGAGACCCTGGCGCAGCTCTCGGACCGCGCCGACGAGATCGTGAACTGGGCCCGCTCGGCCGACCGTGACGTGCTGGTCTTCGCCCACGGGCACATCCTGCGCTCGATCGGCGCCCGCTGGCTCGGCGAGGACGTCTCCTTCGCCTCCCGCATCCGCCTCGACCCGACGAGCCTCTCCGTCCTCGGCTGGGCGTACGGCGCCCCCGCGGTCGAGCGCTGGAACGACACCGGCCACCTGGAGTAGGAGCGCCCCTCAGTACGCGGCCGCCACCCGGAGGAGAAGCGCCCCTCAGTACGCGGCCGCCACCCGGAGCGGAGGCGTTCCTCAGTACGCCGCGAGGACCCGCCGCGTCTCGGAGAGCATCCCGCGGATCCGGGCAGAGGCGATGCCGTCCAGGGAGTCCACCACCCGCTTCGCCTCCGCCGCCGCCTCGTCGGGGCGTCCGGCGTGCGCCAGGTCCTTGGCGAGGTGGGCGCGGTAGAGCGCCAGGTTCCGGGCGAAGTGCGGGTTCTGCAGGACCGTGGCCCGGTGGGCGTGCCGGGCCGCCCGGCCCCAGTCGCCGAGGGCCGACCAGCACTGGGCCTCCAGGGCCTCCCGCTCCGGCTCCCCGAAGAACGACATCCACTCGGGGTCGCCCTCGGCCGGGCCCCGGTCGAAGAAGCCGTGGGCGCGGCCGAGGGCCTGCTCGCAGGCCGACCGGTCACCGAGCCCCGCCCACGCGCCCGCCTCCCGCAGCGACAGCAGGGACAGCAGCCGGGCCGAGTCCAGCGGCTGCGCGGCCCGCAGCCCGGCCTGCGCCGCCCGCACCGCCTCGCGGTACCGGCCGGTGTCCCTGGCCAGGAAGGACGTGTTGCAGAAGGCGTGCGCCTCAAGGGCCGCGTTTCCGGACACGCGCGCGGTGGCGAGGGCCTCCGCGTAGTGCGAGCGCGCGTCCTCGTGCCTCCCCGAGTCGTGGGCCAGCCAGCCGACGGAGAGGGAGAGTTCGCCCGCGCCCGCGTGCAGCCGGTCCTCGGTGGAGCGGCGGGTCATGGTGCCCGTGTCGAGCAGCGCGTACGCGGCACGCAGCGGCTGGGCGGCGACCTTGTAGAGCCCGTCGGCGCCGTGCCGGTCGTCGAGCAGACGGATCTGCCGTACGGCGTCCTCGACGGCCCGCACCTCGGCCTCGCCGATGCGGTGGACCCCGCGGGGGGTGGGGATCGCGACGGCGGGGCCGCCGAGTCCCAGCGAGGCGGCCGCCAGGGTGGCGGAGCCGCTCGTCATGAATGCGCGACGCAGCACGTCGCTCTCCTCATCGTTCCGGGTGGTGATGGCGGCGGGAGGCGCTGCCCCGGCCGGTACGGCCTGCCGCCGGCCGCGCACCGTCTCCCGCGCGGAGAACCCCAGGTCGGCGAGGCCGAGTCCGGGGAACATGTGCAGGAAGACCCGTTCGTACGCGTAGTTGGGGCAGCGGATCTCGCCCGCCTCCACGCGCCCGATGTAGCGGGCGTCGCACGCGACCTGTTCGCCGATCTCCCGCGCCGCCCGGCGGACCGCCGCGGCGAACTCCGCCGGCGACTGCTGTCCGCGGAGCCGGCGGAAGGCGAGATTGGGAACTGCCCGTGACGTCGCCATGGCCGAGCCCTCTCCTGTGCTGCCGGTGGTGGTCCGGCAGCACAGGAACGTACCTGCTGTGACCGGATGCGTACGCAGAGTTTGGCTACAAATCGGATATCTCGCCTGTGATCTGCCATGAACTGCCATCCTTTGCGGCGGCATGGCGCCGTAGCCGTTGACGCCGACGGGCGTTGAACCGTAAAGGGAGAGACGGAACGTGTCTCCTCAGGAGCGAGGAGGGGTCCCCATGTCGGAGATCGGTTCGCAGTCGGCCACGTGGCACGCACCCGCCCCGGAGGCCGACGGGCCCAAGCCCGACGCCGGAGCCTGGGACCTGGTGACGGTCCCCGTCCGGCAGGGCCTGGAGGCCGTGGACATCCTGCGACGCGGCGCCGTTCCCGCCGTCGGCCCCGTCGTGCACGACGGCGCCTGCGACACCCTCGGCTTCCTGGTGCCGCCGGGCACCGCCGCCGCCTGGGACATGCCGGGCAGCGCCTGTACGCGGACCTCGGGGCGCGGCCTCCGCCTCCCCGAGCTGCCGGAACTGCCCGAACCGGCGGGTGACGCGCCCCGCCCGGCGGGCTGGCTGCTGCCGCCGGGGGACACCGACCCCGTCACCGACCCCGCCGTCCTCCGGAAGGCGCTCGGCGAGGCGGCCCGTCTCATCGAGGCGGCCGACGGCTGCCACTGAGGCGGCGGACCCGCCGCGCGGGCGGGACCCCTCATCACTGGCCGGATAATAGGACCGTGGCCAGGAACAAGCAGCGCGACCGGGCGGCGGCCGCCGCCTCCGTCGTCGAGACCGTCGACGGCGGGCTCGCCGAACTCATACCCGACCGGGAACGCCCCCGCGCCTGGACGCTGCTCATCGACGGCGCTCCGCAGTCCCACGTGGACCTCGACGACCCGGCCCACCTCGCCTTCGAGTACCAGCGGCGCCTCGGCCACATCGCCGACCTCGCCGCCCCGCCGAACCGGCCGCTCCAGGTCGTCCACCTCGGCGGCGGCGCCTTCACCCTCGCCCGGTACGTCGCCGCGACCCGGCCCCGCTCCACCCAGCAGATCGTGGAGGTCGACGGGCCCCTCGTCCAACTCGTCCGCCGGGAGCTTCCCCTCGACGGCGGAGCCCGTATCCGCGTCCGCTCCACCGACGCCCGCGCCGGACTCGCCAAGGTCCAGGACGGCTGGGCCGACCTCGTCATCGCCGACGTGTTCAGCGGGGCCCGCACCCCCGCCCATCTGACCAGCACCGAGTTCCTCGGCGAGGTGCGGCGGGTGCTGAGGCCCGGCGGCCTCTACGCGGCGAACCTCGCCGACGGCCCGCCCCTGACCCATCTGCGCGGCCAGATCGCCACGGCCGCCGCCGTCTTCCCCGAGCTCGCTCTGACCGCCGATCCGACGGTGCTGCGCGGCCGCCGCTTCGGCAACGCGGTGCTGCTCGCATCCGACCGTGAGCTGCCGGTGGCCGAGCTGACCCGCCGGGTCGCCACCGACCCGCACCCGGGCCGGGTCGAACACGGGCGCGCCCTCGCCGACTTCGCCGGGGGAGCGGCGCCGGTCACCGACGCGAGTGCCAAGCCCTCACCCGTACCGCCCGCGTCCGTCTTCCGCTGACCGTGTGACCGGACGCCTCAGGTCGCGCGGTCCTCGATCTCCACGCGGGGCGCCGTGTCGTGCCAGACGCAGAAGACGGACAGCTCGCGGCCGTCCGCGGTGAACGTGACCCGGATCCAGGACGGCTGCTTCCACACCTGCATCTGCCAGCCGGAGGCCGGGATCGCCGAGACCAGCTCGGCCGAGTCCTTCCCCAGGTCGAAGGCGACCCGTCCGCCGTCCACCGTGTAGCTCTTCACGTTCGAATCCGACGCGGGCGGCTCGGTGGCCGGGGGCGCCTCCGTCGTGGGCTTCGCCGACCGGGAGGGGGTCGCCGTCGGCGTGGCCGGGGTCGTGCGGCCGCCGCTCGGCGTGGGCTTCGCCGTCGCGGGCGCGGAGGGCGCGGAGGGTTCGGTGGTGCCGGGCCGATGGGTCGAGGAGGTCAGCGGGTCGCTGCCGGCGGAGTCCGGTTCGTCCGCGCTGCCGGCCGGGAGGGGAAGCGCGCGCGGAGGGTCGTACACCGTGCCGGACAGCACCGTGTGCACTCCCCACCAGGACAGGGTGACCGCCGCGCCGGTGGCGAGCGACCAGGCCAGGGCGTGAACGAGTCCTCTTCGCATCGGGGCCATACTGCACCACGCCGAGAGGACCCGTACCGGAGGGTGGTCCATACCTACGCTCACCCGAATGGCGTACGGTGCGGCCCATGGCAAGTGTGCTCGTGGTCGAGGACGACCAGTTCGTGCGCTCCGCCCTCATCCGGCAGTTGTCCGAAGCCTCCCACACCGTACGGAGCGTCGGCACGGCCCTGGAGGCGTTGCGCGAGGTCGCCCATTTCCGTTTCGACGTGGTCGTCCTGGACCTCGGACTGCCCGACCTGGACGGGTCCGAGGCGCTCAAGATGCTGCGCGGGATCACCGACGTACCGGTGATCATCGCGACCGCCCGGGACGACGAGGCGGAGATCGTACGGCTCCTCCACGCCGGGGCCGACGACTACCTCGTGAAGCCCTTCTCGGTCGACCACCTCTCGGCCCGGATGGCCGCCGTCCTGCGCAGGGCGCGGGCCTCGGCGGGCGAGGCGCCGCCGTCCCGGGCGCTCCGGGTCGGCGGGCTCACCGTCGACCCGCTGCGCCGCCAGGCGGAGCTCGACGGGACGCCGCTCGACCTGACCCGGCGCGAGTTCGACCTGCTCGCCTTCCTCGCCGGGCGGCCCGGGGTCGTCGTCCCGCGCAAGGAGCTGCTCGCCGAGGTGTGGCAGCAGTCGTACGGGGACGACCAGACCATTGACGTCCATCTGTCGTGGCTGCGGCGGAAACTGGGCGAGACGGCCGCCCGGCCCCGCTATCTGCACACCCTGCGCGGAGTCGGCGTGAAGCTGGAGCCGCCGCGGCAGCAGGAACCGGAGCCGCAGCTTTGAGATGGGCCCTCGTCAAGGTGTCGCTGGCCGTCACCGCCATGGTCGTCGTCGCCTTCGCCGTACCCCTCGGGCTCGTCGTCAAGGAGATGGCCCGCGACCGGGCCTTCTCCAACGCCGAGCGGCGGGCCGCCGGGCTCGCGCCCGTCCTCGCCATCACCACCGACCGCGACGAACTCGACAAGGCCGTCGCCACCACCGAGGACGGGGCCGCCGGACGGCTCGCCGTCCACGTCCCCGCCGGTGAACCCGGCACCACGGACCTGGAGATCGGCACGCGCCGGGCCGGCGAGGAGGAGCTCGCGACCACCCGCAGGCTCGGCCGGGCCTCCATCGCCGAGGTCCCGGGCGGCTTCGCGCTGCTCCAGCCCACCGCGCTCAGCAGCGGCAAGGTCGCCGTCGTCGAACTGTTCGTCCCCGAGGGCGAGGTGTCCAACGGTGTCGCCACCGCCTGGCTGGTCCTCGCCGGTGTCGGCATCGCCCTGATCGTCGGCTCCGTCGCCGTCGCCGACCGGCTGGGCGTCCGCATGGTCCGGCCCGCCCAGCGGCTCGCGGGCGCCGCCCACGACCTGGGCGAGGGCAGGCTCGGCGCCCGGGTCCCCGAGGAGGGGCCGCCCGAACTCAAGTCGGCCGCCGTCGCCTTCAACTCCATGGCCGACCAGGTCGTGCAGCTCCTCGCCAACGAGCGCGAACTGGCCGCCGACCTCTCCCACCGGCTCCGCACCCCGCTCACCGTCCTCCGGCTCAACGCGGCCTCGCTCGGTTCGGGCCCGGCCGCCGACCAGACCCGCGCGGCCGTCGAACAGCTGGAGCGCGAGGTCGACATCATCATCCGCACCGCCCGCGACGCGAAGCCGCAGACCCAGGCGACCGGCCCGGGCGCGGGCTGCGACGCCGCCGAAGTGGTGCGCGAGCGGATGGAGTTCTGGTCGGCGCTCGCGGAGGACGAGAGCCGCCGGGTACGGGTCGCAGGTGTCGAGCGCCCGGTCCGGATCCCGGTCGCCCGCCCCGAGCTCGTCGCCGCGCTCGACGCCCTCCTCGGCAACGTCTTCCGGCACACCCCCGAGGGCACCGCCTTCTCGATCGACCTCCACAACGGCGACGACGCCGTCATCGTCCTGGTCTCCGACGCGGGCCACGGCATCGCCGACCCCGCCGCCGCCCTGGCCCGCGGCAACAGCGGTGCCAGGGACGGCTCCACGGGCCTCGGCCTCGACATCGTGCGGCGGATGGCGGAGACCACCGGCGGCGACGTCCGCATCGGGCACTCGGTCCTCGGCGGCACGGAGGTCCGCGTCTGGATCGGCCTCGACGGGCGCCGCTCGGGCGGCACGGCCGGACGCCAGGGCCGCCGGCCCGCCCGGCGCAGACGCGGGGGCACGGGCACCCGCAGGGCCGACGTCGGCTGAGACGTACGGGGTGCGCAGGGGGTGCGCACGGGGTACGTACGGGGTGCGTACGGGCGGAACCTTTCGTGGTTCCGATGCCTTCCTTAAGCGGATCCTAAGGATCCCCGCCCGCGCCCCCGGACACCTTTTTGTCCGTTTCCCAGTCGCTAGCGTGCTGCCGCACCCCCTCCCCACCCCCCAGTACGCAGAGGCAGGCACGCGATGGGCACCAGTTCGCACCGGCGCAGGACGAGCACCAGGACCAAGGCCGTCGGAGCGGTCGTCGCGGCGGCGGTCGTCGGCGGCGCCGTCTTCGCGTTCACCGGTACGGCCCAGGCCGCCGCGGTCGGCGCCGCGTACACCCGTACCAGCGCCTGGACCGGCGGCTACACCGGCCAGTACGTCGTCACCAACGAGACCTCCACCGCCCAGGCCGACTGGACCCTGGAGTTCGACCTCCCGGCCGGGACGACCATCGGGTCCCTGTGGAACGGCGAGCACACCGTCTCCGGCCGGCACGTCACCGTGAAGCCCGCCAGCTGGAACAAGCAGCTGGCCCCCGGCCAGTCCGTCACCGTCGGCTTCGTCACCTCCGCCGCCGGAGAGGCCGGCGACCCCGCCAACTGCCTCATCAACAAGGCGGCCTGCTCCGCCGGCGGCACCGCCCCCACCCCCAGCGGCCGCCCCACGGACCCGCCCACCGCGACGGCCTCCCCGTCGGCGACCGCGAGCCCGAGCGCCACGGCGAAGCCCACGCCCACCGCCACCGCCACGGCCACCACGAGCCCGAAGCCGACCGCCACCACGACGACCGCGCCGACCACCGCGCCGACCCCCGCCCCGACGCCCACCGCGACCTCCACCGGCGCCCCCGTCACGGCCGCGAAGTACGCCCCCTACGTCGACACCTCGCTCTACCCGGCGTACGACCTGCTCGCGACTGCCGACGCCACCGGCGTGAAGGAGTTCAACCTCGCCTTCATCACCTCCGGCGGCGCCTGCGCCCCGCTGTGGGGCGGGGTCACCGACCTGGGACACGACAAGGTCGCGGCCCAGATCGGCGCGCTTCGCGCCAAGGGCGGCGACGTCCGGGTCTCCTTCGGCGGCGCGGCAGGCCACGAGCTGGCCCTGAACTGCTCCTCGTCCTCGGCGCTGGCCGCCGCGTACGGCAAGGTCATCGACCAGTACAAGCTCACCAAGGTCGACTTCGACGTCGAGGGCGCGGCCCTGCCGGACACCGCCGCCAACACCCGCCGCTCGCAGGCGATCGCCCAGCTCCAGAAGTCCCACCCGGGCCTGAACGTCTCCTTCACCCTGCCGGTCATGCCCGAGGGCCTCACCCAGCCCGGCGTCGACCTGCTCGCCGACGCGAAGCGGAACGGTGTCCGCGTCGACGCCGTCAACATCATGGCGATGGACTACGGCCCGGCGTACAGCGCGGACATGGGCACGTACGCCATCCAGGCCGCGACCGCGACCCAGGCGCAGATCAAGGGCGTCCTCGGGCTCTCCGACGCGGCCGCCTGGAAGGCCGTCGCCGTCACCCCGATGATCGGTGTGAACGACGTCGTCACCGAGATCTTCACGGTCGAGGACGCCACCCAGCTCGTCGACTTCGCGAAGTCCAAGGGCATCGGCTGGCTGTCGATGTGGTCCTCGACCCGTGACAAGCAGTGCGCGGCCGGCGCGGTGAACTACGCGGACGCCACCTGCTCCTCGATCCTCCAGCAGCCGCTGGCCTTCACGAAGGCCTTCGCCGCCTACAAGTGAGCCGCTGAGTCCCCCCACGAGCGCGCGCCCCGGCCGGAGCCACCCCACCGCCGGCCGGGGCGCGCATCCCTACCCGGCCGCCGACGGGCGTACCGCGCAGGCGTCGGCGATCGCCGAGGTGTCCCAGTAGAAGGGCCGGACCTCGGCGATCCGGCCGTCCCGCACGGTGATCGTCTGCAGGATCGGGAAGGTCAGCGCGCGGCCGGTGGCGCGGGCGCGGGCACGCACGCGCGTGAGGACCACCGCGGTGGGGCCCGTGGCGAGGAACTCCTGTTCCGTCATGTCGAAGGACTCCCACACCCGGCTCATCGTGAGGAAGAAGCGCTCCAGGCCCGCGTGTCCGTGCCAGGTCCCGCCGTACGGCAGGGTGGCGGCCTGGTGGAGGACCACGTCGGGCGCGAAGGAGGGGGCGAGCGGCGCGAAGGAGGCTTTGCCGGGGCCTCCGGCCGCCAGGTAGGCGGCCTCCGCCGCGTACATGCCGGTCAGGACTGCCGTCGAGTCGGTGGTGGGGGAGTTCGTCGTCATGCCGCCAGCGTGACCGGCCGGAACGGATCACGCTGGCGGCTGTCGGACGTCGACCTGGCGTCGGCCGTCTCCGTACGCCCGTGCCACGCCCGTACTACGCCCGTGCGGCCTTCCACTCCTCCGCGTAGTCGGTGAAGATCGCCCGCAGATGGTGGCCGATCTTCAGGTAGTCCAGGTCGTCCAGGTTGGCGAGCGACACGCGGACGGACCACTCGGGGCCGTCGAAGCCGCCGCCGTTGAGGAGGACGACGCTGGTCTGCTCGGCCAGCCGGAACAGCGGGTCGACCGGCTCGTAGTTCTTCTCCAGGAAGTCCGCGAAGTCCTTCCCGTGGACCCGCTCCGCCTCCGCGAGGAGGTCGAGCTCGATGTAGTACCCGGCCCGCTCCGGGTCGTCGGCGATCTTCATCCGGGCGCCTTCGAGGAGCAGGTCGAGGCGCTGGCGCACGATGCCCCGGATCTTCTCCTTGTACGCCTGGCCCTCGTCGAGCAGGTCGAAGAGGGAGAACAGCGTCATCATGACCTGCTGGGGGAGCGAGAGCCCCGCCGTGTGGTTGAGGGCGACCTGGCGGGAGTCGGCCACGAGACGGTCGATGAACCGGATCTTCGCCGGCTCCAGGCTCAGCGTGCCGTACCGCTTGGCGAGGCGGTCCTTCTCGGCCCCCGGCAGGTTCGCGATCATCTCGTCGATCACGTTGTCGTCGTGGAGGCCGATGACGCCGAGCCGGTGGCCGGTGCAGCCGTAGTGCTTGGAGTACGAGTACACCAGGAGCGTGTTGCGCGGCAGGTCGGCGGCGAGGGAGCGGAAGCCCTCGACGAAGGTGCCGTACACGTCGTCCGTGACGATCAGCAGGTTCGGGTTGGGGCCGGCGACGATGTCCTTGATCTGCTGCGTCACCCGCTCGCTCAGCGCGAGGGACGGCGGGTTGGACGGGTTGACGACGCAGACCAGCTTCACCGCCGGGTCGGCCAGCTTCGCGACCTCGTCGGCCGGGTAGCGCCACTCGCGCACCCCGGTCTCCGCGAAGAGGCTCGCGCTGACGGTGACCACGTCGAAGTCGTACGTGTCGAGTTCGGGGATCTCGATGTACGGGGTGAAGACCGGCACCATCAGGGCGATGCGGTCGCCCTTCTTCAGGATCCCGTTCTTCATCAGGGAGTCGAAGATGTAGCACATGGCGGCCGTGCCGCCCTCGGTCGCGAAGAGCGACAGGTTCCCGGCCGGCGGCCGCTTGTCGAACATCTCGTCGGCGAGGTAGCCGCGTACGACCTGCTCGGTGTGGGTCAGGATCCGGTCCGGTACGGGGTAGTTGTCGCCGATCGTGCTGTCGGTCAGCTCGTGCAGGAACGCGTCCTTGTCGAAGCCGAAGCGCTCGACGCCGTACTCCACGCACCGCTGGAGCAGTTCGATGCCGGGCAGGTCGGGGTGCTGCCGTACGAAGGTGTCGAAGCGGGCGCCGGAGCCGGGGAGTTCCGGCATGCCGCCGAGGTTGTCGGCGGTCCACACCCGGCGGGACTCGGACAGCGCGAAGTAGCCGAGGGCGAAGAAGGCCTCGCGGGGGCCGGTGGCGACCCAGTTCGGGTTGCCGCGGCCCGCGTTGAGCATCTGCGTCTGCGACTTCACCTTCTGGCCGGGCTTGCCGGCCTGCGCGGCCTGCGCGATCTGGATGAACTTGTCCTTCAGCTCGAACGGCGAGAGCTGCGCGAAGGACTGGATCTCCTCGCGGGTGAAGGTGGTCTTGGGCACGGGGAACTCCCTTGAGGACGTCAGTGGTTGAGGAGGACGATCACGGCGCCCCAGATGGTCAGCAGGACGTTGCCCACCGCATAGGGGATCGTGTAGCCGAGCGTGGGGATCTGGGACCTGGACTGCTCGTTGATCGCGCCGATCGCCGCGGTCGTCGTCTGGCCGCCGGCCAGGACACCCATCAGGATCGGGAAGCGGATCTTCTGGACGTAGTGGCCGTACAGGAAGCCCACGATCAGCGGGATCACGGTGGCGACCGCGCCCCAGATCAGCAGCCCCCAGCCGGCCGACGACAGACCGCTGGTGAAGCTCGGCCCGGCGTTGATGCCGACGACGGCGATGAAGAGGCAGAGACCGAGGGTGTCCATGAACCACTGGGCACCCGGCGGCACGTTCCCGTACGTCGGGTACTTGCCGCGGATCCAGCCGAAGACCAGGCCCATGATCAGCGCGCCGCCGGAGGTGGAGAGCGAGATCGGCACGCCCGAGACGGTCAGGGCCGGGATGCCGACGCAGCCGCCCAGGAAGATGCCGAGGCCCACCCAGAGCATGTCGGTGGCGAAGGAGGTCGGCACGGGCTTGCCGATCGCCTTGCCCGCCGGGTCGACGAGCCGCTTCGGGCCGGTCAGGACCACGGTGTCGCCGCGCTCCAGCTTCGTGGAGAGCCGGTACGGGAACTCCGCGCCCGAGCGGTAGATCCTGTCGACGTACACGCCGACCATGAAGGGCTCCCGGCGCAGGTCGGCGACCGTCCTGCCCAGCTGCTCCTTGTCCGAGGCGACGACGTGCAGTGTCTCCGTCCGGTAGCCGAGCAGTTCGACGTCGTCGGTCTCCGGGCCGATGTGGGTGCGGGCGTCGAAGTCGACGAGTGAGCCGCGCAGCGCGCTGACGGCCACGGTGTCGCCCGCGCGCAGCACCGTCCGCTGGTCGTGGTCGAGGAGCTGCCCGTCGCGCCGCACCCGGGTGAGGTAGATGCGGCGGCCGAGCGCCTGCTGCTGCTTCTCGAAGTCGTCGATGGTGCGGCCGACGAGGTCGGGCCGTTCGATGCGGTACGCGCGGAGGACGACCGTGTAGTAGCCCTCGGCCAGGTCGGGGTCGTCGCCCGGCGCGTCCAGCTCCTTCGCCAGCTGGGCCGACTCGGCGGCCAGGTCCCGCTTGTACAGCTTGGGCAGGACGTTGGCGAGGAGCATCGCGCAGAGAATGGTGCCGAGCGGGTACGTCACGGCGTAACCGATCGCGACCAGGTTCTCCTCGGTCTTCAGCTGCTCGGCGGAGAGCCCCGGCAGGTTGCCGATGGCGTCCTGGGCGACACCGATGACCGCGGACTGGGTGAGCGCGCCGCCGAGGAGGCCGGCGGAGAGCCCGGGGCCGTACCCGAGCATGACGGCGAAGCCCCAGGAGACGAGGAGGCCCGTCACGCAGACGACGAGGGCGTTGACGACCTGCGGCAGACCGTCGTTCCTCAGGCCGCGGAAGAACTGGGGGCCGACCTTGTAGCCGAGGGCGAAGAGGAACATGGTGAAGAACAGGTTCTTCACCGTGCCGTCGACGGTGACCTCGAACTGCGCCCCGAGCAGCAGCCCCGCCACCAGGCAGCCGGTGACGGCGCCGAGCGCGATCGCCTTGTAGCGGAGCTTGCCGAGGAGGAAGCCGAGCGCGACCGTGATGAAGATCAGCAGCTCGGGGTGGGGCTGGAAGACGTTCCGGTCGAGGAAGTCGATCATCGGGTCATGGGTCCTCTCACGCTCCGAGGATGCCGACGAGGAGCGGGCCGGTCAGCGGGAGCAGGAAGTTCGAGAGCGTGTAGGTGATCGTGTAGCCGAGCATCGGGACCGAGCTCTGGGCCACCTGGGTGATCGAGGTGATCGCCGGGGTCGAGCACTGCTGGCCCGCGATGGCGCCGATGAGCAGCGGCTTCTCGATCTTCAGGAGCTTGCGGCCGACGACCAGGGAGATCGTCGCGGGCACCAGGACCATTGCGATCCCCGCGAACGGCAGCAGCGCCCCGTACTCCTTGAGCAGCGGCCAGGCCTGCGGGCCCGACACCAGCCCCGTACAGGCGATGAAGATCGCGAGGCCCATGTCCTTGAGGGTGGAGGCGGCCTGCGGGGGGAAGGCGCCGAAGGTCTGCGTACGGGAGCGGAACCAGCCGAAGAGCAGCCCGGAGATCAGACAGCCGCCGCCCGTGCCGAGCGACATCGGGACGTCGCCGAACTCCACCACGACCTGCCCGAGGAGCGAACCGCAGACGATGCCGAGCCCCAGGTAGATGAAGTCGGTGGCGTCGTTCTTCACGACCGCGCCGACCTTGGACGCCAGCTTGCCGAGGCCCGAGCGGGCGCCGACCAGGGTGAGGACGTCACCGCGGTGGACGACGGTCTCCGGGGTCGCCGGCAGATGCTGGTCGTTGCGCAGGACGTCCGTCACGTACACCCCGCCGGAGGTGAACTCCGGGTGCTCCTTGGCGAGGGTGTCCAGGGACTTGCCGACCACGGCCTTGTCGGTGAGCGAGACCTCGGTGGTGGCGAGCGGGGTGTCCAGGCCGGGGACGGCCGGGGTCTCGGGGCCGATGACCCGCCCCGCCTCGATGATGTTGGCCCGGCGGCCCACGGTGAGCACCAGGTCGGAGAGGGTCAGTTCGAAGCCGGGCGGGGGAGGGGTGAGGACCTTGCTGCCCCGCTTCACCGCCTCGACGGTGACCCGGCCGCCGAGCGAGCGCTCCAGGTCGCCGACCCTGGTGCCGTCGGCGTGGGTGACCAGGAAGGTCCGGCCGACCATGCCGGGGAGGGCCTCGCGCTCGTCGGACTCCAGGCCCCCGCCGGAGCCGCGCATCTTCTCCCACAGCTCGCGGGAGGCGTCGCGGAGGTTGATCCGCAGCATCATCGGCATGATCTGGCTGGTGTAGATGACGATGGTGATGAGACCGAAGAGGTAGCAGACCGTGTACGCGGTGGCCACGTGCCCCTGGTACTGGGTGATCTGCTCCTGCGTCAGGTCGGAGAGCTTGCCGATGGCCTCGGTGGCCGTACCGACGACCGCCGACTCGGTGGCTGCGCCGGCGAGGATGCCGGCGGCGGTGCCGACGTCGAGGTCGAAGGCCCCGGCGAGGCCGAGGGCGATGCCGACGACACAGACGACCTCGATGAGGCAGAGGGCGAAGAAGCGCAGGCTCTTCTTGTTGAGGTTGGAGAAGAACTGCGGTCCCGCCATGTAGCCGAGCGAGAAGATGAACAGCGCGAAGAAGATCGTCTTCACGTCGTCGGAGACGGTGACCTTCGCCCAGGCTCCGAGGAGCAGCGAGACGATGAGGGTGCCGCAGATGCCGCCGAGGGTGATGGGGCCGACCCGGAGCTTGCCGACGAGGTAGCCGGCGGCGAGGCAGAGGAAGAGGGCGAGTTCGGGATGGTCACGCAGGATCCCCATCGGCCCTCACCGCGCCCAAGAAGGGCTAAATGTGAGGATATTGGACATAAGGGGACGCTAACAGGGGGGAGCGGGGAAGTGGATCACCGCCTCGCCCGAACGGGTGAGCGGACGGTACGGGGAAGGGGGGAGGGCGATACGGGTGAACGGAGGGAGCCGGAGGCCGCTCGCGGCGCTCAGCCCTTCACCGCGCCCCGCATCACCCCGCCCACGATGTGCCGCCCGAACAGCGCGAGCACCACGAGCAACGGCAGCGTCCCGAGCAGCGCCCCCGCCATCACCACCGACTGGTCGGGCACATGCCCCCGCCCCAGCCCCGTCAGCGCCACCTGCACCGTCGGGTTCCCGGTCTGCGTCAGCGCCAGGACCGGCCAGAAGAAGTCGTTCCACGCCGCCACGAACGACAGCATCGCGAGCACCGCCATCGCCGGCCGCGCCGCGGGGAACACCAGGTGCCACACCACCCGCAGCGTCCCCGCCCCGTCGACCCGCGCCGCCTCCAGGAGCTCCGGCGGCAGCGCCCGCAGGAGGTGCTGGCGCATGAAGAAGACCCCGAACGCCGAGACGAGCGAGGGCAGCACCACCGCCTGGAGCTGGTCCGTCCACTGCAGCCGCGCGATCAGCAGATAGAGGGGTACGACCCCGAGCTGGGGTGGGATCAGCATCGTCGCCCCCACGAGCAGCAGCAACGCGCCCCGGAACCGGAACCGCAGCCGGGCGAAGGCGAAACCGGCGAGCGTCGAGAAGAGCACCGTGCCCGCCGCGACCGAACCCGCGACCACCGCGGTGTTGGCGAGGGCCTCACCGAGGCCGCCCTCGGCCCAGGCGATCCCCAGGTTCCGCGGCAGGTTCCGCCCGAACCGGAACGGCGGCGGCGCCGACGCGAGCCGCGTACTCGTCCGAGAGGCCGCCACCGCCGTCCACACCAGCGGGAAGAGGGAGACCGCCGCGAAGAGACCGAGCAGCGTGTACGTACCCCAGCCCGCCCGTACCGTCCGCATCAGACCGCCCTCCTCTGCCCGAGGAGCCGGGCGATCCCGAACACCACCACCAGGATCAGCAGCATCGCCCAGGCGATGGCCGCCGCCCGCCCCAGGTGCAGGTTCACCCACCCCTGCTCGTACAGATACAGCCCCAGCGTCTGGTACTGGTGGTCCGCCCCGCCCGAGGCGCCCGCCCCGCTGTTGAACAGCAGCGGCTCACCGAACAGCTGGGTCGCGCCGATCGTCGACACGAGGACCGTGAAGAGCAGCGCCGGCCGAAGCCCCGGCAGCGTCACGTGCAGGAACTGCCGCCACCGCGAGGCCCCGTCGAGCGCCGCCGCCTCGTACAGCTCGCGCGGGACGGTCTGCATCGCCGCCAGGTAGATCAGCGCGTTGTAGCCGGTCCAGCGCCAGATCACGATCGACGAGACGGCGGCCTTCGAGGCCCACGGGCCGTTCTGCCAGTCCACCGGGTCGATCCCGACGAGCCCCAGGACCCAGTTGACCATCCCCTGGTCCCGGCCGAAGAGCAGCGCGAAGACGAGCGTCGCCGCGGCCACCGAGGTCGCGTACGGAGCGAGCGCCACGACCCGGAAGGCCAGCTGACCGCGCAGCCGTACGTCAAGGAGGTGCGCCACACCGAGGGCGAGCAGCAGCTGCGGGACGGTGGCGAGGACACCGATGGCGACGGTGTTCGACAGGGCGTTCCAGAAGAACTCGTCGTGCAGCAGCCGGGCGTAGTTGTGCAGCCCCACCCACTCCCGGGCCTCCGGCGCGGTCAGCTCCACCCGGAACAGCGAGGTCCAGGCGGTGGCGACCAGCGGGAAGAGGCCGAACGCCCCGAAGAGCAGGAAGAACGGGGCGACGAGCACGTACGGGGCGGAGCGCGACCGCAGCCGCCCGAGGCGCACGGGCCGCCCCTGCCCCCGAACCGGTTGTGGCCTCAGGGGAGTGGCGGCGGGCGGGGGGACGGGCGTACCGGCCGGTGGCAGGAACGGGTCCACGGGGTCCCTCGTCTCGGTCAAGGGCGCTCACCGGTCCAACGCGTTGTCGATCGCCCGCATCGCCGCCCGCCAGGCCGAGTCGGGCGACCGCCCGGTCTGGTCGACCTGGAGCATCCCGATGTCGGAGAGGATCTGGTTGACGAGCCCGTCCTTGGGCCCGACCGGGGCGAGCGGCACTCCCCGGGCGGCCGCCGCGAAGAGCGGCCCGGTCGGCGCGTCCCCGAAGTAGGGGTGCCGCGCGTCCGCCACCTGCGGCAGCCGGTACGCGGCGGAGGCGCTCGGGAAGCCGCCGCGCCGGGCGAACAACTGGGCCTGCTGCTCGGGCGCGGTCAGCCAGGCCGCGAGCCGGGCGGCCTCGGCCCGCTGCCGCCCGGCGGACGGCACGACGAGGAAGGAGCCGCCCCAGTTGCCGGGCCGGGGCGCCACCGCCACGTCCCACCGCCCGCGCGCGGCAGGCCCTGACTTGTCCTGGATGTAGGCGAGCATCCACGCCGGGCAGGCGATCGAGGCGAAGGCCCCGCGCGCGAACGCCTGGTCCCAGTCGGGCGTGAACTGCTGGAGCCGGGCGGTGAGCCCGTGCCGGGCGAAGTCGGCGGCGAGGTCCCAGGCGGCCCGCACATACGGGTTGGTCCCCACCACGAGTTCGCCGCGGGCGTCGTAGTAGCGCAGCGGAGCGCCGGAGACGGCCGCGGCGAGCACCCCGGAGGCGGAGTCGGTGAACGCCACGCCCTCGGGCGCCCGTTCGGCGAAGCGCCGCCCGACCTCCTCGTACTTCCGCCAGTCCCCGGCCCACAGGCGCCCGACGGTCTCCCGGTCGGTGGGCAGGCCGGCCGCGGCGAAGTGGTCCTTGCGGTAGCAGAGGGCCAGTGGGCCGATGTCCGTGCCGAGCCCGAGGGTGCGGCCGTCGGGGGTGGTGGCCTGCGCCCATTTCCACGGCAGGAAGGTCTTCTTGTCGACGCCGGGCGCCGAGCCGAGGTCGTCGAGCCGTCCGGCCTGGGTGGCGACGACCTCGGCGATGTTGCCGACCTCGACGGCCTGGACGTCGGCGAGGCCGGAGCCGGCGGTGAGGTGGGTGAGCAGCTGCGGGTAGTAGACGTCGTTGCGGGAGAGCGAGGTCTGCCGGACGGTGACGTCGGGACGGAGCCGCATGTACGTGTCGTAGAGCCCGGCCTCCTGGAAGCCGAACTCCCCGAAGACGCCGACGGTGAGGGTGATCGGCCGCCCGGCGCCGTCGACGCGCTCGCGGTCGGGCACGGGGGAGGGCTCCGGCGGGTCGGTGGCGCACCCGGCGGAGAGCGCGGCGGCCAGGAGGAGGACGAGGGCGAGGACGAAGGCGGGGGCGGGTACGAGGGGCCCGCGTCCGGCGGCGGGTACGAGGGGCCCGCGTCCGGCGGCGCCGGGCCGCGTCCTCCTCCACCACATGATCCCGACCGTAGTGCGCGGGACCACGGGGAACGGGGAGCCCGCCAGGCGCACCACCCGGACGGCCGAGCGTCGTCGAACGTCTTCGACGACTCCCGCACCTTGACCGTGTTCTGACAGTCGCCGAATAGTGGGAGCGCTCCCATACTTTTCTCGTCGACAGGACCCCCATGCGCAGAACACGACACCTCCTGGCGGGGCTCGCCCTGACCGCCGGCCTCCTCGCGGGAGCGGCACCGGCCGTCACGGCCGCACCGACTCCCGCCGCGCCCCCGGCCGCGCCCGCCGCCGCGCCCCCCTCGTACACCTGGAAGAACGTCCGGATCGACGGCGGCGGCTTCGTCCCCGGCATCGTCTTCAACCGGGCCGAGAAGAACCTCGCCTACGCCCGTACCGACATCGGCGGCGCCTACCGCTGGAACCAGGCCGCCTCCTCCTGGACCCCGCTCCTCGACCACATCGGCTGGGACGACTGGGGCCACACCGGAGTCGTCGGACTCGCCACCGACTCCGTGGCCCCCGACCGCGTGTACGCCGCCGTCGGCACGTACACCAACGACTGGGACCCCGGCAACGGCGCCGTCCTCCGCTCCGCCGACCGCGGCGCCACCTGGCAGCGCGCCGACCTCCCCTTCAAGCTCGGCGGCAACATGCCGGGCCGAGGCATGGGCGAGCGCCTCGCGATCGACCCGCACAAGAACAGCGTCCTCTACCTCGGCGCCCCCAGCGGCAACGGCCTCTGGCGCTCCACCGACTCCGGGGTCACCTGGTCGAAGGTCACCTCCTTCACCAACCCCGGCAACTACCAGCAGGACCCCACCGACACCAGCGGCTACAACTCCGACGAACAGGGCATCGTCTGGGTCACCTTCGACGAGTCCACCGGCACCGCCGGCCGCGCCACCAGCACGATCTACGTCGGCGTCGGCGACAAGGAGAACGCCGTCTACCGCTCCACCGACGCCGGCGCCACCTGGACCCGGCTGCCCGGCCAGCCCACCGGCTACCTCGCCCACAAGGGCGTGCTCGACGCCGAGAACGGCTACCTCTACCTCGCGTACAGCGACACGGCGGGCCCGTACGACGGCGGCAAGGGCCAGGTCTGGCGGTACGCCACGGCCACCGGCGCCTGGACGGACATCAGCCCCGTCGCCGAGGCCGACACCCACTACGGCTTCAGCGGCCTCACCGTCGACCGGCAGAACCCCGGCACGGTCATGGTGTCCGGGTACAGCTCCTGGTACCCCGACACCCAGATCTTCCGCTCCACCGACAGCGGCGCCAGCTGGACCAGGGCCTGGGACTACACCGCGTACCCGAACCGCGCCGACCGCTACACGATGGACGTCTCCTCCGCCCCCTGGCTGACCTGGGGCGCGAGCCCCGCCCCGCCCGAGCAGACGCCGAAGCTCGGCTGGATGACCGAGGCCCTGGAGATCGACCCGTTCGACTCGAACCGCATGATGTACGGCACCGGCGCCACGATCTACGGCACCACCGAGCTCACCCGGTGGGACACCGGGACGAAGTTCACGATCCGGCCCATGGTCGCGGGTCTTGAGGAGACCGCCGTCCTCGACCTGGCCTCGCCGCCTTCCGGAGCCCCGCTGATCAGCGCCCTCGGCGACATCGGCGGCTTCCGGCACACGGACCTCACCAAGGTCCCCGCGATGATGTTCACCGGCCCCAACTTCACCTCCACCACCAGCGTGGACTTCGCCGAGACCAAGCCGGACACCGTCGTACGCGCCGGGCACCTCGACGGCGGCCCGCGGGTCGCGTTCTCCACCGACAACGCCGCCACCTGGCGCGCCGGACAGGAACCCGCGGGCGTCACCGGCGGCGGCACGGTCGCCGCGTCCGCCGACGGCACCCGCTTCGTCTGGAGCCCCGAAGGCGCCGGCGTCCACACCGGCACCGGAGGCGCGTGGACGGCGTCCACCGGCATCCCGGCCGGCGCGACCGTCGAGTCCGACCGCGTCGACCCCCGCACCTTCTACGGCTTCGCGGCCGGCGCCTTCCACGCCAGTACGGACGGCGGCCTGACCTTCACCACCAAGGCCACCGGCCTCCCCGCCAAGGGCAACGTCCGCTTCAAGGCCGTCCCCGGCAACAAGGGCGACATCTGGCTCGCCGGCGGGGCGCCGGACTCGGCGTACGGCCTCTGGCACTCCACCGACGGCGGCGCCACCTTCACCCGGATCGCCGGGGTCGAGCAGGCCGACACGATCGGCTTCGGCAAGGCCGCGCCCGGAGCCACGTACCCCACCCTCTACACGAGCGCGAAGATCGGCGGCGTACGCGGCGTCTTCCGCTCCACCGACGCGGGCGCGAGCTGGGTCCGGATCAACGACGACGCCCACCAGTGGGGCTGGACCGGCGCCGCGATCACCGGCGACCCCCGGGTCTACGGCCGGGTGTACGTCTCCACCAACGGCCGCGGCATCCTCTACGGCGACACGGCCGAGACCGGCGACGGCGGCACCCCGACGGACGCGTGCAAGGTCGCGTACAAGGTGACCAACCAGTGGCAGGGCGGCTTCACGGCCCAGGTCACCCTCCGGAACACGGGTATGGCTCCGCTGAACGGCTGGACTGTCCGCTGGACCCAGCCGGCCGGCCAGCGCGTCACCCAGGCGTGGAACGCGACGGTGACCCAGACCGGAGCGGACGTGGCGGCCTCGCACCTCTCGTACAACGCGACGGTCCCGCCGGGCGGCTCGGCCACCTTCGGCCTCAATGGCTCCTGGTCGGGCGCCAACCCGCCCCCGACGACGCTCAGCTGTACGTCCGGCACGTAGACCGGAACGTGGAAACGACTCAGGCCCCGGTTCTTTCGAACCGGGGCCTGAGCCTTCAGGGTGAGTAACGGGACTTGAACCCGCGACATCCTGGACCACAACCAGGTGCTCTGCCAGCTGAGCTATACCCACCATGCCCGGCGGTTTTCCCGAAGGTTTCCCTGACCGGCCGAGAAGAAGTCTACAGGGTGATGGAGGGTGCTCGCGCCCGCGTTTTCCGCAGCGGGTTCCGGGGGCGCGAGCGGGCGGTCATTCCGCGGGCAGGACGTGACGGGCCGCGATCTGCTTCGCGGTCTCCGAGTCAGGGCCGGGCTGCGGGACGAAGACCGCCTCCCGGTAGTAGCGCAGCTCCGCGATGGACTCGCGGATGTCGGCGAGCGCCCGGTGGTTGCCGTTCTTCTCCGGACTGTTGAAGTACGCCCTCGGGTACCAGCGGCGGGCCAGCTCCTTGACCGAGGAGACATCGACGATCCGGTAGTGCAGGTGGCTCTCCAGGGCGGGCATGTCCCGGGAGAGGAAGCCGCGGTCCGTGGAGACCGAGTTCCCGCACAGGGGCGCCTTGCCGGGTTCCTTGACGTGCTCGCGGATGTACGCGAGGACCTGGGCCTCCGCGTCGGCCAGCGTGGTGCCGCCGGGCAGCGCGTCGAGCAGTCCCGAGGCCGTGTGCATCTGGCGCACGATCTCCGGCATGGTCTCCAGCGCCGCGTCCGGCGGGCGGATCACGATGTCCACCCCGTCGCCGAGCACGTTCAGTTCCGAGTCGGTGACCAGTGCGGCCACCTCGATGAGTGCGTCGTCCGTCAACGAGAGCCCGGTCATCTCGCAGTCGATCCACACCATGCGATCGTTCATGCGTCCTACCTTAGGTGCTCTTCCTGCGGGGGAAGCGGCCGACGGGCGCCCGGGGGAGGTCTCCCCGGACGCCCGTCGGTCCTGCGGTGCGCCGCTTGTGGCCGCGCGGGTCGGTGTTACGGCGCGCTGCGCTGGCCCGGCAGCGGCGCCCGCCCGGGGGCGAAGGCGTCGGACTGCGGCTTGCCGGGTTCCAGCGGGGACGCCGGGCGCCGGGCGCCCGTCGCGACCTGGGTGGGCACGACCGTGTCCAGCACCGTCGTACCGCTGTCGCCCTGCGGCCGCCGCGCGCGGTACGCCGCCCGGTAGGCGGCCGGCGAGGAGCCGAGCTGCCGCCGGAAGTGGCCGCGCAACGCCACCGGCGAGCGGAAGCCGCACCTGCCCGCGACCTCGTCGACCGAGTAGTCGGAGGTCTCGAGCAGCCGCTGCGCCTGGAGCACCCGCTGGGTGATCAGCCACTGGAGGGGGGCCGAACCGGTCAGCGAGCGGAACCGGCGGTCGAAGGTCCGCCGTGACATGTACGCACGGGCCGCCAGGGTCTCCACGTCGAACTGCTCGTGGAGGTGCTCAAGGGCCCAGGCGACGACCTCGGCCAGCGGGTCGGCGCCGATCTCCTCAGGTAAAGACCTGTCGAGGTAGCGCTCCTGACCGCCGCTGCGCCGCGGCGGGACGACCAGCCGGCGCGCCAGGGCGCCCGCGGCCTCCGTGCCGTGGTCGGTCCGCACGATGTGCAGACACAGATCGATTCCGGCCGCGGTGCCGGCGGAGGTCAGCACGTCCCCGTCGTCGACGAAGAGCTCCCGGGGGTCCACGTGGACCGACGGATAGCGCTTGGCGAGCGTCGGCGCGTACATCCAGTGCGTGGTCGCCGGACGCCCGTCGAGCAGGCCGGCCGCGGCGAGGACGAAGGCGCCGGTGCACAGACCGACGATCCTCGCGCCCTCCTCGTGGGCCCGGCGCAGCGCTTCGAGCGCCTCCGGCGGCGGCGGCGAGGTGATCGACCGCCAGGCCGGGACGACGACGGTGCCCGCGCGGCTGATGGCCTCCAGGCCGTAGGGCGCGGTCAGTTCGAGTCCACCGGTGGTCCGCAGCGGGCCGTCCTCGCCCGCACAGACGAGCAGCCGGTAGCGGGGCACCCCGGCGTCCTGCCGGTCGATGCCGAACACGGAGAGCGGGATGGAGCTCTCGAAGATGGGGCCGCCACTGAACAGCAGCACCGCGACGACTTCGCGACGGCGGCGCCCGGTCAGTTTCCGTGCGGCCTCCGGCGCAATAATGGAGTCCTGGCTCATGACGCTAAGCCCCCCTCGGTGTTCGCGTCTCCCTGGTCGTGTCGCTCCTGCACGTTTCCCCTCGGTTTTGCACGAGACCCCAGTCTTCGGTACCCATGATCGAATCTACTGCGTCCCGTGGCGCCGGCGTGACAAGTTCTTCATCCGGTGGATTGTCGACAAGGCCACTTGGCGCGAAGCGATCGATGGCGAAGTCTGCCGTCCGACGGCCGTCCCGGGGAGGGGTGGCGCGGCGAACACCCCCGTACGCGGGGGGTGTGAGCCCTTGTGGCGGGGCGTTTTCGGGTGTCGGCGCCGGGGTTGGGCAACCGTTCCGCCAAGGACTCGCCGGGAGATGGAAGTTGGCTGAAAACATATCGGTTCGCGTGTACGAACCTGTCAACTCGAAGGGGAACAGGCCCGGCGGAGGCCTCCGTTTCGGCCCGGTTTAGCCCTAGGCGTTCCGGCGGATCAGGGCCTAGCCGCGCCGCCTACCGCGACCGCTCCCGCCGCTTCCGCCGTGCCCGCCGCTCCCGCCGCTCCCGCTGGGTCCGCCGCCCCCGCCGTACCCGCAGCGCAGCCCGCGCTCCGAGCGGCGCAGCAGCACCCGGCAGGCCGCCGTCACCGCGACGAGGCCGAGCGCGGTGCCGGCGGCCCCGCCGAGCGAGGTGCCGTAGGCGACGAGCACCACCGGGACCAGGACGCAGCAGAAGACCGCCCAGCGGACGACGTCACCGGCCTGGTCCGCCGCGCCCGCGCCCGGAGCCGCCCCCGGCATCCCTGGTGCCGCCCCCTGCGCAATTCCCGGGTCCTGGCCCGCCGCGGCGGGCCGGGAGGGGGCGGGGGCCCGGCGGCGGCCGCGAGGCGCGGCGAGCACGGAGGCGGGCGTGGTGGAGGTCTGGCCGGCGGCGGTCGATGGTGCGGGCACGGGCGGTCTCCCTACGACGGTGGGCTGGACCTGTGGGCAACGAGGAACGGAACGTTCCGGTCACTCTGGGCGACGTCCGTTTGGCCCCCGTACGGACGCCTGTAGGACACAACCGGCATTGCCAGATCCCGAGCCGCTCGTGCATGCTCCCTGGAACGCCGTGCGCGAGCGGCGGGCACGCCGGGAGCGGCACGGTGGGCTCTGGGCAGGAGAGGAGTGTCGCCGTACCCTTGGGGGTATGGGCTTGGGAAGATGATTCCCGGACACACAGCTCCGCCGCCACCCTTGTTCCGTCCGCTCCCTTTCCCCGTCCCTTCCCACGAGGACCCTCTTCGCCGAGACACCGATGGCCGGTCACGAATTCCCCGAACCCGCGGACCGCAAGCGCGTCGCCGACTCCACGGTCGACCCCCTGGCGGTAGAACAGCCACGTCATGCCTGCGACCCGGCCTTCCGGCACGGGGTGGTCGTCGGCTTCGACGGCTCCACGTCCAGTGAGCGCGCCCTCGCCTATGCCATCGGCATGGCCCGGCGCTCCGGCTCGGGCCTGATCATCGTGCACGTGGCCAACCGGCTGCCCACCACGGTGTGGGCCGGCTGCGAGCCCCCCGTCTTCGTCGACGTACCCGACCACCGCACCGAGGTCCTCGGCCTCGAGCTCGCCTGCGCCGAGCACCTCTCCGAGGTGCCCTGGATCCTCGTCGAGCGCGGCGGGGACATCTGCCACGAGCTGGAGGAGGTCGGCCGCGAGTACTCGGCCGACGCGATCGTGGTCGGCTCCACGCACGGGATCGTCGGCCGGATCTTCGGCTCGGTGGCCGGGCGTCTGGCGCGGCGCGCCCAGCGGCCCGTGATCGTCATCCCGTAGGCGCCCACCGCGCGGGTCCGGTTTCTCCCAACTGCCGTCATCCGGCCATAAATTCGGCCTGCGGTAGGTGAATTGTGTGCTTGTGAAGGGTAGATAAGGGTCACCGGATCAGCTTCCGGTTGTCACCGGATCAGTCTCCGGATCACGCAGCTAACACAGCACGCCCGCACTCCTGAAGGGAGCCCGCCGTGGACAACGACGTCGCCGCGGGGAACAGCACCTCCACTCTCGGCCACCTCGCACTCGGACTGACCCTGCTCGCCTTCGGGTTGGGCGGTACGGGTGTCATCGACAACGTCGCGGCATCGGATGCCGCGGGCCTCGCCACCTGGGTCGGCGGGGTGGCGCTCTTCCTCGTCGGCATGCTCGCCCTGCGCGCGGGCGACAAGGGCGAGGGCACGGCGTTCGCGGCGCTCGGCGCCTTCTGGTTCACCTGGGGGACCGCGGCCGGCGGCGGCGCCTCGGCCGACGCGGTCGGCGTCTTCATGCTCCTGTGGGCGCTCCTGGCGCTCACGCTGACGATGGCGGCCTCGGGCAGCGGGCTGTTCGGACAGGGCGTGTACGGGCTGCTGTTCGTCGCGCTCCTGCTGCTCGGCATCGGGGCGCTCGCCGACACCGGGGGCCTCGGCAAGGCGGGCGGCTGGGTCGCGGCCGTCGCGGGCCTCGTCGCCTGGTACGGCGCCACGGCGGCGGTGGCGGGGTGGCCGATGGCCTTCCGCCGCTCGGCGGGCAGGAGCGCACCCGCCGCGGGGTAGGTACGGGAAGTGAAATCGGTCCCTGTCGCACCTGGGTGTGCGACAGGGACCGATTTCGTGTCCGGTCGATCCGCCGGGGGACAGGCCCGGCGGCGCGGGTCGGGGGGACAGGCCCCGACCGGCTGCTACTCGACCGTGACGGACTTGGCCAGGTTGCGCGGCTTGTCGATGTCGCGGCCCATGGCGAGCGCCGTGTGGTAGGCGAGGAGCTGGAGCGGGATGCCCATCAGGATCGGGTCCAGCTCGTCCTCGTTCTTCGGCACGATGATGGTGTGGTCGGCCTTCGCCTGCGGCTGGTGCGCGACCGCGAGGATGCGGCCGCTGCGGGCCTTGATCTCCTCGAGGGCGGCGCGGTTCTTCTCGAGCAGGTCGTCGTCGGGGACGATCGCGACCGTCGGCAGGGCCGGCTCGATGAGGGCGAGCGGACCGTGCTTCAGCTCGGAGGCCGGGTAGGCCTCGGCGTGGATGTAGGAGATCTCCTTGAGCTTCAGGGAGGCCTCGAGGGCGACCGGGTAGCCCCGGACACGGCCGATGAACATCATCGACTGGGCGCCGGCGTACGCCTCGGCGATCTTCTTGATCTCGTCCTCGGTCCGGAGGATCTCGCTGATCTGCTCGGGCAGCTTGCGCAGGCCCTCGATGATCCGCTTGCCGTCGGTGACGGACAGGTCGCGGATGCGGCCCAGGTGCAGGGCGAGCAGCGCGAAGGCGGTGACCGTGTTGGTGAAGCACTTGGTGGAGACGACGCAGACCTCGGGGCCGGCGTGGACGTAGATGCCGCCGTCGGCCTCGCGGGCGATGGCGGAGCCGACCACGTTGACCACGCCGAGGACGCGGGCGCCCTTGCGCTTGAGCTCCTGGACGGCGGCGAGCACGTCGTAGGTCTCACCGGACTGGGAGACGGCGATGTAGAGGGTGTCGGGGTCCACGACCGGGTTGCGGTAGCGGAACTCCGAGGCCGGCTCGGCGTCGGCGGGGATGCGGGCCATGGACTCGATGAGCCCGGCGCCGATGAGGCCGGCGTGGTACGAGGTGCCGCAGCCGAGGATCTTGATGCGGCGGATGGTGCGGGCCTCGCGCGGGTCCAGGTTCAGGCCGCCGAGGTGCACCGTGGAGAAGCGGTCGTCGATCCGGCCGCGCAGCACGCGGTCGACCGCGTCGGGCTGCTCGGAGATCTCCTTGTGCATGAAGGTGTCGTGGCCGCCCATGTCGAAGGAGGCGGCCTCCCACTCGACGGTCTCCGGGGTGGGCGTGGTGGTGGCGCCGGCGATCGTGTACGTGCGGAAGTCGTCGGCCTTGAGGGTGGCCATCTCGCCGTCGTCGAGGGTGACGACCTGGCGGGTGTGGGCGATCAGGGCGGCGACGTCGGAGGCGACGAGCATCTCCTTCTCGCCGATGCCGAGGATGACCGGGGAGCCGTTGCGGGCCACGACGATGCGGTCGTTGAAGTCGGCGTGCATCACGGCGATGCCGTAGGTGCCCTCGATGACCTTGAGCGCCTCGCGGACCCTGTCCTCCAGGGTCACGGCCTGGGAGCGGGCGATGAGGTGGGTGATGACCTCGGTGTCCGTCTCGGAGGCGAAGACGACGCCGTCGGCCTCCAGCTTGGCGCGGAGCTCCTGGGCGTTGTCGACGATGCCGTTGTGGACGACGGCGACCTTGTTCTCGGGGTCCAGGTGCGGGTGCGAGTTGACGTCGCTCGGCGCGCCGTGGGTGGCCCAGCGGGTGTGGGCGATGCCGGTGGTGCCGGTGAAGCGCTTGGGGACGCGGGCCTCCAGGTCACGGACCCGGCCCTTGGCCTTGACCATCTTCAGGCCGGAGGCCTTCGGGCTGGTGACGACCATGCCGGCGGAGTCGTAACCGCGGTACTCCAGGCGGGCGAGGCCTTCGAGCAGCAGCGGGGCGACGTCGCGCTTACCGATGTAACCGACAATTCCGCACATAAAGGTGAAACCCCTCCAGGTTGACGATGGTGCTTCTCAGCCGCGTCTCGGCCGGGTCCCGGCCGGGTCTCAGCCGTAGACGATGCGGCGCAGTTGCCGGAGCGAGAGCTCCGGTGGCGCCACCGCCCGGTGGGGCAGCTCCGCCGCGATCCGTTCGAAGATCTCGGTGTTCACCGCCCCGCCGGACTGCAGTTCGCGATGGCGGCGGCGGACGAACTCCTCGGTCGTCTCGTCGAAGTACGCCAGCACGTCGAGCACCACCCGGGCGGCCTCACCGCGCTGGAGCGCGGTGCTGCGGACCAGATGGTCGACGAGGTCGTCATGCGACGGGCGGCGTTCGAGCACCCGTGAATATTGAGGGGTCCGGGCCGCCTTTCGCAAGAATCCTGCCCGATATCGGGCAGTGGCGCCATGATCGACGTAAAAACCAGGGTCTTGGTCCAGACCTTGGCCGCGTCCGGGGGGTCGGGGGCGCGCAGGGAGGGCGCTGACCGGATATACGTAACAACAGGACGACGGACGTGTCGATCATCCGAAGGGGACCATGCCTGTGAGACAGAACCGACGGATTCACCGCCTGATCGGGTCCCTGCTCCTGGTCGCGGCCGCCGGGGTGGGCTGCGGCGAGTCCGCCGCCGACACCCGGACCGGCGACGGGAAGAGCGCCGCGGCCGAACCCGAGGTCCGCCCCCTCGGCCGCATCGTGCCCGTACCCGCCTCCGTCACACCCGGCGGCGAGCCGTACGCCCTCACCCCCACCACCCGCATCGGCGTGGCCGGGACCTCCCGCGAGACCAAGGCCGTCGGCCGCTACCTCGCCGGCCTGCTCCGCCCCGCCACCGGCTTCCCGCTGCCCGTCGTCGACGAGGCCGCGGCCGGCGGCGGCATCCGGCTCCGGCTCAGCCCCGGCGAGACCGCGCTCGGCGAGGAGGGGTACCGGCTCCGCTCCGCACCCGACGGCCTCACCCTCACCGCCCGCGAGCCCGCAGGCCTCTTCCGCGGCGTCCAGACCCTGCGCCAGCAGCTGCCCTCCGCCGTCGAGCGGGGCTCCGTACAGCCGGGCCCCTGGAAGATCGCGGGCGGCACGATCACCGACACCCCGCGGTACGCCTACCGGGGCGCCATGCTCGACGTCTCCCGCCACTTCTTCACCGTCGACGAGGTCAAGCGGTACATCGACCAGCTCGCCCTCTACAAGATCAACACCCTGCACCTCCACCTCACCGACGACCAGGGCTGGCGCATCGCCGTCGACTCCTGGCCCCGGCTCACCAGCCACGGCGGCTCCACCGAGGTCGGCGGCGGCCCCGGCGGCTTCTACACCAAGGAGCAGTACAAGGAGATCGTCCGGTACGCCGCCTCCCGCTACCAGGAGGTGATCCCCGAGATCGACATGCCGGGCCACACCTTCGCGGCCCTCGCCTCCTACGAGGTCCTCAACTGCGACAACATCGCGCCGCCGCTCTACACCGGGATCAAGGTCGGCCTCAGCTCCCTGTGCGCGACCAAGGAGGTCACGTACAACTTCGTCGACGACGTGATCCGGGAGATCGCCGCCCTCACCCCCGGCCGCTACCTCCACATCGGCGGCGACGAGGCCCACTCCACGCCCCACGCCGAGTACGTGGCCTTCATGGACCGTGTGCAGCCGATCGTCGCGAAGTACGGCAAGAAGGTCGTCGGCTGGCACCAGCTGACGAGCACGACCCCCGCCGAGGGCGCCCTCGTCCAGTACTGGGGCCTCGACCGCACCCCCGCCGCCGAGCGCGAGCGGGTCGCCGCGGCCGCGCGCAACGGCACCGGGATCATCCTCTCGCCCGCCGACCGCACGTACCTCGACATGAAGTACACCCCCGACACCCCGCTCGGCCTCACCTGGGCCGGACACGTCGAGGTGCGCAAGTCGTACGACTGGAACCCGGCCACCTATCTGCGGGGGGCGCCGGAGAGCGCCGTCCGGGGCGTCGAGGCCCCCCTGTGGACGGAGACCCTGGCCACCACGGCCGACCTCGACGTCATGGCCTTCCCCCGCCTCCCGGGCGTGGCCGAACTGGGCTGGTCCCCGGCGTCCACCCACGACTGGGACACCTACAAACTCCGCCTGGCGGAACAGGCCCCGAGGTTCAAGGCCCTGGGCATCGACTTCTACCGCTCACCACAGGTGCCTTGGCCGGCGGAGTAGCGGTGTGGCGTGGGCACGTGCGGAAACCCCGTAGCCGCCCGGTTCGTGGGGTCGGTATCGTCCGGGCTCCCGAACCGCCCTGGTGGCGGCGTACGCGTAGAGAGTGACGTGGAGATGACCAGCCGACAGCCGACGACGACCCTGTGGCGCCCGACCGGGCCCGAGGAGTTGGATCTGGTGCGGGAGTCGGGCTGGCGTGCGTGGCCGCCCCGGCTGCCCGAGCAGCCGATCTTCTACCCCGTCCTCAACGAGGACTACGCGGTCAGGATCGCGCGGGACTGGAACGTGAAGCACGACGGCGCCGGCTTCGTCACCCGGTTCGAGGTCGAGTCGGAGTTCCTGAGCCGGTATCCCGTCCAGCAGGCCGGCGGGCGGACCATCCTGGAGCTCTGGGTTCCGGCCGAGGAGCTGGACGACTTCAACGCCCACATCGTCGGCGAGATCCAGGTCGTCCACGAGTTCCGCTGAAGAAGAGATGTGGGCCCCGGCGGAGGACCGTACTCCGGCGGGGCCCACATCGGTCCGGGGGGAATCGTCAGGCGAAGCGTGCGATCGGGTTCGCCAGGTCGCCTACCAGTTGGAGGGCGGCCGACGGGTCCGACAGGTCGACCATCTGCTTGTTGTTGCGGAGCTGGAGGCGGTTGAGGGCCGACAGGGCGAAGGTCTCCGCGAACATGTCGTACTGGGCGAAGCGGTCCGCCAGTTCCGGCTTCGAGGCCTCGTAGGCGCGGACGCACTCCGCGACCGTGCGCCAGAAGTCGTCCTCGTCCAGGACGCCCTCCGCCGCCAGGGTCGCGCCCAGGAAGCGGAAGAAGCAGTCGAAGACGTCCGTGAAGACCGAGAGGAGCTTCATGTCCTCCGGGATCTCGGCGCGGACGCGCTCCACCGCCGGCGGCAGGACCGCCGTCGGGTCCATGACGACGATCTCCTCCGCGATGTCCTTGAAGATCGCCCGCGCCACCCCGCCGCGCTCGTCGAGGACCAGGATCACGTTCTCGCCGTGCGGCATGAACGCCAGGTCGTACGCGTAGAAGCTGTGCAGGATCGGGAGGAGGTACGCGTCCAGGTACTGGCGCAGCCAGACCGTGGCCTCGACGCCCGACTCCTTGATCAGCGCGCCCGCGAAGGACGCGCCCGCGTGGTCCACGTGGAGCAGCGAGGCCATCGTCGCCAGGCGCTCGCCCTCGGCGAGGGACGGCACCGGGGACTCGCGCCAGAGCGCCGCCAGCATCTTGCGGTACGGCGAGTAGCGGTCCGTCGCCGCCTCGTACTCCAGGTGCCGGTAGCCGACCGCCGCCCGCTCGCGGATGATTGAGAACCGGGCCGCCCGGAAGGTCGGGTCCGACTCGATCAACTGGTGCAGCCAGTCGTTGATCGCCGGCGTCGCCTCCATGTACGCGGCCGACAGGCCCCGCATGAAGCCCATGTTGAGGACCGAGAGGGCCGTCTTCACGTAGTGCTTCGACGGGTCCGAGGTGTTGAAGAACGTACGGATCGACTGCTGCGCCAGGTACGTGTCGTCGCCCTCGCCCAGGTAGACGAGACGCTGCTGCGCCACCTCGGCCGCGAAGGTCACCGACAGCTTGTTCCACCACTGCCAGGGGTGGCAGGGCATGAGCAGGTAGTCCGCCAGGTCCAGGCCCCGGGCGGCCAGGGTCGCCGCGAAGCCGTCCACCGTCGCGTCACCCAGCTCCGCGCGGACGAACGTCTCGTACGCGATGTCCGCGCCCGCCGTGAACGTGGTGCGGTCGCGGTGCGCCGCCAGCCAGATCAGGTGGATGTCGCTCGCGGCCTCGGGGGCGTACGCGCGGAACTCGTCCACGCCGAAGCCGAGGCGCCCGTTGTTGGCGACGAAACAGGGGTGGCCCTCGGTCATCCCGGTTTCGATGGCCTGAAAGCCGGCCTGCGCCAGCTCGGCGGAGGTCACCTGCGGCTTGGTCGACTTGTAGGCCGTGCCGGCGAGGGTGGAGGAGATCTCCTCCAGGTAGACCGGCAGGACCTCGTCGCTGAGGCCGAGGGAGCCGCGCAGCTCGGTGATGAACTGGAGCGCGTCGAGCGGGAGCTGCTCGTCCCCGCGGTGGCGGCTGATCGACTCGGCGTAGACCTGCCAGTGGTCGAGGGCGAACCGGTCCGCGGTGAAGCGGTACTCGGTGGTGCCGTCGTCGGCGAGGACCGCGTACCGGCTCTCGCCCAGCTCGCGCGGGTCGAGGAGCCGCTCGTGGGCGAACTCGGCGAGGCCCTTGCGGATCAGGGCGCGGTTGGCGTCGGCCCAGCGCTCGGGGGTGAGGTGGGCGACGGGGTCGGTGACGCTCATGCGGACACCCCCACGGCGGCCTCGAACTGCTCGCGGGTGCAGAAGCTCAGCAGGGCCTTCTTCTCCGGCTTCTGGATCTCGCGCTCGGGCACGAAGCCGACGGCCTCGTTGAGCGCGTGGACGGCCTTGTTGGACACGTCGGGCTCGACGACCACGCGGACGGTCGCCGGGTCGGCGAACAGCTCCGCCATCACGGCGGTGATCACGGTCCGGGTGAAGCCGTGCACCGGGGTGTCGGTGGGCGCGACGAGGAAGTGCATGCCGACGTCACCGGGCTGCGGCTCGTACAGCCCGACCAGTTCCAGCTGCGACGGGTCGTACCGCTCCATCAGGAAGGACGGCTCGCCGTCCACCAGACCGATGAAGGCGTCGTGGTGCGGGTGGGCGGTGATCGCCGTGTACTCGCGCTCGACGTCCTGGAGCGTCGCGCCCTGCATCATCCAGAAGGCGGCCTTGGGGTGGGTGACCCAGGGGTGGATCAGCCGGGCGTCCTTCGACGGGTCGAAGGGACGTATCGATACGGTCATGCCGCGAACTCCTGGAAAGCGATGGTCTTCTCGACGGGGTAGTAGTCGTATCCCAGCATCGCCCCGATGATGTACGCGTTGCGGTACGCCCCCATGCCGAGGTCGGGCGAGGTGATCGAGTGGGTGTGCACACCGGCGTTCTGCAGGAAGACCCCGCGGCCGGTGGTGTCGATCGCGTAGTTGCGGGCCACGTCGAAGCGGCCCTGGCCGTCCCACTTGAGGCGGTCACGGACCGGCTCCAGGAAGGCGGGGACGGCGTACTTGTAGCCGGTGGCGAGGACGAGGCCCTCGGTGTCGAGGGTGAAGTCCTTCTCCTGCTCCTCCTGGCGGAAGCCGAGGGTGTACGTGCCGCTGGTGTCGTCGTACGCGGCGGCGTGCAGCGCGGAGTTGGTGAGGAGGCGGGTCTGCACCGGGCCGTTCAGGTTCTTCTGGTAGAGCAGGTCGAAGATGGCGTCGATCAGCTCGCCGTCGATGCCCTTGAAGAGGCCCTTCTGCTGGGTCTCCAGGCGGTAGCGGGTCTGCTCGGGCAGCGCGTGGAAGTAGTCCACGTACTCCGGGGAGGTCATCTCCAGGGTGAGCTTGGTGTATTCCAGCGGGAAGAAGCGCGGGGAGCGGGTCACCCAGTTCAGCTTGTAGCCGTGGACGTCGATCTCGCTGAGGAGGTCGTAGTAGATCTCGGCGGCGCTCTGGCCGCTGCCGACCAGGGTGATCGACTTCTTCTTCTGCAGCTCCGCCTTGTTCTGCAGGTAGCGCGAGTTGTGGATCAGGTCGCCGCCGAGGTTCCGGCAGGTCTCGGGGACGTACGCCGGGGTTCCGGTGCCGAGGACGAGCCGACGCGAGCGGAACGTTTCTCCGGCCTCGCTGGTCACCTCGTACACCTCGGTGGCCTCGTCGAAGGCCACGGAGGCGACGGTCGTCGAGAAGCGGACCGAGGAGAGCTTCGCGGCGGCCCAGCGGCAGTAGTCGTTGTACTCGGTCCGCAGCGGGTAGAAGTTCTCCCGGATGTAGAACGAGTACAGCCGGCCCTTCTCCTTCAGGTAGTTCAGGAAGGAGTACGGCGAGGTCGGGTCGGCCATCGTGACCAGGTCCGACATGAACGGCGTCTGGAGGTGGGCGCCTTCGAGGAACATCCCCGAGTGCCACTCGAAGTCGGGCTTCGACTCCAGGAAGACGCCGTTCAGCTCGTCGATCGGCTCGGTCAGGCAGGCGAGTCCGAGATTGAACGGACCGAGCCCGATGCCGATGAAGTCGTACATCTCAGGCGTCTCAGGCGTGGACAAGGTTCTCTCCCAGGTACTGCTCGGCGTGGCCGGCGATCAGATCGAGGACGGCGGCGATGTCGGCCGTGGTCGTCTCGGGGTTGAGCAAGGTGAACTTGAGGTACTGGCGGCCGTCGACCTTGGTCCCGGCGACGACGGCCTCGCCCGAGGCGAACAGGGCCTTGCGGGCGTGCAGGTTGGCCCGGTCGATGTCCTCGGGGGAGGTGACGGCCTCCGGGATGTAGCGGTAGACGAGGGTGGAGAGCTGCGGCTCGACCACGACGTCGTAGCGCGGGTCGGCGGCGAGCATCGCGAAGCCCTCGCCGGCCAGGTCGCAGACCTCGTCGAAGAGCTGGCCGACACCGTCGGCGCCCATCACGCGCAGGGTCATCCAGAGCTTCAGCGCGTCGAAGCGGCGGGTGGTCTGGAGCGACTTGTCGACCTGGTTGGGTATCAGCTCGGCAACCGTGCGCAGCGGGTTCAGGTAGTCGGCGTGGTAGGTCGCGTGGCGCAGGGTGGCGCCGTCGCGGACCAGGACCGCGGAGGAACTCACCGGCTGGAAGAAGGACTTGTGGAAGTCGACGGTGACCGAGTCGGCCCGCTCGATGCCGTCCAGGAGGTGGCGGCGGGTCGGCGAGGCGAGCAGGCCGCAGCCGTAGGCGGCGTCCACGTGCATCCAGGCGCCGTACTCGTCGGCCAGGGCGGCGATCTCGGGCAGCGGGTCGATGGAGCCGAAGTCGGTGGTGCCGGCGGTGGCGACGATCGCCATCGGGACGAGGCCCTCGGCGCGGCAGGCCTCCAGCTCGGCGGCGAGGACGACGGACTGCATCCGCTTGTTCCGGTCGACCGGGATGGAGACGACGGCGTCGTTCCCGAGGCCGAGGAGGGTGGCCGACTTCTGGACGCTGAAGTGGCTGCACTCGGAGGAGAAGATCCGGAGCCTGGAGAGGTCGTCCGTCTTGGCCTCCTCGCGGGCGAGGAGCAGGGCCTGGAGGTTGGACTGCGTACCACCGCTGGTGAACACGCCGTCGGCGGCCGGGCCGAGGCCGATGCGGCCGGTGGTCCAGTCGACGAGCTTGCGCTCGATGAGGGTGCCGCCCGCGCTCTGGTCCCAGGTGTCGAGCGAGGAGTTGACCGCCGAGAGGACGGCCTCGCCGAGGACGGCGGGGATGACCACCGGGCAGTTGAGGTGGCCCAGGTAGCGGGGGTGGTGGAAGTAGACGGCGTCGCGGAGGTAGACGCTCTCCAGCTCGTCGAGGGCGGCGGAGGAGTCGCCGAGCGGCCGGTCGAGGTCGACGGCGTCGATGACGGGGCCGAGCTCGGCGGGCGTCACACCGGTGAACGGGCCCCGCGTCGAGGCGAGTTTGGCCGCCACGCGCTCGACCCCTTCGGTGACGGAGCGGCGGTAGCTCTCCGCCGTGGCGTCATTGAGCAGGTGGGAGCGCATGTGGGGGGCCTCCGGACAGCGGTGAGGGGCGAGGGGGGCGATGCGTTATTAGGTTAGCCTAACCTAATAACGCATCGCAACGTCCCCTCGCCCCTCTCAGGTCACGCTCGGTGAACGGGAGTTGAACGATGGCCGGGAAAACGTAGGGGGACGCCTACGCGTCTTCCTGCGTCTCGTCCGGGACGTCGCGCAGCGCGTCCTCGGAGAGACCCTTGCGCCAGTAGCCGACGAACGTCACCCGGCGCCGGTCGAGACCGCGCTCCCGCACGAAGTGCCGTCGCAGCGCCTTCACCGCGCCGGACTCGCCCGCGATCCAGACGTACGGAGCCTCCCCGGGCAGCTCGGCGGCGCGCACCGCGTCCACGGCGGACGGCGCCCCCTCCTCCCGTACGAGCCAGGTGACGCTCGCGTCGGCCTGCGTCGGGAGGTCCATCCGGTCGCCCGAGTACGGGACTTCCAGGAACACCTGGGCGCGGGTCCCGGCCGGCAGCCACTCCAGGATCGCGGAGGCGGCCGGGAGGGCCGTCTCGTCCGCCCAGATCAGGACGGAGTCGGCGTCCTTGGGCAACTGGAAGCGGACGCCGGTGTTCTCGGCGACCGCGGGGCCGAGGACGACCACCTGGTCACCGGGCTCGGCGCGCCCGGCCCAGCGGCAGGCGGGGCCGCCGTCCTCGTGGATCGCGAAGTCGATGTCGACCTCCGCCGGCTCGGTGCGCTGCTCGCGGACGGTGTACGAGCGCATGACGGCCCGCTCGTCGTCGGGCATCGCGCGCCAGGCGCCCAGGATCGCGTACATGTCCGGGTTGTCCAGCGGGGGCAGGGCGGGCGCGTCCTGGCCGGGGTGCGGCAGGAAGAGGGAGAGCGACTGGTCGCGGCCGCCGGCGGCGAAGTTCTTCAGGTCGTCCCCGGTGAAGGTGACCCGGACCAGGGACGGGCCGAGGCGCCGGGTCCGGTCGACCTGGAGGCGGAAGAACTGGAAGGGGGCGGTCTCGGAGTGCGTCATGGAAACATAGGTTAGCCTAACCTCATAACGATCTGTAAGGGGGGAGGGCCCGCCACCCCTCGGGGCGGCGGGCCCTCCTCACCGGACCGGTCGGCTCAGGCCTGGAGGCCCAACTCCCGTGCGATCAGCATCCGCTGGACCTCGCTCGTGCCCTCGCCGATCTCCAGGATCTTCGAGTCGCGCCACATCCGGGCCACCGGGTACTCGTTCATGAAGCCGTAGCCGCCGTGGATCTGCGTCGCCTCACGCGCGTTGTCCACGGCCACCGTGGAGGAGTACAGCTTCGCGATCGCCGCCTCCTTCTTGAACGGCTCGCCCAGGACCAGGCGCGAGGCCGCGTCCCGCCAGCCGATCCGCGCCATGTGCGCCCGCGTCTCCATGTCGGCGATCTTGAACTGGATGGCCTGGTTGTCCCCGATCGGCCGGCCGAAGGCGTGACGTTCCTTCGCGTACTTCACCGACTCGTCGACACAGCCCTGCGCGAGCCCCGTCGCGAGCGCCGCGATCGCGACCCGGCCCTCGTCCAGGATCCGCAGGAACTGCGCGTACCCGCGCCCCTCCTCGCCGAGCAGGTTCCCCACCGGGACCCGGACGTCGGCGAAGGACAGCTCACGGGTGTCCGAGGCGTTCCAGCCGACCTTCGAGTAGGGGGCGGCGACCGTGAAGCCGGGAGTCCCGGACGGCACGATGATCGAGGAGATCTGCGGACGGCCGTCCGGCTTGCGGCCGGTGACCGCCGTGACCGTCACCAGACCCGTGATGTCCGTACCGGAGTTGGTGATGAAGCACTTCGAACCGTTGACGACCCACTCGTCGCCGTCGCGGACGGCGGTCGTACGGGTCCCACCCGCGTCCGAACCCGCGCCCGGCTCCGTAAGACCGAACGCCCCCAGCATCTCGCCGGCGCACAGCCTCGGCAGCCACTCCCGCTTCTGCTCCTCCGTACCGAAGAGGTGGAGCGGCATCGCGCCGAGCGAGACCCCCGCCTCCAGGGTGATCGCGACGGAGGAGTCGACCCGGGCCAGCTCCTCCAGGGCGATCCCGAGCGCCAGGTAGTCGCCGCCCATGCCCCCGTACTCCTCGGGGAACGGCAGCCCGAACAGGCCCATACGGCCCATCTCGCGGACGATCTCGTACGGGAACTCGTGCCGCTCGTAGAAGTCGCCGATCTTCGGCGCCACGACGTCGTGCGCGAACGCCTCGACAGTGCGGCGGAGTTCCTGGTGCTCTGCGGAGAGCCGGTGGTCGAGGGACATGGGTGACGTCACTCCTTGTGGGAGAGGGCGCGGACGGTACGGGAAGGGCTGGGGCGGCCCAGTTGGTCGGCCATCCACACGCTTGTGGCGGTGAGGGCGGCCAGATCGACGCCGGTCTCGATGCCGAGACCGTCGAGCATCCACACGAGGTCCTCGGTGGCGAGATTGCCGGTCGCGCTCTTCGCGTACGGGCAGCCGCCGAGGCCGCCGGCGGAGGCGTCGACGGTGGTCACCCCGTGGCGCAGGGCGGCCAGGGTGTTGGAGAGGGCCTGGCCGTAGGTGTCGTGGAAGTGCACGGCGATACGGGAGGTGGGGACCCCGGCCTCGTTCAGCTCCTGGAGCAGCCGGGCGACGTGCCCCGGGGTGGCGACCCCGATGGTGTCGCCGAGGCTCAGCTCGTCGCAGCCCATGTCGGCGAGCGCCTTGGTGACCCGGACGACCTGCTCGATCGGGACGGCGCCCTCCCAGGGGTCGCCGAAGCACATCGACAGATAGCCGCGCACCTTCAGGCCCGCCTCTATGGCGCGGGTGACCGTCGGGGCGAACAGCGCGAGGGCCTCGTCGACGGTCCGGTTGAGGTTGGCCTTCGCGAAGGACTCGGTGGCGGAGGCGAAGACGGCGATCTCCCGGACGCCGAGCGCGAGCGCCCGGTCGAGACCGCGCTCGTTCGGCACGAGCGCCGGCAGGCGGACGGGCAGGTCGCGGACGAGCGGGAACAGGTCCTCCGCGTCCGCCAGCTGCGGCACCCACTTCGGGTGCACGAAGCTGGTCGCCTCGACGGTGGAGAGCCCGGCGGCGGCGAGCCGCCGGATGAACTGCGCCTTCACCTCGGTCGGGACGGCCGCCTTCTCGTTCTGCAGCCCGTCCCGGGCGCCGACCTCGTGGATCCGGACCTTCTTCGGGAGCGCGGGGTCGGGGACGGTCATGGGCAGGCTCATTCCGTGTCCTCCTCGCGGGGGGCCACCACGGCCAGGACCTGGTCCATGGCGACGGTCGAACCGGGCGTGACGTCCAGCTCGGTGACGGTGCCGGCGTGCGGGGCGGAGATGACGTGCTCCATCTTCATCGCCTCGACGACCAGCAGACTCTGCCCGGCCTCTACCTCGTCCCCGACCGCCACCTTCACGACGGTCACCGTCCCGGGCATCGGCGCGGCGAGTGTGTCCGCCCCACCGTGCCGGGCCCCGGAGAGCGCGGCCTCGACCGGGTCGTGGTCAAGCACGTGCCAGGAGTCGCCGTCACGGCCGAGCCAGTTGCCGCTGCGGTGGAAGTGATGGGTGAGGCCGTCCACGATGACCGTCACCGTGGAGTCCGCGACCCGGGCGCCGCCCGGCGCCTCGACCAGGACGGGTTCGTGCCCCGAGACCCGTAGGGGGAAGGGGAGCGGAGCCGGACGGCCGCCCAGGCGCCAGCCGCTCGGCGCCGAGAACGGGTCGGCCCAACCCTCCCGCGCCACCGGGGCGAGCCCCGCGAGCCGTACGGCCGCCGCCGCCGCGTACACCTCCTCCGGTACGCCCTCCGGGACCAGGCTCTCCGCGTCCCGCTCCACCAGACCCGTGTCCAGGGCGCCCGAGACGACGTCCGGGTGGGCGAGCAGCCTGCGCAGGAAGCCCGCGTTCGTCGGGACGCCCAGGGTGACCGTGTCCGCGAGGGCCGCGCGCAGCTTGCGGAGGGCCGTGGGGCGGTCCTTCGCGTGGACGATGACCTTCGACAGCATCGGGTCGTACAGGCTGCCGACCTCCGTGCCCTCGCTCAGGCCCGAGTCCGTACGGACCCCGTCCCCCTCCGGCTCCCGCAGCGCCAGGACCGTACCGCCCGACGGCAGGAAGCCCCGGGAGGGGTCCTCCGCGCACAGCCGGGCCTCGATCGCCCAGCCGTCCAGACGGATGTCGTCCTGCCCGAACGGCAGCGGCTCGCCCGCCGCCACCCGCAGCTGCCACTCCACCAGGTCCACCCCGGTGATCAGCTCGGTCACCGGGTGTTCGACCTGGAGCCGGGTGTTCATCTCCATGAAGTAGTACGAGGCCGGATCGCCGCCCGGCACGATGAACTCGACCGTGCCCGCGCCCACGTACCCGCAGGACCGCGCCGCCTCCACCGCCGCCGCGCCCATCGCCGCCCGGATCTCCGGGGTCAGCAGGACGCTCGGCGCCTCCTCGATGATCTTCTGGTGGCGCCGCTGGAGCGAACACTCGCGCTCGCCCAGATGGATCACGTTCCCGTGGGTGTCCGCGAGGACCTGGATCTCGATGTGCCGGGGGCGGTCGATCCACCGCTCCACCAGCAGCGTGTCGTCACCGAACGAGGAACGGGCCTCACGGCGGGCCGCCGCGATCTCGTCCTCCAGGACCGACAGGTCCCGGACGAGCCGCATGCCCTTGCCGCCGCCACCGGCGGAGGGCTTGAGCAGCACGGGCGCGCCCAGCTCCCTGGCCGCCTCGGCCAGTTCGGGATCGGCGGCGCCGGGGACGACGGGCACGCCCGCCGCCTTCACGGTCGCCTTCGCCCGGATCTTGTCGCCCATCAGGGAGATCGCGGCGGCCGGAGGACCGATGAAGACCAGACCCGCGTCCGCGCACGCCTGCGCGAACCCGGCGTTCTCCGCGAGGAACCCGTAACCGGGGTGGACTGCCTGCGCACCCGTACGCCGGGCCGCGTCGAGCAGCGCCGGGACCGACAGATACGACTCGGCGGCCGGCGGCGGACCGATCCGTACCGCCGTGTCCGCCTCCCGTACGTGCCGGGCGTCGGCGTCCGCGTCGCTGTACACGGCCACCGAGCGCACGCCCATCTCCCGCAGCGTGCGGATGACGCGGACGGCGATCTCGCCCCGGTTGGCCACGAGGACGGTGTCGAACATGCTGTGCTGGATCAAGCTGCGCATCTCCTGGGAGCCCCTCACATCCGGAAGACGCCGAACTGGGGGTCACCCAGGGGCGCGTTGGCACAGGCGGTCAGGGCGAGGCCGAGGACCTGCCGGGTCTCCAGCGGGTCGATGACCCCGTCGTCCCAGAGCCGGGCGGTCGCGTAGTAGGCGCTGCCCTGGGTCTCGTACTGCTCGCGGATCGGGGCCTTGAAGGCCTCTTCCTCCTCCGCGCTCCAGCCGTCACCGAGCTGGTCGCGCTTGACGGTCGCGAGGACCGAAGCGGCCTGCTCGCCGCCCATGACGGAGATCTTGGCGTTGGGCCACATCCACAGGAAGCGGGGGGAGTACGCCCGGCCGCACATCGAGTAGTTGCCCGCGCCGTACGAGCCGCCGACGACCACCGTCAGCTTCGGCACCCGGGTGGTGGCCACGGCCGTCACCATCTTCGCGCCGTGCTTGGCGATGCCACCGTGCTCGTACGCCTTGCCGACCATGAAGCCGGTGATGTTCTGCAGGAAGACCAGCGGGATCCCGCGCTGGTCGCACAGCTCGATGAAGTGCGCGCCCTTCTGCGCGGACTCCGCGAACAGGATGCCGTTGTTGGCGACGATCCCGACCGGGTGCCCGTGGATCCGGGCGAAGCCGGTGATCAGCGTCTGCCCGTACTCGGACTTGAACTCCTGGAACCGGGAGCCGTCCACGACCCGGGCGATGACCTCGCGGACGTCGTAGGGGGTGCGGGAGTCCACCGGCACCGCGCCGTAGAGCCCGTACGGGTCGACCTTCGGCTCCTCGACCGGCTCCACCGACCACGGCAGCGGGCCGCGCTCCGGGAGCGTGGCGACGATGTTCCGCACGATCCGCAGGGCGTGGGCGTCGTCCTCGGCCAGGTGGTCGGTGACGCCGGAGATCCGGGAGTGGACCTCGCCGCCGCCCAGCTCCTCGGCCGTGACGACCTCACCGGTCGCGGCCTTCACGAGCGGCGGACCGCCCAGGAAGATCGTGCCCTGGTTCCGTACGATCACGGCCTCGTCGCTCATCGCCGGGACGTACGCGCCGCCCGCCGTGCAGGAGCCGAGGACCGCCGCGATCTGCGGGATGCCCGCGCCGGACATCCGGGCCTGGTTGTAGAAGATCCGGCCGAAGTGCTCCCGGTCGGGGAAGACCTCGTCCTGCATGGGCAGGAAGGCGCCGCCCGAGTCGACCAGGTAGAGGCAGGGGAGACGGTTCTCCAGCGCCACCTCCTGGGCACGCAGGTGCTTCTTCACCGTCATCGGGTAGTACGTGCCGCCCTTGACGGTCGCGTCGTTCGCGACGATCACGCACTCGCGCCCGCTGACCCGGCCGATGCCCGCGATCACCCCGGCCGCCGGAGCCTGGTCGCCGTACATCCCGTGCGCCGCGAGCGGGGCCAGCTCCAGGAAGGGCGAACCCGGATCGAGCAGGGTGTCCACCCGGTCCCGGGGCAGCAGCTTGCCGCGCGCGGTGTGCCGGGCCCGGGACTTCTCACCCCCGCCCAGCGCGGCCGCCGCGAGCTTGGCGCGCAGGGTCGCGGCCAGCTCGTGATGCGCCGCCTCGTTCGCCTGCCAGGCCGGCGACGCGGGATCCGCCGCACTCGTCAGCACAGGTGCCTGCTGCATCCCTCGAGCTCCCTTGCTCGGTTAATGAGCGTTAACGTATGTCGCTCAGGTTAACGACCGCTAACGGGGTTGTCTAGAATCGAATACATGGCCACGACCACGACCCCCACCGCCACCGGCAGGACCGACGCTCCGACGCGGCGCGAGCAGATCCTCAAGGAGGCCGCCCGCCTCTTCGCCGAGCGCGGTTTCCATGGCGTGGGCGTCGACGAGATAGGGGCCGCCGTCGGGATCAGCGGTCCCGGTCTCTACCGGCACTTCCCCGGCAAGGACGCGATGCTCGCCGAGCTGCTCGTCGGCATCAGTGAGCGGCTCCTCGACGGCGGGCGGCTGCGGGCCGGGGCGACCGGCGGCGACCCCGAGGCGCTGCTCGGCTCCCTCATCGACGGGCACATCGACTTCGCCCTCGACGACCGGCCGCTGATCACCCTGCACGACCGGGAGCTCGACCGGCTCAAGGACGAGGACCGCAAGCGGGTCCGGCAGCTCCAGCGGCAGTACGTCGAGCTGTGGGTCTCGGTGGTGCGCGAGCTCCACCCCGACGCCGGCGAGTCGGAGTCCCGGACCGCCGTCCACGCCGTCTTCGGGCTCCTCAACTCCACCCCGCACCTGGCCGCGCTCGGCCGGGGCCCGATGGAAGAGCTTCTGCGGCGGCTCGCCCACGGGGCGTTCGGGGCGCTCGGGTAGCCGGGCGCCGGGGCCGGGAACTCCGCTCAGAGCTCGACGTCGGCGCCGACGGCGGCCTCGTCCTCTCCCCTGGCGGGCGCCCCGAACGCCGTCTGGATGAACGCCCGGATGCGCTGCTCCACGGCCGTCTGGAGGAAGACGAACTCGGACTCCGTGATCGTTCCGCGCGCCGCGTCCATGATCTGCCGGTGTATGGGGTGGCGCAGGCCCGGGCCCACGACGGTGATCTCGTAGCTGATCCAGTCCGCCATCAACGGTGCGCCGTCCAATATCCTGGGTGCATGGGCAGGGGGGTTCAGTTGCTCCGGGGCGTCCACCATGGTCGCCTTCACCCGTAGTTCGATGCCGTAGCCCCTCGTGGCCAACTGACGTACGTAGCGGCGCAGACCGATCTCCATCGCGAGCTGTTCGGTGTTCACGGCATTCGTGCCGATCACGAGGTTCTCCGGGATGTTCGGCCCGCTGTCGCCGTCACCGATCAGGTGGCACCACTCGTACTTGGCCAGGACGCCCGGCGCTCCCCCCTCGGAGCCCCCGGCGTCGACCCACTCGTGTGCCTGGGTTCCCCCCATGGCCTGGGCGGTGCTCCGCCCTGCCGTGCGCCGGTCGTGGATGGGCGGCTGCGATATGCGCCGCTGCTCGCGTGTGTCGGTCAAGCTCGCCGTGTCGTACTCGGTGTCGAATGCGTCCGCCGACAGGAACTCCCGCTTGTCGTTCAGGAACCGGCTGTCGGACCTGTCCGCTTCGACGAAGAAGACGAAGGGGAGCGAGGGGTCCGTGGGGAGCGGGACGAAGCCGGTGTCCGCCGGGGAGAGCCGCAGGCCCGGGTCCAGCCCGAAGAACGCGGCCGTCTCCGCGGCGCCCTGACCAGGTGCCGCGAGGAAGCTCGGATTGGGGGCCCACCGGTGCTCGAACATGTACGTCCTCCCCTGCGAACCGCGTCCGTTCGACCGGGGGGTCTGGGTGAGGACCTGGAAGAGCCTGTCCGGGTTGACGTGCGTCGCCGACGTCGCGTCATTGGTGAGGGAGATCCTGTAGTTGAAGTAGGCGGAGTGGTAGGTGGCGACGTAGTGGGTCTGCAGGGAGCCGCCGCGTGTGGACGTCTGCGGAGGAACCCAGCCCGCGTCGCGGTACACGGTGATCGTTTCCACGTTGCCGACGTTGGCGGCCGGATGGGCCGCACCGTCGGGCACGGACGGCTGTGCGCCCTCGTGCACGGCGGGAATGATCAAGGTGTCGAGTTCCAGCATGGCGTCGGCCTGTGCCTGGCGCAGGTCCGCCCCCGCGCGGGGCCGACTCAGCTGGTGCTGGGACCAGTTCACGTTGAACAGATCGAGGGAGGGGAAGGACGCGCTCTGCTGGGAGAACTGGCTCCCGAGGGTGGCCTGACTCCCGTAGGCGGTCCCCTGGCTCGACTGGTCGCCGAAGGAGGACTGCTGGGTCCCCATGGAGAGATCCTCGTCCCCGACGAATCCGCCGCCGAATCCGCCGCCGAAGTTGCCGTTCCACATGCGCTGGACGGCGCCGCCGGGGGGCGTGGGCGCGGCCGTGTCCGTCGTCGCCGGCTCGGCGGCGAGCTGGGGTCCGGTGGCCCTCATGACCCGTACCGCGTTGGCCTCCGCCTCGCGTTCGAACCGGTCGGAGGGGTCGCTCACGCTCAGGCCCGAGCCGTCGTCGGTCCCCGCGACGGGGCCCTGGCGCTGCTGGATGACGTGCGTCAACTCGTGGGCGAGCGTGTGCGGGTCGCCGCCGCCCTCGCCGATGACGACATGGCCGCCCGAGGTGTAGGCGCGTGCCCCGACCTCCGCGGCGGAGGCGCGGGCGGCGCTGTCGTCGTGGACGCGGACGTCGGAGAAGTCCGCACCGAGACGCGCTTCCATGTCCGTGCGCGTGGCGTCGTCGAGGGGGCGGCCCGGGGAGCGCAGGACGTCGTGGACCGAGGAGCGCTGCACCGAGGGCTGTTCCGGCTGATGGCCGCAGCCGGCCCCGTGCCGATGCTGCTCCGGCTCCGGCCCCTGTGCCCATGAGTGCCCCGCCCGGCGGAGCATCTGGACGACCGCGGCGTTCCCGGCGATGCCCTGGAGCGCGAGGACGCGCTGAAGCCCCGTCCGCGCTTCACCCGCCGGAGTGCGCTCCGGCGGGCGACTGCCGCCGGCCCTGGTCGGCTCGGAGTTCTCGTTGCTGCGCAAGGAAGCCTCTTTCGGCACGGAGATACAGGCTCCCCCTGGATACGCGGAGGGGGGCGCGCGATGCCAGGCACCGAAGGGCAGACCGGTCTGACCGGACGGGCAGTGAGGATGTCCCGACCGTGTCGGGGGACTCGGAGGTCCACGGTGCGGAACCGGTTGCCCTCGCCGCCCGGTGCTCGGACAGAATGAGCCCCATGCCGATACTCAGCCGCGCCGCCCTTGTCGAGCACCTCGTCCGTACCCGGATCGCGGGAGACGTCGCCACCCCGCGCGACAACAACCTCTCCCACTACCGCAAGCTCGCCAACGGCGACCGGCACTACTGGCTCGGCATCGAGCTCGGTGACCGCTGGACCGACGAGCAGGACGTGCTCGCCGTGATGGCCGAGCGCTGCGGGGTCATCGACGACCCGGCCCACCGGATCGGCCAGGACACCATCGACCCCGAACTCACCGTCGACGGCCTCGACCGGATGGCGGCCCGCCTCCGCAAGGCCGCCGCCGGCAAGGAACGCGTCCTCTTCGCGACCGGTCACCCCGGTGCGCTGATCGACGTCCACAGCCGGGTCGCCGCCGCGCTGCGGGCCCAGGGCTGCGACATCGTCCGTATCCCCGGTGGGCTCGTCGCCGACGAGGGGTACGTGGTGCAGTTCGCCGACGTCGCCGTCTTCGAGCGGGGCGCCAGTCTCTGGCACACCCACTCCCCGGAGCCGATGAACGCGATCCTCGACGCGCTCGGGGAGGACGGGCGGCCGGACCTGGTGATCGCGGACCACGGGTGGGCGGGGCGGGCGGGGCAGCGGGGGATCGACTCGGTGGGTTACGCGGACTGCAACGATCCCGCGCTCTTCATCGGTGAGGCGGAGGGGACGATGCAGGTGACGATCCCCCTGGACGACCACGTCCTGGACCCGCGCTACTACGAGCCCCTGACGGCGTACACGCTGAACGCGGCGGGGCTGTCGGCCTGAGGCGCCCGGTTGGACCCGGGTTGTGCCCACCTGTTCCGCCCCAGCGGAACGAATGCCCACAACGGGGGTGGGCGCAGCCCACGACGGGGGTGGCTGGGGGCCTTACCCCCTCGCGCTCCGTCCCGGGGGGCCCGGGGTCGGGTCCAGGTAGACGCGGTGGATCGCGGGGAAGCGGGTGCGGAGGCGGGTCTCCGCCTGCTCGCAGGACCGTTCCACCTCCCCCGCCGACACCACGTCCCTGAAGTCGACCTTCGCCGCGACCAGGACCTCCCCCGGCCCCTGGATCAGCGTCGTCAGGTCGAGTACGGACACGACGTGCGGGACGGAGAGCAGCTCCGCGCGGACCGCGTCCCGCATCTCGCGCGGGAGCGGCCGGCCGATGAGGAGTCGGGCGTTGGAGCGGCCGAGTACCCAGGCCACGTACACGAGCAGTACGCCGATGAGGATCGACGCGACGCCGTCCCAGACGCCGGAGCCGGTGATCTGGCCGCCGAGGAGGCCGCCCGCCGCGAGCACGAGTCCGGCGAGGGCGGCGGAGTCCTCCAGGACGACCGCCTTGACGGTGGTGTCGGGGGTCAGCCGCAGGTACTCCGCGAAGGGGGCCTTCAGCCGCTGCGCCTCGGCCTTGACCTGCCGGATCCCGGTCCGCAGGGAGAAGCTCTCCAGGACGAAGGCGATGCCGAGGACCACGTACGAGATGAGCGGGTCGCCGAGTTCCTCGCCGTGGGTGAGGGTGTGGATGCCGTCGTACACGGAGAAGACCGCGCCGCCGACGAACGTGGCGACGGCCGCCAGCATCGCCCAGACGTACAGTTCCCCGGCGTGGCCCATCGGATGGTCCTCGTCGGCCGGCTTCCCGCTCCGCTTGAGCGCGGTGAGCAGCATGGCCTCGGTGACCGTGTCGGCGAGCGAGTGCGCCGCCTCCGACAGCATGGCGCTCGATCCGCTGACGACGCCCGCGACGGCTTTGGCGGCGGCGATCCCCAGGTTCGCCGCCGCCGCCACGATCACGGTGAAGGTGCTTTCGCCGTTCCCCGAGTCCTTGGTCATGACATCGGACGGTATGTCCGGTCAGGAACGGGGAACGCGAACGACACCCTCCTGGATGACGGAGATCGCGAGCTTTCCGTCCCGTGTCCAGATCCTGGCCTGGCCGAGCCCGCGCCCGGCGGAGGAGGACGGCGACTCCTGGTCGTACAGGAGCCATTCGTCGGCCCGGAACGGCCGGTGGAACCACATCGCGTGGTCGAGGGAGGCCCCGACCACGTCCCCGAGGGCCCAGCCGCCCCGCCCGTGCGCGAGCAGGACGGAGTCGAGCAGCGTCATGTCGGAGACGTACGTGGCGAGGACGACGTGCAGCAGGGGGTCGTCGGCCAGTTTGCCGTTGGTGCGGAACCAGACCTGGGAGCGCGGTTCGCGCGGCTGCCCGACCGAGCCCCAGGGCGGTACGTCGACGTACCGCAGGTCCACCGCGGCCCGGGCCTCGATCAGCCGGTCCGCGACCTCGCGGGGGAGGTGGCGGGGGAGCATCTCGGCGGGTGTGGGCAGCGACTCCGGGTCGGGCGCGGCCGGCATATCCGACTGGTGGTCGAGCCCCTCCTCGTACGCCTGGAAGGAGGCGGAGAGGTGGAAGATCGGCTGCCCGTGCTGGACGGCGACGACCCGGCGGGTGGTGAAGGAGCGTCCGTCGCGGATGCGGTCGACCGTGTAGACGATCGGCGCGCCCGGGTCCCCGGCCCGCAGGAAGTACGCGTGGAGCGAGTGCGCGAGACGGTCCTCGGGCACGGTCCTGCCGGCCGCCACCAGCGCCTGGGCGGCCACCTGGCCGCCGAAGACGCGGGGGACGAGCGCGGAGCGGGACTCACCCCGGAAGATGTCCCGCTCGATCCGCTCCAGGTCGAGCAGATCGAGCAGGGCATCGAGGGGGTCGTGCGCGTCGGGCACCTGGACTAGAGGCCCATCGACTTGGCGATGATCGACTTCATGATCTCGCTGGTGCCGCCGTAGATGCGGTTGACGCGGTTGTCGGCGTACAGGCGGGCGATCGGGTACTCGTTCATGTAGCCGTAGCCGCCGTGCAGCTGGAGGCAGCGGTCGATGACGCGGTGCGCGACCTCCGTGCAGAACAGCTTGGCGCTCGCGGCCTCGGCCGGGGACAGCTCGCCCGCGTCGAGGGCCTCGAGGGCGCGGTCGGCGACGGCCTCGGCCGCGTCGACCTCGGCCTGGCAGGCGGCCAGCTCGAACTTGGTGTTCTGGAACGAGGCGACCGGCTTGCCGAAGACCGTGCGGTCCGTGACGTACTGCTGCGCGAACCGGACGGCGGCCTTGGCCTGCGCGTACGCGCCGAAGGCGATGCCCCAGCGCTCGGAGGCCAGGTTGTGGCCGAGGTAGTAGAAGCCCTTGCCCTCCTCGCCCAGCAGGTCCTCGACGGGCACCTTGACGTCGACGAAGGCCAGCTCGGCCGTGTCGGAGGTGCGCAGGCCCAGCTTGTCCAGCTTGCGGCCGATCGAGTAGCCCTCGGACTTGGTGTCCACCGCGAAGAGGGAGATGCCGAAGCGGCGGTCGTCCTCGGAGGGGGCGGAGGTACGGGCGCAGACGATCACGCGGTCGGCGTGGACGCCACCGGTGATGAAGGTCTTCGAGCCGTTGAGGACGTAGTGGGTGCCGTCCTCGGAGAGCTTGGCGGTGGTCTTCATGCCCGCGACGTCGGAGCCGGTGCCCGGCTCGGTCATCGCGAGGGCCCACATCTCCTCGCCGGTGACGAACTTCGGCAGGAAGCGCTTCTTCTGGTCGCCGGTGGCGAGCATCTTGATGTACGGCAGGGCGAGCAGCACATGCACGCCGGAACCGCCGAACTGGACGCCCGCGCGCGAGGTCTCCTCGTAGAGGACGGCCTCGAACTTGTGGGTGTCCAGGCCCGCGCCGCCGAACTCCTCGGGGACGTTGATGCCGAAGATGCCCAGCTCGCCGAGCTTGTCGTAGAACTCGCGCGGCGCCTGCCCCGCGGCGAACCACTCGTCGTAGACGGGAACGACCTCGGCCTCGATGAAGGCGCGGATGGTCTCCCGGAACGCCTCGTGGTCCTCGTTGAATACGGTACGGCGCACGAGCCGCCTCCTTGGGTTCCTGTCCTGGTCCGACGCCCTGACGCTTGCTAAGCGCTTGCTCAGGGTTATGTCCCGAAGTTACCCACCAGTCACCCCCTCTGTCCAGAGCTCGCGCCTGTGATCCAGCGCCCTCCGACGGCGTCGTACTCATGGACCGGCCGCCCCGCGATCCCGCTCGTACGGAACGGCCTCCCCCCGGTGTCCGTGATACGGGCGGTGCCCGTGCGGCCCTCGGAGCTCCACACCAGCTCCAGGTACCAGCGGCAGTCGCAGCCCGCCGCCCCCGCGAAGACCAGCAGCTCCTCCGGCTCGGCGGCGGTGACCGCGTACGGGAAGGAGACCGCCGGGAGCGTCCGGCCCTCCTGCCCGGAGGCGTCGTACCCGTCCAGCCCCCGCGCCACCGGACGCGGCCGGTCCAGGTCCACCTCGAAACGGCGCGGCGTCACCGCCCCGCCGCACCCGTCGTCCATCCGGTACGCCGCCCACGGCAGCGGCGCGCCCCGCTCCACCACCCGCACGTGCAGCGCCTGGAGCACCACCGCCGCCGCGCCCTTCCCCTGCACCGACACCCGCACCAGCGTCTCCCCGCCGTCCACGGCCCCCTGCGCCGCCGCCCAGCTCCGCGCGTCGGCCGCCTCCGGCGGGGGAGGGGGCGTCCGGTCCACGAGGTAGGTGTGCCCGCACCCGTTCTTCCAGAGGTGCGAGGCGACCGTCCACGTCAGCGGCGCCGGTGGTTCGGCGGCCGGCTCCGGGGTCTTCCCGGGCAGGAGTACGGCTCCGATCGTCACCGTCCCCACAACCGCCAACGCCCCACCGACCAGGCCCATCCACCCCCACCTCCGCCTCCGCCGCCCGGGCGGGAGGCCCGGCACGCGCGCGTGCACGGGTTCAAGCTGCACGCGCGCGTGCACGGGTTCGGGTTCGGGCTCGGACGCAGGCGCCGGAGCCGGCTCGGGTTCCGGCGCCGGCCTCGGCCCCGCGTCGGGCTCGGGCCCCGCCTCCGGCTCCGCCGCCGGAGGGCGTCGGGTGCGGTCCGCGCGGCTCCAAACCGCCTCCAGGGTCCGCCGTTCCTCCTCGTCCGCCCCGCACAGCAGGGCGAGGCGGTCGACCACGGCGAACTCCTCCGGGACGGTCGCGCCCGAGCAGTAGCGGTGGAGGGTGGACGCGCTGACGCTCAGGCGCCGCCCCAGCGCCTCGTAACTCCTCCCGTCCCGCGCCTTCAGTGCGCGCACGCTCCGCGCGAACTCCTCGACGGCGGCGTCCTTCGGCATTCCATCCCCCTCGACCCTGCGTCCCACCCTTCACGTCCTTGCACGTCAGCGGGGGTGGAATGGTTCCGGGACGGCTGGTGGGCGCGTCACCGTTGCAGGCGGGCGGGCGCCGACCCGAAGCTGGTCGAGCACTGACCGAACGACCCGACGGGGGATCCACCACCATGAACAAGCTCCGTACCGCACTCGCCACCGCCGCCGCTGCCGCCCTGGGCCTCGCGGCCCTCGCCACGGCCCCGGCGCAGGCCGCCGCCCAGCCCGCCTTCCTCGCCGCCTCCCAGATGCCGCCGTCCTCGACGCCGTGGACCGCCACCCAGGTCTTCAGCGGCGTCCCGGAGAACGGCGGCGTCCTCTGCGCCCCGTACAAGATCCCGGCGCAGAACACCCGCTACCGCGAGTTCAGCACCGAGCTCGACACCAACGGCGTCCAGGTCACCACCGTCGCCCGCACCGAGGCCGACGCCGTGAAGCTGGTCGACACCCTCCGCAAGTCCCTCGCCGGCTGCGGGCCCCTGCTCGAGCGGCAGAACCCGGGTCTGCACGCCGTCAGCGCCTCCCACGGCAAGCTCGCCGTCGAGGAGGGTGCCTGGGTCTACAGCCTGGACACCGCCGACCCGCAGATCGGCAACAGCGACATCCACCTCTTCTCCGTCGGCCGCGACGGCCGCACCGTCACCCTCGTCCGCTGGGGTCAGATGGGCGACTTCAAGGACGCCCCGCTGACCGCCTTCAAGACGACGACGAAGACCGCCGTCAACAAGCTCCACTGACCGGGGGGATCACCCGAGCGCGAACCACAGCTCCATCCGTACGTCCGGGTCGTCCAGGTCCCGGTCCAGGAGCGCGGCGCAGCGGGTGACGCGCTGGCGGACGGTGTTGCGGTGGATGTCCAGGGCGACGGCCGTGCGGTCCCAGCTGCCGTGCAGGGAGAGCCAGGTGCGCAGGGTCTCCCGGAGGGGGTCGGGCAGGGGGGCGAGGAGGGTCCGGGCGTGGGCCGCGGCCTCGGCGGGGTCCACCAGGGCCGCGAAACCGCCGGGGCGGTGGCGGACGAGCGGGGCGCGGGTCGCCTGCGCCCGGCGCAGGGCCCGCGCCGCCTGCGCGTCGGCGGCGGCCAGACCGTCCGGCTCGGCGGCGGCGCTCACCCCGAGGGTCCAGCCCTCGTGGGGGGTGACGGGGGTGGAGGCGGGGAGGAGCAGCCGTACGGCTGCGTGACCCGCCCCCGCCCCCGCTTCCGTTCCCGCCCCCGCCTCCACCAGCGGTGTCCCCAGCGCCGCCGCCAGTGACGCCGCCGCGAACGGCGTGCCGTCGCCGCCCGAGGCGTGGACCACCGTCCACGGGCCCGGGCCCAGCGCGCCCGCGACCTCCGCCGGGGGCGCGCCGAGCAGCAGCCGGACCAGGGCCCCGTCCCGTACCGTCACGTCCGCGCCCCGGTGCGGGGCCGTGAGCAGGGACAGCAGGACGACCGCGACGCCCGCGATGGTGTGGTCGCCGGGGCCGCGCCGCTCCGTCGCCACCCCGAGCGTCAGCCCGTCACCGCCCCCGAGCGCGTACGCGGCGAGCCGGAGCCCGCCTCCCTCCCCGCTCGCCGACGCCGGGCCGCCGGGGCGCGGCCCGAGCACCCCCGCCAGCTCCCGCAGCGCCCGCGCCGCCTCCGCCGGTACCTCCCGGCCGGCCGCCACCGACTCCGTACCGTCCGGGCCGAACAGCACCGCCCGTCCCGCGAGCCGCGAGGCCAGCGCGCCGAGTACCGCCGGGACCGGGGCGGGCCGGGCCGCGGCCGTCGCCAGGGACTGCTGCGCCTCCGTCACCCGGCGCAGCTCGTGCAGCCGGGCCTCCGCCATCAGCCGCCACAGCGCCCGCGCCACCGCCGTGAACGGCGTTCGCGGCGGTACCTCGACCAGAGGCAGCCCGTGCCGTGCGCAGGCCTCGACGAGCTCCGCCGGGACCGTGTCGTACACCGGGGTCACCCCGAAGGCGAGCGCCGCCGCCCCCGCCTCCACCACCCGCCCCACGTAGTGCGCCGGGTCGGTGAGCAGCACGCCCGCCGTCATGAGCAGTTCTCCGCCGAGGAGGTACGGGTAGGGGTCGGCCATCTCCGAGGTGTGGACCCAGTGCAGCGGGACGTCCTCGGGCCCCGTGAGCAGCCGCAGGCCGAGGTCCCGGCGTGCGAGCAGCGCGGCCAGCGGAACGGGCGGCGCGGGGGGAGTGGCGGAGACGGGCTCCGTGAGCGGGGGCACGGGAGGCATGGCTGTGGATCCTTCGTACATCCCCCGCCCGGACAGTAGAGGAAACGTACACTTCTGCGTCGCTTTCCGGCCACCTACTGTCGTGCCATCCAGAGGCCGCGGGTACGGGCGGATGTCCCCGCGATCAGCACATCTGGTCACTCCCCTGCACGACACGCCACCGAGGTGAACGAAGGAGGGCCCATGGCCGTCGACTACACAGTGATCGTCCTGTACTTGGCCGGCATGCTCGCGATGGGCTGGTGGGGCATGCGCCGCGCCAAGTCCAAGAGCGAGTTCCTCGTCGCGGGCCGCCGCCTCGGGCCCTGGATGTACTCCGGGACCATGGCCGCCATCGTGCTCGGTGGCGCCTCCACCATCGGCGGCGTCGGCCTCGGCTACAAGTACGGCCTCTCGGGCGCCTGGATGGTCTTCGCCATCGGGCTCGGCCTGCTCGCCCTGAGCGTCTTCTTCTCCGCGCGGATCGCCCGGCTGAAGGTCTACACCGTCTCCGAGATGCTCGACCTGCGCTACGGCGGCAGGGCCGGCATGATCTCCGGCGTCGTCATGTGGGCGTACACGCTGATGCTCGCGGTCACCTCGACCATCGCGTACGCCACGATCTTCGACGTCCTCTTCGACCTGCCCCGGTCCGTCGCGATCATCCTCGGCGGCACCATCGTCGTCGCGTACTCGACCCTCGGCGGCATGTGGTCCATCACCATCACCGACATGGTGCAGTTCGTGGTGAAGACCGTCGGCGTGCTGCTCCTGCTGCTGCCGATCGCCGTCGTCAAGGCCGGCGGCTTCGCCGAGATGAAGGCCGCGCTGCCCACCTCGTACTTCGAGCCCCTCGGCATCGGCGGCGAGACGATCTTCACGTACGTGCTGATCTACACCTTCGGCATGCTCATCGGCCAGGACATCTGGCAGCGGGTCTTCACCGCGCGGACCGACAAGGTCGCCAAGTGGGGCGGCACGGTCGCCGGCACGTACTGCCTCGTCTACGCCCTCGCCGGAGCCGTCATCGGCACGGCGGCGAAGGTGCTCTACCCGAAGCTGCCCAGCGCCGACGACGCCTTCGCCACCATCGTCAAGGACGAGCTGCCGATGGGCGTCCGGGGCCTCGTCCTCGCCGCCGCCCTCGCCGCCGTCATGTCCACGTCCTCGGGCGCGCTCATCGCCTGCGCCACCGTCGCCAACAACGACATCTGGTCACGCCTGCGCGGGCTCACCGCGAAGAACGGCGGGGACGACCACGACGAGGTGAAGGGCAACCGCCTCTTCATCCTGATCATGGGCGTCGCCGTCATCCTCATCGCCATCGCCCTGAACGACGTCGTCCAGGCCCTCACCGTCGCCTACAACCTGCTGGTCGGCGGGCTCCTCGTGCCGATCCTCGGCGGGCTGCTCTGGCGCCGCGGCACCGTGCAGGGCGCGCTCGCCGCGGTCACCGTCGGCGGCCTGGCCGTGATCGGCCTGATGTGGACTTACGGAATCTTGGCAAATGAGCCTGTTTACTATGGTTTGTTGGCTTCGCTCGCCACCTATGTGATCGTTTCCCTGGCGACCCGCCCGACGGACGCCGCCGTGCTCGCGCACTGGCGCGCCCGCCTCGCGGGCCAGGACCCCCAGCAGCCCGATCCGGACACGGAGAAGGCGGCCGTGACCGCCTGACGGCGGCCACCCCAGCCTCCGGGCGCCGCGACCCGGCCGCCCGGACCCACCGATACACCCCAGGAGGACCCCGACCATGAGCAGCAGCGACCAGAACACTCCGCGCGGCCCGATCGACTCGTCCCGCATCCCGCGGTACGCCGGTCCCGCGACGTTCGCCCGGCTGCCGCGACTCGACGAGGTCGGCACCGCCGACATCGCCGTGGTCGGCGTCCCCTTCGACAGCGGCGTCTCCTACCGCCCCGGCGCCCGCTTCGGCGGCAACGCCATCCGCGAGGCCTCCCGCCTGCTGCGCCCCTACAACCCGGCGCAGGACGCGTCGCCGTTCGCCCTCGCCCAGGTCGCGGACGCCGGTGACATCGCCGCCAACCCGTTCAACATCAACGAGGCCGTCGAGACCATCGAGGCCGCCGCCGACGACCTCCTCGGCACCGGCGCCCGCATGATGACCCTCGGCGGCGACCACACCATCGCGCTGCCGCTGCTCCGCTCCGTCGCCAAGAAGCACGGCCCCGTCGCCCTGCTCCACTTCGACGCGCACCTCGACACCTGGGACACGTACTTCGGCGCCGAGTACACCCACGGCACCCCGTTCCGCCGGGCCGTCGAGGAGGGCATCCTCGACACCGAGGCGCTCTCCCACGTCGGCACCCGCGGCCCGCTGTACGGCAAGCAGGACCTCACCGACGACGAGAAGATGGGCTTCGGCATCGTCACCTCGGCCGACATCTACCGCCGCGGCGCCGACGAGGTCGCCGACCAGCTGCGCCAGCGCATCGGGAACCGCCCGCTGTACATCTCCATCGACATCGACTGCCTCGACCCGGCCCACGCCCCCGGCACCGGCACCCCCGAGGCCGGCGGCATGACCTCCCGCGAACTCCTGGAGATCCTCCGCGGCCTCTCCTCCTGCAACCTGGTGTCGGCGGACGTGGTGGAGGTGGCCCCGGCGTACGACCACGCGGAGATCACGGCGGTCGCGGCCTCGCACACCGCGTACGAACTGACGACGATCATGAGCCGGCAGATCGCCGAGAGCCGCACCGCGAAGTAGGACCAGCCGGGGGTGTGGGCATACGTTCCGCAGGGCGGAACGGGTGGGCACACCCCCGGCCACCGGGCCGCACCCGACTGACCGAGCCCAGCCCAGAGGGACCCGATGACCCACGACCACGACCTGGTACTCCGGCCCACCGCCACGCAGACGACCGCCGCGCTCAACCCGCCCCCCGGCCGCAACGGCGGCGACCTCGTCGTCGAGACCCTCACCGGCCTCGGCGCCACCACCGTCTTCGGCCTCCCCGGCCAGCACGCCCTCGGCATGTTCGACGCGCTGCGCCGCTCCTCCCTCCGGTACGTCGGCCTCCGCGTCGAGAACAACGCGGGCTTCGCCGCCGACGCGTACGGCCGGATCACCGGCGAGGCCGCCCCGCTGCTGCTCTCCACCGGGCCCGGCGCGCTCATGTCGCTCGCCGCGCTCCAGGAGGCGGCCGCCGCCTCCGCGCCCGTCCTCGCCATCGGCAGCCAGATCCCGGCGGCCGGGCTCGGCGGCGGGCGGCACGGCTACCTCCACGAGCTGCGCGACCAGCAGGCGTCCTTCCGCGACATCGTGAAGTCCGTCCACACGGTCCGTACGCAGTCCCAGATCCCGTCCGCGATCGCGGCGGCCTGGGAGTCGGCGCTCACCGCCCCCCACGGGCCGGTCTGGGTCGAGATCCCGCAGGACGTGCTCCTCGCGGAGACGACCCTGCCCGTGGTCACGGCGATGGACGCGACGCCCGAGGACATCGCCCCCCGCCCCGAGCTGACGGCGGTCGCGGCCCACCTCCTCGCGAACGCCGAGCGCCCCGCGATCATCGCGGGCGGCGGAGTCGTACGCTCCGACGCGTCCGGCAAGCTCCTCGCGCTCGCGGAGCGCGTCGACGCCCCCGTCGTCACCACCTTCGGCGGCAAGGGCGCCTTCCCGTGGGAGCACCCGCTGTCGCTCCAGTCGTGGCTGGAGGACCGGCACACCACCGACTTCCTCGAGGACGCCGACGTCCTCCTCGTCGTCGGCTCCGGCCTCGGTGAGCTGTCCTCGAACTACCACACGTTCGCCCCGCGCGGCCGGGTGATCCAGATCGAGGCCGACGCCGGGAAGCTGGAGTCCAACCACCCGGCGCTCGGCATCCACGCCGACGCCCGCCTCGCGCTCCAGGCGCTCCTGGAGACGGTGGAGGAGCGCCGGGACGAGACCGCCCCCGCGCGGGTCGCGGCCGTCCTGACGAAGGTCAGGGACCGGATCGCGGCGCAGGGCCTGGGCCTGGAGCAGCGGGTCGTCGCGGCGGTACGGGAGGCGCTCCCGGACCGGGCCCCCAGCTTCTGGGACATGACGATCCTGGCGTACTGGGCGTGGTCGGCCTTCGACGCCCGGCACCCGAACACCATGCACTCCGCCCAGGGCGCCGGCGGCCTCGGCTACGGCTTCCCGGCCGCGCTCGGCGCGGCGGCGGCGGACCCGTCGCAGCCGGTCCTCGCGGTCTCCGGCGACGGCGGCGCGATGTACTCGATCGCGGAGCTGGCGACGGCGAAGCAGTACGGCCTCGACGTGACCTGGCTGATCGTCGACGACGGCGGCTACGGCATCCTGCGCGAGTACATGACGGGCGCCTTCGGCGAGGCCACGGCCACCGAACTCACCCGCCCGGACTTCGTCGCCCTGTCGGAGTCCTTCGGCGTCCCGGCCACCCTGACCACCCCGGAAACCCTGACGACGGACCTGACGAAGGCCCTGACAACCCCGGGCCCGTCGGTCGTGGTCCTCCCGGCCCTCCTGAGGATGTTCGAACCGACGCACCTCTGACCGGCCCGAGCCCGGCGCAACCCTCCCGCCCCCGCGCGGGTCCTCTCCCCAGGGGGCCCGCGCGGGGCCGTGTCGACGCGAGGGAAGGGGACCGCCGTGAGAGTCGTCCGCAAAGCGGCGAAAGGCATCAAGGAGTTCCTGCTCGAAACGGTCGGCGAGGTCGTCGCCGAACTGATCCTCACCGCACTCGCCTGCGCCCTGCTCGCAGGCCTGTCGCTGCTCGCCTACCTGAGCTGGTCCTTCAGCCCCCGCCTGACGCTCGCGGGTGCCGCACTGTTCGGCCTGTTCCTCGCCCACGGCGCCTGGGCGACCTTCCGCGACCCCACGAAGGCCCGCGGCAGGCGACGGCTCGCCGCCGCGAGCACGGCGGGTTTCTCCCTCACCGCCTGCACGGCTGTATTCCTGCTCCTCTACGGGACTGACTGACCCTGCGCGTGTGCGAGCGGACACCTGCGAGTGAACGGGGTTTGCCGTGCCCTTCCGCGCATGCATATCCTCCTTATGTCTCTGACATAGGGAGGATTTGCCATGTCGAACCTGTACGTGGAAGTCGACGATCTGGCCCTCGCCGAGGCGGCGGAAATACTGGGCACGAAGACGAAGAAGGACACCGTCAACGCGGCCCTGCGGGAGGTCGCGCGGCGGCACGAGCGGCTGCGGGCGCTGGAACAGCTCACGGAGATGGGCGAGCGAGGCGACTTCGACATCCTCATGGACAAGGCGAACTACCGTCGATGAGCCACCTCACCATCCTCATGGACAAGGCGAACTACCGTCGATGAGCCACCTCACCTACCTCGTCGACACCTCCGCCGCCGTTCGGATCATCGCCAGGAAACACGTGCAGGACGAGTGGCGGAAGTTCGCGGCCGAAGGCGTCATCGGCCTCTGTGACCTCACCGAGCTGGAGATCCTCTACTCGGCCCAGTCCGCCAACGACCGGCTCGTCAAGGAAGACCTGCTGGCGAAGCTCTTCAACTGGACCGCCGTCCCCGACGGCGTCTACTCCCGCGCCCGCCGCGTCCAGCACATGCTGACCAACCAGGGTGAACACCGCAGTGCCGGACCCGTCGACCTTCTCGTCGCGGCCAGCGCCGAGCTGTCGGGTCTCACGCTCCTCCACTACGACCGTGACTTCGACACCATCGCCCGCGTCACGGGGCAGCCCACCGAGTGGGTCGCCCCGCCCGGGACGGCCTAGGACCAAAGCCCCGTCTTTGTTGCGGCGGGATGAAATCGCAGCCCAGGCGTGTTGGGCCTTCCGGCAGAGCAGGACGGACGGGAGGCCATTCGTGGCGGCGGTGGGGCAGAAACAGGCGCGGGAACCGGCGCGGGATCAGGCGCGGGAACAGCAGGGCTGGGCGCGGAGGCTGGCCGGGTACGCATGGCGTTACCGGGCGAACACGCTGCTCGCGCTCGGGTCCTCCCTGCTCGGTATGGCCGTGCTCGCCCTCGTGCCGCTCGTCACCAAGGTGATCATCGACGACGTCATCGGGACGAAGACCCGGGACCTCGGCACCTGGACCGGCCTCCTCATCGGCGCCGCCGTCCTCGTCTACGTCCTCACCTACGTCCGCCGCTACTACGGCGGCCGCCTCGCGCTCGACGTCCAGCACGATCTGCGTACCGACATGTACGCCACCATCACCCGGCTCGACGGGCGGCGGCAGGACGAGCTGTCCACCGGGCAGGTCGTCGGCCGGGCCACCAGCGACCTCCAGCTGATCCAGGGCCTTCTCTTCATGCTCCCGATGACGGTCGGGAACGTGCTGCTCTTCCTCATCTCGCTCGTCGTCATGGCCTGGCTGTCGATCCCGCTGACCCTCGTCGCCCTCGCCGTCGCCCCCGCGCTCTGGTTCATCGCCAAGCGCAGCCGTACCCGCCTCCACCCCGCCACCTGGCACGCGCAGCAGCAGGCCGCCGTCGTCGCCGGGGTCGTCGACGGGGCCGTGACCGGCGTCCGGGTCGTCAAGGGCTTCGGCCAGGAGGACCAGGAGACCGGCAAGATCCGCGAGGCCGGGCGGAAGCTGTTCGCCGGCCGGCTGCGGACGGTCCGGCTGAACTCGCGGTACACCCCCGCCCTCCAGGCCGTCCCCGCCCTCGGCCAGGTCGCCGTCCTCGCCCTCGGCGGCTGGCTCGCCTACCGCGGCCAGATCACCCTCGGCACCTTCGTCGCCTTCTCCGCCTACCTGGCCTCCCTCGTCGGCCCGGTCCGCATGCTCGCCATGGTCCTCACCGTCGGCCAGCAGGCCCGCGCCGGCGTCGACCGGGTCCTCGACCTCGTCGACACCGAGCCGGTCATCCAGGACGGCACCAAGGAACTCCCCGCCGACGCCCCCGCCACCGTCGAGTTCGACGACGTGTCCTTCGCCTACGAGGACGGCCGGCCCGTACTCGACGGCTTCTCGCTCGACATACGGCCCGGTGAGACCGTCGCCGTCGTCGGCTCCTCCGGCTCCGGCAAGTCCACCGTCTCCCTCCTCCTGCCCCGCTTCTACGACGTCTCCCACGGCGCCGTCCTCGTCGGCGGCCACGACGTCCGCACCCTCACCCTCGACTCGCTGCGCGCCGCCATCGGCCTCGTCCCCGAGGACTCCTTCCTCTTCTCCGACACCGTCCGCGCCAACATCGCGTACGGCCTCCCGGACGCCACCCAGGAGCAGATCGAGACCGCCGCCCGCGCCGCCCAGGCCGACCGGTTCATCGCCGAACTGCCCGAGGGGTACGACACCAAGGTCGGCGAGCACGGCCTCACCCTCTCCGGCGGCCAGCGCCAGCGCGTCGCGCTCGCCCGCGCGATCCTCACCGACCCCCGGCTCCTCCTCCTCGACGACGCCACCTCCGCCGTCGACGCCAAGGTCGAGCACGAGATCCACGAGGCCCTGAAGTCGGTGATGGCGGGCCGTACGACCCTGCTCATCGCCCACCGCCGCTCCACCCTCAACCTCGCCGACCGCATCGCCGTCCTCGACGACGGCCGGCTCGCCGACATCGGCACCCACGCGGAACTGGAGGAGCGCTCCCCGCTCTTCCGCCGCCTCCTCACCGACCCCGAGGAGCTCGGCGCCGTCTCGCCCGGCCACATCACCCCGCCCGAAGTCCCCGAGGACCGCACCCTGCGGGCCGAGCTGGACGCGGAGTTCGACGCCGAGCGGGGCATCACCCCCACCCTGTGGGTACGGGACGAGGCCGCCGACCAGGAGAGCGCCGCCCCCGGAGCCACCCCCGAACTGCTCGCCGCCGTCGAGGCCCTCCCGCCGGCCGTCGACACCCCCGACGTCGACGAGGCCCGCGCCGTCTCGCCCGAGGACGCCTACGGGCTGCGCCGGCTCCTGCGCGGCTTCGGCCTCCCCCTGCTCATCAGCCTCGGCCTCGTCGCCCTCGACGCCGGCGCCGGCCTGCTGCTTCCCGTACTGATCCGGCACGGCATCGACGAGGGCGTGAACCGGCTCGCGATCGGCGCCGTCTGGGCCGCCTCCGTCCTCGCCCTGGTCACCGTGCTCGTGCAGTGGGTGGCGCAGACCGCGGAAACCCGGATGACCGGCCGCACCGGCGAGCGGGTCCTCTACGCCCTGCGCCTGAAGATCTTCGCCCAGCTCCAGCGGCTCGGCCTCGACTACTACGAGCGCGAGCTCACCGGCCGGATCATGACCCGGATGACGACGGACGTGGACGCCCTGTCCACGTTCCTCCAGACGGGCCTGGTCACCGCCTTCGTCTCCGTCGTGACCTTCTTCGGGATCATGGTCGCGCTGCTCGTGCTCGATCTCCAGCTCGCCCTGGTCGTCTTCGCGACCCTGCCGGTCCTCGCCGTCGCCACGTACTTCTTCCGCCGCTCCAGCGTGAAGGCGTACGAGCTGGCGCGCGAGCGGATCAGCGTCGTCAACGGCGACCTCCAGGAGTCGGTCTCCGGCCTCCGGATCGTGCAGGCCTTCCGCCGCGAGCGGTCGGGCGCGGCCCGGTTCACCGAGCGCAGCGACTCCTACCGGGAGGCGCGCGTCCGGGGCCAGTGGCTGATCTCGATCTACTTCCCGTTCGTGACGCTGCTGTCCTCGGTCGCTGCCGCCGCCGTCATGATCGTCGGCGCGAACCGGATCGAGGCGGGCACGCTCACCACCGGCGCGCTCGTCGCCTACCTGCTCTACATCGACCTGTTCTTCGCCCCCGTGCAGCAGCTCTCCCAGGTCTTCGACGGCTACCAGCAGGCCGCCGTCTCGCTGAAGCGGATGCAGGAACTCCTCCAGGAGCCGACGTCGACGGCCGCCCCCGACAAGCCCCTCGACGTGCGGTCGCTGCGCGGCGAGATCGCCTTCGAGGACGTCTCCTTCGCGTACGGGGGAGAGGACGGCACCACGAAGAAGGAGACCGCCCTCACCGGTATCGACCTGCGCATCCCGGCCGGACAGACCGTCGCCTTCGTCGGTGAGACCGGCGCGGGCAAGTCGACCCTGGTCAAGCTGGTCGCCCGGTTCTACGACCCGACGGGCGGCCGGGTCACCGCCGACGGCACCGACCTGCGGGACCTCGACCTCACCGCGTACCGGCACCGGCTCGGCGTCGTCCCGCAGGAGGCGTACCTCTTCGCGGGGACGGTCCGGGACGCCATCGCGTACGGGCGTCCCGGGGCGACCGACGCCGAGGTGGAGGCGGCGGCCCGCGCGGTCGGCGCCCACGACATGATCGCGACCCTCGACGGCGGCTACCTCCACGAGGTCGCCGAGCGGGGCCGCAACCTCTCCGCCGGGCAGCGCCAGCTGATCGCCCTCGCCCGCGCCGAACTCGTCGACCCGGACGTGCTGCTCCTCGACGAGGCCACGGCGGCCCTGGACCTGGCCACCGAGGCCCAGGTCAACCAGGCCACCGACCGCCTCGCCGGCCGCCGTACGACCCTGGTCGTCGCCCACCGCCTGACCACGGCGGCCCGCGCGGACCGGGTGGTCGTCATGGACCACGGCCGGGTCGCGGAGGACGGCACCCACGAGGAGCTGCTCGCCCTGGGCGGCCGGTACGCGGCCCTCTGGAGCACCTTCATCGGGGAGCCGGAGCCGGAGACGCAGACGGAGCGGGTGTGACGGGAGGGGGCGGGGTGTGAGTACGGGCCGCCCGGCGGGATGAGTACCCCGGCGGATGTCCCGCCCCCGGCCCGTTGCTTGGATCGGGGCATGAGCCACCAGACCCGTGCCCGCGCCGCCTCCCCCGTCCCCATCACCCCGCCGGACGTCGAGGGCGCGCGTCTGCGGAGGCGGTCCAGGATCGGGGCCGGGCTGCTCCTGCCCGCGAGCCTGCTCGCCGGCCTCCTGGTGCTCAGCCGGGAGAACACCGCCAGCTGCCTCGCCCACGGGACGGACTGCGACGGCGCCCCCGGGTTCCTGTACGCCGCGAGCCTGGTGATCGCTCTCGCGGCCTTCGTCACCCTGCGGAGGACGTCCCGCCCCGGCGTCCGCCGGGTGGCCCTCCGGACCCAGCTCGGCGCCGAGGGCTTCTTCCTCTTCCTGCTCCTCATCGCCTTCGCGTAGGCATGCGGGCCCGGAGGCAACCGTTCCGGGGTCGGGCGCGTCGTACGCCCGTACGCCCGTACGCCGATCCACTCGGGAGGGGACCCCGCATGCCCACGGACACGCAGAACGCACGACGTGGCCGACGGCTGCTCGCCCATGTCCTCGCCCCGCTCCTCGGGGCCCTCGCCCTGCTCGTGCTCCCCGGCCCCGGGCCGGGCGCCGGGACCGCCGACGCCGCCTCCGTCTGCCACGGCCGCCCCGCCAGGACCATCGTCTTCGCCACCGGCGAGCTGCGCCTCTACAAGACCCGCCACTACGCCTGCGCCGTCACCGTCGCCAAGCAGCCCGGCGCCCGCCGACCGATGGCCGTCTCGCTCCAACCGCGCGGCGCCCGGCCCGCCGTCCGCTCCGGACGGTTCGACCGGCAGGCCGGGCCCGTGACCGTCCACGCGCTCAACCGCTGTGTCCGCGCGACCGGTTCGGTGGCCGGGCGGGGCACTTCCACGGGCTGGATCCTGTGCTGATGTGCGGATAAGTCCAAGGGTAAGGACCAACTGGGTCTGGCGGTCCACACGTTGCCCCCGCTAGGTTCGCGACACCGTTGTGAACCATGGGGAGGACGAATGCGCAAGTCGCTCAGATGGCTGGTGTCGCTCTCGGTGCTCATAGGCACCGTCGGCTCCACGGGCGTGGCCACCGCCGCGGACACGGAGACCGACCGCACCACGTCCGTCGCCGACTCGCAGAGCACGGACACGCAGAGCACGGACACACAGAGCACGGACATCAAGGACCGGCTCCTGGCGATTCCCGGGATGAGCCTGATCGAGGAGAAGCCGTACGCCGGCTACCGCTTCCTCGTCCTGAACTACGAGCAGCCGATCGACCACCGACGCCCGTGGGCGGGCACCTTCCAGCAGCGGATCTCCGTCCTCCACAAGGACACGGACCGCCCCACCGTCTTCCGCACCAGCGGCTACGGCCTGAGCACCACTCCGAGCCGGGCCGAGCCGACCCGGATCGTCGACGGCAACCAGATCTCCATGGAGTACCGTTTCTTCACGCCGTCCCGCCCGGCGCCGGCCGACTGGTCCAAGCTCGACATCTGGCAGGCGGCCAGCGACCAGCACCGGATCTTCACCGCCCTCAAGAAGATCTACGGCAAGAAGTGGCTGTCCACCGGCGGCTCGAAGGGCGGCATGACCGCCACCTACTACGAGCGCTTCTACCCGCGTGACATGGACGGCGTCGTCGCGTACGTCGCCCCGAACGACGTGGTGAACAACGAGGACTCGGCCTACGACCGCTTCTTCGCGAACGTCGGCACCCAGGAGTGCCGCGACCGCCTGAACGGCATGCAGCGCGAGGCCCTCGTCCGCCGCGAGCCCCTGCAGAAGAAGTACAAGGAGTGGGCCGAGTCCGAAGGCGCCACCTTCAACACGGTCGGCACGCTCGACAAGGCCTACGAGGCCGTCGTCCTCGACTTCGTCTGGGGCTTCTGGCAGTACTACGGCGAGGGCGTCTGCGACCAGATCCCGGACGCCGCGACCGCGAGCGACGACACCGTCTACGAGACGATCGACGCCTACTCCGGCTGGGCCGCCTACACCGACCAGGGCCTGGAGTACTACACGCCGTACTACTACCAGGCGGCGACCCAGCTCGGCTCGCCCACCATCCAGCAGCCGCACCTCGCGGGTCTCAGCCGTTACGGCTACCAGCCGGCCCGGAACTTCGTGCCGAGCTCGATCCCGATGAGGTTCCAGCCGCAGGTCATGCGGGACGTCGACAACTGGGTCCGGAAGAACGCGCACCAGATGCTCTTCGTCAACGGCCAGAACGACCCGTGGAGCGCCGAGCCGTTCCGCCTCGGCAAGGGCGCGCGCGACAGCTACGTCTACACCGCGCCGGGCGCCAACCACGGCGCGAACGTCGCCGGGCTCGCCGACGCCGAGCGCGAGAAGGCCACCGCCCGCATCCTGGCGTGGGCCGGCGTCCCCGCCCCAGCCGTCCAGGCGGCGCAGCCGCTGGCCCGCTTCGACGCCCGTCTCGACAAGCCGGTCGACGAGGACGTGACCCGGGAGCACGGCGTACGGCCTTAACCGCCTTGCATGGTGAGGGGGGTGTGCCCGGTCGACCGGGCACACCCCCCTCGTCCGTCAGCGGTACGAAAGCCCGTGGCCGACCGGATAGAGCACCTTCGCCGGGTCGGCCGCGTCCTGGACCGGGACCGGGAGCCGCCCCCTCGGCTGCGCCCGGCCCGCCAGGACCCGTACGGCGGCCCGGAGTTCGACATCGGTCCAGGAGTAGGTGGCGAGCGTCGCCCGCTGGCCGCCGATCCTGGCGATGTCGTACGGGTTGCGGATCGCGATCGTCACGACGGGCACCCCGGTCGCGACGAGCCGCGCGACGAGCGTGCGCTGCGGGCTGGCCGCGGTGACGTTGTACGTGCCGACGACGACCACGTCCTTGCCCGCGGCCGCCGCCACCGCCTCCTCGATCCTCGCCGCCGTCGGGGTGATCCCGGTGGAGAGCGCGGTCGCGGTGAACCCGAGTTCCCTCAGGGTCGCCGCCAGGGTGGTGGTGGGCGGCCCCGTGGTCCCGGACGGCGAGGCCGGGTCGGCGCCGACGACGAGGACCGAGGGGTGCGAGGCCGGGCTGAGCGGCAGGAACCCGCCCTCGTTGAGGAGCAGGGTCGTGGTGCTCTCGGCGATCCGGTCGGCCTGCGCGAGATGGGCGGCGGAGCCGACCACCCGCTCGACGCCGGCCCGGGACACGTACGCGTTCCGGAACAGACCGAGCTTCGACTTCAGCCGCAGGATCCGCAGGATCGATTCGTCGAGCCGCTCCTCCGTCAGCTCGCCGTCCCTGACCGCCCTCAGGACCGCGTTCCACGCCACGTCGAGCTTCGGCGGGTTGAGCAGCTGGTCCACCCCGGCCTTCAGCGCGAGCACCGGGACGCGGTCGTCCCCGTACTTGGTGCGCACCCCCTCCATGGCGAGCGAGTCGGTGACCACCACCCCGTCGTAACCGAGCCGTTCGCGCAGGATGCCGGTGAGGATGGGCCGGGAGAGGGTCGCCGGGTCCTCGCTGGGGTCGAGCGCCGGGACCACGATGTGCGCGGTCATGATCGAGTCGATCCCGGCGGCGATCGCGGACCGGAAGGGCGGGGCGTCGAGCTCCGCCCACTGCGCCCGGGTGTGGGTGATCGTCGGCAGTCCGTAGTGGCTGTCGACGGCCGTGTCGCCGTGTCCCGGGAAGTGCTTGGAGGTGGCCGCGACCCCGGCCCGCTGGTACCCCTTGACCTGCGCGGCGACGAGCCCGGCGACCGCCGCCGGGTCGGAGCCGAAGGAACGGACGCCGATGACCGGGTTGGCCGGGTTGACGTTGACGTCCGCGACCGGGGCGTAGTTCTGCCGGATGCCGACGGCCGCGAGTTCGGCGCCCGCGATCTGCGCCGCCCGGCGGGCGTCCGCGTGCGAGCCGCCCGCGCCGAGGGCCATCGCCCCCGGCACCAGGGTCGCGGGCTCGCCGACCCGGCAGACGATGCCGTGCTCCTGGTCGGTGGAGATGAGCACCGGGACCGGGGTGGGCTGCGCGAGCGCCGCCTGCTGGATGCCGTTGGAGAGCTCGGCGATCTGCTGCGGGGCGCGGGTGTTGTGGGCCCAGGCGAAGTAGATGACCCCGCCCACGTGGTAGCGCTCGACCAGTTCGGCGGCCGTACGGACGCCGATCTCCGCCATGTTGGCGTCGATGTCGGCCTGGTCCGGGGCGGTCGCGGAGTGGCCGTACACCCGCATCACGAAGAGCTGGCCGACCTTCTCCGCGAGGGACATGCGGTCGATGATCCGCCGGAGCTTCCTGTCGTCGTGCCGCTCCTGGTCGGCGTGGGCGGGGGTGCTCACTCCGGTGACGGTGGCCGCGGCGGCTGCGGCGGTCACCGTGAGGAGGGTGCGTCGGGAGGGGACGGGGGCGCGGTGGTGCACTGATGCTCCTTCCGGCCGTGCGAGGTTGTCGGATTGCCGGGAAGCCTCCCGCTGAAGGAAACTTCCAAGGAGTCACGGATAGCCCGAAAGTAACTGCCAGGTCAAGGACCCGCGCACGAATCGCACCCGGGAATCCCGTGGCGGCCGAGGAGCCCGTGGCCGTACCGTCGTCCGGTCCCGCCCGCGAGGAAAGGCCCGTATGACCTTCGCGCACCTCACCGTCGACGCGCCCGAGCCCGCCCCCGGCGCCGTCCTGCTCGCCGGCATCCCCGGCAGCGGCAAGTCGACCGTCGCGGCGGCCCTCGCGGCCCGCTTCGCCCGCTCGGCGCACATCGAGGTCGACCACCTCCAGGAGCTGATCGTCCAGGGCTGCCACTGGCCCACCCCGGACGGCGACCCGGAGGCGGACCGCCAGATCCTGCTGCGCGCCCGCAACGCCTGCCTCCTCGCGGACAGCTTCACCGCGGCCGGCTTCCTCCCGGTGCTCGACGACGTGGTCGTACGCCGCTCCCACCTGGACTTCTACCGCGCCCACCTGAAGGCGGGCCCGCTCCACACGGTGTTCCTCGCCCCCGGCCCGGACAAGGCCTGGGAACGCAACAACGCCCGCCACAAGCGCCTGACGACGAACTGGTCGTTCCTGGACGCGGCGATGCGCGCCGAACTGTCCGGCGAGGGCGTCTGGATCGACAACGCGGACCAGACGGTGGAGGAGACGGTGGAGGCGGTGCTCGCGGCGACGGGGCTGGCGGGGTGGGCGGGCTGACGGGATCGACGGGCCGACGGGGCTGACGGGATCGACGCGCTGACGGGGCTGACGGGGCCGACGGGGCTGACGGTCGAGGGGGAGGCGGATCAGCCCCCGGCGCGGAGAGACCATCGGTCTCCGTATGCGGTCACGCCCGGGGTGGCGGCCCCGGGGTAGCACCCGCCGTAGCGCCCTCCTACCCCCGCGGCCGCCCCGTCGACCCCCGTACCACCAGCTCCCCCGGGACCGTCTCTACGCCGCCCGGCGGAGGTTCCTCCGTGCCCATCGCCAGGCGGCCCGCGCGGATGCCCGCCTCGTGGAGCGGGAGTCGTACGGTCGTCAGGGCCGGGACCGCGTCCACCGAGAACGGCAGGTCGTCGAAGCCCGCCACGGACACGTCGCCCGGGATGTCGAGGCCCCGTTCCCGCAGGGCCGCGCAGACGCCGAGGGCCACCGTGTCGTTGGCGGCGACGACCGCCGTCAGGTCCGGGTCGCGGGCGAGGAGCCCGGCCGTGGCCTCGTAGCCCGCCTGCCGGTCGTACGCGCCGTGGACCGTCGGCCCCTCCGCGATCCCCGCCTCCGCGAGCGCCGCCCGGTGGCCTTCGAGGCGGTGCCGGGTCGTGGTCCGGTCGGCGGGCCCGGCCGCGTACCCGATGCGCCGGTGGCCGAGTCCGAGCAGGTGCTCGGTGAGGCGCCGCGCGCCGGTCCTGTTGTCGAAGGCGAGCGCCGCCGCGTTCGCGTCGCCCGGCACCGGCGGGCGCCCGCACAGCACGACCCGGGTCCCCGCCTCCGCCAGCCTGGCGAGTTTGCCGGCCGTCGCCGCCAGGTGCGCGGGGTCCTCCAGGGCGCCGCCCATGAGGATCACGGCCGCGGCCCGCTGCCGCTGGAGCAGGGTGAGGTAGGTCAGCTCGCGCGCGGGGGAGCCGCCGGTGTTGCAGACGACGGCGAGTTTCTCGCCGCCGCCCCGCCCCGACGCGCCCTCCCCGATCGCGCTCTGCGCCGCGCTCGCCATGATCCCGAAGAAGGGGTCGGCGATGTCGTTGACGAGGACGCCGACCAGGTCGGAGGTGGCGGCGGCGAGGGAGCTCGCGGGGCCGTTGAGGACGTAGTCCAGCTCGTCCACCGCCCGCAGGACCCGTTCCCGGGTCGACTCGGCGACCGGGTAGTTGCCGTTGAGGACGCGGGAGACGGTCGCGGGGGAGACCCGGGCGCGGGCGGCCACGTCCGCCAGGGTGACGGTCATCGTGTGCGTACCTCCAGCATCGTGCGCGTACCTCCGGGGCCCTTGTCGACGGCGATGTCGGCAGGCTAGCGTCATCCTCGATGGAAAGCGCTTTCTATGGATGATCCGTGGGGCGCGGCACAACCGGGAGAGGAACCTTTCGTGACACGCAGGACAGTCCGCATCGCCATGAACGGCGTCACGGGACGCATGGGATACCGCCAGCACCTCGTCCGCTCGATCCTCGCCCTGCGCGAACAGGGCGGCCTCGACCTCGGCAACGGCGAGACCCTCTGGCCCGAGCCCGTCCTCGTCGGCCGCCGCGAGCCCGCCCTGCGCGCGCTCGCCGAGCGCCACGGCCTCACCGAGTGGTCCACCGACCTCGACGCCGTCCTCGCCGACGACAGCATCGACATCTACTTCGACGCCCAGGTCACGTCCGCCCGCGTCGACGCGCTCACCAAGGCCATCGCCGCCGGCAAGCACATCTACACGGAGAAGCCCACCGCCGCCGACCTCGCGGGCGCCCTCGACCTCGCCCGCCTCGCCTCCGCGAAGGGCGTCAAGCACGGCGTCGTCCAGGACAAGCTGTTCCTGCCGGGCCTGCTCAAGCTCAAGCGCCTCATCGACGGCGGCTTCTTCGGCGAGATCCTGTCCGTACGCGGCGAGTTCGGCTACTGGGTCTTCGAGGGCGACTGGCAGGACGCCCAGCGCCCCAGCTGGAACTACCGCGCCGAGGACGGCGGCGGCATCGTCGTCGACATGTTCCCGCACTGGGAGTACGTGCTCCACGAGCTGTTCGGCCGCGTCACCTCCGTCAGCGCCCACGTCGCCACCCACGTCCCGCGCCGCTGGGACGAGCAGGGCAAGCCGTACGAGGCCACCGCCGACGACGCCGCGTACGGCATCTTCCAGCTGGAGGGCGGCACCGTCGCCCAGATCAACTCCTCCTGGACGGTCCGCGTCAACCGCGACGAACTCGTCGAGTTCCAGGTCGACGGCACCCACGGCTCCGCCGTCGCCGGGCTGCGCGGCTGCCGCGTCCAGCACCGCTCGGCCACCCCCAAGCCCGTCTGGAACCCGGACATCCCGGTCACCGAGTCCTTCCGCGACCAGTGGCAGGAGGTCCCCGACAACGCCGAGTTCGCCAACGGCTTCAAGGCCCAGTGGGAACTGTTCCTGCGGCACGTCGCCCTCGGCGAGCCGTACCACTGGGACCTCCTCGCCGGCGCCCGCGGCGTCCAGCTCGCCGAGCTGGGCCTGAGGTCCGCCGCCGAGGGCCGCCGCCTCGACGTCCCCGAGGTGTCCCTGTGATCCGTCTGCCCGGACCCGACGGAGGCGTACGGGAGTACGCGCCGCGCGCCGAGCCCCTCGCGCTCACCACGAGCGGCGCCCTGGCCTCCCGTACGGTCTTCTCCGCCGCCCACGTCGTCGCCGACCCCTACGCCGACACCACCCCCGACTCCCCGGCGGCCGTCGACTGGGACGCCACCCTCGCCTTCCGCCGCCACCTCTGGTCCCACGGCCTCGGCGTCGCGGAGGCCATGGACACCGCCCAGCGCGGCATGGGCCTCGACTGGGCGGGCGCCGCCGAACTGATCCGCAGGTCCGCGGCGGAGGCCAGGAGCGTCGGCGGCCGGATCGCCTGCGGCGTCGGCACCGACCAGCTCACGGGCCCCGCCGACCTGCCGGCCGTCCGCAAGGCGTACGAGGAGCAGCTCGCCCTCGTCGAGGACACCGGCTCCCAGGCCGTCCTGATGGCCTCCCGCGCCCTCGCCGCCGCCGCTTCCGGACCCGAGGACTACCTCGACCTGTACGGCCACCTGCTGCGCCAAGCGAGCGAGCCCGTCGTCCTGCACTGGCTCGGCCCGATGTTCGACCCGGCGCTCGACGGGTACTGGGGCTCGGCCGACCTCGACACCGCCACCGAGACCTTCCTTGAGGTCATCGCCGCGCACCCCGACAAGGTCGACGGCATCAAGGTCTCCCTCCTCGACGCCCGCCGCGAGGTCGAACTCCGCCGCCGCCTCCCGGAAGGCGTCCGCTGCTACACCGGCGACGACTTCCACTACCCGGAGCTGATCGCCGGCGACGAGCAGGGCTTCAGCCACGCCCTGCTCGGCATCTTCGACCCGCTGGCCCCGCTGGCGGCGGAGGCTGTCAGGACCCTGGACACCGGAGACGCCGACGGCTTCCGCGCGATCCTGGACCCGACGGTCGCCCTCTCCCGGCACCTCTTCCAGACCCCGACCCGCTTCTACAAGACCGGTGTCGTCCTCCTCGCCTGGCTGGCCGGCCACCAGGACCACTTCACGATGGTCGGCGGACTCCAGTCCGCCCGCTCGCTCCCGCACCTCGCGCGGGCGTACGAACTCGCCGACGGCCTCGGCCTGTTCCCCGACCCGGCGCTCGCGGAGGCCCGGATGCGCTCGCTCCTCACGGTGTACGGAGGCCCGCAGTGAACCTGGACCGCTTCTCCGTCAACCAGATGACGGTCAAACAGCTCACCCTGCCCGACCTCGTAGCCCACTGCGTCCGCCTGGGCATCCCGGGGGTGGGCCTGTGGCGCGCGCCCGTCCAGGAGTACGGGGTGGAGGCGGCGGCCGCGCTGGTCCGGGAGGCGGGCCTCTCGGTCACCACCCTCTGCAGGGGCGGCTTCTTCACCGCCGACGGCTGGGAGGAGGACAACCGCGCGGCGATCGACGAGGCGGTGACGCTCGGCACCGACACCCTCGTCCTGGTCTCCGGCGGCCTCACCCCCGCCTGCCCCGACCTGCCGTCGGCCCGTGCGCGCATTGCGGAGGCGATCGGCGAACTGGCCCCGTACGCGGGGGAACGCGGCATCCGCCTCGCCATCGAACCCCTCCACCCGATGTACGCCTCCGACCGGTGCGCGATCTCCACCCTGGACCAGGCGCTGGCCATCGCCGAGCACTTCCCGCCCGAGCAGGTGGGCGTCACCGTCGACACGTACCACCTGTGGTGGGACGACCAGGCCCCGGCGGCGGTGGAACGCGCGGGCGCGGCCGGCCGCATCCACTCCTTCCAACTCGCCGACTGGACCACCCCGCTCCCGGCGGGAGTCCTCAACGGCCGGGGCCAGTTGGGCACCGGCTGCATCGACCTCCGTGCCTGGGCGGACCTGGTCGAGAAGGCGGGCTACCCGGGCCCGGTCGAAGTGGAGCTCTTCAACGACGAACTGTGGGCGAGGGACGGCGTGGAGGTCCTGGAGGAGACGCTGGAAAGGTTCCTGGAGGTCTGACACCCGCGGCGCGTTCCCGGCGGCCGCGGCCTCGGTGATCACGGAGATCCAGCTCGGCAGGCCCAAAGGGAAAGGCGACTGAGTGACCGACGAGACACCCGCACAGAGCGCCGCGGAGATCGTGGCGGCCCAATGGCGCACGGTCCTGTCGTACGGGCCGGAGGTGATCGAGCCCGAGATGGTCCGGGCGGCCTTCGCGCAGCCGCGGCTACGGCAGCTCTTTCCCGGCGTGAGCCACGGAATCCTGCTGTTGAGCCGCTGCGTCGGATATCCCCATTCGAGGGACGTACCCGCCGTGTATCCCCTCCGGGGAGGGGGCTACGAGGTGACGAACCGCGCCGGGGCGGAGGAGGTCCACGGCCGGTTCGCGACGGCCGGTGAGGCGTTCGCCGAGGTCGCGGCCCACCTGCCCGAGGGCTGCGGACCGGCCGTCCTGGGGACGGTGCACGACCTGTGAGGCGCGTGGGGTGAGCCGCGTGCGCGCGGGCCGGTGACCCGCGTTCGCGCGGGCCGCGCACGCTGTCCGACCGGCCCGCTACCTTCGGGGCATGTCCAACGAAGGTCGCGGGCCGGGACCGGCCGTGCTCGAAGGGGTCCTTGAGCGGATCACCTACGCCAATGAGGAGACCGGCTACACCGTCGCCCGCGTCGACGCCGGGCGCGGTGGTGGGGACCTGCTCACCGTGGTGGGGGCGTTGCTCGGGGCGCAGCCGGGGGAGTCGCTGCGGATGGAGGGCCGTTGGGGCTCGCACGCGCAGTACGGCAAGCAGTTCACCGTCGACAACTACACGACCGTCCTGCCCGCCACCATCCAGGGCATCCGGCGTTATCTCGGCTCCGGTCTGATCAAGGGCATCGGGCCCGTCTTCGCCGACCGCATCACCTCGCACTTCGGGCTCGACACCCTGGACATCCTCGAAGAGGCCCCCGCGCGGCTGATCGAGGTTCCCGGCCTCGGCCCCAAGCGGACCAAGAACATCACCGCCGCCTGGGAGGAGCAGAAGGCGATCAAGGAGGTCATGGTCTTCCTCCAGGGCGTCGGCGTCTCCACCTCCATCGCGGTCCGGATCTACAAGAAGTACGGGGACGCCTCGATCTCCGTGGTGCGGAACCAGCCCTACCGGCTCGCCGCCGACGTCTGGGGCATCGGCTTCCTCACCGCCGACAAGATCGCGCAGGCCGTGGGGATACCGCACGACAGCCCGGACCGGGTGAAGGCCGGACTGCAGTACGCGCTGTCTCAGTCCAGCGACCAGGGCCATTGCTTCCTGCCCGAGGAGCGGTTGATCGCCGACGCCGTCAAACTCCTCCAGGTCGACACGGGGCTCGTCATCGAGTGCCTCGCCGAGCTGGCCGAGGACCCCGAGGGGGTCGTACGGGAGGTGGTGCCGGGCCCCGAGGGCATGCCCGTCACCGCCGTGTACCTGATCCCCTTCCACCGGGCCGAGTTGTCGCTCGCGGGGCAGCTCCGCCGGCTGCTCGGTGCCGACGAGGACCGGATGGCCGGCTTCCGGGACGTGGCCTGGGACAAGGCCCTCGCGTGGCTCGCGGACCGGACCGGGGCCTCGCTCGCGCCCGAGCAGGAGGAGGCCGTGCGGCTCGCCCTCACCCGCAAGGTCGCCGTGCTCACCGGCGGACCCGGCTGCGGCAAGTCGTTCACGGTCCGCTCCATCGTGGAGCTGGCCCGCGCGAAGAAGGCCAAGGTCGTCCTCGCCGCGCCCACCGGACGGGCCGCCAAGCGGCTCGCCGAGCTGACCGGCGCCGAGGCCTCCACCGTCCACCGGCTCCTCGAACTGAAGCCGGGCGGCGACGCGGCCTACGACCGGGACCGGCCCCTCGACGCCGACCTGGTCGTGGTCGACGAGGCCTCCATGCTGGACCTGCTCCTGGCGAACAAGCTGGTGAAGGCGGTGGCGCCGGGCGCCCATCTGCTGCTCGTGGGCGACGTCGACCAGCTTCCGTCGGTGGGCGCGGGTGAGGTCCTCGGCGATCTGCTCGCGCCGGGAAGCCCCGTACCGGCGGTCCGGCTGACCCGGATCTTCCGGCAGGCCCAGGAGTCCGGCGTCGTCACCAACGCGCACCGGATCAACGCCGGCGTCCCGCCCAGGACCGAGGGGCTGCCGGACTTCTTCCTCTTCGCGGAGGAGGAGACCGAGGACGCCGCCCGGGTCGCCGTGGACGTCGCGGCCCGCCGGATCCCGGCCAAGTTCGGGCTTGACCCGCGCCGGGACGTCCAGGTCCTCGCCCCCATGCACCGGGGCCCGGCGGGCGCGGGCTCGCTCAACGGGCTGCTCCAGCAGGCGATCACCCCGGCCCGCCCGGACCTGCCGGAGAAGCGGTTCGGCGGCCGGGTCTTCCGGGTCGGCGACAAGGTCACCCAGATCCGCAACAACTACGACAAGGGCGCCAACGGGGTCTTCAACGGCACCGTCGGCGTCGTCACCGCCCTGGACCTGGTCGAGCAGCGGCTGACCGTGCGGACGGACGAGGAAGAGGAGGTGCCGTACGACTTCGACGAGCTGGACGAGCTGGCCCACGCGTACGCGGTCACCATCCACCGCTCCCAGGGCAGCGAGTATCCGGCGGTGGTGATCCCGGTCACCATGAGCGCCTGGATGATGCTCCAGCGGAACCTGCTCTACACGGCCGTGACCCGGGCCCGGAAGCTGGTCGTCCTGGTCGGCTCCCGCCGCGCGATCGCCCAGGCCGTCCGTACCGTCTCGGCGGGCAGACGCTTTACCGCACTCGCCTTCCGGCTCACAGGTCGCACCCTCGTGTGAAAGATCACGGAGGACTACCGGAACCGGGGCGAAGGGGGCAGGATATGAAGGTTGGCGGCACTGAGTGCCGCCGATTGGCCCAATGGTCGACCCCGAGTGCACTCTCCTGAGCCAAATGGGGGATGGTAGAGACAGTCAGGGCACCTCGAAGAAGAGGCACTACGTCGGTGAGGGATGACGTGAGCGACAACTCTGTAGTACTGCGGTACGCGGACGGTGAATACACCTACCCGGTGGTCGAGAGCACCGTCGGCGACAAGGGCTTCGACATCGGGAAACTCCGAGCCCAGACCGGTCTGGTCACCCTGGACAGCGGATACGGCAACACCGCCGCCTATAAATCCGCGATCACCTACCTCGATGGTGAGCAGGGGATCCTGCGGTACCGCGGCTACCCCATCGAGCAGCTGGCGGAGCGCTCCACCTTCCTTGAGGTGGCGTACCTGCTGATCAACGGTGAGCTGCCCAAGGTCGACGAGCTGGCGACCTTCAAGAACGAGATCACGCAGCACACGCTGGTCCACGAGGACGTCAAGAACTTCTTCCGCGGCTTCCCGCGGGACGCCCACCCGATGGCGATGCTGTCGTCGGTGGTCTCCGCGCTGTCCACGTTCTACCAGGACAGCCACAACCCGTTCGACGAGGAGCAGCGCCACCTCTCCACGATCCGGCTGCTCGCGAAGCTGCCGACGATCGCGGCGTACGCGTACAAGAAGTCGATCGGCCACCCCTTCGTCTACCCGCGCAACGACCTCGGGTACGTCGAGAACTTCCTGCGCATGACCTTCTCGGTGCCGGCGCAGGAGTACGACCTGGACCCGGTCGTCGTCGCCGCGCTCGACAAGCTGCTGATCCTGCACGCGGACCACGAGCAGAACTGCTCGACGTCCACCGTGCGTCTGGTCGGCTCCTCGCAGGCGAACATGTTCGCGTCGATCTCCGCCGGCATCTCGGCCCTTTGGGGTCCCCTGCACGGTGGCGCCAACCAGTCGGTCCTGGAGATGCTGGAAGGCATCAAGGCCAACGGCGGCGATGTCGACTCCTTCATCCGCAAGGTGAAGAACAAGGAGGACGGCGTCCGCCTGATGGGCTTCGGCCACCGGGTGTACAAGTCCTTCGACCCGCGCGCCAAGATCATCAAGGCGGCGGCGCACGATGTCCTCTCGGCCCTCGGCAAGTCCGACGAGCTGCTGGACATCGCGCTGAAGCTGGAGGAGCACGCGCTCTCCGACGAGTACTTCGTCTCGCGCAACCTCTACCCGAACGTGGACTTCTACACGGGTCTGATCTACCGCGCGATGGGCTTCCCGACCGAGATGTTCACCGTGCTCTTCGCGCTCGGCCGGCTCCCCGGCTGGATCGCCCAGTGGCACGAGATGATCAAGGAGCCGGGCTCCCGCATCGGCCGCCCGCGCCAGATCTACACGGGCGAGGTCCTCCGCGACTTCGTCCCGGTCGAGTCCCGCTAGCGGCTTCGCCGTGAGTGAGGGCGCGCCCCTGGCGGCGAGCCCTGAAAAAGAAGGAAGCGCCCCGCCGTCGATCCCCCCACGGGTCGACGGGCGGGGCGCTTCCCATATCCCGGAGCGGATTCCCCCCACGGGATCCGGGCCGGGCGTCTGCCGGGCGTCAGCAGAAGCTGCGCGGGGCGGGCGCGACGCGGTCTGCCGGGGTACGTACGTACGGGAGGGCCGCTCAAAGCTCCCCGGTGCACGTCCCCCGGCCAACGCTTGCCAATGGGACGTCCCCCAAGACCTCCCAATGAACGTCCCCCAAGACGTTCTCGGCATCGCCCACTTAGACTCGCGAACAGCCCAGATGGTTACCCCCCAATATCTGTGATCTAGATCTCCTTGTGAAGGTCCTGTGCGTCACGTGTGGGTGAATTCACGTGAAGCGCCGCAGCCGCAGGCTGTTGGAGACGACGAACACGGACGAAAGGGCCATGGCCAGGCCCGCGATCATCGGGTTGAGCAGTCCGGCCGCCGCGAGGGGCAGCGCGGCCACGTTGTAGCCGAAGGCCCAGCCCAGGTTTCCCCTGATCGTCGCCAGGGTCCGCCGGGAGAGCCGGATCGCGTCGGCCGCGACCCGCAGGTCGCCCCGGACCAGGGTCAGATCGCTCGCCTCGATGGCCGCGTCCGTACCCGTCCCCATCGCCAGGCCGAGATCCGCGGTGGCGAGCGCGGCGGCGTCGTTCACGCCGTCGCCCACCATCGCGACCGTCCGGCCCTCCGCCTGGAGCCGCCGGACCACCTCGGCCTTCTCCTCGGGCAGCACCTCCGCGATCACCTCGCCGATGCCCACCTCGGCGGCCACCGCCTCCGCCACCGCCCGGTGGTCCCCGGTGAGCAGCACGGGCCGCAGCCCCAGGCCGCGCAGCCGGGCGACCGCCTCGGCGCTGGTGTCCTTGACGGTGTCGGCGACGGTCAGGGTGCCCCTGGCCACCCCGTCCCAGGCGACGTGGACGGCGCCGGGCCCGGCGGCGCCCGCCGGGACCTCCACGCCTTCCGCCGTGAGCAGGGCGGCGCGGCCGACGAGGACCAGATGGCCGTCGACCGAGCCGCGTACGCCGAGCCCGGGGACGTTCTCGAAGGTCTTCGGTACGGGGAGCGGGCCGCACCGCTCGGCGGCGCCGGCCGCGACCGCGCGGGCCACCGGGTGCTCGGAGGAGTGCTCCAGGGCGCCCGCGAGCCGCAGCAGCCGGACCTCGTCGGTGCCGTCGGTGCCGTACTTCCCCCCGTACACATGGACGCCGGCCAGCCGCATCCGGCCGGTGGTGACCGTCCCGGTCTTGTCGAGGACGACCGTGTCGACGCGGCGGGTGGACTCCAGGACCTCGGGGCCCTTGATGAGGATGCCGAGCTGCGCGCCCCTGCCGGTGCCGACCAGGAGGGCGGTCGGGGTGGCGAGGCCGAGGGCGCAGGGGCAGGCGATGATCAGGACGGCGACGGCGGCGGTGAACGAGGCGGTCGGGTCGTCGGTGACGAGCAGCCAGGTGACGAGGGTGCCGAGCGCGATGAGGAGCACCACGGGGACGAACACGGCGGAGATCCGGTCGGCGAGCCGCTGCACCTCGGCCTTGCCGTTCTGGGCGTCCTCGACGAGCTTCGCCATCCGGGCGAGCTGGGTGTCGGCGCCGACCCGGGTGGCGCGGACGACGAGCCGGCCGGAGACGTTGACGCAGCCGCCGGTGACGGCGCTGCCCCCGGTGACGTCGAGCGGCAGTGACTCGCCGGTGAGCAGGGAGGCGTCGACCGCGGAGGCGCCGTCGGTGACGGTGCCGTCGGTGGCGATCTTCTCCCCGGGCCGTACGACGAAGAGGTCGCCGGCCCGGAGCGCGGTGACCGGGATCCGTACCTCCGTGCCGCGCCGCAGGACGGTCACGTCCTTCGCGCCGAGCTCCATCAGGGCCCGGAGCGCCGCGCCCGCCTTCCGTTTGGCGCGGGCCTCCAGGTAGCGGCCGAGCAGGATGAAGGTGACGACTCCGGCCGCGACCTCCAGGTAGATCGTGGAGGTGCCGTCGGAGCGGTCGGCGGTGAGGTCGAAGCCGTGCCGCATGCCGGGCATGCCCGCGTCGCCGAGGAAGAGGGCCCAGAGCGACCAGCCGAAGGCGGCGAGGGTGCCAACCGAGACGAGGGTGTCCATGGTGGCGGCGCCGTGCCGGAGGTTGGTGCGGGCGGCCCGGTGGAAGGGCAGCCCGCCCCAGACGACGGCGGGGGCGGCGAGCGTGAGGGAGAGCCACTGCCAGTTGTCGAACTGGAGCGCCGGGACCATGGCGAGCAGGACGACGGGGGCGGCGAGGAGGGCGGTGACGGTGAGCCGCTGCCGGAGGGCGGCGAGCTGGGGGTCCTCCGCGGGCTCGGGCCGGGGCCCATCGGGGGCGGGCCGCTCGGGCTCGGGCTCGGGCTCCGGGGGCGGGGGTTCCTCAGCGGTGTAGCCGGTCCTGACGACGGTGGCGATCAGATCGTCGACCGCCAGCTCCGGGGGGTGCTCGACCCGTGCCTTCTCGGTGGCGTAGTTGACCGTCGCGGTCACCCCGTCCATCCGGTTGAGTTTCTTCTCGACACGGGCGGCGCAGGAGGCACAGGTCATGCCACCGATCGTCAGCTCGGTGATCGTGGACGTCATGAGCGGTTCCAAACGAGAGCAGGGCCGTACCCGGTTACGGTACGGCCCTGCGGGGTGGTGGCAGGCGAGCGGTCAGACCAGCTCGTAACCGGCCTCGTCGACGGCGGCCCGCACGGCCTCCTCGTCGAGCGGGGCGGCGGAGACGACGGTCACCTGGCCGGTGGCGGCGACGGCCGTGACCGAGGAGACGCCGGGCAGCTCGGAGATCTCACCGGAGACGGCGCCCTCGCAGTGGCCGCAGGTCATGCCCTTGACGTGGTAGACGGTGGTGAGCTCGGTCTTCGTCTCTGCGGACATGGCGTTCTCCTCGTGGGTGTCAGAGCCGTACACCACCAATTTATACCCCTAGGGGGTATAAATTCCAGTCAGGGCCGGTCGTGGCGCGCGGCCGGCCTCGGTCATGGCGCGCGAGCAGCCTCGATCGTGGCCCGGAAGGCGGGCTGTCTCCGTCTTCGGGTCATCCCGCCGAACCCTATGGTAAATACCCCATATGTCGCATTCGGGGACCACGCTCATCCTGATCATGGCGATCGCCGTCCTGGCGCCGCTGCTCGCCTACGCGGTCGGGCGGAAGCTCCCCGTCCCCCTCGTCATCTTCGAGATCCTGCTCGGCATCCTCATCGGCCCCGACGTCCTCGGCTGGGCCCGTCCGAGTGAGCTGATCGACGGACTCTCCGAACTCGGCCTCACCATGCTGATCTTCCTTGCGGGGTACGAGATCGAGTTCGGCAAGGTCCGCGGCGACACCCTCCGGCGCTCCGTCCGGGCCTGGCTGATCGCCCTCGTGCTCGGACTCGCCGCCGGCATCCTGCTCGGCGGCGGATACGCGAAGGGCGTCTTCATCGGCGTGGCGCTCACCAGCACCGCGCTCGGGACCGTCCTGCCGGTGCTCCGGGACGCGGGCGACCTCCACGGCAGGTTCGGCTCGGTCGTCATGGCCTTCGGGGCGGTCGGCGAGTTCGGCCCGATCATCGCCATGGCGCTGCTCCTGAGCGGGCGCGGCGCCGGCGAGTCGACCGCGCTCCTCGCCGTCTTCGCCGCGCTCACGGCGGGGGCGGTCTACTGGGCGCTGCGGCCGCGCCCGCCGTGGTTCTCCAAGATCATCGCCAGGACCCTGGACAGCAGCGGCCAGTTCGCGGTCCGGTTCGTCTTCCTGCTGCTCGCCCTGATGCTCGGCGCGTCGACGGCCCTCGGGCTCGACGTGCTGCTCGGCGCCTTCGCGGCCGGACTCGTCACCCGGCTCGTGCTGACGGGCGCCGCGCCCGAGTCCGGCCCGCGGATCCTGGAGAAGATCGAGGGCGTCGGCTTCGGCTTCCTCGTCCCCGTCTTCTTCGTCGTCACCGGGATCGAGTTCGACCTGGACTCGCTCCTCGACGGCGGCAGGACCCTGCTCCTGCTGCCGGTCTTCCTGCTGCTGTTCCTGCTGGTGCGCGGCGGGCCGATCTGGTTCCTCGCCCCGCGCGACCTCGGCCGAGAGGACCGGACCGGGCTCGTCCTGTACGGCTCCACCGCGCTGCCGCTCGTCGTCGCGATCGCCACCATCGGCGTGGACGACAAGGTGCTGACGGCGGGCGAGGCGGCGGCGCTCGTGGGGGCGGGGATGGTCTCCGTCCTCGTCTTCCCGCTGCTCGCGCTGAAGCTGCGGGCGCGGGTGAAGACGGGGGCGGGAGCTGGGGCGGGGGAGGGGTCGGGAGGGGCGGACAGGTCCGGGGGCTCCGTCAGCGGGTCCGAGACGTGGTGACCGGCGGCGCCGTGTTCGACCCCTCGGTCAGCGGGGCCAGATAGCGCAGGAGGACGGTCTTGAGCTCGACGATCGTCGCGTCGCGCTCGGACCCCTCGGGCGCGGCGAGCACGAGCCCGAGGCCGCCCTTGAAGGTCGCGAAGGCCATGTCGGCGACGCGGGCGCGGTCCTCCGCGGGTGTCCCGGGGGCGTAGTGGGCGAGGACGTCCTGCACCCGGGCGAGCAGCGAGACGTGGAGGGCGTCGTGCTCCTCGGCGATCCGGCCTGGCACCTCGGAGCCGTGCATGAGGGCGAGGAAGGCGGGGTTCTGGCAGTTGAACTCGATCATCGGATCGACGACGGCGTCGAGCAGCTCGGGCAGCGGCAGGGAGAGGTTCGCCGCGGTGAACGCCTGGCCGTGGGCCTCCCGCATCTCGTGCAGGAGGCGCTCGCCGAGCTCTATCGCGATGGCCTCCTTGTTCGGGAAGTACTGGTAGAGCGTGCCGGGCGAGACATGGGCCTCGCGCGCGATCGCGTTGGTGCTCGCCGCCGTGTAGCCGTTCGCGCAGAAGACGTTCGCGGCGGCCTGGAGCAGCTGCGCGATGCGGCGCTCACCGCGCGCCTGGCGGCGGCGCGGCTTGGGCTCTCCTGACGCCTCTCCGGACACTTCTCCACCCAGGTCGTCGGACACGTCGTCGGACATGACTGTCCCCAGCTTCCTCAACACGTTTGACAAATGCGAGAGGTCACTCGCATTCTTGAGAAACGCGAGTGATCGCTCGTGTTTGCCAGTCTATGGCAATGGGCGACCCCTGTGACCTGCCGGGAAGCGAGCACAGGGGTCAGGTGAAGGGGACACCTCGTCATGGCCGAAGTCAAGAAGACACCGCCCGGTGGGGGCGCGCGTGGGGCCGGGGGGTGGACGCGGTTCGTGACCGCTCGCCCGCGCCTCACGCTCCTCGTGGCACTCGTCCTCACCGCCCTCGCCGTGCTGGCCGGCGGCGGGGTCGCCGACCGGATGGGCAGCGGAGGCTGGGAGGACCCGGCCGCCGAATCCACGTACGCGACGGAGGCCCTGGAGCGCCGCTTCCCCGGCTCCCAGCCCAATCTGCTCCTGCTCGTCGACGCGGGACCGACCGGCGTCGACGCCCCGGCGGTCGCCGCCGAGGCCCGCGAGCTCGCCGAGCGGCTCGACGCCGAACCGGGCGTCGACGGCGTCGGCTCCTACTGGTCGACCGGCTCGCCCGCCCTCCGCTCCGAGGACGGCCGGAAGGCCGTCATCGCCGCCCGGATCGCCGGTGAGGAGAAGGACGCCGCCGCCGTCCTCGACCGGATCGCCCCCGAGTACCGGGGCGCGCACGGCCCCGTCGAGGTCTCCCTCGGCGGCTCTCTCGCCGTCCGCCACGAGATGCAGGTGGTCATCCAGGAGGATCTGCTGCGGGCCGAGCTGATCGCCCTGCCCGTCACCCTCGTCCTGCTCGTCATGGTCTTCGGCAGCGCCGTCGCCGCCCTGCTGCCGCTCGGCGTCGGCATCGTCGCCATCCTCGGCACCAACGCGGTCCTGCGCGGCATCACCGAGTTCACGGACGTGTCCGTCTTCGCGCAGAACCTGACGACGGCCCTGGGGCTCGGACTCGCCATCGACTACGCCCTGTTCGTCGTCCGCCGCTACCGCGAGGAGCTCGCCGCCGGGGCCGACACGTACACCGCCGTGCGCACCACCCTGCGCACAGCCGGCCGGACGGTGCTCTTCTCGGCCCTGACCGTCGCCGTCTCGCTCGCCGCGATGCTGGTCTTCCCGCAGTACTTCCTGCGCTCCTTCGCGTACGCCGGGATCGCCGTGGTCCTGCTCGCCGCGACCGCCGCGCTCACCCTGCTCCCGGCGGCCCTCGTCCTGCTCGGCCCCCGGGTCAACGCCCTCGACCTGCGGCGCCTCCTTCGCCGGGGCCGTAACGGCAAGGACGCCCCCGATGCCCTCGATGCCCTCGACGGAGACGGAGACGGCGGCCGAGACGGAGGCGGATACGGCGGCGGCGGTCGTGAAGGCGCCGGCTGGGCGTGGGCGGCCGCGCTCGTGATGCGCAGGGCGCCGGTCTTCGCCGTCCTCACCACCGCAGGGCTCGTCCTCCTCGGACTGCCCTTCCTCGGCGTGCAGCTCGGCACCGCCGACGACCGCCAGCTGCCCGCCACCGCCTCCTCCCGGGTCGTCCAGGACCAGCTGCGGGACGGCTTCCCCGGCGACCCCGGCGGCGGGATCACCGTCCTCGCCGAGGGCCCGGCCACGCCCGCGCAGTACGCGGCCTACCGCGAGCTGATCACCGGCGTCGACGGCGTCGTACGGGCAGAAGGACCGGTGACCACCGGCAGCGGCCACGCCTACTTCACCGTCGTGCCCGAGGGGGAGGCCGTCGGCGCCGAAGCCCAGCGGACGGTCGGTGAACTCCGGTCCGTGCCCGCCCCGTTCGAGACCTCCGTCACCGGGCAGGCCGCCGTCCTCGTCGACTCCAAGGACGCCCTCGCCGAGCGGCTGCCCTGGGCGGCGGCGATCATCGTCCTCGTCACGCTGGTCCTCGTCTTCCTGCTCACCGGCAGCGTCCTCATCCCCGTCCAGGCCGTCGTCCTCAACGCCCTCAGCCTCACGGCGATGTTCGGGGCCGTCGTCTGGGTCTTCCAGGACGGGCACCTCTCCGGCCTCCTCGGCTTCACCCCCACCGGTGACATCGAGACCACCCTGCCGGTGCTCATGTTCTGCGTGGCCTTCGGACTCTCCATGGACTACGGGGTGTTCCTGCTCTCCCGCATCAAGGAGGAGTACGACACCACCGGCGACCACGAGCACTCCGTCCGCTTCGGCCTGCGCCACACCGGCGGCCTCATCACCGCCGCCGCCGTGATCCTCGCCGTCGTCATGGTCGCCATAGGCACCTCCCGCGTCACCAACACCAAGATGCTCGGCCTCGGCGTCGCCCTCGCCGTCCTCATGGACGCCATGGTGGTCCGCAGCCTCCTCGTCCCCTCCGTGATGAAACTGACCGGCCGCCTCACCTGGTGGGCCCCGGGCCCGCTGCGCCGCTTCCACGACCGGTTCGGGATCAGCGAGTCGGACGGGGCGGCCGAGGGGTCCGGGGCGACCGGTGCGACCGGTGGAGCCGGTGGGGCCGAGGCACCCCGGGAGGCCGTCTCGCTGGGCAGATGAGAAAGCGGGACGCCGGGCCCCCGGACGATCCGGGGCCCGGCGCCCTCGCCACGGCCGAGGCTTGCGGTCAGTCGCGGCGGCCCCGGTTGCCGGGGCGGCTCGCGACCCAGGCGCGGATCGTGTCCGCGTACCAGTAGGGCTTGCCCGACTCCACCTGGTCGGGGGCCGGCAGCAGTCCGTGCTTCCGGTAGGAGCGGACCGTGTCGGGCTGCACCTTGATGTGCGCGGCGATGTCCTTGTACGACCAGAGCCTCTTGTCCGTCATGCCTGGTACCTCCCTGCTCACCACGCAGCGGCGGCGGGGGTGCCGTTCGGGGGCGCTGCGGGCGGGCGTTGGCGATCACTGAGCCTGTGCCCCCTGCAACGGCCGCCCCAGACAGGAGGAGAGCGCCTGTCGAGCGCCTGTGACGGAAAACCCGCATAACGGAGATATGTGTGACGACGAAGGGACGCGCGTGACAGAAGTGACGCAACAGGACCTCGGCGTGTCCGCGTGCCTCACCCCTGGTCAGGGAGGTATGCGCCCGTCACACGCCGCAGGAGCGAAGAAAGCGCCGGGTGCGCAGCGCGATCGGGTACGGGACGTCCGGCTCGCACGGGTACATGTCCTGCTCGACGATCGCGAACAGGTCCACGTCGAGCGCCGACGCGGCGGCGAGCACCGGTGCGAGGGCGGGCACCCCCGACGGCGGTTCGCACATCACGCCCCGCGCCACGGCCGGCCCGAACGGCACCCCCTCGGCCACCACCCCGGCCAGGACCTCCGGGTCGACCTGCTTGAGATGGAGGTAGCCGATCCGCTCGCCGTACGTCTCGATCAGCTTGACGCTGTCCCCGCCCGCGTACGCGTAGTGCCCGGTGTCCAGGCAGAGCGAGACCGCGTCCGGGTCGGTGGCGTCGAGGAACCGGGTGACGCTCTCCTCGCCGTCCAGATGGGTGTCGGCATGCGGATGGACGACGATCCGCAGCCCGTACCGCTCACGCACCTCCCGGCCGAGGCGCTCGGTCAGCCGGGTCAGGTCCCGCCACTGGGCCGGGGTGAGCGTCCGGTCCTCCAGGACCTCGCCCGTGCGGTCGTCCCGCCAGAACGCCGGGATGACGACGAGCTGGTCCGCGCCCATCGCCTGCGCCAGGGCCGCGTTCTCGGCGACGTGCGCCCAGGTGCGGTCCCAGACCTCGGGGCCGCGGTGGAGGCCGGTGAAGACCGTCCCCGCCGAGACCCGCAGGCCGCGTCGGGACGTCTCCTCCGTCAGGACGGCCGGATCGGTGGGCAGATAGCCGTACGGGCCGAGTTCGATCCACTCGTAGCCGGCGCCGGACACCTCGTCGAGGAAGCGCTGCCAGGGCACCTGCCGGGGATCGTCGGGGAACCACACCCCCCAGGAGTCCGGGGCGGAGCCGACCCGGATGCGGGACGGCGAAGGAGACGGGGAAAGGGAAGGGGAAGGGGAAGCGGACAGGGGCGAGGACGGCTGCGGTGACGGCTTCGTCATGCCTGCCACCTTCGCCGGGGCCCGAGAGCAGCGTCAAGCACGCCGGTCCGGTCCGATCCGGTCGGTCCTGTCGTCCGAATGTCCGGACATATCGTTGACACGCCTCCGGGCGGACGGCTAGACCTGGGTGCGGAAGCCGGACGCGAGAGGTGGCGCGTGGAGACGGAGCCGTACGACCTGATCACCATGGGGCGCCTCGGCGTGGACCTGTACCCGCTCCAGACCGGGGTCGGGCTCGACCGGGTCGAGACCTTCGGCAAGTTCCTCGGCGGCTCCCCGGCCAACGTGGCCGTCGCCGCCGCCCGGCTCGGCCGCCGCACCGCCCTCGTCTCCCGTACCGGCGCCGACCCCTTCGGCACCTATCTGCGCCGCGAGCTCAAGGGCTTCGGGGTGGACGACCGCTGGGTGGCCGAGGTCGACGCGTACCCGACGCCCGTCACCTTCTGCGCCCTCTTCCCGCCCGACGACTTCCCGCTCACCTTCTACCGGCGGCCCAAGGCGCCCGACCTGGAGATCCACCCGCACGAGCTCGACCTCGACGCGATCCGCGCCGCCCGGGTCTTCTGGGCGACCGGCACCGGCCTGAGCGCCGAGCCGAGCCGCACCGCGACCCTGGAGGCGCTGCGCGCCAGGTCCGGCCGTGAGGTGACGGTCCTCGACCTGGACTGGCGACCGATGTTCTGGGCGGACCCGGCGGCGGCCCGCCCGTACTACACCGAGGCGCTGCGGCACGCGACCGTCGCCGTCGGCAACCTCGACGAGTGCGAGGTCGCGACGGGGGAGCGCGAGCCGTACGCGGCCGCCCGCGCCCTCCTCGCCTCCGGCAGCGGGCGCGGCCTCCGGCTCGCCGTCGTCAAGCAGGGGCCCGGGGGCGTCCTCGCGCTGGCCGCCGACGGGAGGTGCGCGGAGGTGCCGCCGCTGCCGGTGGACGTCGTCAACGGGCTGGGCGCGGGCGACGCGTTCGGCGGGGCGCTCGTCGACGGACTGCTCGCCGGGTGGGACCTGGAGACGGTCCTGCGCCGAGCGAACGCCGCCGGGGCGATCGTCGCGGGCCGTCTCGCCTGCTCCTCCGCCATGCCGTACGCCTCCGAGATCGCCGAAGCCCTCGCCACGGGCAGCGGCACCCTGCCGAAGGCCCACGCCACGCCCGGCAGCATGCCGCCGGAGACCGGGTAGGGATGCGCCATGAGTCCTGACCGACCCCCGTCCCGACCCCCGTCCCTCCCCTCCCTCCACCTGCCCGCCGGGACCGCCGCCCGAGGCCCGTACACGGTCGACATCGACCCCGCGCGGGCCGGATGGACGTACTCCGCCCTGCGCGTCCTCGCCCTCGGACCGGGGGAGATCCACTCCTTCGAGAGCGGGGATTCCGAATGGGTCGTGCTTCCCCTCTCCGGTGCCTGTAGCGTGCGCGTCGACGGCGAGATCCTCGAACTCCTGGGCCGCGCGAGCGTGTTCGAAGGAGTGAGCGACTTCGCCTATGTACCGCGCGACGCCCACGCCCAGATCGCCTCCGGTGCGGGAGGCCGCTTCGCTTTGGCAGGAGCGAAGTGCGAGCGACGACTCCCCGCCCGCTACGGCCCCGCGCCGGAGGTTCCCGTCGAGACCAGGGGCAGCGGCAACCGCGCCCGCCAGGTGCGGAACTTCGCCTCGGCGGAAGCCTTCGACTGCGACCGGCTCATCGCCGTCGAGGTCGTCACGCCCGGCGGCAACTGGTCCTCCTACCCGCCGCACAAGCACGACGAGCACCGCCCCGGCGCCGAGTGCGTCCTGGAGGAGATCTACTACTACGAGATCGAGGGCCCGAACGGCCTCGCCTACCAGCGGATCTCGCCCTCCCGGCCCGGCGGCGCCGACCTCCTCGCCGAGGTGCGCCACGGCGACGCCGTCCTCGTGCCCGACGGCTGGCACGGCCCCTCGATCGCCCAGCCGGGCCGCGACCTCCACTACCTCAACGTCATGGCGGGCCCCGGCCCCGAGCGCGAGTGGAAGATCTGCTTCCACCCGGACCACACGGAGGGATACGCATGAGCAGGGGGACGCATGAGCAGGGGACGCGCATGAGCAGGGGATCCGCATGACCGTCCGGCTGACCGTCGCCCAGGCGCTCGTGCGCTTCCTCGCCGCCCAGTACACCGAGCGCGACGGAGCCCGGCACCGGCTGTTCGCCGCCACCTGGGGCATCTTCGGCCACGGGAACGTCGCCGGGATCGGCCAGGCGCTCCTCGAAGAGCCCCGCATGCCCTTCCACCAGGGCCGTAACGAACAGGCCATGGTGCACGCCGCCGTCGGCTACGCCCGCCAGTGCAACCGGCTCTCCGCGCACGCCGTCACCACCTCCATCGGCCCCGGCGCCACCAACCTCGTCACCGGCGCCGCCCTCGCCACCGTCAACCACCTGCCGGTGCTGCTCCTGCCCGGCGACACCTTCGCGGGCCGCCCCGCCGACCCCGTACTCCAGCAGCTCGAAGTCCCGTACGCGGGCGACGTCTCCGTCAACGACTGCCTGCGCCCCGTCTCGAAGTACTTCGACCGGATCGGGCGCCCCGAGGCCCTGATCCCGGCCGCGCTCGCCGCGACGCGGGTCCTCACCGACCCCGTGGAGACCGGCGCGGTGACCCTCGCGCTGCCCCAGGACGTCCAGGCGGAGGCGTACGACTGGCCGGAGGAGTTCTTCGCCGAGCGGACCTGGCGGGTCCGCCGCCCCTCCCCGGACGAGGACGAACTGAACGCGGCCGTCGCGGCGATCGGCCGGGCCACCCGGCCGCTGATCGTCGTCGGCGGCGGTGTCCGGTACAGCGGGGCCGAGGAGGCGCTCCACGACTTCGCCACGCTGACCGGCATCCCCGTCGCCGCCACCCAGGCCGGCAAGGGAGTGCTCCCGCACGGCCACCCCCAGGACGTCGGCGGCATCGGCCACACCGGCACCGCCGTCGCCGACCACCTCGCCCGCACCGCCGACGTGGTCCTCGGCGTCGGCACCCGCTGGACCGACTTCACCACCGCGTCGGGCACCCTCTTCGGCCACCCCGACCTGCGGTTCGTCAACCTCAACATCGCCGCCTTCGACTCCCACAAGATGGCCGCGCTCCCGCTCGTGGCGGATGCCCGCGAAGGACTGGAACAGCTCCACGCGCTCCTCGACCCGCACCACGTCACCGCGCACTACGCGCACGAGTACGCCGAGGAGAAGCTCCGCTGGCAGACCCGCGCCGACGCCGCCTACGCCGTCCCCGACGAGGACGCCCGCCCCACCCAGACCCAGGTACTCGGCGTACTCGACACTCTGGTCGACGGCACCGACATCCTGATCAACGCCGCCGGATCGCTCCCCGGCGACCTCCACAAGCTGTGGCGGACCCGCTCACCGGACCAGTACCACGTCGAGTACGGCTACTCCTGCATGGGTTACGAGATCCCGGCGGCCATCGGCGTCCTCCTCGCCGCGCCCGGCCGGCCCGTCTGGGCGCTCGTCGGCGACGGTACGTATCTGATGAACCCCACCGAAATCGTCACCGCAGTCCAGGAACGCCTGCCGCTGCGGCTGATCGTCCTCCAGAACCACGGCTACGCCTCCATCGGCGGCCTGTCGGAGGCGGTCGGCGCCGAGCGGTTCGGCACCGACTACCGCCACCGTGACCCCGACGGGGGCTTCACCGGACCGCCGCTCCCCGTCGACCTCGGCGCCAACGCCGCCTCCCTCGGGATGCGGGTGCTGCGCCCCCGCACCGTGCGTGACCTGCGGGAAGCCCTCGCGGACGCGCGGGAAGCGACGGTTCCCACATGTGTCTACGTCGAGACCGAAACGGCAGACAGAGTGTCGGGCCCGCCCCCGGCCCAGGCGTGGTGGGATGTGCCCGTGGCCGAGACGTCGACCCGCCCGTCGGCGGCCAAGGCCCGCGAGGAGTACGACCGGCACGTCACCGCCCGACGCCGCCATCTCTGAAGGAGTAACTCGTCATGACGAAGACCGTCCACCACTGGATCGGTGGCAAGACCGTCGAGGGCACGTCGGGCAACTGGGGCCCGGTCACCGACCCGGCCACCGGCGCCGTCACCACCCGGGTCGCGCTCGCCTCCGTCGAAGAGGTCGACGCCGCCGTCGCCGCCGCGAAGGACGCCTGGGCGACCTGGGGCACCTCCTCGCTCGCCCAGCGCACCACCATCCTCTTCAAGTTCCGCGCGCTGCTCGACGCCAACCGCGACGCCATCGCCGAGCTGATCGTCGCCGAGCACGGCAAGGTCCACTCCGACGCGCTCGGCGAGGTCGCCCGCGGCCTGGAGATCGTCGACCTGGCCTGCGGCATCACCACCCAGCTCAAGGGTGAGCTCTCCACCCAGGTCTCGAACCGCGTGGACGTGGCGTCGATCCGCCAGCCGGTCGGCGTCGTCGCCGGCATCACGCCCTTCAACTTCCCGGCCATGGTGCCGATGTGGATGTTCCCGATCGCCATCGCGACCGGCAACACCTTCATCCTCAAGCCCAGCGAGAAGGACCCGTCGCCGTCCCTGAAGATCGCCGAGCTGCTCGCTGAGGCGGGCCTCCCGGACGGTGTCTTCAACGTCCTGCACGGCGACAAGGTGGCCGTCGACCGGCTCCTGGAGCACCCGGACGTCTCCGCGATCTCCTTCGTCGGCTCGACCCCGATCGCCCGCCACATCCACACCACCGCCTCCGCCAACGGCAAGCGCGTCCAGGCGCTCGGCGGCGCCAAGAACCACATGCTGGTCCTCCCGGACGCCGACCTCGACGCGGCGGCCGACGCGGCCGTCTCCGCGGCGTACGGCTCGGCCGGCGAGCGCTGCATGGCGATCTCGGCGGTCGTGGCCGTCGGCGCCATCGGCGACGAGCTGGTGCAGAAGATCCGCGAGCGCGCCGAGAAGATCAAGATCGGCCCCGGCAACGACCCCACCTCCGAGATGGGCCCGCTCATCACGGCCGTCCACCGCGACAAGGTCGCCTCCTACGTCCACGGCGCCGCGGACGAGGGCTGCGAGGTCGTCCTCGACGGCACCGGATACACGGTCGACGGCCACGAGAACGGCCACTGGATCGGCCTCTCCCTCCTGGACCACGTGCCGACCACGGCCAAGGCGTACCAGGACGAGATCTTCGGCCCGGTGCTCTGCGTGCTGCGTGCCGAGACGTACGAGGAGGGCCTCGCCCTCATCAACGCCTCGCCGTTCGGCAACGGCACCGCGATCTTCACCCGCGACGGCGGCGCGGCCCGCCGCTTCCAGCTGGAGGTCGAGGCCGGCATGGTCGGCGTGAACGTGCCGATCCCGGTGCCGGTGGGCTACCACTCCTTCGGTGGCTGGAAGGACTCGCTCTTCGGCGACCACCACATCTACGGCAACGACGGCGTGCACTTCTACACCCGCGGCAAGGTCGTCACCACCCGCTGGCCGGACCCGTCCGAGGCCCCGGCGGGCGTGGACCTGGGCTTCCCGCGCAACCACTGACCGCCTCAAGCGCGTGGCCGGGCCCCGGGGGTACGTACCCCCGGGGCCCGGCCACTGCCGTGCGCCGTGCGTGCTCCTACCAGCGCGAGTGCAGGAGCTTGTTCGGGGAGCCGGTCTTCGGGTCCTGGACCTTTCCGCTCGTGGCGTTGTTCACGAGCGCGGTGCTCACCTGGGCCGGGGTGGCCGTGGGGTGGGCCGCCAGGTAGAGGGCGGCGACGCCCGCCGTGTGCGGGGCGGCCATCGAGGTGCCGGAGATGGTGCTGGTCGCGGTGTCGTTGTCCTTCCACGCCGAGGTGATGGAGACGCCCGGCGCGAAGAGGTCCACGCAGGTGCCGTAGTTGGAGAAGGAGGCCCGCTTGTCGGCCGAGTCCGTGGCGCCGACGGTGATCGCCTCGGGGACGCGGGCGGGGGAGTAGCCGCAGGCCTTCGCCGGGAGGCCGAGGAAGTTGCCGTTGCCGGCGGCGACCGCGTACGAGACGCCCGAGGCGATCGACCGCTTCACGGCGCTGTCGAGGGAGGTGTTCGCGCCGCCGCCGAGGCTCATGTTGGCGACGGCGGGCTTGACCGCGTTGGCCGTCACCCAGTCGACTCCCGCGATGACCCCGGCGGTGCTGCCGGAGCCGGCGCAGTCGAGGACGCGGACGGCGACCAGCTTCACGCCCTTGGCGACGCCGTACTTCGCGCCGCCGACGGTGCCCGCCACATGGGTGCCGTGGCCCTGGCAGTCCTGGCCGTTCTGCCCGCCGCCGACCGTGTCGGTGCCGACGGTGGCCCGCCCGCCGAACTCGCCGTGCGAGGTGCGGATGCCGGTGTCGATGATGTACGCCGTGACGTTCGACGCGGTCGTGTCGTACGTGTACGTCGTCGAGAGCGGCAGATCGCGCTGGTCGACCCGGTCCAGGCCCCAGGTGGCCCCGGTCTGCGTGTCGGCGATCCGTACGGTCGCGTTCTGCTCGACGTACGCGACCCGGGGGTCGGTGGCGAGCTCGGCGGCCCGGGCCATCGACATCGTGGTGGAGAAGCCCTTGAGGGCGGAGCGGTAGACGTGCTGCGGGGTGACGCCGAGGTCGGCGGCGCGGGTCGAGCCGTCCTTGAGGACGACGATCCAGCTGTTCTCGAGGGCGGTGGCGGCCGGGGCGAGCCGCAGATCACCGGGGGAGGGGGCGCTCCGGGCGGTGGGGGAGACGGCGAACTGGAGGCCGGCGGCGAGCGCGAGGACGGGGACGAGCGCCGCGAGGCGGCGGGAGGCGCGGCGGGGGATGTGATTCATGTGGTGGGGCACCTGAACCCTTCGTCGAGCGGGTGTGGTGCCCCACAGGGTGACGTCTTGTCATGAGCCACACAAGGGTGCGTGGCGGCGCGTCCTCCGTTCCCCCACCCTCTCCTCACCCGGACGGCGTGTACTGCGCCCGCTGTACGAGGACCGCCCGGTGTACGACTCCAGGAGGCCGCCGTAATCCCTCTGCGGGCAGCCGTGCTCCACAGCCCACCCGCTTAGGCTCGACACCATGCGACTCCGACTTCCCCGGTGGGCCGCGGTCACCGCCGTCCTCGCCGTCCTCGCGGGTGCCGGCACCCTGACCGCCGTCGCCTCGGACGATCCGCCGCCCGTGCACCGCGCGGACCGGATGCTCGACCTCGACGGGGTACGGCTCGACACCTCGTACTTCACCGGCGACGGCGACGGGCGGCGGCCCGCCGTCCTCCTCGGCCACGGCTTCGGCGGCTCCAAGGACGACGTCCGCGCCCAGGCCGAGCAGCTCGCCCGTGACGGGTACGCCGTCCTCACCTGGTCCGCCCGCGGCTTCGGGGCCTCCACCGGGCAGATCGGCCTCAACGACCCCGACCACGAGGTCAAGGACGCCCGCGGGCTCGTCGACTGGCTGGCCGGCCGGCCCGAGGTGCTCCTCGACAAGCCGGGTGATCCGCGCGTCGGCGTCACCGGCGCGTCCTACGGCGGCGCGATCTCGCTGCTCGCCGCGGGCCACGACCCGCGCGTCGACGCCATCGCCCCCCAGATCACCTACTGGAACCTCGCCGACGCGCTGTTCCCCCAGGGTGTCTTCAAGAAGCTCTGGGCCGGCATCTTCTTCTCCGCGGGGAACCAGGCGGGGGGAGCGGCCGGCGCGACCGCGGCCGGTGGCGCCGCCACCGAGAAGGCCGACGAGAAGGCCGCCGCCTGCGGGCGTTTCACCCCCGAGCTCTGCGCCCTCTACCAGCGCGTCGCCGTCTCCGGGAAGCCCGACGCCGCCGCCCGCGCCCTCCTCGAAGCCCGCAGCCCCTCCGCCGTCGGCTCCAGGATCAAGGTGCCCGCCCTCCTCGTCCAGGGCCAGTCCGACTCGCTCTTCACCCTGGCCCAGTCCGACGCCATGGCCAAGGCCCTCACCGCCAACGGCGCCCCCGTCGCCGTCGACTGGATCTCCGGCGGCCACGACGGCGGCGACCGCGAGACCGAGCGCGTCGAGCGCCGCATCACCACCTGGTTCGACCGCTGGCTGAAGCGCGACACCTCCGCCGACACCGGCCCCGCCTTCCGCGTCAGCCGTACCGGCGGCGTCGACTCCACCGACGGCCGGGCCACCCTGCGCGCCGCGACCGCCGACCGCTACCCGGGCCTCACCGCCGGCACCACGGCCGTCCCCCTCACCGGACGGCCGTGGACCTTCACCAACCCCGCCGGCGCCTCCCCGCCCGCCGTCTCGGCCCTCCCCGGCCTCGGCGGCTCGGTCGCCGGACTCTCCTCCCTCGGCGTCGGGATCTCCCTCGACTTCCCCGGCCAGCACGCCCGGTTCGACGCGAAGCCCCAGGCCGAACCGCTCCGGATCACCGGTACCCCGACCGTCCGCGTCAAGGTCACCTCGACCGCCACCGACGGCTCCGCCGTCCTCTTCGCCAAGGTGTACGACGTCGGGCCCGACGGCCGGCAGCAGGTCCTCCCCTCCCAGCTCGTCACCCCCGTCCGCGTCGAAGGCGCCGCCGCGGGGAAGAGCGTCACGCTCACCCTGCCCGCGATCGACCACGAGGTGGAGGCCGGGCACCGGCTGCGGCTCGTCGTCGCCGCCACCGACCTCGGCTACGCCTCCCCGGTGCTCCCCGCCGACTACACCGTCACCGTCGAGGGCCCGCTCTCCGTCCCGACCGCACCCGGCGTCGACACCCAGGCCGCCGTCCTGCCCTGGTGGGTCTGGGGCCTGCCGCTCCTCGGCCTCGCCGCAGCCGCCGCGCTGCTGTTCTCGGCCCGGCGCCGCACCGCCGCCCCCGCGCCCGACCCCGCACTGACCGCCGTACCGCTCCAGATCACCGGGCTCTCCAAGAAGTACAAGGGCGGCGAGCGGTACAGCGTCCGCGACCTCTCCTTCCGCGTCGAACAGGGCCAGGTCCTCGGCCTCCTCGGACCCAACGGCGCGGGCAAGACCACCACCCTGCGCATGCTGATGGGACTGATCACCCCCGACGAGGGCGAGATCCGGGTCTTCGGCCAGGCCATCCGGCCCGGCGCCCCGGTCCTCTCCCGGGTCGGCGCCTTCGTCGAGGGCGCCGGCTTCCTGCCGCACCTCAACGGCCGGGAGAACCTCGACCTGTACTGGAAGGCCACCGGCCGCCCCGCCGAGGACGCCCACGTCGACGAGGCCCTGCGGATCGCGAACCTGGGCGGCGCCCTCGACCGCGCGGTGCGCACCTACTCGCAGGGCATGCGGCAGCGCCTCGCCCTCGCCCAGGCCATGCTCGGCCTGCCGGACCTGCTGATCCTGGACGAGCCCACCAACGGACTCGACCCGCCGCAGATCCGCGAGATGCGGGAGGTGATGATCCGTTACGCGGCCGAGGGCCGTACCGTCATCGTCTCCAGCCACCTCCTCGCCGAGGTCGAACAGTCCTGCACCCATCTCGTCGTCATGGACCGGGGACAGCTCGTACAGGCGGGCCCCGTCGCCGAGATCACCGGCTCGGGCGACACCCTGCTCGTGACGCTGGCCGGGGACGTCGACGACGTGCTCGTGGAGAAGGTCGGCGCCCTGTCGGGCGTCACCGCGGCGACCCGTGCCGACGGAGGACTCCTCGTCCGCCTCGACGGCCTCGACCCGACCGCCCTCATCGGCGAACTCGTCGCCCTGGACGTGCCGCTGACCGGTGTCGGACCGCACCGGCGCCTCGAAGACGCGTTCCTGACCCTGATCGGAGGCGGAGCCGCATGAGCACCCCCACCACCACCCGCCCGGCCCCGGAACCGGCCCCGGAGCCGGCCCCCGTGGAGTCCGCCCCCGGCTACCGCGCCGGACGCACCCTGCCGCTGCGCGTCGAGGCCCTGCGCCAGTGGAAGCGGCGCCGCACCCTGGTGATGGGCGGGATCCTCGCCGCCCTGCCCTTCGTCCTGGTCGTCGCCTTCGCCATCGGCGGCTCCGACGGCGGTGACCGCGAGGGCAGGATCACCCTGATGGACACGGCGACCGCGTCGGGCGCCAACTTCGCCGCGACCGCCCTCTTCGCCTCGGCCGGCTTCCTCCTCGTCGTCCCCGTGGCGCTCTTCTGCGGGGACACGGTCGCCTCCGAGGCGAGCTGGTCCTCCCTGCGCTACCTCCTCGCCGCGCCCGTCCCCCGGTCCCGGCTCCTCGCCTCCAAACTGGCGGTGGCACTCGGCTTCAGCGCGGCGGCGATCGTCTTCCTGCCGCTGCTCGCCCTCGCCGTCGGCACCGTCGCCTACGGCTGGGGGCCGCTCCAGCTGCCGACCGGCGGCTCCGTGCCCGCCGGTGACGCCGTGCTGCGGCTCGCCGTGGCCGTCGCCTTCGTCTTCGCCTCCCAACTGGTCACCGCCGCGCTCGCCTTCTGGCTCTCCACCCGCACCGACGCCCCGCTCGGCGCGGTGGGCGGCGCCGTCGGCCTGACCATCGTCGGCAACGTCCTGGACGCGGTCACGGCGCTCGGCGACTGGCGCGACTTCCTGCCCACGCACTGGCAGTACGCCTGGATCGACGCGCTCCAGCCCCAACTGGAGTGGAGCGGCATGATCAAGGGCACGGCGCTCTCCGTGACCTTCGCCCTGATCCTCTTCGCGCTCGCCTTCCGCGGCTTCGCCCGCAAGGACATCGTGTCGTAGCGGTCCTACGGTCTTCTCACAGCCACCCCCTCCGAGCCGCTTCCGCGCCCGCGCGGAAGCGGCTCGTCGTGCCGAGGGCCGCCATCAGCTCGCCCACCCGGCGGCTGTACGTCCGGGCGGACATGCCGAGCCGGGCCGCCGCAGTCTCGTCCGTGAGCCCCGCGAGGAGGGCGTCCAGCACCGGGCGCAGCTGCGACGGCAGATCGCACGGCGGCGCGGAGGGCGGCGGCGCGTACGACACCTCCTCCGCCGCCACCCAGCAGGCGTGATGGGCCCGCGCGAGGGCCTGCACCACCACCGGGTCGCGGATGAGCAGCAGCCCGTTGTAGAGCAGTTCCAGATCGAGCGGGACCGCGGCCACCATGCGGTCGACGACGATCATCTTGAAGGGGATGGCCTCCGCCAGCCGGGCCCGGCCGGGAAGCGCCGGACCGTCCTCGAGCCGGGACAGCGCGTGCCGCGGCACGATCCGTCTGACCTCGCCGGCCCGCTCCGCCGCCGCCCGCATGCACGCCCCCGCCAGTTCGAGGAACGGCCCCGGGATCGCGCAGCCCGCGGAGGCGACCGGGTCGTCGAAGGTCAACAGCTCGTACCGGGTGGAGGCGGCGAGCCCGGCGAGCGCCGCGCTGATGCGCCGCGCGCCCCGGACCGGGCGCCCCGCGGGCCGCTGTCCCTCGGCCGCGGCCCGGTTCATCGCCGAACGGGCGAGCATCACGGAGCCCGCGCTCTCTGCCACCGCTGACCACCCCCGCCCGATCGATGTCCACTCCATGTACGCATGCGACTGCACACGGTGACAACCCCTGTTGAGAAGTCTGGCGAATCCATGCCACCGGGCTCCGTCCCGTCCGCCGTTGCCGCATCGAGATCCATCCGCAACTCCTTCGACTGCTCCCCACGGGCCTCTCGTTCGTCACAGTCACAAGTGCCTTACCAAGAGGGGGAGATGACATGCATGGATACGAACGGCGGGCGGCCCGGCGCCGCCGGGCCCGGTTCTCGGCGACGATCGCGGGGCTGCTCGCGGCCGGACTCGCCGTCGGCGGCTGCGGGGCGGGCGGCGGCGGAAGCACCGCCGACCGGGCGTCCCACGAGAAGGGCGGGACCGCCCCCGCGGTTCCCGACGGCGGCGGAAGCGCCCGCCCCGACGGCTCCTACGGGGACGGGACGGACGGCAGGGAGGGCGAGAGGCGTTCGCCGGCGCCCGCCGCCGACTACCTGTCCACCTTCGCCCTGGACGTGGACACCGCCTCGTACGGCTACGCCCGCCGGACGCTCGCCGAGGGACGGCTGCCCGATCCGGCGACCGTGCGCCCCGAGGAGTTCGTCAACAGCTTCCGACCCGATTACCCGCGCCCGGCGGACGACGGGTTCAGCGTGACGCTCGACGGCGCCCGCGCCGGGGGCGACGGCTGGTCCCTCGTCCGGGTCGGGCTCGCCACCCGGGGCGCGGACCGGGCCGCCGAACGGCCGCCCGCCGCCCTCACCTTCGTCGTCGACATCTCCGGCTCGATGGACGAGCCAGGGCGGCTCGACCTCGTCAAGGAGTCCCTCGGCCTGCTCGCGGACCAGCTCCGCGACGACGACTCGGTCGCCCTCGTCACCTTCAGCGACGAGGCCGAGACCCGGCTGCCGATGACCCGGGTGGGGGAGGCCCGCGGCCGGATCCGCGAGGTCGTGGACTCGCTCGCGACGACCTCGTCGACCAATGTCGAGGCGGGCGTCCGCACCGGTTACGACGTGGCCGTCAACGGCCACCGGAAGGGCGCCACCAACCGGGTCGTGCTGCTCTCCGACGCGCTCGCCAACACCGGTGCCACCGAGGCCGCGACGATCCTCGAACGCATCGAGGAGGAGCGCAGGGCGTACGGGATCACCCTCTTCGGCGTCGGTGTCGGCAGCGAGTACGGCGACACGTTCATGGAGCAGCTCGCCGACCGGGGCGACGGCCAGACGACGTACGTCTCCACCTCCGCGCAGGCCCGCAAGGTCTTCGTCGACCAACTGCCCGCCCATGTCGAGCTGCGCGCCCGCGACGCCAAGGCGCAGGTCGCCTTCGACCGCCGGACCGTGGAGAAGTTCCGGTTGATCGGGTACGAGAACCGGGAGGTCGCCGACGACGACTTCAGGAACGACCGGGTCGACGGCGGCGAGGTCGGGGCGGGCCACACCGTCACCGCCCTGTACGCGGTCAGGACCAGGCCCGGCGCGACCGGCCCGGTCGCCACCGCCACCGTCCGCTGGCTCGACCCCGCCACCCGGGCGCCGCGCGAGCGGTCCGGCACCGTCGGCACCGGCGGGCTCGCCGCCGACATCTGGGGCGGCGGGCACGACAGTCTCCAGCTGACCGCGGTCACCGCCTACTTCGCGGACGCCCTGCGGGGCGGCGGGCTGCCCGGGGCCCCGGGGCTTCCGGCGCTCGCGGAGCGCGCCGACGCGATCGCCGGCCGGTCGGGTTCGGCGGTGGTCAGGGAGCTGGCCGAGGCCGTGCGGCAGGCGGAGGGGCTGCTCGCTCCGCGCGGCGAGCAGCCGGGTGAAGGGCCTTCGCGTGAAGGAGAGTTGAGGTCGGGCGACCCGTACAGCTGACGCGCACGGCGGGCAGCGGGACAGAATGGCCCCATGGCCTCCCTGCTGCTCGCCCTCGCCGTCGCATGCACCGGTCTCTACGCCGGTTTCATGCTGATCTTCCAGACCGGGATCATGCCCGCCCTCGCCCGCCTGACGGACGCCGAGTTCGTCACGGCGATGCGCCGGATCAACGAGTCCGTGCCGAGGGGCGTGTTCCTGACCGTCTTCCTCGGGGTGCTCGCCTTCCCCACCGCCGCGTACTTCGTCCCCGTCGACGGGCGTACGGACACCCAGAAGTGGCTGGTCCTGGCGGGGCTCGTGTGCGCGGCCCTCAACCACGCGGTCACCGTCGGCGGCAACATCCCGCTCAACACCGCGCTCGCCGCACCCGAGGCCCCGGGCGACGACCCGGCGAAGGTCCGCGGGGCCTTCGAGAAGCGCTGGAACGGTTTCCACCGCGTCCGTACGGCCCTGATCACCGTCGCGTTCGGCCTGCTGACGGCCGCGGCCGTGCTCTAGGGCCTCTCCAGCCCCCTGCCCCGACGCGCCAGATCCCCGAACCGTACCGAGCGGCCGGATTCTGGCGTGAACTCGCGCGTGTCGGCGCTTCCCGCATCCGCAAGGACCCTGCGAAAGCGTACCCCCGAGTCCGGAAACAGTCTTCCGAGGTGCGGTCGCCTCCGTCAGTGATGAAATCTTGACACCTCAATACCACCATAAAGAGGGTGAATCACCCCGATATCCCGGGTTGAGATTCCGTACCCTCCGGTTTCTTATTGACATGCCTACGGGGGTCTTTTCTAATCAACGAGAAGTCATCCCGCGCGCAGACACCGCACAGGCACTGAGGGGGCAAGGTGGACGTCCGGATCCTGGGGGGACTGTCGGTACGTGAGCACGGGGTGTCGATCACCCCGACGGCTGCCGCGCCCCGGCAGCTCCTCGCCCTGCTCACGGCCAGCGCCGACCAGGTCGTTCCGGTCACGGTGCTGACCGAGGAGCTGTGGCCGTCCGGCGCGCCCCGCGGCGCCCGTACCGAACTCCAGTCCCACATAGCCGAGTTGCGCACCCTCATCGCGGGCGCGCTGCTGCGCGGCGCCGAGCCGGCCGAACCCGGTCCCGGCTGGTCGGAGCGCCGCACCGCCGACGCGATCCTCGTCTCCCAGCCCGGCGGCTACCGCCTCGACACCGGCGGCGGCGTCCACGACGTCTGGCAGTTCGAGCGCGCGGCCGGCGCCGGCTACCGCGCCATGGAGGCCGGCGACCTCCCGCGCGCCGCGCTCCGCCTCGGCGAGGCGCTGGCCCTGTGGCGCGGCGAACCCTACGCGGGCGTCGCCGCGGGGCCCCGCCTCCGCAGGGAGATCGAGCGCCTCGAAGCCTCCCGGCTGAGCGTCCTCGACCAGTGGGTGGAAGCGCAGCTCGGCCTCGGCCGGCACGCCGAGCTGCTCTCCGAACTCCCCGGGCTCGTCGCCCGCTACCGCACCAACGAGCCCCTCCACGCCCACTACATGGCCGCCCTGCTGCGCTGCGGACAGCACGACGAGGCCCTCACCGTGTACGAGCGGCTGCGCGTGGCCCTCAAGGGGGAGAGCGGCATGGAGCCCTCGGCCCGGCTCCGCCGCCTCCAGAGCTCGGTCCTCACCATGCGGAACTCCGCGGTCCGCCCTGTGTACGCTCCCCGTGTCCCCGCCCAGTTCAGCCCGGCACGCGCCCTCGTCCCGGCGGGCTCCGTCGGCTGACCACCCGACGGGACGCACGGGACGCACGGGACTCAGGGGTTGCGGGGGGCACAGGGTCTCCGGGGCGCTTGCCGCCGGGAACGAAGTGCGGCAGCTCACCGTTGACGACTCCCGGAGCCGAAACAGTTTCGGCGACCAGTACGGGTTTCCGCCCAGGTGCCCGTTTTCGCTCGACCACGGGGGACGGGACCATGACCTTGCACGGCGCCGACGGAGCCGGTGGTGCCGACGCGCTGCTCACGGTCCTCGAACTGCTCGCCGGGCAGGCCCCGCCCGCCCGCTTCGACGCCCTCCTCGACGAGGCCCGCCTCTCCGGACTCGCCGGCGAGGAACTCCACCGCGTCGAACGCGCCGTCGAACTGGCCCGCGAGGTCGACCGGGGACGCGCGGACGAGACGCGCCGCGAGGCCGGACTCGCCGCGCTCACCGACACCGCACGCGACCTGACCTCCTCCTACGACCTCGACAGCCTGCTGCGCGTCATCACCCGCCGCGCCCGCCGGCTGCTCGACCTCGACCTGGCGTACGTGACCCTCCGCGGCCCGCAGGGAGCCTGCTACGTCCACACGACGGAGGGCTCCCGCGGCGGCCGCGGCGAGGGGCCGCGGCTCGCCCCCGGCCTGCGGATCGCCGAGGGGTACGGGCTCGGCGGCGCCGTCCAGCTCCACGGCGAACCCGTCTGGACCGCCGACTACCTCGCCGACGAACGCTTCGCCCCCTCCGGCTCCCTCGACGCCGGCGTCCACGCCCCGGCCTTCGACGAAGCCGCCGAGGCGGCCCTGCGCGCCGAGGACCTGCACGCGATCATGACCGCGCCGCTGCGCAGCGGGGACACCGTGATCGGCGCCCTCCACGGCGCCGACCGCCGGGTCCGCCACCACACCTCCGAGGAGATCGGGCTCCTCGCCGCGCTCGCCGACCTCGCCGCCCTGGCCGTCGAGAAGACCGGACTCCTCGACCGGACCCGGGCCGAGGTGACCGAACTGGAACGGGACAGCTCCCGCGTCCGTACGAGCCTCACCCGCATGCGGCACGTCAGCGAGGCCCACGGCCGCATCATGAACCTCGTCCTCGCGGGCGGCGACCTGTGCAACGTCGCCAAGGCCGCCGCCGACGCCCTCGACGCGACCGTGATGATCCGCGACCAGGGCGGCCGCTGCCTCGCCACCGCCGGCGACATCCCCGGCCTCGACGAGGAGGCCGTCGCCAAGGCCTCCCTCGACGCGCACGCCCGCCGCCGCCCGGTCCTCGCCGCCGACGACACCTGGGTCGCGCCCGTCATCGCCGGATCCGAGGACCTCGGCGGACTCGTCATCCGCGCCGCGGGCGGCCTCACCGGCGAGGACGAGCGGCTCCTCGAACTCGCCGCCCAGTCCGTCGCCTTCCTCCTCCTCATGCGGCGCTCCACCGCCGTCGCCGAAGGGCCCGTCCGCGACGAGCTGCTCGACGACCTCATCGCCGACCCGCCGCACGCGCCGCAGCAGATCGCCCAGCGGGCCCGTCGGCTCGGCGTCGACCTGCGCAAACCGCACGTCCTGGTGCTCGCGCGGCCCGAGGGCGGCGAACAGGGCAGGGCCGTCGTCTGGGCGTCCTCGTACGCGTACCGCCTCTCGGGTCTGAAGACCGTGCAGGGCGGCTGCATCGTGCTGCTGCTCCCGGGCATCGACGCCTCCGCCGCCGCCAAGGCCGTCGCCGCGGAACTCTCCCCGCTGCTCGGGCACCCCGTCTCGGTCGCCGCCGCGGGACCCGGCTGGAGCCCGGACGGTGTCGCCCGCATGCACCAGGAGGCCGGCCGCTGCCTCGACGCGATGAGCGCGCTCGGCGGCACCGGCTCGGCGGCCTCCGTGCAGGACCTGGGGTTCCTCGGGCTGCTGCTCTCCGACGACAACGACGTCGAGGGCTTCGTCGAGGCGGCGATCGGGCCCGTACTCGACTACGACGCCGAACGGTTCACCGATCTCACCCACACCCTGGAGGCGTACTTCGCCTCCGGCGGCAGCCCGACGAACGCGGCCGAGGCGCTGCACGTCCACCCCAACACGGTCTCCCGCCGCCTGGAGCGGATCGGGGAACTCCTCGGCCCCGAGTGGCAGAAACCGGGCCAGGTCCTCGAGGTCCAGCTGGCCCTGCGGCTCCAGCGCACCCGGGAGGTCCTGGCCAGGGGCCGCGCCACGACGGACCCGGCCCGCCAGCCGGGCCCGCCGGAGCGCGGCAACTGATGGACCGGCAGGCGTGTATACGCGCGTTGCGCGTGCCCCCGGCCGCCGGCTCGCCGCCCGTCAGCTCGCCGTGCGTCCCGAGCCGTAGCGGGAGTCGTACGCCGCCTCCCAGTCGGTGGCGGCCATGACCGTCGCCGCGTGGGCCGCCGACGCCAGCGTGATGTGGCGGTGCCAGCCGCGGAACGAGCGGCCCACGAAGTCCCGCAGCCCCGCCCCCTCCCCGACCTCCGCGAAGTCCCGCTCCACCCGGCGCGCCAGCTTCGTCAGCCGCAGCAGGGAACCGACCGGAGACCCGGTCAGATCGCTGATCCACACCCGGGCCGGGGCCCGCCGGGGATCGTCCCACTCGCCGAGCAGCACGAGCGGCCGCATCCGCTCCCCGCCCGGAGTGGGCAGCGCCACCCGGACGGCCGTGGCCAGCGACGTACGCGAGGTCCGCGCGCCGGCCACGGTGTCCACCCAGCTCACCGGCCTGCGCAGCCCCTTGAGCGACTCCAGGATCTGTACGGCGGTCAGCGGGCCCGCCCCGAAACCGGGCAACGACCGGTCGGCGATCGCAAGCCGGGACCCCGGACCGATCCGGGCCACCACCGGCACCCCCGCCCCGGCGAGCCGGGTGAGGGCCGCCCGCCCCGCGCCGCCCCGGATGTCGAGCAGCACCGGCTTGCGGGTGACGTCGGGCCAGCGGGCGGTGTCGAGCGCCGCCGCGACCGCGCACTCCTCCAGGGTCTCCTCGCCGGCCTCCTGGGGAACCTCCGCGCGGTCGCGCCGCGTGCGGTCGTTGACCCAGGGATCCGGCAGGAACAGACGCCAGTTCACCGGGACGCTCAGCTCGTCGCTGGCGAACCACACCCCGAAGGCCTGCTGGCCGTGGAAGACCTGACCGCGCTCCGGGTCGAAACGCCGGTCCACGCCCACCGAATGCTCGCCGGCCTTCGGGATCGGCATGGGACGCACCACCCAGGCCTGCGGGCAGCTGTTCCGCTCCAGGAACCGGGCGAGCGCGGCCCGCATGGGCTGCCAGTCCCAGGTCGAGCTGGACACGAAGTGGTGCAGGCTCTGCTCGGCCGCGGGACCGCCTATCTGCGCGGCGATGTTGCGGATGGACTTGCGGCCCTGCGCGGTCAGCAGGCCGTGCAGATACTGCTCGGCCTTCAGACGCTGGTCGCGGCGCGGGAAGCCGGAGAACAGCGCGCCGCACAGCTCGGCGTAGACGTCCTCGCGCGAGCCGGCCGCGCCGACGGACCTGACGACGCCCAGGGGAAGAACGGCCGGCGGAACAGCCCCGGCGACGGCCCTGCGCTTGATTGCGACGGATGTACTCACGACACTCCTGCCCGAAGGTTGCGCAGCTCCCTCCCGCTGCCCCACCACCGTCGCCCGTCCCCGCCCTCCGGGACGAGGTGTACCCGGCACCCGAATCGGCCGCCGGATGGTGGCCGGACCACCTCCCCCCGTGTCGTCGCAGGTCGGAGGCGTCTTCGGCGCGGCAGGGCGGACCCGCCGAAGCCGTCCCGAGGGCGCCGCCGGGGGATCTGACAGACTCACCGGCCCCGCTTTGACCCGTCGCAGGGCGTGGCCGGACCATCGCAGAGCGAGGCTGCACGGGCCGGTCCCCGGTTAATGCCCCAGGCCGGTGACCGCGCCTGTGCGCCTCGCCTCGAACGGGCCCGCGCGCCTTGCCCCGGCCCGCCCCGTACGGCCCCGTCGTGAACGGACGCGCGTGTCCGTCCTCGTACCCTTGACGCATGGGGCTGCGCGCGGAACTGCCGGTCGTCGCGGCGGTGGCCGCCGGCGGCGCCCTCGGCGCGACCGCCCGCCACGGCGCGGCGCTGCTCTGGCCGACCCCCGAAGGCGCCTTCCCCTGGACGACGTTCACGGTGAACGTGAGCGGCTGCGCGCTGCTCGGACTCCTCGTGGTCCTCATGACGGAGCCTCCCGCCGCCCCGCATCCGCTCCTGCGCCCCTTCCTCGGCACCGGATTCTGCGGCGGGTTCACCACGTTCTCGACGTACAGCCTCGAAACCGAGCGGCTGCTGAGCGCGGGCGACCCGACGCGCGGCCTGCTCTACCTGGGCGCGACCGTGGTGACCGCGCTCGCCGCCGTCCAGGCCGGGATCACCGTCACCAGGGCCGTACGCGGGCGGGTGGCGCGCGCGTGAACTGGATGCTCGTCGTCGCGGGAGCCGCCGTCGGCGCGCCCCTGCGCCATCTCACGGACCGTGCCCTGAGGGCCCGGTTCGGCCACGGCTTCCCCTGGGGCACGTTCACGGTGAACGTCGTCGGTTCGTTCGCGCTCGGCCTGCTGGCCGGGGTCGCCTCCGCGCATGCGTTCCTGCTGCTCGGCACGGGCCTGTGCGGAGCGCTGACCACGTACTCGACCTTCTCGTACGAGACACATGTGCTGTACGGGAACGGGGCGAAGGGGTACGCGGTGCTGAACGTGGCCGGGAGCCTGGCCGCCGGGCTCGGAGCCGTATGGCTGGGAGTCCGGGCGGCCGGGCTGTAGGAAGCTCGGGGTCCTCGGGGTCCTCGGGGTCCGCGTAGGGGAAGCGTCAAGACGGGCATTCGGCGCGTTAGGGGCACGTCAACGACGGCGGTGGGCGGCCGGAAGAGAGGTTTCCTCATCTCGTCCGAGAATCCTTTCTTCCTTCTTCCTGCATCCGGGAGCTCACGATGGCCGACGTGGCCTTCGTCGTCACCACGGTCGCGGTCTTCGCGCTGGTGGCCTTCATCGCCAAGGGGGTGGCCAAACTGTGAGCGCCGAGAACATCGTCGGTCTCCTCGTGGCCGCCGCCCTGCTTGGTTATCTCGTCCTCGCCCTCGTCAAGCCCGAGAGGTTCTGAGGCCGTCCCATGAGTCCCGTCCTCGCCGGCGCCCTTCAGCTCCTCGCCCTGATCGTCGCGCTCGGCCTCTCGTACCGCCCGCTCGGTGACCACATGGCCCGGGTCTACTCCTCCGACACGCACCTACGGGTGGAGAGGTGGATCTACCGGGGCATCGGCGCCGACCCCGAAGCGGAGATGCGCTGGCCCGCCTATCTGCGCGGCGTCCTCGCCTTCTCCGCCGCCGGCGTCCTCTTCCTCTACCTGCTCCAGCGGGCGCAAGGCGCCCTGCCCGGCTCGCTCGGCTTCGTGTCGATCGACCCGGACCAGGCGTTCAACACCGCCGCCTCCTTCGTGGCGAACACCAACTGGCAGTCGTACTACGGCGAGCAGGCCATGGGCCACGTCGTCCAGACCGGCGGCCTCGCCGTGCAGAACTTCGTCTCGGCGGCGGTGGGCATCGCGGTCGCGGTGGCGCTCGTCCGCGGCTTCGCCAGGTCCCGTACCGGCGAACTCGGCAACTTCTGGGCCGACCTGGTCCGGGGAGTCGTCCGGATCCTGCTGCCGATCTCCGTCGTCGGCGCGCTCGTGCTCGTCGCCTGCGGTGCGATCCAGAACTTCGCCGGGATCCACGAGGTCGGGCAGTTCGGCGGCGGTACGCAGCAGTGGAACGGCGGCGCGGTCGCCTCGCAGGAGGTCATCAAGGAGCTGGGCACGAACGGCGGCGGCTACTTCAACGCCAACAGCGCCCACCCCTTCGAGAACCCCGACGGCCTCTCGAACCTCTTCGAGATCTACCTGATCCTCCTCATCCCCTTCGCGCTGACGCGGACCTTCGGCCGCATGGTCGGCAGCGTCCGGCAGGGGTACGCGATCCTCGGCGCGATGGCCGCCATCTGGCTCGGCTTCACCGCGCTGATGATGTGGACCGAGTTCGCCGGGAAGGGGCCGGCGTTCGAGCTGGCCGGCGGGGCGATGGAGGGCAAGGAGACCCGGTTCGGCATCGCCGGCTCCTCACTCTTCGCCGTGGCCACCACCCTCACCTCCACCGGCGCCGTGAACTCCTTCCACTCCTCGTACACCGGCTTCGGCGGCGGCATCACGCTGCTCGGCATGCAGCTGGGCGAGATCGCGCCCGGCGGTGTCGGCTCCGGCCTCTACGGCATGCTGATCATGGCCGTCCTCGCCGTCTTCATCGCCGGACTGATGGTCGGCCGCACCCCCGAGTACCTGGGGAAGAAGATCGGCGTCCGCCAGATCAAGTACGCCGCCTGCTACATCCTCGTCACCCCGGCGCTCGTCCTCGGCTTCACCGCCCTCGCCCTGGCCCTCGGCACCCCGTCGCAGTCGATGACCAACTCCGGCGCGCACGGCTTCTCCGAGATCCTCTACGCCTACACCTCGGGCGCCAACAACAACGGTTCCGCGTTCGCCGGCCTCAGCGCCGACACCCCGTGGTTCAACTCGACCCTCGGCATCGCGATGCTCCTCGGCCGGTTCCTGCCCATGGTGTTCGTGCTCGCGCTCGCCGGCTCGCTGGCCGAGCAGACGCCCGTACCCGAGACGGCGGGCACCCTGCGGACCGAGAAACCGCTGTTCACCGGCGTCCTCGTCGGCACGATCCTCATCGTCGCCGGACTCACCTACTTCCCGGCCCTCGCCCTTGGCCCGCTCGCCGAAGGACTCGCAGCATGAGCACCCTCACCCCCACCAGACCCCCGGAGCCCTCGCCGTCCGAGGCGCCCACCGGCCGGCCGGCCGCGACCGGACGCGTCGGCGGCGGACTGTTCGACCCGAAGCAGCTGCTGACGTCCTTCCCCGACGCGATCAGGAAGCTCGACCCCCGGGTCATGGCCAGGTCGCCCGTCATGTTCGTGGTGCTCATCGGCTCGCTGCTCACCACCGTGCTGGCCGTCCTGGACCCGGGGGACTGGTTCGGCTGGGCGATCGCCGCCTGGCTGTGGCTCACCACCATCTTCGCCAACCTGGCGGAGGCGGTGGCCGAGGGCCGCGGCAAGGCGCAGGCCGACACCCTGCGCAGGGCACGGACGGACACGGTCGCGCGCCGTCTCGCCGGCGCCGGCGACGGCGACGGCGAGGAGCGGGTCCCGGGGACCGACCTGCGCGTCGGAGACCTGGTCGTCTGCGAGGCCGGTGACGTCGTCCCCGGCGACGGAGACGTCGTCGAGGGAGTGGCGTCCGTCGACGAGTCCGCGATCACGGGCGAGTCGGCGCCGGTGATCCGCGAGTCCGGCGGCGACCGGTGCGCGGTGACCGGCGGCACGAAGGTCCTCTCGGACCGGATCGTCGTCAAGATCACGACGAAGCCCGGCGAGACGTTCATCGACCGGATGATCGGCCTCGTCGAGGGCGCGGCACGGCAGAAGACCCCCAACGAGATCGCGCTCGACATCCTGCTCGCCTCCCTGACGATCGTCTTCCTGCTCGCCGTCGTCACCCTCAAGCCCTTCGCGATCTACGCGGGCGCCGACGAGCAGACGTCGATGATCGTCCTGACGGCCCTCCTCGTCTGCCTGATACCGACGACGATCGGCGCGCTGCTCTCCGCGATCGGCATCGCCGGCATGGACCGGCTCGTCCAGCGCAACGTCCTCGCGAAGTCGGGCCGCGCGGTCGAGGCGGCGGGTGACGTGTCGACGCTGCTGCTCGACAAGACGGGCACGATCACGCTGGGCAACCGGAGGGCGGCGGAGTTCGTGCCGGTCCGGGGGACCACCGAGGCCGAACTCGCCGACGCCGCCCAGCTGTCCTCGCTCGCGGACGAGACCCCGGAGGGCCGCTCGATCACGGTCCTGGCGAACGAGAGGTACGGGCTCCGCGAACGCCACCAGGACGAACTCACGGGCGCCGAGTGGATCCCGTTCACCGCCCAGACCCGGATGTCGGGCCTCGACGTCGACGGACGCAAGGTACGCAAGGGCGCCACCGGTTCGGTCGTGGCGTGGGTGAAGGAGCGGGGCGGCGACGTCGCCGAGGACGCGCAGGCGCTCACCGACCGGATCGCGCAGGCCGGCGGCACACCGCTCCTCGTCGCCCTGGAGGACGGCGAGGGCGCCCGGGTCCTCGGGGTCGTCCACCTCAAGGACGTCGTCAAGGACGGCATGCGGGAGCGGTTCGACGAGCTGCGCCGCATGGGCATCCGTACCGTCATGATCACGGGCGACAACCCGCTCACCGCGAAGGCGATCGCCGAGGAGGCGGGCGTCGACGACTTCCTCGCGGAGGCGACACCCGAGGACAAGATGGCGCTCATCAAGCGCGAGCAGGCGGGCGGGAAGCTCGTCGCCATGACCGGCGACGGCACGAACGACGCCCCGGCGCTCGCCCAGGCGGACGTCGGCGTGGCGATGAACACGGGCACGTCGGCCGCGAAGGAGGCCGGCAACATGGTCGACCTCGACTCGGACCCGACGAAGCTCATCGAGATCGTCGAGATCGGCAAGCAGCTCCTCATCACCCGGGGCGCCCTGACCACGTTCTCGATCGCCAACGACGTGGCGAAGTACTTCGCGATCATCCCCGCGATGTTCACGGCGGCCTACCCGGGCCTCGACAAGCTGAACGTCATGGGCCTGGCCTCACCCCAGTCCGCGATCCTCTCGGCCGTCGTCTTCAACGCGCTCGTCATCGTCGCCCTCGTGCCGCTCGCCCTGAGGGGCGTGCGCTACCGGCCGAGCGGCGCGGACGCCATGCTGCGGCGCAACCTCGGGATCTACGGCCTCGGCGGCCTCGTCGCACCCTTCGTCGGCATCAAGATCATCGACCTCCTCCTGTCCCTCGTCCCCGGACTGAGCTGACCCGAAAGCGGCCTGACGCTCATGAACACCTCCACCTCCACCGGAAACACGGGACGCCTGCTCTGGGCGGGACTGCGCGCCCTCCTCGTCCTCACCGTCGTGTGCGGCGTCCTCTACCCGCTCGCCGTCACCGGCGCCGCCCAGGTCGCCTTCCCGGCCAAGGCGGACGGCTCCGAGATCAAGGACGCGCGCGGGAAGGTCGTCGGCTCCGAACTCATCGGCCAGACGTATCTGACCGACGACGGGAAGCCGGACCCGCGCTGGTTCCAGCCACGGCCGTCGAACGGCCTGGGCACCAACACGAGCAACACCCAGCACAAGCTCATCCTCTCCGGCGCGACCAACCGCTCCGGCGACAACGCCGAACTCATCCAGTGGGTCAAGGACGCGAAGGCCGCCGTGGTCAGCGACAACTCGGTCCCCGGCCACCCCGTCAGGCCCTCCGACGTGCCGGCGGACGCGGTCACCTCCTCCGGCTCCGGCCTGGACCCGCACATCTCCCCGGCGTACGCGAAGCTCCAGGTCCACCGGGTCGCGGCCAGGAACCACCTCACCGCCGCCCAGGTCGACCGGCTGGTCGCCGACCACACCGAGGACCGGCTCCTCGGCTTCATCGGCGAACCCCGGGTCAACGTCCTGCGGCTCAACATCGCGCTGAAGGAACTGGCGGCGGGGCGGGGCTGAAGGAGCGCGGGGCAGGCGGCTGAAGGGCCGCGCGTCAGGGGGCGGCCGGCGGCTGAAGGGCCGCCCGTCAGACCGCGGCCGGCAGTACCCGTGTCTCGACCGTCGGCAGCCCCTTCGCCCACCAGTGGTCGTAGCGGCGGTAGACCCACGGGTCCCGGGCCGTGAGGAAGGCGCCGAGGGCCCCGGCCTCGGCCGCGAGGCCCTCCCAGGCGTCGGCGGGCAGCGGGTGGAAGGCCGAGGCCTCGATGCCGCCCGCGACCGGCCGCCAGACCCCGGCGACGTACCCGTCGACGAGGAGCGTCGGCAGCGTGTCGCCGTTCACCCGGATCACCTGCCTGCGGTACGCGGCCGGCAGGACGCGCCCGCGATCCGCGTAGGCCAGCAGAACGCTGTCCCACATGGCCATGAGACGCGGCGGCGCGGGGACGTCCTCGGCGGGGCGCGGCGCGCCGGGAACGTCGTACAGCACCGTCCCGTCGGGCCCCTCCACCAGGTCGAGCCGGCCGTCGAGCGCCCGTACCGCCTCGCGCACCCTGCCCCGGGGCGCCAGGGTGAACTGCGCCATGTCGGGGACGGACGCCGGTCCGAAGCCCTCCAGATAGCGGTGGATCAGGGCGGCGAGCCCCGCCGTCGCGGCCTCCGGGTCGGCCAGGACCGGCAGCGAGCTCGCCGTCACGAACGCCTGCGCCGTCCCGTACGACCACGGCGGCCCCGTCGGCGCGTGCCACAGCGGCGCGTACTGGCGGATCATCCGCCAGACCACCGCCTCCACCGGCCCGCCCCGCGCCTCCTCGATACGGGACCGCAGCTGGGCGCCGGTCCGTGCCTCACCGGCGTACGCGAGCAGGTCGGGCAGCAGCGCGTCGGCGTCGGCGGCCGTGAAGCCCGCCGCCTTGTACCGGGGGTCGTGGAGCCGCGAGCCGCGCAGTGTCGGCTCCATGCCCTCCCGGAACGCCCGGTAGTCCTCGGCGTGCACCAGGTGCAGCGTGAGCCGCATCAGGGTCGACCTGACCAACTCGAAACCGCCGACGGCCTCGTCGAGCCGTGCTGGGTCGAAGCCCGCGACCCGGTTCCACAGGGCGACGTACGGCGAGCCCGGTTGCTGCGCCTGGAGCGCCACCACCCGCCGTACGGCCTCCTCGACGCCGATCGGAGCCCGGTCGAGGAGCAACTGCCGGGCGAGGGTGGAGCGGTTGAGGGCGCGCGCGGTGATCACCATGGCGCGATTGTCCTCCGTCCCCGGGCGCCTGGGCGACGCACCGTAGGGTCATGGCCATGGAAGCCACGCCGACCCGCACATCCCCACGACGCCCGGACGAGGAACCGGAGGCGGAACGGGACGAGGAACGGGAGGCGGCGGCCACCCCGGCCGACCCGGCCACCTCGGCCGACCTGGCCACCTCGGCCGCCCCGGCCGACCTGGCCACCCCGGCCGCCCCGGCCGCCCCGGCTGACCTGGCGACCCCGGCCGCCCCGGCCGACCTGGCCACCTCGGCCACCCCGGCCGACCTGGCCACCCCGGCCGCCCCGGCCGCCCCGGCCGCCCTGGCCACCCCGGCCGACCCGGCCACCCCGGCCGGCCCGCGGTCCCGGCGCCGCGGTCTCGCCCTCACCCTGCTGTGCTTCCTCGTCTGCTGCGCCCTCGGCATGCAGTCCTGGCTCGCCCTGCGGCTCACCGGTTTCGACCTCGGCATCTTCGACCAGGCGGTCCGCGCGTACGCGCACTTCGAGCTGCCGAGGTCGCCGATCAAGAACGTGCACCACGAGTTCCCGCCCGGCTTCTCGCTCCTCGGCGACCACTTCACCCCGGCCCTGGCGCTGCTCGCGCCGCTGTACTGGCTGTGGGACGACCCGAGGGTCCTCGTCCTCGCGCAGGCCGCGCTGTTCGCGGCCGGCGTGCCGGTGGTCCGGCGCATCGCACAGCACTGCTTCGCGGATGCCCACCCGCTCACCGCACGCCGGGCGGCGGACCTCGGCGGGCTCGTGTACGGCCTCGGCTGGCCGCTCCTGAACTCCTCGTACAACGGCTTCCACGAGGTGGCCTTCGCGGTGCCGTTCACCCTCCTCATGCTGGAGCGCGGCCTGGCCCACCGGTACGGCGCGGCAGCGTGCTGGGCGGCCCTGCTGTGCACGGCGAAGGAGGACATGGGGCTCGTCGTGGGGGCCTTCGGCCTGGTCCTCGCGGTACGGGCGCACCGCGCGGGCCACCGCGCCGGCCGGGCCGCGGGGATCGCGCTCGCGCTCGCCGGACCGCTGGTCTCCGCCGCCGTCATCGTGTGGTTCCTGCCGGCGATGGGCGGACCGGAGGGCTACTACTGGTCGTACGGGCGCCTCGGCGCCGACCCGGGCTCGGCGCTCGCCCATGTCGTCACGGCCCCCTGGGTGCTGCTCCAGGTCGCCGTGACGCCGTTCGTGAAGGTCGCCATGGTGGCCTGGACCCTCGGCAGTCTGGCCCTGCTGCCGCTCGGCTCCCGGACCTTCCTGCTCGCCGTGCCCCTCCTGGCGGAACGGGTCCTCTCGGACAACCCGAACCACTGGCCGGTGATCAACCACTACGACGCCTTCCTGTGGCCGATCCTGGTGACGGCGGCCCTGGAGACGGCGGCCCGGCTGCACCGCGGCGGCAACCGGGCGGTGTTCCGCCGGTGGGCGGTGACCGCGGTCGCGCTCGCCTCGGCGGCGGCCGTCGCCCTCGGCCTCAACCTCCTGTTCCGCCCGGACTTCTGGCGCCCGTCGCCGGACAAGAGCCCCCTCGCGGCGGCCGCCGCGCTCATCCCCGACGGCGCGACGGTGGAGGCGGACAACACGATCGCGCCCCGCCTCACCGCCCGTACCCACGTGGTCATCGCCGACGCGACGCCGCGCGGGGCCGACTGGGTCCTCCTCCGCACGCGGGACCGGACGTTCCCCTTCGCCTCGACCGAGGACCAGCGGGAGCGTGTCCGGCTCCTCCTCGCCCACGGCTACACCCGGGTCTGGGACCAGGACGGGACGGTCCTGCTCCACCGCACCGACCGCACCGCCACCGTCCCCGGCATGCGCCTGCCGGGCCCCGACAGCACCCCCGTCCGCGAGGCCGTCCCCACGGACGTGGGGGCGAACCTGCTGCTGCGGTAGGGGGCGCGGTGGGGCCGGCGGGGGCGCGTCGTGGGCTGGTGGGGGTCGGCGGGGGTCGGAAGGGTTGCTAGGCGACGCTGTTGAACTTGGAGCCCTCGCCCGCGTACAGGGACGTCGACTGACGGACGAAGGGGCTGAGGGCGGAGCCGGTCGAGCGGTACACGTACGTGCCGCCCGCCCCGTACGCGATCAGGTCCGGGCGCCCGTCGTTGTCGACGTCACCAGCGCCGACGAGCTGGGTGAAGGCCCCCCAGCCGCCGCCGACCCGCACGCGGGTGGCGAAGTTGCCGCGGCCGTCGCCCTGGTAGAGCCAGAGGATGCCGGCGGTGTCGCGGGCGACCAGGTCCCCCGCGGCCGTACCGGCGATGTTCCCGACGGCGGTGATCTGGTTGTAGGCGCCCCAGCCGCCGCCGACGCGCACCCGGGCGGCGTAGGGGGAGGTGGCGGAGCCCGTGCCCTTGTAGAACCACAGCACGCCTGCGGTGTCCGCGGCGAGGAGGTCGGCGCGGCCGTCGCCGTTGAGGTCCGAGCCGCCGGTCAGCTTGGTGTAGGCACCCCAGCCGCCGCCGATCCTCGCCCGGGTCGCGAAGGTGCCGTCGCCCTTGCCGAGGTAGTGCCAGAGCACGCCGGTGCCGTCGAGGGCGATCAGGTCACCGACCGAGTTGCCCGCGAGGTCACCGGCGGCCTCGATCTGCTTGTACGCCTGCCACCCCGGGCCGACCCGGTCGCGCCGGGCGGTCTCGACCCGGCCGTTCACCGGCCGGTCCCGCAGGTCGTCGCGCCACAGCACACCGGCGGTGTCCCGCGCGAGGACGTCGGTGGAGCCGTTGTTCGTGTAGTCGTGCGGGTTGCCCGTGCGGTGCACGTTCATGAGCCAGCCCTGGTAGACCGGCTCGCCGCCCCCATCGTCCGACGTGGCCTCGGCCCCCACCGCGTACGAGCCGTTCGGCGCGTCCGTGCCGTCGTCGGCGCGGCCGTCCCACTCGAAGGAGAAGAGCGTGCTGCCGGCGGACGCGTGCGCGTACTGGTGGTACTCCTTGCCCGTGACCATGTGCGTGAGCGTGACGTGCACGGAGACGTCGGGGCGCGACAGCGTCCAGCCGAGCGTCACCTTGCCGCCGGTCCTGTCGAGGTTCACCGAGTCGGGGACGTGGACCTGGTCGATCGTCAGCGGCGTCGGCTCGTCCATGTCCGCCACCTTGGTGACGGCCGGGGTGCCGTCCCCCGCCGTGGTGATCCGGAACAGGCCGTCACCGTCGGCGGCCCGCTTGCCGCTGAACACCGCGCCGCCGTCGGCCGCGGCCGACGCACCGGTCATGGTCTCGGCGAGGTCGTGGAGCTCGCCGCTGATCAGGGAGAGGGCCTTGGCGGGCCTCCAGGCGTTGCCGTAGACGAGCCAGCCGTCCACGAGTTCGGCCGACCACTCGTCGTCGGCAGCCAGGGCGGTGCGCTTCACGGTGCGCGTGGAGCGGTCGACGGACGTGATGAACGGGCCGGTGCCGCTCTCCCGGTCGAGCCAGGCCACGTGCGAACCGGAGAACATGAGGTCGCTGGAGCCGTAGCCGGACTCGGCGGAGGCGTAGGTCTCGGAGACCGTCCCCGCCCCGACGTCGATCAGGGCCCGGCCGCCGGTCCGCGCGCCCTCGGGACCCGTCTCGTACCCGACGAAGGCGATGCCGTCCCTGACCGGCGTGCTGGTGAAGAAGTGGTCGGCGTCCGCGGGCAGCCCGGACACCTTCCGGCTGGACAGCGCGGCGCCGTCCTTGGTCACGACGTGCAGCTCCGCCGTGCCGTCCTCGTTCGTGATCTGCGCGAGCACGCTCGTCGGGCTCAGCGCGGCGACGTAGTTGCCGTTCAGCTCGTCGAGATCGAGGGCGACGCCCGGGGCGGACGGTGCGGCCATGTTCCGCAGGGTGAGCGACCGCATCTCGGAGGTGAGTACGTGGTCACCGTGGACGAGCACGTCGCTGCCCGACATCGCCCAACCGGTGCCGTCGGGGCGCGGGAGCGGGGTCGGCTCCCCGCCGTCGTACGGCGTCCAGAGGAACTCCCTCGACTCGTCCGAGGGGTGCGAGTCGTAGGTGAGGAAGCCGGTGGAACCCGTACCGAGGAGCCGGGCCCCGGTCGGGAAGACCGGGAGGGCGGCGGCCTGATCGGCCACGGCGGGACCCGAGGGCGCTGCGAAGGCGGCCGGCGCCGAGACGAGGGTGCCGGCGCCGAGCGCCGTGACGGCCAGGACCGCGGTGACGGCCGCGGCGAGACGGGTACCGGTGGAGCGGAACTGCAAGGTGAACCCCCACGAGAAGGACGGGCACGGAACTCCCGTACCCGAACAGACTCGCGATCGGGTCGGGTGGTTGTACGGAGAGTTCGCCCGTTCACCCAGGGATCGCCGTGTCGTCGCGGACACGACGCTCGCCGTTGTGGCCGGAAAAGGACCATGGGGCCGCCTCTCCGGGCGAGATCGACATGCCCACGGGCGACATTCCATGTGCATGTGTTCAAGGGAGTCCAGATGAGTCCGCAGAGTTCACGGAGTCCGATGGGACCGCTGGGGCCGATGAGTTCGCTGAGGTCACGGAGTTCGCTGAGGTCAATGAGGTCACTGAGGTCACTGAGTTCGCGTCTCCGGGGCCGACCCGCGGTCGTGGTCCTGCCGCTGACCTCCGCGCTCGCGCTGTCGGTGGTCATGGGGACGGCCGAGGCGGAGCCGGCGCGGCACGGCTCCGTCGCCCGGGTCGTCTCCACCTCGACCCTGCCCGACATCCCGCTGGCCGCCTTCAGCAACTCCCTGCTGCCCGGCAGCGTCGACGACGACCGGGACGTCGACCTGGGCGGCATCGGCAGCGACCTGTTCCCGGCCGAACGGCGCGGCGAGTACTGGACCGTGACGGACCGTGGGCCCAACGGGCAGATAGCCGTCGGCAAGGACAAGCGGCGTACGTTCCCGGTGCCGGGCTTCGACCCGGCGATCGTGAAGGTCCGCGCCGTCGGCGGCCGCGTCCAGGTGCTGGGCTCCATCCCGCTCACCACGGCCTCCGGCGCCCCCGTCACCGGCCTGCCCAACCAGCCGGGCCGCGACGAGATCCCGTACACGTACGACGCCTCGACCCCGCTCCCGTACAACCCGAACGGCCTCGACACCGAGGGCCTCGTGCGGGACAGGGACGGCAGCTTCTGGCTGGTGGACGAGTACGGCCCCTCGCTCGTGCACGTCTCCGCGAAGGGCCGGGTGCTCGCCCGGCACGTACCCGAGGGCCTCGGTCTGACCGGTGCCGACTACCCGGTGATCGAGTCGCTCCCCTCGGTCTTCCTCAAGCGCAAGATCAACCGCGGCTTCGAGGGCCTCGCGCTGCTGCCCGGCGGCGACCTGGTCATGGCCCTGCAGAGCCCGCTGCTGAACCCCGACAAGGCGTCGGGCGAGGACTCCCGGACCACGCGGCTGCTGCGCTTCTCGACCCGTACGCACCGGGTCACGGCGGAGTACGCGTACCGCTTCGACCCGGTCGGTGTCGTCGAGCCCGGCCAGACGAAGACGTCCGAGCTGAAGATCTCCGCCCTCGTCGCACTCGGCGGCGACCGCCTCCTCGTCCAGGAGCGCACCGACACGTCCTCCCGCCTGTACGAGGTACGCCTCCGCCGCGGCTCCGACATCCTCGGCTCGACCTGGGACTCGTCCGCCGCGCCCACCCTTGAGCAGCTCGACGACGAGGCGGCGGCCGGCGCGCCGGTCCTCGGCAAGCGCCTGGTGGTCGACCTCAACACGGTCGAGGGCGTGCCCGGCAAGATCGAAGGCGTCGCCGTGGAGGACTCCTCGACCCTCGTCCTCATCAACGACAACGACTTCGGCATGACGGACGGCCCCGAGGCCTTCGACGCGAACGGCCGACTGGTCGACAGCGGGGTGGAGACCACGCTGGTCAGGGTCGGGCTGGCGCGTCGGGTGGGGTGAGGGGGGCGGGGGGACGGCAGGGCGGCTGCCCGGCAGGGGGGCGGCGCAGTGGGGCGACTGCCCGGCAGGGGGGGGCGGCGCAGTGGGGCGACTGCCCGGCGTCGGGGCGTACGCCCACGTCTCACGCCGCCCACGCCTCACACCGCCCGCCTTACACCGCCCACGCCCCACGCCGCCCACGCCCCACGCCGCCCACGCCCCACGCCGCCCACGTCTCACGCCGCCCACGCCCCACGCCGCCCACGTCTCACGCCGCCCGCGCCGTGTCGGAGGCCGTGCCCGCCGCGTCCTTGGACAGGCTGACGCGTACGAGGGCGGCGGCCAGACGGGCCACGTCCTCGGGCGGTACGTGCCGGGCGAGGCCGGCCGGGGTGTGGGGGAGGCCGAGGCGTTCGGCGGCCCCGCGCGACCGCTCGTCGAAGAACGGGCGCAGCTCCGGCCAGACGGCCTGGGCCTCCCGGCAGAAGATGTCGGCGCCCACCGGACCGATCCTGGGCACCTCGCGCAGCAGCCGGCGCAGGACGTCCGCGTCGCCGCCCGCCTGCTCGCGGAGCCGGCGCAGATCGCCGTGGTACCGGTCGAGGACCAGCGCGGCACCCTCGCCGAGCACGGTCGCGGTGCTCTCGTCGTACCGGACGTAGTGCGCCCGCCCGAGGGCGTCCACGCGTGCCTGCCAGGCGGAGTCCGCCATGGCCCGCGGCGTCCGCAGCCCGGCTGCGAAGAGCTCGCGGGCGGCGGCGGTGGCGATGTCCGCCTTGATGCGGATGGAGCACAGAACGGTGAGCACCAGGAGCTGGTACAGCGGGGCGGGTGTGTCTCGCAGAGCGATCCCGGCCTCGTCGGCGTAGGTCCGCCCGTGCTCCCGCAGGAGCTGCTCGATCGTCTCGGCGGTGTTCACGTGCCGCTCCTCGCAGTCGCCGCGCGGTGCAGTGCCCGAAGGCCTCCCAGGGCGGCTACCCAGACGGCGCCGGGTCACCCACGCATGAGTGCCTCCCGGGTCACGCCTCCCGCTGGGCGCCGATCTCGGCGACGAGGCGCTCGATGAGGAGCTTGATCTCGTCGCGGATGGGGCGGACGGCCTCGACGCCCTGGCCGGCCGGGTCCTCAAGGGCAGTCGAGGTACTTCTTGCCGGGGAGATCGGGCAGGCGTCGCCGCAGACCCACCCCAGCAGACCCCACCCCAGCCCCTGATCCAGCTGACCCCCAACGCCCCCGCGCCCTCCTGTGGCTCGTGACCGACGACCTCAACACCCCGCCGACGAAGGTCCGGGCCCGACGGCTCAGGCCTCCCGGTGCTCGAGAAGTCGGCAACACACTCATGTTCGGGATATGACGTCCCGTCACGGGCTGTGTGGAGCAAGGCCGCAGGCGGGCACTCCACCAAGCGAACCAATGAATAAGACCGTAAACGATAGTCTGCAACAAAACTATCGGCTACGGTCTCTCTTGTGGCGCCAATCGGCAGGAGAGACCGCAGGTTCGCCGCATCCGACTCCAAGCCGACGCCCGCTTCTCCCTCGAACTCACCCCACCCCCCCCGAAAGGTCGATCCATGAGCAAGCACACCGCCACCGAGGCCACCACCGCCACCGAGACCCCCGCCGGCACCACGCAGAACGACGGCCCGGCCCCCCGGGTGCTCACCGACCAGGAACTCTCCAGGCTGTTGGGCCAGCAGCAGTTCGGCGTACTCGCGAGCGTCAGGAGCAGCGGCCACCCGCACCTGTCGACCGTCCTCTACGACTGGAACGCCGAGGAGCGCGTCCTGCGGGTCTCCTCCACCGCAGACCGCCTCAAGGTCCGCCAACTGCGCCGCGACCCCCACGCCTCCCTGCATGTCAACGGCCCGGACATCTGGTCGTTCGCCGTGGCGGAGGGACAGGCGGAGATCGTGGACCCGGCCGACGGGACGGCCCCCGGCGATCAGCCGCTGCCTGACCGACGCGTAACCATCCTGATCAAGGTTTCCCGCCTGTACGGAACCGCCCTGGACATCCCCGCCCAGGACTGAGAAACCGGTGCACCGTTACGCCTCCGACGGTCCGGCTGGTTCGGGTAGGGCGAGGGCTCGGGCGAGGGCGGCAGTGACGGAGGCTGCCCGGTCGGGCAGGTGCCTGGCGCTCCAGTCGGCGGCCAGCACGAGGAACGCGCTCAGGTCGCGCTCGACCCCGTCCAGCAAGGGCGACAGCTCGCTGGTCGGTACGTAGATCACGGGACTGTTGTCCTGCTCGGCGTCGACGGTCAGCCGGACGGCGTCGCCGCAGAGCTCGGCGACCGCGTCGGGGTCGTGACCAAAGGAGACGGGCCCGCTGCCGCCGATGACTTCGTACCAAACGCGCCACTCCTCCAGGCCGTTGCAGCAACCAGGGAGGAACGCGACGCCTGTGGAACTGTCCGTGACACGCAGTCCACCGGCCGCGAAGAGGCTGTCGAAGGTGAGCAGCCCGTGCAGGAAGGAACCAACCGCGTCTGCCGGCCGGGGCGGCCGGTCGTCCCCCACGTCGGGATCGGGATCGATGTCATTGCACTCAGCGATACGCCTCACCGCAGCCCCGACCTCAGCAGGGCTGAGCCCACCGTGGAGCGCCAGATGGCTGAACGGCTCACCGCCGGCGACAGGCCAGAGGACGAAAGGGCCAGGAGCGTACATCTCCAGGACGGGCTGCATCACGATCACGAGGCAGAGTGTCTCGTGGCGTACGCGGTGATCCCTGCGAGGCCGGACCTGCTTGCGTACGTGGGTCAGAGGGCGGCGAGGTACTCCTCACCCTTCTCGGTGATCCGCATGGCGTTGTCGATCACTGATCGGTTGGCGAGACCGTCGCGATGCAGGCCCTTGAAGTGCGCCGTGATGTCACGGGAGAGGATGGCGTCGCCGAGTTCGTCGGTCAGCCAGGTGACGTCGCTGGTCTTCAGCGCGGGTACGCCCAGTTCCGTGCGAACGTGAGGGGCTCGGCGAGTCAGGTGACGGACAGGGACTCGGCGCCGAGCGTCAGGATGTTGCGGCCGGCCATCCGCAGGGCCGAGGCGAACTCGCTTCTGCTGGGCCAGTTGTCCTTCGACACTGAAGCCGGTCATCGTGTCATTCGGATGCCAACGGGTCTCAAGAATCGAGTACGGCGGCGACGGCCTCGATCTCGACGAGCTGGTCCTTGTAGCCGAGCACGGTGACACCCAGCAAAGTGCTGGGTACATCGTGGTCACCGAACGCTTCCCGGACCACCTCCCAGGCGGCCACCAGGTCCTCCCGCCGGGCCGATGCGACGAGGACCCTTGTGCTGATGACGTCCTGGAGTGACGCACCGGAGTCCCTGAGAGCGGCCTGCATGTTCTCGACGGCTTTCGCTGCCTGACCCGCGTAGTCCCCGATCGCTGCCGTGGAGCCGTCGTCGTTGAGCGGACACGCCCCGGCGAGGAAGATCAGGCGTGCCTCAGCAGGTGCCGTGGCCGCGTAGGCGTACTCGGCGACATCGGAGAGAGAGGCGGAGCGAATCAAGGTGACGGCACGAGCCATGGCGGCCAGGTCCTTTCGCGTCGAGCGTCCGGGGCGCAGACATCCTGCCAACGCCCCGTTGGTCCCGTCTCCCCATTTCCTCGCCGACCCCCCTACGCAATGACTGCGCGCCGAGACCGCCCAAGGGGCTGGAGTCGGCCGAAAACCTCCCCCGACCAGCAAAAAGACCCTCCCGAAGGAGGGTCGATCGCGGAGCGCCCCCGGCAGGACTCGAACCTGCGGCCAAGTGCTTAGAAGGCACCTGCTCTATCCACTGAGCTACGGGGGCCGGGTGGTGGCCGTGTGGCCAGGAACCCCTTGTGGGTGGGGTGTGGCCTGACGGGACAAGGATAGGGCTCCGATCACCTTGGCCCGGTTGCTTCACCTGCGTGGCACGATGTGGAGGTTCGGTGAAGCGGAACGATAATCGCAGGCAGGTGCGATTTGCGCAGCGCTTTTCGCATCGCTCGGGACGGGTGTTGTGCACTCGTTATGCCTGAGGTTCCGGTCGCCGCCGCTCTCTTCGGCGCGCAGGGCCGCAATAGGCTTCAAAAACACTCATAAATTGGGCATTCTTCGCATGTGGTGACCTTGGACGAACGGCCTCAGCTGATCGACGCACTCTCCGCCCTGCGCGACCGTGTCGCCGCCGTGCGTCTCCCCCTCCCCCTCCCCGACACACCACGCGCCCGGCAGACCCGGGCCGAGTTGCTCGCCCAGCTCGACGACTACCTCGTACCTCGCCTGAAAGATCCCCACGCCCCGCTCCTCGCCGTCGTCGGCGGTTCCACCGGAGCCGGGAAGTCCACGCTCGTCAACTCCCTTGTCGGGCGGCGCGTCAGCGAGTCGGGCGTGCTCAGACCCACCACCCGCACACCCGTGCTCGTGTGCCACCCGGAAGACCACCACTGGTTCGCCGGAATGCGCGTCCTCCCGCAGCTCACCCGCGTCTGGCTGCCCCAGACCGACGACGACCACCCTCCGGAGGAGCCTCCCGAGGAGAACGCCCTGCGCGTCGAGACGGCCTCCTCCGTGCCCCGGGGTCTCGCCCTCCTCGACGCGCCCGACATCGACTCCCTCGTCGTCGAGAACCGGCTCCTCGCCGCCGAGTTGATCTGCGCCGCCGACATCTGGGTCATGGTCACCACCGCGTCCCGGTACGCCGACGCCGTGCCCTGGCACCTGCTCCGTACCGCCAAGGAGTACGACGCCACCCTCGTCACCGTCCTCGACCGCGTCCCCCACCAGGTCATCGGCGAGGTCTCCCGGCAGTACGCGGCCCTGCTCGACAAGGCGGGCCTCGGCGACGTACCCCGCTTCACCATCCCCGAGCTGCCCGAGTCCGCCGACGGCGGCAGCGGCCTCCTGCCCGACAGCGCGGTCGCCGCCCTGCGCGGCTGGCTCGCCCACAGCGCCGAGGACCCGGCCGCCCGGCAGCAGGCCGCGAACCGTACCGCCTCCGGCGTCATCGACTCCCTCGACGCCCGGCTCCCCGAGCTGGCCGCCGCCGTCGCCGCGCAGTACGCCGCCGCCGTCCGCCTCGGCGGTGCCGTCGAAGCCGCCTACGGCGAGCAGGGGAAACGTGTCCGCACCCTGCTCGGCCGCGGCGCCGTCCTCGCCGGCGACGCCCGCACCCGCTGGCGCGGCTACCCCCGCGACAGCACCGCCGTCGAACTCCTCGACGCCCTCGTCGAGTCCCTCGCCGCCCTCCTCCACTGCGCGGTCTCCGCCGCCGAGGAACGCGTCGACGACGCCTGGCGCCGCGAACCCGCAGCCGGCGCCCTGGGCCCCGTACGGACCGGCGGCGACCGCGAGGCGGGGGAGCGGATCGGCGTCGAGGTGCGGCGCTGGCGCCGCGTCCTCGAAGAACTCGCCGAGGACGAGGTACGCGGAGTGGAGCGCCCCTCCACCTCCCGTACGGCCGCCCCCGACGCCGACACCGTCGCCGCCCTCCTCGCCGCCGCCCTCCTCGGCGGCCGCCGCACCCGCCCCGCGGGCGAGCGCCTCGCCGAACTCCTCGGCGCCAAGTCCGCCCTGCGCCTGCGCGACAAGGGCGGCGAACTCGTCCTCTCGTACGTCGACCGAGTCCTGCACGCCGAACGCGACCGGCTCCTCGCGCCCCTCGAAGCACTCGACGTGACCCCCGAGCCGCAGGCGGAGCTGATCGCCGCGCTCTCCGTACTGCAGAAGGAGAAGTGACGTGGTTGATGTGGATGTGGATGGCGGCGGGGACGGGGGCGGGGATGTGGACGGCGATCGCGGGGGAGATCTGCGGAGGGAATCGGGTGGAGATCTGCGGAGGGAACCTTGTCGGGGTGGGGACCGCCTTGCGCGTGACGCCGACGGTGACGGTGACAGCGACGGTGGCGGCGACGGCGGTCGCGCCCAGCTCCGCTGGGACGACGGACTGATCGCCCGGCGTGCCGACCATCGGGCCGCCGCCGCGGCCGGCGTCGGCCCCGGCGGCGGGTCCTCCGAAGGAGCCGGTCTCGGCCGGGGTCCGCAGGACGAGGACACCCTGCCGCCCCTCGGCGGGAGCTACGGCGGCCCCCTCCGTATCCGCCTCGACGCCCTTCACGAGCTCGTCGGGCTCTCCCGTACGCGGGTCGAGAGCGAGGCCCTCGCCGAGGCCGGGCGGGTGCTCGACGAGGCCGCCGCCCGGCAGCGGCTCTCCTCCCGGCACACCGTGATCGCGATCGCCGGCGCCACCGGAAGCGGCAAGTCCACGCTGTTCAACGCGCTCGCCGGCGTACCCGTCTCGGAGACCGGCCTGCGCCGCCCCACCACCTCCGCGCCCATCGCGCTCAGCTGGTCCGAAGGCGCCGCCGGACTCCTCGACCGGCTCGCCGTCCCCAGCCGGCTCCGCCGCCGGCCCCTCGCGGGCGGCGCCGCCGACACCGAACTCCAGGGGCTCGTCCTCATCGACCTGCCCGACCACGACTCGGCGCTCACCGCCCACCGCGACCAGGTCGACCGGGTCCTCGGCCTCGTCGACGCCGTCATCTGGGTCGTCGACCCCGAGAAGTACGCGGACGCCGCCCTCCACGAGCGCTACCTCCGGCCGCTCGCCGGGCACGCCGAGGTCACCTTCGTCGTCCTCAACCAGATCGACCGGCTCGGTACGGAGGCCGCCGACCTGGTCCTCGACGACCTGCGCCGCCTCCTCGACGAGGACGGCGTGGCGCTCGGCGAGCACGGCGAACCCGGCGCCACCGTCCTCGCCGTCTCCGCCCTGACCGGCGACGGCGTGTCCGAACTCCGGGAACTCATCGCCCGTTTCGTCCAGGAACGGACCGCTCCCGAGCGCCGGCTCGCCGCCGACGTCGACGCCGCCGCCACCCGGCTGCGCCCGGCCTACCTCGCCGACGGGCGGCCCGGCCTCGACGAGCGGGCCCGCGAGGCCTTCACGGACCGGCTCGCGGCCGCCGTCGGCGCCCAGGCCGCGGGCGAGGCCGCCGAACGGGTCTGGCGCCGCGGCGCCATCCGCGCCTGCGGCACGCCGTGGCTACGGCTCTACCGCTGGTACGAGCGGCTGCGCGCCCACGGTTCCACCGACCCGCGCCTCTCCTCCCCGGTCGAGGATGAGCTGACGGCACGCCAGTGCGTGGAGCAGGCGGTACGGATCGTCGCCGACGAGGCCTCGCGCGGGCTCCCCACGCCCTGGGCGCAGGCGGTACGGGAGGCGGCGGCCCGCGGGGCGGACGGGCTGCCCGAGGCCCTGGACGAGCTGACGGTCACCATCGGAGACCCGGCGGCCCGGCCGCCCCGGCCCGCCTGGTGGCCCGCCGCCGTCCTCGCCCAGATCGTGATGACGCTCCTCCAGTTCTTCGGCGCGCTGTGGCTGGTGGCCCAGATCGTCGGCGTCGTGGAACCGGGGCTGCTCCCCGCGGTCCTCGTGATGCTCGGCGGCATCATCGGCGGACCGCTCGTCGAATGGGCTTGCGAGGGCGCGGTGAAGGGTCCGGCCAAGCGGTACGGGCAGGAGGCCGAACGGCGCCTGCGCGAGGCGGCGGCGGCCTGCGGCCGGGCCCGGGTGCTCGACCCGGTGGCGGCGGAGCTGATGCGCTACCGGGAGGTGCGCGAGCAGTACGCGACGGTCGTGGGGATCCGTTCCTCGGCGCGGATCGTCGGCGGGATCCGCGCCGGCGCGACCCGGTGGGGTGCGACACGGGCGGGTGTACGGGGGAGGTGACGGCGCCGCTCCCCATCACTCTTCCGGGTGAAGGAGTTACGCCCATCCGTGCCGCTGTCCACAGGCGCGGGCGGGAACTTCCCTTTCGTCTCAACATGGTGGGGACCGGAAGAGAACGCAGAGGGTGGGGGCGGAACCATGAACGACACGACCGTGACGCTCGTCGGCAACGTGGCGACGGCGGTGGAGTACCGGGACACGGCGACCGGCGGGGTGGCCAGGTTCCGCTTCGCGGTGACCGCGCGCCGCTGGGACCGGGAGCGGGGGCTCTGGTCCGACGGGAACACCAGCTTCTACACGGTGTCGGCCTGGCGGTCGCTCGGCGCCAATCTCGCGGCCTCGGTGTCCGTCGGCGAACCACTGGTGGTCCACGGCCGCCTGAGGGTGCGTGAGGACGAGCGCGACGGCCAGCGCAAGACCTTCGTGGACGTGGCCGCGCTGGCCGTGGGCCACGATCTGACGCGGGGTACGGCGGCCTTCCGGCGGGCGGCGCGGCCCGAGCCCAGGCCGCATCCGGAACAATCGGAGGGACTTGTTCCGGCGTTGGAACGGGACCCGTGGACGGAGGCGGCGGCGGAGGCCGCAGCGGAGGCGGTGGCCGAGGCGGCGACTGGGGAAAAGGCGGAGGTCAAGGCAGGGGCGGTGGCTGCGGCACAGGAGTCCTCGCGACTGGTGACCGTCCCCTGACCTTGTGTTGCGGCGATTTGTCGACCAACTCGCCGTGGGTGATAACGATTCCGAGACGGAATGGTTATCTGAACGTATGGCCGGGCACCGGGGGGTTCCGCATCCCTAGGATTCGCGGGTACTCATGTGGCACATGAGCCCATCGGGTCTGTGAATCTGCTGGCGTGCGCTCCCCCCACGCGAAATGACCATGTTCGCGGAGCGGCTCGCCCGGAGGGGAATGCAATGTTTTCAGTTCGAGGGCGCGGCGCTGCCCGCCGCCTTGCCGCTGCGACGCTGGTCTCCGGCCTCGTCGCGGTCGGATCCGTCGCGATCGCCGGTCCGGCGCTCGCCGATGACGGTGCTTCGGGCACCGGCGGTGTCATGGCGAAGCTCGGCGGTATGACCGAGGACGCCGCCGGTGTCGAGATCACCGAGAAGAACGGCGAGAAGTGGCCGGTCGACGGTGGTCTGTTCAAGATGGAGGTCGAGGGCGGGGGAACCCTCTTCACGTACTGCATCGACCTCCGCACCGAGGCGAAGCAGGACTTCGACTACAAGGAAGTCGGCTGGGACGAATCCTCCCTGCACGACAACGAGAACGCGGGCAAGATCCTCTGGATCCTGGAGAACGCCTACCCGAAGCTCTCCGCCGAGGCCCTCGGCGGCAAGGTGGGCGTCGACCTCGACAAGAAGGAGGCCGCTGCCGGCACCCAGGCCGCGATCTGGACCCTCTCCGACGACGTCACGGCGACGCCGAAGGACGAGGACGCCGAGAAGCTGAAGAAGTGGCTGCTCGAGAAGGCCGTCCAGCTCGACGAGCCGACCGCCTCCCTGAGCGTCTCCCCGGCCTCCGTCGCCGGTAAGGCCGGCGGGAAGCTCGGCCCGATCACCGTCGACACCAACGCCGCGACCGCCAAGGTCTCGGTCGTCCCGGGCGCCCCCGCGGGCGTCACGGTCGTCGACAAGGACGGCAAGGCCGTCACCGAGGTCCCGAAGGGCAAGACCGAGCTCTTCTTCGACGTTCCCGCCGGCACCGCCGACGGCGCCGCCGAGCTGACCGCCGCGGCCACCACCAAGGTCTCCCTCGGCCGCGCCTTCGTCTCCGTCGACGGCCCCTCGCAGACCCTGATCCTGGCCGGCTCCAGCGAGTCCACGGTCACCGGCAAGGCCTCCGCGACCTGGGCGAAGACGGGCGCCGTCCCGGCCGTCACGGTCGCCAAGGACTGCGCCAAGGGCGGCCTCGAGGTCATCGCCTCCAACAAGGGTGACGAGGCCTGGACCTTCGACCTGAAGGGCACCTCGCACACCGTCGCCCCGGGTGAGACGAAGACCATCCCGGTCCCGCTCACCGAGGACGAGGCGTACAAGTTCACGATCACCGGCCCGAACGGCTTCGAGGAGTCCTTCGAGGGCGTCCTGGACTGCGAGACGGCCACCCCCGGCCCGAAGCCGTCCGAGACCCCCACCACGGAGCCCTCGACCGAGCCCACCCCGTCGGTCTCCCCGTCCACGTCCACCGGCACCACCGGTGGCACCGCGGGCGGCTCGACCGGCACCACGGGCACGACCGGCACCACCGGCACCACCACCGGTGGCGGCGACCTCGCCGAGACCGGTAGCTCCAACGCCACCCCGATGATCGCGGGCATCGCCGCCGCGCTCGTCGTGATCGGCGGCGGCGCGGTGTTCTTCCTCCGCAAGAAGAAGACCGCCGGCCAGTAAGCCCAGGCCCCCGGTGCCGGCCCCGCCGGCACCGGGACAGCGCCTGACCCCACAGGGTGATCCGCGTCACACCGGACCCGCCCCGTGACCCCCGCACGACCCCGGACCGCGCCAGCGCCCGGGGTCGTCGCACGTCCGGGCCCCGTTCCGTCCCCGTTCCGTCCCGTACCGCCCGGTACGGCCCCGCTCCCCTACCGCCCGGTACGAGCCGCCCGAGGCCCCCTCGGAGCACCCGCCTCCGCCTTACCGGTTTCCGCCCGGGGGTAGCGGTCAGGCAAGATGGGGTGTATCTGCCCACTCACTCCTAGCCGGACGGTTTCTCTTGGCTGAGTACATCTACACGATGCGCAAGACGCGCAAGGCGCACGGCGACAAGGTCATCCTCGATGACGTGACGCTGAGCTTCCTGCCGGGCGCGAAGATCGGTGTGGTCGGCCCGAACGGTGCCGGTAAGTCCACCGTTCTGAAGATCATGGCGGGCCTTGAGCAGCCGTCCAACGGTGACGCGTTCCTGTCGCCGGGCTACAGCGTCGGCATCCTCATGCAGGAGCCGAAGCTGGACGAGGCCAAGACGGTCCTGGAGAACGTCCAGGACGGCGCCGCCGAGATCATGGGGAAGCTCAAGCGCTTCAACGAGGTCGCCGAGCTCATGGCGACCGACTACTCGGACGCGCTGATGGACGAGATGGGCAAGCTCCAGGAGGACCTGGACCACGCCAACGCCTGGGACCTCGACGCGCAGCTGGAGCAGGCCATGGACGCCCTGGGCTGCCCGCCCGGCGACTGGGCCGTCACCAACCTGTCCGGTGGCGAGAAGCGCCGCGTCGCGCTCTGCAAGCTGCTGATCGAGGCCCCGGACCTGCTCCTCCTCGACGAGCCCACCAACCACCTCGACGCCGAGTCGGTGAACTGGCTGGAGCAGCACCTCTCGAAGTACGCGGGCGCCGTCGTCGCCGTCACGCACGACCGGTACTTCCTGAACAACGTCGCCGAGTGGATCCTCGAGCTCGACCGCGGCCGCGCCATCCCGTACGAGGGCAACTACTCCACGTACCTGGACAAGAAGGCCGCCCGCCTCAAGGTCGAGGGCCGCAAGGACGAGAAGCGCGCCAAGCGCCTCAAGGAAGAGCTGGAGTGGGTCCGCTCCAACGCCAAGGGCCGGCAGACCAAGTCCAAGGCGCGCCTCGCCCGGTACGAGGAGATGGCTGCCGAGGCCGACAAGATGCGGAAGCTGGACTTCGAGGAGATCCAGATCCCGCCGGGCCCGCGCCTGGGCTCCATCGTCGTCGAGGTCAGCAACCTCTCCAAGGCCTTCGGCGACAAGGTCCTCGTCGACGACCTGTCCTTCACCCTGCCCCGTAACGGCATCGTCGGCATCATCGGCCCGAACGGCGCCGGCAAGACCACGCTGTTCAAGATGATCCAGGGCCTCGAGGCCCCGGACTCCGGCTCGGTCAAGATCGGCGACACGGTCAAGATCAGCTACGTCGACCAGTCCCGCGCCAACATCGACCCCAAGAAGACCCTCTGGGCCGTCGTGTCGGACGAGCTGGACTACATCAACGTCGGCCAGGTCGAGATGCCGTCGCGCGCGTACGTCAGCGCCTTCGGCTTCAAGGGGCCGGACCAGCAGAAGCCCGCCGGCGTCCTCTCCGGTGGTGAGCGCAACCGCCTGAACCTGGCGCTCACGCTCAAGGAGGGCGGCAACCTGCTGCTCCTCGACGAGCCCACCAACGACCTCGACGTCGAGACCCTGTCCTCGCTGGAGAACGCGCTGCTCGAGTTCCCCGGTGCGGCCGTGGTCATCTCCCACGACCGCTGGTTCCTGGACCGGGTCGCGACGCACATCCTCGCGTACGAGGGCGAGTCGAAGTGGTACTGGTTCGAGGGCAACTTCGAGTCGTACGAGAAGAACAAGATCGAGCGCCTCGGCCCGGACGCGGCCCGTCCGCACCGCGCCACGTACAAGAAGCTGACCCGAGGCTGAGTCAGTGACCAGGCACATCTACAGCTGTCCCCTGCGCTGGTCGGACATGGACGCCTTCGGGCACGTCAACAACGTCGTCTTCCTGCGGTACCTGGAAGAGGCGCGGATCGACTTCATGTTCCGGCTCGCGCCGGGGGACGGTTCCCCCTCGTTCTCCGGCGGGTCCGTCGTGGCCCGGCACGAGGTCGACTACCTGCGGCCGCTGGTCCACCGGCACGCGCCGGTGACCATCGAGTCCTGGGTCACGAAGATCGGCGCGGCTTCGCTGACGATCGCGTACGAGATCAAGGACCCCGACGTCACGTACGTACGGGCGTCCACGGTCGTCGTGCCCTTCGACCTGGAGGCGCAGCGGCCGCGGCGGATCACCGCCGAGGAGCGCAGCTTCCTCGAGGAGTACGTGGACGACGGGATGACGTCCGCCGCATGACCGTGCTCGCTCCGCTGCACTTCGACGACGCCAGGGAGGCGGCGGCCCTCGCCGCCTTCCTGACCCGGCTCGTCCACTACGACCGGGCCGCCGTCGTCCGCCTCCAGGCGGGCGGCGGGGCGCTGGCCGTCTTCGGACGCCCGCCGTCCTTCGAGGTCCTCGCGATCCGTACGGCCCGTCTCGTCGACGCGGTGGAACTCGACGCCACCGTCTCCGCCGGTGAACTCCTCGAAGGCATCGAGGAGTCGGCGGGCAAGGCGGTCGTGCCCGACTCCGTGACCGGGCCGCCCTGGGCGGGCGTGCTCCCGCCGCGTGCCGACTGGGCGCCGGTCGCCGGGCTCCCGAGCGCGGCGGAGATGCGGGGTGCGGTCGCCGCCGCCGTCGCCGAGTTCAGGGCGCGGGACGAGGAACTGCCCGAGGAACGGCGGACCAGGGACGAGCGCGACCGCATCGGCCGTGAGATCTGGTCCCGGACCCTCGGCCCCACCGGACTGCCGCTCCGGGCCGTGCACGCCGCCCAGTCCCTGGGCTTCCTGCCGCCCACGCAGGAGCCGACGCCGGTCGCTCTCTTCGCCTCCGGGCCGTGGCTGCGGCTGCGTACCCCGTACGGCTCCATCGCCTTGCGGACCGCGCCGATGTCCCTGGCCGTCGCCCCCCGTTGATCACCGCCCGGTGGGCGGCCCGCCCTAGCGGGGCGCCCGCCGTGCCCCTCGGCGGGTCATCGGCGGGTCCTTCGGGCGGCTCTCCAAGCGGCTGACGTGCCGCGCCGCCGCCGTCGCGCCGGACAGTGTGATCAGGGCGAGGAACCCCGGGAGCCACGGCGAGTTGGAGCCCTCGAGGGCCGGGTCCACCCGGCGGCGCGGATCGTAGGCCACCCGGATCGTCGCGCCGTCCGGCGCGGCCCTGCGGTCCTCCGCCAGGGACGACGGGTAGCCGCCCGGGCAGCGCAGGGTGTGGTGGAAGAGCGTCGTGTCGAGACCGCCGTCGAAGATCGCCTCCTTGTGTTCGGCGGTGACCTTCTCGACGACGCACTCGGCGACCTCACCCCGCGACGCCGCCTGGTCCGCGGCGGCCGCCGTCAGGAGCAGCCCGCCGGCCAGCGCCAGCGCGCCGAAGAAGCCCAGGCTCCCGGTCACCAGGACGAAGTACGCCACCCCCGCGACGACGATGGCCGCCCCGCCGACCGCTACCGAGACCGCCGTGGACGGCGCCGACGCGCCCCCGAAGCACCAGACCGCCCAGACGGCGAGCGCGACCGCGGCCACCGCCGGCAGGAACACCGCCGCCCGGGCCTTTCGCGCCTTCCTCGACGGCGCGCTCACCACTCGCATGGATCCCCCTGGCATGGACACCACCCCCCCAGGAGAGGGACGTGTGCCGGCCGTCCCCGGTTTCGCCGGAGCCCCGCCCCGGACGCGAGAGGCTTCCTCAGCCCTCCGCGTCGTCCGGCCACACCCCGATGTGGTCCTGCTCCAGTTCGAGCGCCACCCGGTGCTCCATCCCGAGCGCCTGGGTGTACTCCGCCGGCAGCTGGAGCCGGCCCGCGCGGTCGAGCATCGCGTACTCCCGGGCCACCAGCGACTCCTGGCCCTGCTCGTCGACCTCCGTACGGCGCAGCACCTCGGAGGACGTGCGGCCGTCGCGGATGGCGACCGTGCGGCGTACCTCGGAGGCCACCGCCTGGTCGTGGGTGACGATCACGATCGTGGTGCCCAGTTCGGCGTTGGCGCGGCGGAAGGCCGCGAAGACCTGCTCGCCGGTGGCCGAGTCCAGCTCGCCCGTCGGCTCGTCGGCGAGGAGCACGGACGGGTTGTTGGCGAGGGCGACCGCGATGGCCACCCGCTGCTGCTGACCGCCGGACAGCTGGTGCGGCCGCCGGTCGCGGGCCTCCGCGATGCCCAGCATCGCGAGGAGCTCCTCGGCCCGCTGCCCCTTCTGCCTGGACCGGCCCCGCAACTGCATCGGAAGCGCCACGTTCTGGGCCGCCGTCAGGTAGGGCAGGAGGTTGCGGGCGGTCTGCTGCCAGACGAAGCCGACGACCTCGCGGCGGTACCGCAGCCGCGCCTTGCCGTCCATCGCGAGCAGGTCACACCCGGCGACCCGGGCCGCGCCCGCGGTCGGTACGTCCAGGCCCGCCAGGATGTTCATGAGCGTCGACTTGCCGGAGCCCGAGGCGCCGACCAGGGCCATCAACTCGCCCTCCTTGACGAGGAGGTCGAGCCCCTGGAGGGCCTGCACCTCCACTCCGTCGGTGGTGAAGATCCGGACCAGCCGGTCGCAGGCGATGAGCGCGTCGTGACCGTACGAGGGCCGGTCGCGCCGCGCGTTCACCCGCCGCTCCAGCTCCTCCAGGGTGGTGTCGGACGCGGTGCTGGGGATCGTCCCGGTCTTCGTCATCGTGCGTCTCCTGCCCTGAGTTCCTTGATCGAGCTCTTCCGCCCGGCCCACCAGGCCTGCCCGGCCGCCGCCGTCGCCGTCAGGACGACGACCACGAGCGCGGGCACCACCAGCGACCACGGGTCCGCCCGCAGCGGCGCGCTGTCCAGCGGGGCGAACCCCGGTGTCGTCGCCAGCGCGAGCCGGAACAGGTCGATGCCCGGCGCGAGCAGCGGCACCGTCGCCCAGCCGACCAGCGTCCCGCCGAGCGCCGCGAGCACCGCCTGCGGCACCGCTTCGAGCCCGAGCAGACGCCGGCCCTGCTTCCGGGTGAGGCCCATCGTCCGCAGCCGGGCGAGGAGCGTCGTCCGCTCCGGCGCGTTCTGCATCAGGGACAGCAGCACGGCCACCACGGCGAAACCGCCGCCCACACCGATCGCGCCCAGGTACATCCGCTCGGCGCCCGACTGGAGCGGCGAGTCGACGTAGCCGGCCCGTTCCTCGGCGCGCATCGACACGAGCAGGGCGTCGGACTTCGCCTTCACGGCGGCCCGCAGCGCGGCGCCGTCCTGCGGGCCGGTGACGAGCAGTGTCGTGGGGGTCCTGTGGGTGAGGTCGGCGGCGTTGACGAGGAGGAAGTCGGCGCCGGGCAGGGCCGGCGTGGCCGACCGGACGGCGACCACCTTCACCCGGAAGACGCCTGCCGCCGCCACGATCTCCTGCGGCTCCGCGCCGAGCCGTTCGGCGACCGAGGGCGAGGCGATCGCGGGCAGCACCCGCTCGGTGTCCGCGGCGGCCTCCTTGCCGCCCTTCCCCGTCGACGCGAGCAGCCCCGCCGGGAACGGGCCGAAGCCGGTGCGTTCCGTGTGGCGGGTGTACGAGCCGGGTTCGACGCCCACCAGGGTGCCGCTCATCGGCTGGACGGTGGTCCCCTGGTGGGACGGCAGGGCCACCCCGTACTCGATCTGCACCGGGGCCACGTCCCGTACCCCCGCCGTCCCGCGCACCGACTCGGCGAGTCCGGCCGGCAGCGGGGTCCACTCCACCGCGCCGTCGATCCGGGCGTCCGCGCCGGTCGCCAGGAGAGCGGCCCGGTCGCGGGCGTCGGCGACACCGGCCAGGACCGAGCCGCCGAACGCCGCCGTCGTCAGCGCGAGGACGAGCGCGAGCAGCGGGAGCGTGCCCGCGGACGACGAGCGCCCGGCGCGCGCCAGGGCCAGCGGGCCCACCGCTCCCCGCAGCCGGCGGGCCGGCCGGCCCAGCCATCGCAGCGGCAGCGGATAGATCCGTACGAGGAGGGAGGCGGCGATCAGGCCGACGAGGACCGGCGCGGCGCTCACCAGCAGGTCACCGGAGGCACCCGCACCAGCCGAGGCACCAGAACCACCAGAGCCCCCGGAACCACCAGTTCCGCGGAGCCGCAGCGAGACGACCGCGCCCACGGCGAGGACGAGGACGGTGAGTTCGGCGACCGTACGGCGCCGGGAGGGGCGCGTGGTGAGCAGGTCGTCGCGCCCGCCGTGCAGGCGCGGGCGCCGGTGCAGGACGACCGCCCGCAGCGGCAGGACGAGCATCGCGAGGAGGGCGACGGCCGAGGCGGCGAGCAGGGAGGGGCCGAGCGGGATCGCGTCGGGCCCGCCTCCGGGTGCCCGCACCGTCACCACCGCGAGGACCAGGGCGAGCGCCGCGGCCGGTACGGAGACGGCGGAGGTCTCGCCGAGCAGCCGCAGACCGATACCGGTGAGCGAGGCGCCACGGGAGCGGAGCAGGGCCAGTTCGCCGTCCCTGCGGGCGACGAACAGCCCGCCCGTCATGGCGAGGACGACCGCCGCGACCGCGCCGATCCCGAAGACGGCGACAGCGACGACCGGACCGATCGCCTCGCGCATCGAACCGTACGAGTCGACGATCGTGTCGAGTTCGGTGGTCAGCGCCCCGGTGGGCCCCACGACCTTGCGCATCCTGAGCAGGTCGGGGCCGCCGGCCGCCGAGTCGAGCGCGGCGGCGAGCCGGTCGGTGTCCCGGCCGGTGAGGTGGCCGGACGTGGGCATGAACCGGAAGAAGACCTCCGGGTCGCCGAGGGTGGAGAGCGCGGCGGCCGCGGACGCGGGGGAGAGGAGCAGCGCCCCCTGCCAGTAGTACTTCACCTCTCCGTCGGCGACCAGCGGGGCGAGCGCGGGGGTGCGGAGCAGCGGCTCCACCGCCCAGTACGCGGCTTCGGGGCCGCGCGGCTCCACGATCCCGGTGACGGTCACGGCGAACGGTTCCGCGCCGACCCTGCTCGGCACGTGCACGACGGAGCCGGGCTTCAGCCGCAGGGCCGCGGCGGTCTGCGCGGTCACCACCGCTTCCGGCGCGCCGGGCGTGCCCGCGGCGAGCCGGCCCGTCCGCAGCGCGGCGTGCTCGGTGAGCCCGGACGGGGAGGAGAGCACGAACTCGGGGGACATGCCGTCGGGCCGGGGCAGCCAGGGGTCGAGACCCTCGACGCGCTTGACCGTACGGACGCCGTGGACGCTCTGCCCCGGGTCGGTCCTGATCGGCTCCGGGAACAGGGCACGGACCTCGTCGTGCTGCTTCCGGAGGACACCCGGGGCCAGGCTCGGCTCGGGTGGGGCCACGCCGAGCGGGGCGGTGAGTTCGAGGACGGTGTTGCGGGGCGCGGCGGTACGGATGTCGTGCCGCAGCCCCTCGGTCTCGTACGCGTCCATCGCCCGCGGCAGCGCGGCCGCGAGGTACGCGGTGACCAGGACGAGCAGGGCGAGCGACGCGGCGGCCCAGGGCGCGGTCCGCAGCCGGGTCCGCACCCAGGGCGCCACGGCGCGGGCGGGCTTGTCGGACCTGGGCCGGGCCATGTCGGGTGCCTTCCTGCGTACGGCGGGAGTGCCGGTGCTGTCGGGATCGTTGTCGTCGTACGGGGCCGTCGGCGCCATCAGTTGTCCCCCTGGTGGCGCAGGGTCACGGCCGGGTCCGTCGGGCGCAGCGCGATGACGGCGACCATGGCGAGCGGCAGCGCGGCGACGCCGGCGAGCAGCAGGGCGACGTGGCCGAGGGGCAGTTCGACCAGGACCGGGGGCACGGGGCGGGCGGCCTGGCCGGTCAGGACGACCAGGGGGACGACCGCACGGGCCAGGACGGCGCCGAGTCCGATGCCGACGAGCAGGCCGATGCCGATGAGCAGTCCCTGTTCGGCGGCGATCAGCCGGGCGAGGCGGCGGCGTGGCGCGCCGAGCGCCCGCAGCACCCCGAACTCGGCGGACCGTTCCCGCATCGCGCCGGCCGAGCCGACCGCGAAGCCGACGGCGGCGAGCGCGGCCGCCGCGGCGGCGACCGCCATCAGGGCGGCGTTGGGGCCCGCGCCGAGCGGGTCGCCGAGCAGTTCCGCGGCGACCTCGTCGCGGACGAGGACCTGCGCGGGGTCGGCGTCGGGCCGGGCGCGCAGGGCCGCGGCGACCTCGTCCGCCCGGCCGGGGGCGACGGTCAGCCACCATTCGGTGGGCGGCACGGTCGAGGCCTCGCCGGTGGAGAGGTACTGGTTGACGGCCGCCAGGTCGAGGAGGACCGTACCGCCGTCGTCGGGGGTGGCGACGGGGGAGAGGGCGGAGGCCGCCTGGGCTCCCGGCCCCGTCGTGGGCAGCTCGGCGACGACGTGGGCGACGGTGACGCGGACGTTGCGGCCGCCGATGGCGACCTCGATCTCGTCGCCGGGGCCGGCTCCGGTCGCCGTCATGAAGGCCCCGGTGGCCACGGCGAACAGCCGGTCGGGTGCCTTCGGTCCTGGGGCGGTCAGGCGCAGGGCGAACTCCTCGGCCGCCGGGGCGGGTTCTGCGTCGGACGCGGTGGTGGCGGCGAACGAGACGGTGTACGGGGCGGGGCGGCCTCCCGGCCCGGCGGTGCCGGGGACGCCGGAGGTGGGGCTGCCGCCTACGGCGTCGCCGTCGGTCGCCTCGTACAGGTGCGTCCAGGGGGCGAGGATCCGCCCGGGGGCGTGGACCTGCTCGCCGCCGTCCGCGCGGACGACGCCGAACCGCTCGGCGCGGAGGGTCCCCGTCCCCGCGCCGTCGTCGAACCGGCCGGTCAACTCCAGGCCGGTGAGGGTGAGCAGGCCGCCGGAGCCGCGGCCCGCGTCGGCGCCCGGTCCGGAGGTCAGGGCGCCGAGGTCGACGGTCAGCCGGTGGGTTTGGCCGTCGGTGGGCAGCAGGCCCATGGCCTGCCGGTACGGGACGCCGTTCGGGTCCTCCAGGACGGCCGCGACCTGGGCGGGGGCCGCCGTCGCGGTGAGCCGCAGGTCGGCGGTGAACGCCCGGCTGCCGGCGGGCAGCGGGAGACCGGGGCGGGTGGTCGCCGCGGGGGCGAGCGGGGCGAGGAGGGAGCGGACGGGGGCGTCGGCGAGGTCGGGGCGCATCAGCAGGCCACCGGCGGCGTTGCGGGTGTCGACGGCCAGGACGGTCGCGTGCTTGCCGGCCACGTCCATGCCGGTGCGGTACACCGGGGCGACCGCGCGGACACCGGGTACGGCGCCCAACTGCTCGGTCCGGGTGGGTTCGCCGGGGCCCGCGCCGAGGACACGGACGGCCGCGCCGGTGCGGAAGTCGGCCTGGTCGCGCTGCGAACGCTCCCACGACCGGTTCTGCCCGATGGCGAGCATGCCCATCGCCACGGCGAGGACGAGGAGGAGGACGGGGCCCGCGCCGCGCAGCGGCCGGCGGCTGAACTGCCAGCCGGCGAGCGCGGCGGAGAGACCCCGGCCGCCCGCCGCGCGCCGCTCGGCCAGCTTGGCGAGGGGCGGCAGCAGACGCAGGGTCAGGACGGTGCCGGCGAGCAGGGCGAGGGCGGGCGCGGCGACGAGCACCGGGTCCACGGAGCCGCCGCCGGGTCCCTCCGTGCCGAGGGTGCCGCCCGCGGCCGCGGGCCGCTGCAACTGCCAGTACGCGATGGCGGCGACGGCGAGCAGACCGAGGTCGGCCCCGGCCCGTACGGGGCCGGGCAGCGACGCCGAGCGGGCCTTGCGCAGCGAGACGGCGGAGCCGTCCCCCGCGGCGAGCGCGGGGGCGACGACGGCCGCCGCGCAGCACACCGCCACGGCGGCGGCGACCAGCCACACCTGGAGCGAGGGCGTCGTGTCCAGCTCCACGCCGAGGGAGGAGAGCGCGGACCGCTCGGCGAAGAGCCGGGTCAGCGGCCCCGAGAGGAGCGGGGCGGCGAGCGCCGCGGGCAGGGCGAGCAGCAGCGCCTCGGCGGCGGCGAGCCCGGCGATCCGGCGCCGCGAACCGCCGCGGGCCCGAAGCAGCGCGGTCTCCCCCGAGCGCTCGGTGCTGAGCAGCCGGGCGACGAGCAGCAGCGCGTACGCGGCGAGGAGCACCAGCTGGACGGCGACGATCAGGAGGGTGGAGCGGGAGACGAGCAGGGACCGCTGGGTCTGTTCGAGGACGGTCGGCAGCGCGGTGGTCGCGGAGATCGTCGTGCCGAACCGGTCGGGGGCCTCGGCCAGCGCCTTCGGGCCCTCGGTCGCCGAGGCGCGCAGGGCGTCGATGCGGTCGGTGGTGAGGCCGCTGAAGTCGGCGGAGCCGAGCCAGGACGTGTCGCCGGAGCTCAGCGCCCCCGAGGCGAGCGCCGCCGGGTCGGCGAGGAGCGGGCCGTACGTCGTGAACGCGACCGTCCGCACCCCGCGGCCACCGGCAGGGTCCAGCTGCCAGTACAGGTCACCGGTGTCGACGGGCCGGTAGACGCCGGTGATCCGGGCCTTCACCCGCCGGTCGTCGAGCCGGTCGCTCAGGTCGAGTACGGTCCCGGGGCCGACCCGCAGCCGCCGGGCCGCCTCCTCGGGCAGCGCCGTCTCGACCACGCCGGCCGTCCGGGCGGCGGAGGGCCAGGCGCCGCGGACGAGGGACAGCTTCGAGCGGTCGAGCGCGGCGAAGTGGGTGAGGTCGGGGTCGCCCTTGCGGGCGGCGGGCGCCTGGAGACTCCGGGGCAGCGCGTACGGCCCGGAGAGTTCCAGGCGCCGTACGGTCACGGGCAGGCCGTCGAAGGTCCGCCGCATCCCCTCCTGGACGGCCTCCTCGGCGCCGGCCCGCTTGGCGGCGGGCACCTGCCCGCTCACGCGCAGCGAGGCCGCGGCCGCGGACCTGCCTTGGAGCCCGGCCTGGAGCGCGGCGTCCCCGATGGCCCCGGAGAACGAGGCGAGGGTGGCGAGCACCGAGGTGGTCAGGAGCACGGCGAGGAGTGCGGCGGCGAGCAGCAGCCGGTGTGCCCTGACACGCAGAAATACGAACCCCGTCACCCATCCCCCTGGCCACCCTGATCACGGTGCGCACGTCGAACGTGGTCGAACGCTCCCGAGACTTCCCTCGGATGCTTTCAGAGGGCATGTGCCGCTGGAAACCGCTTACGGACCGACCTTGATGCGATCGTGACCGTTATTCGGGGTTCCGTCTCCGGAATGTGTCCGTCCGAGACAGGTTCCGCGACAGGCGAGTTCCGTGACGGGTGGGTGAGGGGTCGTCAGCCGGCCGTGTTCACCATCGAGGCCGCCGCGTACGTCAGATAGCGCCAGAGCTCGCGCTCGTGCTCCGGGGCCAGGGCCAGGTCGTCCAGGGCCGCGCGCATGTGGCGGAGCCAGGCGTCGTGGGCCGCCTGGTCCACGGTGAACGGGGCGTGGCGCATCCGGAGGCGGGGGTGGCCGCGGCCGTCGCTGTAGGTGCGGGGGCCGCCCCAGTACTGCATCAGGAAGAGCGCGAGGCGCTCCTCCGCCGGGCCGAGGTCCTCCTCGGGGTACATCGGGCGCAGCAGCGGGTCCCCCGCGACACCCTCGTAGAAGCGGCGGACCAGACGGCGGAAGGTCTCCTCGCCACCGACCTGCTCGTAGAAGGTCTGCTCCTGCGTCGTTTCCCCGGGAATCTCGTTCACCGTCCCATCGTCTCAGATGACCCGTCCTAGGACTTGAGGTCCAGGACCACTCGCCGGGGACCCCCGGCGGCGGGAGAGTGGAGGCATGGATGAGCGGCGGGAGCGGCCGGACGAGTTCGCCGAGGCCGGCGCGCGGGCGCGACGGGCCCTCGTGCGGGAGATCGAGGCGGACGGCTCGCTGACCGATCCCGCCTGGCGCGCCGCCTTCGCCGACGTCCCGCGCCACCTCTTCGTCCCGTACTACTACGTGCCCGGGACCGGCGGCTACGAGCGGCTCTGGTCCGGCGATCCGAACCCCGAGCGGCGGGACAGCTGGCTCCGCGGGGCCTACGAGGACACGGCGATCGCCACCCGGGTGCGGGACGGGGAACTGGTCTCGTCCGCCAGCCAGCCCTCCCTGATGGCGCTGATGCTCCACGCCCTGGACGTACGCGACGGGGACGACGTCCTGGAGATCGGCGCCGGGACCGGCTACCACGCGGCCCTGCTCTGCCACCGGCTCGGCGCGGAGCACGTCACCACCGTCGACCTGGACGAGGAGATCACCGAGTCCGCCCGGACCCATCTGGCCGCCGTCGGGTACCGTCCGGCGGTCGTCACCGCCGACGGCGCCCGCGGCTGTCCCGAGCACGCCCCCTACGACCGGATCGTCGCGACCTGCGCGCTGCCCTCGGTCCCGTACCCCTGGCTCGCCCAGTGCAGGCCGGGCGCCCTCGTCCTCGCCCCGCTCTCCACCGGGCTGCTCCTGCTGCGGGTGCGCGACGGGGCGCACGCGGAGGGACGGTTCCTCGCGACCTCCGCGTACTTCGTGGCGCTCCGGGGCGCCGCGGGGCGCGTCCCGCGGCCCGATCCGGCCGGGGACGAGCGCTTCCGGTTCCTGTGGGGTCTGGTCGGCGGGACCCTCGACAGGCGGGAAGCGCTCTCGCTCTGGCTGCGCGAGCGGCGGCCGGAGCGGGAGCGCTTCGGGGTGACGGTCAGCGGCGACCGGCAGTGGGCCTGGCTCGACGACCCCGGAGGGCCGTACGCCTGGCCCCTGCCGGACGCGTGAACGGTCAGGACAGACGGATCGTGATCGTCGTCCAGGCGCCGACGTGCACCCGGTCGCCGTCCTGGAGCTGGACGGGGACGTAGGGCTGGATCGGCTCCTCGCCGCCGTTGACCGTGGTGCCGTTGGTGGAGTTCTGGTCCACCACCGCCCACGAGCCGTCCGGCTGCTGCACGAGCACCGCGTGCTGGTGCGAGACGCCCGGGTCCTCCGGCGGCACCGACAGGTCGATGTCGGGGGACTCCCCGGTGGAGTGCCGGCGGCGGCCGATGGAGATCTGGTTGCCCTGGAGCGGCAGGTGCTTGTCCGGCGAGTACGCGGGCAGGTTCAGGCCCGTCGCCTCGGGACCGCTGCGCTGCATCATCGCCATGAAGTAGTCGCGGTCCGGGCCGATGACCGCGGTCCAGGACAGCGGCTGCCGCGGCGGCTGGTACTGCTGCGGAGGCTGTTGCTGCTGCGGAGGCTGTTGCTGACCCTGGTGCGGGGGAGGGCCGTGGGGCGGCTGGTGTTGCGGGGGCGTCTGGTGCTGCGGGGGCGGCGGAGGCGTCTGGTGCTGCGGAGGCGCGTGATGCTGAGGCGGCGCCTGGGGCGCCTGATGCTGCGGAGGCGTCTGGTGCTGCGGAGGTGCCTGCGGCGCCTGGTGCTGCGACGGCGGCGAGAGCACCCAGTCGTCGTCCGCGCGCGGCTGCGGCGGCGCGGGCGGCGCCGGTGCCTGGGCCGGAGCCTGGAGGTAAGAGGGCGGGGCCGGCGGCTGCTGCGCCGGCGGGCGCTGCGGCGGGGCCTGGTGGTGCGTGGGGTCGCCCCCGAGCGGCTCGGCCGGCCGGTTCACCTGCGAGGGCCGCGAGCCCTGGTACCCGAACGGGTCCTGCGGCTGCTGCTGCGGCGGTGGCGGCGGAGGCGTCTGGTGCTGCGGCGGGGACTGGAAGCCCGGCGGCAGGTTCAGACCGGGTGGCGGTCCGGGCTGCTGCGGCGGGGACGGGGCGTTCTGCGGGGCCAGCGGCGTGTAGGAGGTCGCCGTGTTCGTGAGGAAGTTCCAGCGGCACTCCTCGCAGAACGGCGCCATGTACTCGCGCGGGGTACGGCACTGCGGGCAGAGCTCCGCCTGGGCCGTCGCGTTCGGGTCGCCACCGGGGCCGAAGCCACCGGGAGCGGCCGGAGCACCGGGACCACCGGGGCCGGGCGCGCCCGGAGCACCGGGCGGCGGGCCCGCCGGGGGCTGGCCGGGGCCGGGGTATCCGTACGCGGGGGGCGGCGGCGGGGGAGGCGGCGGTACGGCACCCGTCGGCGCACCCGCCCCGGCCATGCGATGGCCGCAGACCTCGCACCAGTCGTCGGAGACCGACTGGTGTCCGTTCGGGCAGGTAGGCATGTCGGTGCTTCCCCCTCTCGTCGTCCGGCCCGGTGGCCGGGCTACCTCTTGACGCGAACGGTCTTGGTGGAGCGCGTTTCGAGTGTCATCTCGTCCGCATCCGCGACCTTCGCCTTCAAACGCACAGTACCGGTCGCCGCGTCGACGACGTCGACCACCTTCGAAAGCAGTTTCGCCGTATCCGCGTTCCCTGAAGCCGCCGCGAGCTGCACGGCGCGGCCCAGTTTGGCCGTCGCGCCGTCGTGATCGCCCGATTTGCGGGCATCGAGGCCCTGTTGGATGACGTCCGCCAGCTCGGCCTGGCCCGTGTAGTGCGCGACCTGGGGGTTGATCGACGTCGACATCGCCAGGTCGTCGGTCCACACCGCCCGTACCAGTCCCTGAGACAGCGGGCGCGGATCGCCGCCCGCCGGGTCCGGGGCGATCAGGGAGACCCGGGCGGCGAGCATCTCCTGGCCGACCGCGGCCCTCGGGACCCGCACGCTGACGTGGTAGTCGCGGGACTCGTCGCCCCACGAACCCGTCGGGTAGTCCCCGGCGCGCGGTCCGGCCTCGGTACGCCGCCCGGTCAGGTCCTCGACCGTCGGCGCCACCTGCTTTACATAGGCGATCTCCACCCCGACGGGGGTCCAGAGCCGCAGCGCGACGTCCGCGACGCCCTTGCCCATCGCCTGCTCCATCATCGCCGTGAAGTCGGCGGCGAGGGCGGACGGGTCGGCGACGATGTCGGCGGTGCCGAGGAGCGCCGAGGCGATCCCGGTGACCTCCTTGACCTCCCAGTCGGTTCCCACCCCGCGCGCGTCACAGGTGAAGCGGCCCGCGCAAACGTCGAGCGCGGCCCGCAACTCCTCCGGCGACTCGTGCTCGTTGCGGCCGTCGGTGAGCAGGATGCCGTGCCGGATGGTGAGCTCGGCGGAGGAGAGCAGCCGGTCCGCGAGCCGCAGCCAGGTGCCGATGGCCGTGCCGCCGCCCGCGCTCAGCCGGCGCAGCGCCTCCTTGGCCTCGGCCCGGGTGCGGGCGTCGGCGACGGCGAGGCGGCCGTCCCCGGGGTAGACCTCCTTCGCCACGTGCGTGCCGGCGACGACGGCGAAGGAGGTGCCGTCGCGCAGGGTGTCGACGGCGGCGGCGGTCGCCTCCCGGGCGCCCCGCATCTTGGTGGAGGGGTAGTCCATCGAGCCGGAGCAGTCGACCATGATCACGACACCGGCCGTCCCGGCGCCCGCCGTGCCGTAGAGCCGGTGCCCGCTCGTGCCGCCCCCGGTCGCCGTGACCGTGACGATCGCGCTGACGTCACGCCCGCCCTCGGGCAGGAACTCGTTCTGGTAGACGTCCACCGAGAACTGCGGCACGGTCGACTTGGAGAAGTTCGCCATCTGTTACGGCTCCTCGGACAACAAGGCTGAAGGGGACGGGGGACCGGCGACCGCTCAGGCGGATCCTGCCCCTTGGGGGGTGACCGTGAACGGCACGAGGGCGACCGTGATGTTGTCGTGGCCTCCGCCGTCCAGGGCGTGGCCGACCAGGACCTGGGCGCTGTGCAGCGGGCGGTGCGCCGCGTCGGCGGGGACGACCCGGGCCATGTCGTCGGCGCCCTCCGCGTAGTTCCACAGGCCGTCCGTGCAGACCACCACCACGCCGGACCGGTCCGGCTTGAACGCGGCCGTGTGCGGCTCCAGTTCGTACGCGTCGGCGCCGAGCCACCCGGTGATCGCGTGGGCGCGCTCGTCCGCGTACGCCTCGGCCTCGTTCATCAGGCCCGCCGCGACCATCTGGGCGGCCCACGAGTCGTCCTCGGTGAGCCGGGCGGGCGGGGTGGCGCGGTCGTCCGGCACCCAGTAGACACGGCTGTCCCCGACCCAGCCCACCACGAGCAGGCCGTCGGCGACGACGGAGCCCACGATGGTGCAGGCCGGGGCGTTGCGGTGGCGGTGCGGGTCCTGCTCGGCCCCGTCCTGGTCCGGCTCCTCGGCGAGGGAGTTGACGGCCTCGGCGGCGGCCACGATCGCCTCGTGCATCGCCTGCTGCGGGTGGGTGCCCCGGGGGAGCGCCGCGAGCAGCGAGGCACCGGCCGCCTCCGCGGCGGCGGCGGAGGCCTCGTCGGGCCGGGTCGCGGAGGACACGCCGTCGCAGACGATCGCGACGGTGGCGGGTGAGCCGTCGGGGAGCGTGGTCGCCGATACGGCGAACGCGTCCTCGTTGCGGTGATGGCGCAGCCCGCGGTCGCTGACGGCGGCGACACCGCCGAGCTCCCGCTCCATGTGGTCGCGCTCGCGGGGCTGCGCGTGCCCGCAGTTCTCGCAGTACCCGTCGGTGTCGACCCGCCCGGCCCGGCAGGCCACACACACGGTGGCGGTGGGCGCGGGGGAGGGGGCGGCGGGGGGCGCGGGGGGCGCTGCGGGGACAGGAGGAGCGGCGGGCGCGGGAGGAGCGGCCGGGACCGGGGGCACCTGTACCGCCGTACGCGGGTCGGGCGCGGCCAGCTCGAAGTCCCCGCTGCCCGCCGTGGTGTGCCCGGCGGGCAGCACCGGACCGTCCGTACGGGCCGGCACCGGACCGTCCGTACGCACCGGCATCGTCGGCAGGTCGCGGCCGCCGGAGTCGGTGCCCGGGAGGTCGCCCGGGTGCTGGGTCATGGTCGACAGCGAACCGGGCTCCCTCGGCGGGGCGTCCGGCCAGTCCACGGGGGTGCCGATCGCCACGGTCGGGCGGTCCGGCTCCACCCCGGCGGCCGGCACGGCCATCAGGTCGTGACCGCACGCCCCGCAGAACCGGTCACCCGACTCCAGCGGCTCCGCGCAGTCCGGGCAGACCGCGAGTCCGTGCGACGGCTTCGGCTTCTGGGACATCCTCACACCCACGTCCTGGGGCGGAAGCGGTTGGCCCGCTCCACCAGTTCGATCCTCTCCTCGCCCCGCTGGGCGAGCCGGGCCAGTACCCGGTACGAGCGTTCGAGGCCGAAGCGCAGTCCGCGCTCGTCCAGTTCACTTCCGAGCAGCAGAGCCCCGCCGCCCGGTTCCGCACCGGGACTACCGGAGAGTACCCAGTCGAGGGCCGCTCCGAGGACCTCCGTCGACAACTGCTCCCGGCGCACCGCGTCGAGGCCGAAGCCCTGGAGCGCGGAGACCTGCGCCGCCGACGCCGTCAGATCGGCGCCGATCGGCTCCCACGCCGGGCGCCGCCGCAGCCGCGCCCGTACGGTCGCGACGCGGGCCGCCGTGTAGTGGATCGAGGCCTCCGGTACGGATTCCAGTGTCGCGACGGCACCGGTACGGTCCCCCGCCGCGAGCTGCACCCGGGCGAGGCCGAAGGCCGCGCTGACGAAGCTGGGGTCGGTGGCCCACACCAGGCGGTAGTACTCGGCGGCGTTGTCCAGCTGGCCGAGCACCTCGGCGCAGATCCCGAGGGCCAGCTTCGGCGCCGGCTCCCCGGGGAAGGCGTCGTAGATCGCGTCGAAGGCGAGCGCCGCGTGCTGGTGGTCCCCGGTCACGAGGGAGGTGACGCCCCGGTACCAGACGACCCGCCAGTCGTCCGGGTCGCGCTCCTCGATCCCGGCGAGGGTCCGTACGGCCGATGCCAGGTCGCCCAGCTCCAGCTGCGCCCGCAGGGTGCGCAGCCACAGCTCGGCGGAGTGGACGGGCGCGGCATGGAGCGCGCCGAGCAGCTCACCCGGAGCGGCGGCGGCGAGACCGGCGAGGAAGCCGGCGTTGGGGTCGCCCGGGTGGACCCGGGGCACGGGCAGCGCGAGCGCGGTGGCGGGCGTGTCGAGCGCCGCGAGCAACTCCCCGAGCCCGAGCGCGGGCCCGGCGGCGACCCCGGCCCCGGGCGAGGCCCCAGCGGCCCCGGCGCCACCGACATTCGGCGCCGCACCCGGAACGGCCCCGGCCCCGGCCCCCACACCCGCCCCCGTCCGCTGCCTGCGCCCCGTCCTCCGGGCCCCCAGCAGCGACACGTCCTCCGTCAGCTCCGCGAAGAGTGCTGTGTCCGTGACCCGGACCTCCGTGCCGAACAGCGTCGAGAGCGCGGGCCGTGGCCGCCCCGACTGGAGCGCCACCACCTCCCGCAGCACACCCGTCAGCTGCTCCGCCATCTCCTGCGCGGAGGCGAACCGGCGGGCCGGGTCCGGGTCGGTGGCGCGGACCAGGAAGCGGTAGAACGACTCGTACGTCCGGAAGACCGCGATGTTGTCCGGGTCGGGCAGCGAGTCCACGAAGACGTTCGTGTAGCCCTGGAAGTCGAAGGTCATCACGGCGAGCGTGCGCGCCACCGTGTACAGGTCGCTCGCCACCGACGGGCCGACCTCGGCCACCTCCGGAGCCTGGTAGCCGACCGTGCCGTAGATCGCGGACTCGTCGTCGTCCATCCGCCGGACCGCGCCCATGTCGATCAGCTTCAGCTGGTCCTCGGTCTGGATGGCGTTGTCGACCTTGAAGTCGCAGTACAGCAGGTTCCGGCTGTGCAGGTGCCCGAGCGCCTCCAGGGCCTCGATCCCGTACGCGCAGGCCTGCTCGACCGGCAGCGGGTCGCGCCGGCCGTCCGGGGTGCGCCGGTCGTTGGCGATCTCCTTGAGCGACTTGCCGCCGACGTACTCCATGACGATGTAGCCGTCCAGGGAGCCGGTGCGCTGGTCGAGGTGCTCGACGAAGTTGTAGATGCGGACGATGTTGGAGTGCTCGATCTCGGCGAGGAAGCGGCGCTCGGAGATCGCCGCGGCCATGGCGTCCTGGTCGCCGGTGTCGAGGAGGCCCTTGAGGACGACCCACCGGTCGGACACGGCCCGGTCGACGGCGAGGTAGACCCAGCCGAGACCGCCGTGCGCGAGGCAGCCCGCCACCTCGTACTGGCCGTGCACGATGTCCCCGCCGCGCAGCTTCGGCACGAAGGAGTACGGGTGCCCGCACTTGGTGCAGAAACCCTCCGTACGCCCCGGCCGGTCACCCCGCGAACGCCCCACGGGCCCACCGCAGTCGGAGCGCGAGCAGAATCGCTTCCGCTCGGGAACCTCGGGGTTCTCCATCACCGCGCCCCGCGGGTCCGGGCGCGGCACCTCAGGGATCGACACCAGGCCCGCGCCCAGCCGGTTCCTGGCGGACTGGCCGGTCGACGAGCCCGAGCTGCGCACCGACACCGAGCGGGACGCGGAGGGCCCGGAGAGCGAACGCGAGAGCCGCCCGGAGACCGAACGCCGGGAGGTCGAGGAGCGCGAGGAGGCCCGCGAGGACGCCCGCGAACTGCTCCGCGAGGAGCTGGAGTCCGCCCCGCCGACCCCTGCTCCCGCCCCCGAACCCGAACCCGTACCCGTGCCGCCCCTGCCCGTGCCCTTGCCGGGCACGGCCATCCCCGTCGGCGTCGAGCCGATGAGCCCTCCGGGCGCGACCACCGGCGCGAGGCCGCAGGTGTCGCAGTACAGCTCGCCGCCTCCCATGTCCTCGTACGAACCCTCGCACGAAGGACGCTGACAGCTCCCCACGCCCGTCTCCCCGCTCACTGTCGTCCTCCCGCGTCTCTCGGGCCGGACAGTACGTCCGCCGCCGCCTGCTGGTAGCGCAGCACGGCCTGTTCCGCGACCCGCAGATCGCAGGGCGCGCTCCACAGCATCCGCCGGGCCGCGTCGTACCGCTCCACGAGCAGCGGGTCCTCCGCCCCGCCGAGCCGTGCCACCTTCGCCTTGTACGCGTCGAGCCGGCCGCGCAGTTCGGCCCGGACCGCGAGCGGCGCCGTGACGGCGGTCAGCGACTCCCGGGCCCGCAGCAGTTCGTCCTCCGCCTCCCGCTCCAGGGACTCCAGGAGCGGCGAGAGCCGGTGCCACTGGGCGTGCCTGCGGTACTCCGCGGCCGCGGCGAGCCGCTCCTGGAGCACCGTCGGCGGCCCGCTGACGGCCGGGACCTCGGAGGCGGCGATCTTCGCGAGGACCTCGCCGCGCGCGGCCCGCGCCTCGGCGAGCGTACGGTCCGCCCGCGAGAGCACGTCACGCAGCCGGAGCAGCCGGTCCTCGGAGTCCTGCCGGACCGCGAGCACCGCCTCGATCTCCCGCCGGACGTCCTCGAGGGCCAGGGCCGCCCTGTCGTACCGCTCGGTGTCGGGCCGGCCGCCACCGGGCGCCGAACTGCCCGCCGCGGGGCGCCAGAACGCCAACGGATCGGTCACCACCTGGGAGCGCAGCCGGGTCAGCTCGGCCGTGATGTCGTCGAGGTCGTCCCCCGCCGGATGCTCCCCGGGCCGCACGCCGACCGAGTGGGCGAGCGAACGGGTACGGCGCAGCTCGGCGGCGAGCAGGTCTATCCGGGCGGGCAGCGCCGACCAGACGGCGTCGGCGGTGACCACCAGGTCCAGCGAGGACGCGTACAGCTCGTTCATCCGCCGGACGAGGCCCTCCAGGGTGAACCGCTCGGAGAGCAGCCCCTGTTCACCCGCCCCGCCCGCGACGACCACGCTCTCGCCGCGCAGCCGGTCGGTCAGCTCCACCAGCTCGTCACGGCCGGGCCAGCGCCGCCGGGCGCGCACCTCGCGGGCGTCCCGCAGGGCGCCGGTGTACACGTCGAAGCAGGTCCAGAGCAGGGTGATGGTCCGCTCGGTGGCGGCCCAGCGGTCTCGGGTCGTCCCGGTCAGCTCGGCCCCTTCGAGCAGCCTGCGGCCCGCGTGGTCCTGGAGCGCGAAGAGCGAGTCCTCGACCGCCTTGTGCTCGGCGCCGAGCCGCGCCAGCGCACGGTCCACCTCGTCCCGGTCCATCACCGGCCCAGGGGGTCCCGTGACGCCCATCGATCACCTCTTCCTCTCCGTGTACCGGGCTCTCGTGCGGGGCGGGCTACTTGTACAGGGGAGTGGGCGGGCCGGATATCCCGGGCAGGTCCTTCTCCAGCCAGTTCTTGTACGCCTGCTGCCAGGGGCCCTGCCGGTAGTCCACGAGGACCTGGTTGACCCGGCGGACCAGGTCGTCGTTGCCGAGCTTGGCGGCCACCCCGTAGAACTCGGTGGTGAACGGCCGGCCCTTCAGCTCGACCGCGGGGTCCTGGGCGGCCTGGCCGGCCGCGAGGGCGTTGTCGGTGACGACGGCGTCGACCTCGCCCAGCTGGAGCCTGGCCAGGCAGTCCAGCTGGTTGGGGACGGTCAGCAGGTCCTTGTCGTCCTTGGTGCCGTCGGCCTCGTCCTTGAAGAGCGCGCCGAAGGACTTCTCCTCCAGGGCCTCGTAGGCGGTGGAGCCCTCGGCGGTGCAGATCCGCTTGCCGCTCAGGGAGGAGTCGTAACCGGTGATGTCCTCGGCGAGCTTGGGCGCGAGGACCTGCTGTCCGGCCTGGAAGTAGGCGGTGGAGAAGGCGACCTGCTGGATCCGCTTGCAGTTGATCGTCATCGTGCGCACGACGAGGTCGACCTTGCCGCTGTCCAGGGCGGCGATCCGCTGGTTCGTCGGGATCGCCCGGAAGATGACGGCGTTCTCGTCGCCCAGGACGTCCCGCGCGATGGCACGGGCCAGATCGATGTCGAAGCCCTCCAGGGTGCCCTTCTCCGGGTTCCGGTAGCCCCAGCGGTAGCTGGACTGGTCGACGCCCACGATCAGCTTCCCGCGGGCCTTGATCGCCTGGATCGACGGGCCGTCCGCCGTCGAGGGCCGCAGGGACGCCGCCGGGTCCTTGCAGGTGTCCGCCTTGACCTGGATCCCGGTGCCGACGCCGGGCCCGGCCCCGCGGGTGCCGGAGGTGGCCGCCGCGTCGCCGCCGTCGTGGGTCAGCGGAAGCAGGGTGAGCGAGGCGGTGAGCCCGCAGGCCACGGCCATGGCGGCCACCCCGCCCCAGCCCCGGAACCGCTGCGCCGTCCGCCGCACCAGCGGGTACGTGCCGCTCGGCATCCCGCCCCCTCTCACCGGTACTCCGACAGTCTGCGGTTGATGCCGAGCACGGCGCCCGCCGCGCCCAGGACACCGAGGGCCGCCGCGCCCAGGGGCAGCGCCGTCAGCGCGTCCCGTGCGTCGCCCGCGGAGCGGGTGAACTCGGTCTGCTCGTGTGCGAGGGCCCGCTCCAGGGCCGCGTCGACCTGGTCGAAGGACTGCCCCGTCGACCGGTCCGAATCCTCGGAACCCACGATGCGGCCCAGCGCGCCGTCGAAGTCACCGGCCTCGTCCTTCGCGCGGGCGTCCTTGTGGCGCTTCTGCCACTCGGCCGTGTGGGAGGCGGCCTCGTCGACCGGGCCGCGGCCCGCGTCGTCGTCGGCCCGCTCGCGCGCGGTGGCGAGCGCGGTCGTCAGGGCGTCCATGCTCGCCGTGTACTCGGCCTCGTACTTGTCGTTCTTGCCGTCCTCGGTGAGGACGGCGCCCCGGGCGACCAGGGTCAGGTTCTCGTTGGCGCGGGCCGTGAGCGAGCTGATCCGGGCGGCGTTGAGGACCTGGAGGGACTCCTGCCCGTGCGCCCGCGCGCTGTCGAGCCCGCTGCGCGCGACCGTGTGCGCGGCGAGGAGCCAGAGCACGACGACGACCGTGGCGGCGGTAGCGGCGAGCAGTCCGTGGTTGAAGACCCGGTGCGTCCGCGCGTAGTTGCGGCGCTGGGCCCAGACGAGGGCGGCGAGGGTGAGGACACCGAGGCCGAGGGCGAGGAACGGCCAGGTGCGGGCCGACTCGTCGTCCTCCTGGAGCCGTACCGTCTCCGCCGCGTACAGCCGCTCGGCGGCCGGCAGCAGGGTGCTGGTCATCTGCTGGTTGGCGTACCGCAGATAGGCCCCGCCCAGGGGCAGGCCCTGCCGGTTGGCGGCCCGCGCGCGCTCGATCAGGCCCGTGTACCGCGGGAGTTGCTGGTTGAGGGTGGCGATCTCGCGGGCCGACTCGCTCGAACCGGCGGTGGCCGAGGCGGCCTTGACGAGGAGCCGGGCGGCGGTCGCGATGTCCCGGTCGTAGCGCGCGCGGGAGTCCGCGGGCTCCAGAGTGCCCGCGAGGAAGCCGCTGGCGGCGGTGGTGTCGGCGTCGGCGAGGGAGCGGTAGATCGCGGCGGCGTCGGCGGACAGCGGCTGACTGCGGCTGACGACGTCGTCGGCGGCGGAGGCCCGGTCGTCGACCTGGAGGGCGGTGACGGCCCCGAACGCGACCACGAGCAGCGCGAGGACGGCGCCGAGGATCTGGAGCCGGCCGGGCTCGGTCGTCGTGGCGACCCGCAGCCGCTCCCGTCCCACGGCGAGCGCCCCGCGCCCCGCGGGCGGGGCGGCGCCGGGCGCGGGCGACGGCGGGGCGGGCGACGACGGCTGCGCGGGCACGCCGGCCGGGCGCGCGGGCGCGGGCGCCGTGCCCCGCGCCGCCGAGGCGGCGGGCACGTTCGGCGGGTGTGTCACTTGACCTCCCCCTCGGTCGCTGACGTCGGCCCGGCCAGCAGTATGGCCTCAGGGGGCCGTCCGCACACCGGTATTGACTCGATCTTGTTCTTATCCTGCCGTATGCCTCCGGCACGTCCGAGGGCGAACCCCCTCACGCCCCCCTCCCGATCCCCCCACCTTGAATACGTCCCCCGGCCGTGATCGGTTCCGTATCGCCCGTCGCTCGAACAGGTGAACATGCCTGCGGGGCGCCCCTTTCGCGAAGAAGGAACGCCCCGCCGCCCACCCCGCTCAGGCTCCGTAGTGCCCCCGCAGCCGGGCCGCCGCCTCCGGGCCCGCCGCCGTCTCGTCCAGGGCGAGCAGCCCCGCGCCGAGGACCGGCGGCGCCGTCACGAAGTCGACGACGGCCTTCGGCGCCCGCTCCGCGAGGAGTTCGAGGATCCGCCGCTCCAACTGCGGGTGCCGCGCCGCGAGCACGCTGCCGCCCAGCATCACCGGAGCCTCCTCGTCGAGCAGGCCGAGCCGCCCCAGGGCGACCGCCGACAGGGCGACGACCTCCTCGGCGAGCCGGTGCACGAGCGACAGGGCGACCGGGTCCCCGGCCGCGCTCACCCGGAACAGCACGGGCGTCAGCTCGTGGCGCCGTGCGAACGGCACCCGGCCCAGGTGCAGCGCCTCGATCAGCGCGTACATCGTCTCCAGACCGAAGTGCGCCGGCAGCGCCCGCGCCAGCTCGGTCGGTTCGCCGCGCCCGTCCTCGGCGCGCGCCGCGAACCAGAGCGCCTCCTCGGCGAGACCGCTGCCGCCGCCCCAGTCCCCGGAGATCTTCCCGATCGCGGGGAAGCGCGCGGTCCGCCCGTCCGGGGTCATCCCGACGCAGTTGATCCCGGCCCCGCACACCACCGCCACCCCGCGCGGCTCGTCGAGCCCCGCTCGCAGGATCGCGAAGGTGTCGTTGTGCACCCGCACCGACCGGCTCCAGCCCCTGCCGAGGAGTTCGGCGCGGAGCGCGGTCTCCTCGACGGGCAGGTCGGCGTTGGCGAGACAGGCCGACACATGGGCGAACCCGGCCGGGCCGCCGGCCTCGGCGCTCGCCCGGCCGACGATCTCCGCCAGCACGTCGACCGCCGCCTCCACCCCCACCAGGGGCGGTTGGAACCCGCCGCCGCGGGCCGCGCCGAGGACGGTGCCGTCCGCGCCGAGGACCGCGACGTCGGTCTTGCTGTTGCCGGCGTCGATGGCGAGCACGGCTCCGGTCAGGCCCACGCGAGGTGCTCCCGGTTGTGCGCGATCAGCCGGTCGGTGAGCCCGTCGGCGTACGCGTACTGACCCACCAGCGGGTGCGCGAGCAGCGTCTTGAACACCCGGTCGCGGCCCCCGCGCAGCGCCGCCTCGAGAGCCAGGTCCTCGTAGGCGGTGACGTTCGCGATCAGTCCCGCGTACAGCGGGTCCACCGGCGCGACCGGCAGCGGCGAGGCACCCTGGGCGCCCACCGCGGCCTGCGTCTCGATGACGGCGTCGTCCGGCAGGAACGGCAGCGTGCCGTTGTTGTACGTGTTCACCACCTGGTACGGCGATCCCCCGCCGCCCAGGAGGGACGCGGCCAGGTCCACGGCCGCCTCCGAGTAGAAGGCGCCGCCGCGCTTGCCGAGCAGCGCCGGCTTCTCGTCCAGGGCCGGGTCCCCGTACATGTCCAGGAGTTCCTTCTCCATCGCGGCGACCTCGGCGGCCCGCGAGGGCTTCGTGCCGAGCTCCCGTACCACCTCGTCGTGTGCGTAGAAGTAGCGCAGGTAGTACGAGGGGACGACGCCGAGCCGGTCGAGGACCGGGCGCGGAAGGCGCAGGTCGTCCGCGACCGCGTCGCCGTGCTCGGCGAGCAGCCGGGGCAGCGCGTTCTCGCCCTCGGGGCCCCCGATCCGTACCGCCGTCTCCCAGGTCAGGTGGTTGAGCCCGACGTGGTCCAGGTGGATCTCGGACGGGGCCACGCCGAGGAGCCCCGCGAACTTGCGCTGGAAGCCGATGGCCACGTTGCACAGGCCGACGGCCTTGTGCCCGGCCTGGAGCAACGCGCGCGTGACGATGCCGACGGGGTTGGTGAAGTCGATGATCCAGGCGTCCGGGTTGGCGCGCCGGACCCGCTCGGCGATGTCCAGGACCACGGGGACCGTGCGCAGTGCCTTGGCGAGGCCGCCGGCGCCGGTGGTCTCCTGGCCGACGCAGCCGCACTCCAGCGGCCAGGTCTCGTCCTGTTGGCGGGCGGCCTGCCCGCCGACCCGTAGCTGGAGCAGGACGGCGTCGGCGCCCTCGGTCCCGGCGTCGAGGTCGGTGGTGGTGGTGATCCTCCCCGCGTGGTCCTGCTTGGCGAAGATCCGCCGGGCGAGACCGCCGACAAGGTCCAGCCGCTCGGCGGCGGGGTCGACGAGGACGAGTTCGGTGATGGGCAGGGTGTCGCGCAGCCGCGCGAATCCGTCGATCAGTTCGGGGGTGTAGGTGGAACCGCCCCCCACGACAGTGAGCTTCATGGTGTGACTCAGCCCTTCACTCCGGTCAGTGTGACTCCCTCGACGAACGCCTTCTGGGCGAAGAAGAAGACGAGGATCACGGGGGCCATGACCAGCACGGTCGCGGCCATGGTCAGATTCCAGTCGGTGTGGTGCGCGCCCTTGAAGGACTCCAGGCCGTAACTCAGGGTGTACGCCGCCGGGTTCTCCGAGGTGTAGATCTGCGGTCCGAAGTAGTCGTTCCAGCAGTAGAAGAACTGGAACAGCGCGACGGCGGCGATGCCGGGCTTCGCCATCGGGAGAACGACCCGGAGCAGGGTGCGGAACTCCCCGCAGCCGTCGATCCTCGCCGCCTCGATGTACTCGTTCGGGATGGTCAGCAGGAACTGGCGCAGCAGGAAGATGGCGAAGGCGTCGCCGAAGGCCATCGGGATGATCAGCGGCCACAGCGTGCCGGACAGGTCCATCTGCTTCGCCCAGAACAGGTACATCGGGATGATGACGACCTGCGGCGGCAGCATCATCATCGAGATGACGAGCAGCAGCGACAGGTGCCGGCCGCGGAAGCGGAACTTGGCGAGCGCGTACGCCACGGGTATCGAGGACACCACGACGAGGACGGTGCCGAGTCCCGCGTACAGCAGGGAGTTCTTCCACCAGTCCAGGAAGCCCGGGGTCTCGAAGACCCGGACGTAGTTGTCCCAGTGCCAGCTGTTCGGCGTGAGGTCGGGGGTGAGTGCCTGCTGGTCGCTCATCAGGGACGTCAGGAAGACGAAGACGAACGGCAGCACGAAGAACAGGGCCGCGGCTATCCCGAGGGAGTGCACGGCGATCCAGTGCAGGAGCGCCTTGCGGCGGGCGGTCCGTTCGGCGGCGCTCGGGGCGTTCGCGCGGACGGGCCGGTCGAGGGTGGATGCGGAGGTCATGGATCAGTCACCCGAGCCGATCAGGCCGCCCCGCCGGCGCATGAGCAGCGCGGTGAAGGCCATGGAGAGGGCGAACAGGACGAGGGCCACGACGCTGGCCGCGCCGTAGTCGAAGCGGCCGAAGCCGAGGTCGTAGACCAGCTGCGGCAGCGTGAGCGTCGCGTCGTCGGGATGGCCCGGTTCGAAGGTCTGGCCGGAGCCGCCCATCACGCCCGAGGCGACCTTCGCCGCCACGATCGGCTGGGTGTAGTACTGCATCGCGCCGATGATCCCGGTGACCACCGCGAAGAGGATGATCGGCGAGATGTTCGGCAGGGTGACGTAGCGGAACCGCTGCCAGGCCGAGGCCCCGTCCAGCTCCGCCGCCTCGTACTGCTCCTTCGGTACGTCGAGCAGCGCGGCCATGAAGATGACCATGAGGTCCCCGACGCCCCACACGGCGAGGACGGTCAGGGCCGGCTTGGCCCAGGCGGTGTCGTTGAACCAGGAGGGCGCGGGGATCCCGACGGCCTCCAGGAGCGAGTTGACCGGTCCCGTGCCCGGGTTGAGCAGGAAGACGAACGCGAGGGTCGCGGCCACCGGCGGGGCCAGGTACGGCAGGTAGAACAGGGTCCGGAAGACCCCGGCGCCGGTCTTTATCCTGGTGATGAGCAGACCGATGCCGAGGCCGAACGCGACCCGGCAGGCGACCATGACGACCGCGAGCCAGAGGGTGTTCTGCATCGCCGGCCAGAACTTCGGCAGGTCGGAGAAGACGTAGTCCCAGTTCTCCAGGCCCCGCCAGGTCGGCGGGTTGAGCCCGTCGTACTTCATGAAGGAGAAGTAGACGGTCGAGACGAGCGGGTACGCGAAGAAGACGCTGAAGCCGATCAGCCAGGGCGACATGAACGCCGCGGTGCGAAGCGCGTTGCGCACGCGCTTCGACCGCAGCGCCGCCTGACGCCCGGCGAGGGTGTCGGACATGAGATACCGGTCCCGGGTCTTACTTCGCCTGGGCGATGTCGCGGTCGATCTGGGCGGCGGTGTCCGCGAGACCCTTCTTCAGGTCCGGGACCTGGCCCCTCTCGTACTTCTGGGCGAAGTCCTGGAAGGTGTCCTGGTACGTGGAGCCGTTCACCGCGCCGTCGGAGGTGGTGGACTGCGGGTGCTGGGCGATGTCCAGGAAGGTCTTGAAGCGCGCGTCGAACTTCAGGTTCGGCGACTTCAGCGCCTCCAGGGTGGAGGGGACGTTGCCGATGTCGTTGGCGAAGTTCACCACGGCCTCGGTGTTCATCGTCATGTACTTGACGAGTTCCCAGGCCGCGTTCTGCTTCTTGCTCTGCGGCGCGATGCCGATGATCGTGCCGGAGAGGTAGCCCTTGCCGTACTCGGCGACCTCGTCGTCGGCGACGGGCAGCGGCGCGACACCGACGTCGAGCTTCACGCCGGCGTCCTTGATGAAGTTGAGCCGCCACTCGCCGTCCAGCTGCATCGCGACCTGGCCGGTGTGGAAGGGGTGCTTGGCGCCCCACTCGTCACCGAAGGTGGTGCGGTACTTGTCCAGCTTCGCGAACCCGCCCAGGCCGTCGACCAGAGACTTCTGGTAGGTCAGCATCTCGGCGAAGCCGGGGTCCTTGGCGAGGAGCGACTTGCCGCTCTGGTCGAAGTACGTGTGGTCCCACTGGGACATGTAGTGGCTCGGGGTGGTCTCGTAGCCGAGGTAGTTCGGCATGAAGCCGAGCTGCTCGTAGCTGCCGCCCTTCTCCTTGGTCAGCTTCTTCGCGACCGTCGCGAACTCCGACCAGGTCTTCGGCGGGGCCTCCGGGTCGAGACCGGCCTTCCGGAAGGCGTCCTTGTTGTAGTAGAGGCCGTACGCGTCGGAGAGCAGCGGCAGGGAGCAGCGCTTGCCCTCGAACTGGGTGTAGTCCTGGAGGACTTTCGAGAAGGTCTTGTCCAGGTCCACCTTGTCCTTCTCCAGGAAGGGCTTCAGGTCGGCGAAGGCGCCGGTGTGGCAGAACTTGCCGACGTTGGACGTGGTGAAGGAGGCGGCCACGTCCGGCCCGTTGGAACCGCCCGCGCGCAGGGCCTGGCCGAGCTTGGCGTCGTTGATGTCGCCGACCACCTTCACCTTGATGTTCGGGTGGGCCTTCTCGAACCGGGCGACGTTGTCCTTGATGGCCTTGACCTCGGACGGCGCCGACCAGCCGTGCCAGAAGGTGAGGGTGGTCTCGGCCTTGGGGTCGTCGGAGGCCGCGTTGTTCGCGGAGCCCGTACAGGCGGAGGCGAAGAGGGCGATCGAGGCGGTGGCGGCGAGCGCGGCGGCGGCTCTGCGGGGGCGTACGGGCATGGCGGTGTCTCCCTGTGGCGAAGGGTTTACGGCGGAAGGACGGAGCGAGTGGGTCAGCGCGACGTGTCGAAGACCTCGTCGCGCGTGGTGGCGAGGGCGCTTTCGAGGGCGCCGCGCAGGACGGGCCGCACGGGCACGGCGCTGAGGACGAGCCGGGGCCGGGAGGCGGCGAGGTCGGCGAGTTCGGACTGCACGCGGGCGCGCAGGGGTTCGCCGCCGGCGACGAAGACGTCACCGGAGAGCACGATCAGCTCGGGGTCGAGGACGGCGACGATCGAGGCGAGCCCGGTGGCGACCCGCTCGGCGTACCGGTCGAGCAGCTCCGCGTACCTGGCGTCCTCGCCGTGGGCCTCGGCGGCGTGGCTGAGCAGGGAGGACGCGACCGGGACGTACGGCTGCTCGGGCGTCTCGATCCCGAGGGCGCGGGCGATCCGGGGTACGGCCTGGACGCCGGCGAGTTCCTGGTAGCCGCCGGAGTTGGCCTTGGTGACCTGCCGTACGAGCGGGGTGCCGGGTACGGGCAGGAAGCCGACCTCTCCGGCGCCGCCGGTGAAGCCGCGGTGGAGCCGTCCGCCGAGGACGAGGGCGGCGCCGAGGCCCTCCTCGTTCCACAGCAGGGCGAAGTCGTCGTGGCCGCGGGCGGCGCCCACGCGCTGTTCGGCGACGGCGACGAGGTTGACGTCGTTCTCGTACTCGAACGGCATGGGCAGCACGGCGGCCAGCTCCTCCAGGAGCGTGGAGGAGTGCCAGCCGGGCAGGTGGGAGGCGTACCGCAGACGCCCGGTGGCCGGGTCGAAGGCGCCGGGGGTGCCGATGACCAGGCGCCGGACGTCCGCGCGGGTGATCCCGGCAGCCTTGACGGCCCCGTCGAGGGCCTCGGTGACCTGGCGGACGACGCCGGAGGCGCCGCGGCCGGGGGTGCGGAGCTCGTACTCGCCGACGATCTCGCCCGTGATGTCGGCGACGGCGGCGTGGATGCGGAACTGGTTGACGTCGAGTCCCGCGGCGTACGCGGCCCGCGCGTTCACCGTGTAGAGCTGGGCGTTGGGCCCCGGCCGGCCTTCGGTGGTGCCGGTGGCGACGACGAGCCCGGCCGCTTCGAGGCGGGCGAGCAGCTGGGAGGCGGTCGGCTTGGACAGGCCGGTGAGCTTGCCGATCCGGGTGCGGGAGAGCGGGCCGTGCTCCAGGAGCAGGTCCAGGGCGGCGCGGTCGTTCATGGCGCGCAGTACACGGGGTGTACCGGGGGTTCCCGGGGTCGTTCCGGCCATGTCGGTCGCACCTGCCTTCCTGCCACACTGTTAGGAAAGTTTCCTATTTGATGGGAGGAAGGTAAGACGACCGTCGCCGGGGCGTCAATACCCGGGAACGCGAGACGCCCCCGAAGGCAACAGAAGTGTGACCCACGGGGGCGTCCGTCAGCCCGTACGCCGGGCCGGAGGAGACCGGCTTCCTACTTGTTGAGGTCAGTCCTCGGCAGCGGGGTCGCCGCCGCCGACTGCGGCGAGGTCGCCGAGGAGAACGCCGACGGCGCCGCCATGCCCGCGGTCGGATCGGCCGCCGCCTCCTCGGCCTGCGCCGGAAGCCCGCCCACGATCCGGATGCCGGCCTCGTCCAGGCCCTTCTTGATCCGCCAGCGCAGCTCGCGCTCCACACCCAGCGCCTGGCCCGGCATCGTCTTCGCCGAGACCCGCACGGTCATCGAGTCCAGGAGCACCTCGTTCAGACCGAGCACCTCCACCGGACCCCACAGGCGCTCGTTCCACGGCTCTTCCTTCGCCAGGGCCTCCGCAGCCTCCATGATCACGGAGCGCACCTCGTCCAGGTCCTCCGTCGGCCGGACCGTCACGTCGACACCCGCCGTCGCCCAGCCCTGGCTCAGGTTCCCTATCCGCTTGATCTCGCCGTTGCGCACGTACCAGATCTCGCCGTCCACACCGCGCAGCTTGGTCACCCGCAGACCCACCTCGACGACCTCGCCGGAGGCCACGCCCGCGTCGACGGAGTCACCGACGCCGTACTGGTCCTCCAGGATCATGAAGACACCCGACAGGAAGTCCGTCACGAGGTTCCGCGCGCCGAAACCGATCGCGACACCGGCCACACCGGCCGAGGCGAGCAGCGGCGCGAGATCGATCTTGAACGCGCCGAGGATCATCAGTCCGGCCGTGCCCAGGATCAGGAACGACGCCACCGAACGCAGCACCGAGCCGATCGCCTCCGAGCGCTGCCGCCGCCGCTCGGTGTTGACGAGGAGACCGCCGAGGGCCGTGCCCTCCACGGCCTGCGCCGAACGGTTCATCCGCTCGATCAGCTTCGTCAGGGCGCGCCGGACGGCCATCCGGAGCAGCAGCGCGACGACCAGGATCAGCAGGATCCGCAACCCGGTGTTCAGCCAGGTGGACCAGTTCTGCTCCACCCAGCTCGCCGCGCTCGTCGCCTTCTCCGCCGCCTCGTCCAGGGTCGTCGGAAGGGGTTCGGGCTCGGTGGCAGCCGCCAGGGCGGACCAGGACACGGAAGACCTCCAGGCATCGCGTACGCAAGTCATCCACAGTAACGGGGCGCCAGGCACGGACCCGTCGTCCTGTTCGAGGGAGAGACGGACCTCACCCGGGCAGAGAGGAGAGGAAAGACATGCCGATGTGGTCGAGAACACCCCCCGGCCCGTCACCCCGGTCCTGATACGTGGTGGCGTTCCGACCAGGCATGAGGAGAGACTGAGAGCAGTTCGTCCCGGCGCGAGCCACGCGCCGCCGGCGTCATAGGAGGCATCCGTGCCGCATGTCCTGGTCCTCAACGCGTCGTACGAGCCGCTCGGCGTCGTACCGCTCCGCCGCGCACTCGTCCTCGTACTGGAGAACAAGGCTCTCTGCCTCGAGGAATCCGGCGCCTTCCTGCACAGCGAGACCCAAGTCGTCCCCGCGCCCAGCGTGGTGCGACTGAAACGCTTCGTGCGGGTCCCCTACCGGGGGCCCGTTCCCTTGACCCGCAGAGCCCTCTTCGCCCGTGACGGCGGGCGCTGCATGTACTGCGGGGCCGTCGCGACCAGCGTCGACCACGTCATCCCGCGCAGCCGCGGGGGCACGCACGCCTGGGACAACGTGGTGGCGGCATGCCGCCGCTGCAACCACGTCAAGGCCGACCGGCACCTGCGCGAGATCGGCTGGAGGCTGCGCCACCAACCGGCCCCGCCGACCGGCCTGGCCTGGCGGATCATCGGGACCGGACACCGGGACCCCCGCTGGCTGCCGTACCTCACGCCGTACGGCGCCGAGGACGTGATGGCCCGGATCGACTCCGTCGCCGACGCCCCCGTGAGGGCGCTGACGACGGGTTGAGCCGGGCCTTTCGCGTACGGGGGCCGGGTCCGGCCGGGTGCGGACCGGGACCCTTCCGTACGCGGGGGCCGCGCGGCTCGGAGCGGCGCACCCCTCAGGGGGCGGGCCGCTCCTCGGGCGTGCCCGGCTGCTCCTCCGGTGTCCCCGCCGGAGCGTCCGGCTGCTTCTCCGGCGTGCCCGGCTGCTTCTTCTCCCGCGGCGGCGACGGCTTCGCCGGTTCCCGCGCCACCGCGTAGGTCTCCACCGACCACAGCGAGTAGCCGTACTCGGTCGCCCGCGTCTCCCCCTGCACCCGCAGGAACCGCGTGTCCGCCGCGTCCATCCGGACCGACTCCCGGCCGCCCCGGCCCTCCGCGACCGTCGCCGCCGTCCGCCAGACGCGCCCGTCGGCCGAGACCTGGACCCGGTAGCGCGAGGCGTACGCGTCCTGCCAGTGCAGCACCACCTGCCCTATCCGGGCCGGCTCCGGCAGCTCCAGCTGCCACCAGGCGCCGTCCTCCGCCGGGGAGGACCAGCGGGTGGCCGGATCGCCGTCCGCCGCCGCGGACGCGGGGAAGTCCGCCGTCTCGTCGCCCGAGGAGGAGACCACCGCCGTCCGCGCCAGGTCCGGGCCCGCCGTACGGGGAAAGGCCCGTACCGTCAGGACCCGCTCCTCGCCCGCGAAGGACACCGGCACCCGGTACGCGCCCGCGGGGGTGCCCGGCGCCACCGACACCTCGAGGGGGACGGTCGTCCGCGCGCCGCGCGCCACCGCCGCCTCCTTCGGCAGCCGGACCGTGATCCCCTTCGGGGCCTTCGCCACCAGCGGCCCGCGCACCTCGCCGGCGCGCAGACCCGAAAGCTCCGCGTCCACCCGCTGGGCCGGGCCGCCGATCTCCGCGTCCGTCTCCGTACGGGCCAGGTCGAGGCCCGCCCGCGGACCGTCCGCGAACCACGGCACCAGGGAGCGCACCTCGGGAGCCGGGCCCTCACCGCTCCACACCACCCGCAGCGCCTCGGCCTTGAGCCCCTTGAGCCCGGTTTGCGTCCAGCCGGACGCCGACAGCGGGCCGAGCGACCGCCAGCCCGCGCCCGGGACGTACGCCTCCACACGCGCGTGCGTGCTCCCGGCGCCCGCGCCCGCCGCGTCCGGCTCGGTCATCACCGTCAGGGTCTCCACGGGCCGCGCCCGGTCCAGCCGCACGGTGTACGAGCCGGTGTCGCGGTCGGCGGTGGCAGCGGGGGTGCGGTCGGCTCCGGTCCAGGCCGCGGCCCGGTCCACCGCGCGCGTGAGGAACGGGTCGAGCACCCCGGCGCCGACCGTCACCCGGCTCGCCTTCAGCTCCTTGCGCAACCCTTCGAGGCGCAGCTGCGCCCGCCAGGCCGCCGCCCCGTCACCGGCCGTCTGGGCGAGGAGCATGTCGACGGCCGTCTCGCCCGCCAGGCCGTACCGGGAGAGCTGGTCCAGCCAGGGGCCGGTCTCGTCGTCGAGGGTGCCGTCGGCGGTGCCGGCGAGCCGCCCGGGGGCCTCGCGCATCACGGTGAACGCGGCCCGCAGCTCGCGCGCCGCCTTCTCCCGGCCCGTGTCGTCGCCGCCCGTCCGGGAGGACCAGAACGCCGCCAGGAGCGGCTTCAGGTAGGCCGACTCGCCCGCCGGGTCGAGGACCGAGGAGGCGTCGTTCCCGGCGAGTGCCCGCAGCGCCTCGCGGGCGGCCGGCTCCGGGCCCGCCAGGTCGTCGACGGCCGCCCGCCAGGACTCCTGGGGCCGGTAGCCGCGCGGGTTCCAGGCGTAGTCGGCGGCGGTGAAGAGCGGGATGCGGGAGGCCGCGGGCTGCTCCATGGCGAGGGCGAGGAAGGCGGCGGAGCCGGCGGCCACGCCCGGCTCCCGGCCGGTGGCGGGGCCGAGGAACAGCCGGTCCTGCGCGTAGTCGTTGACCGGGTAGTTGTCCATGGTGACCAGCGGGTGGCGCAGGGCGCCGCGGGCCCCGGCCAGTTCGCCGCCGGTGATGGTGCGCGGCACGACCCCGACGCCCGTCCACGCCACCCGTACGTCCGCGTCGAGGGTCTCGGCGAGCTTGGTGCGGTACGCGGTCGCGCCGTCCTGGTAGTACTCCGTCGGCATCACGGTCAGCGGCTCGGTGTCCGGGTGCCGTTCGGCGAGGTGGCGGGCGACCGTGTTCGCCACGCGCGCGTGGGCGGCGGCAGCGGACTCGGGGCCGCGGCCGAAGGTGTCGGCGTCCCGGTCGCAGTGCCACTCGTCGTACGAGGCGTCCTGGAACTGGAGCTGGAAGGCGCGCACCCCGAGTTCCCACATGGCGTCGAGCTTCCCGGTCAGCGCCTTCATGTCGGCGGCCGACGACAGGCACATGGACTGGGCGGGCGCCACCGCCCAGCCGAGCGTCACGCGGTTCGCGCGGGCCCGCTCGGCGAGCGCGCGGAACTCGGCCTGCTGGGCGGCCGGGTAGGGCTCGCGCCACTGCACCCCGCGGTACGGGTCGTCGCCGGGCGCGTACAGGTAACGGTTCTGCTTGGTCCGGCCGAGGAAGTCGATCTGGGCGAGCCGCTGCTCCGCGGTCCAGGGGCGGCCGTAGAAGCCCTCGGTGATCCCGCGCTCGGCGGTGCCCGGCCAGTCGCGCACGACGACCCCGGGGACCTCCCGGCCGGTCCCGACGAGCTGACGCAGCGTCTGCACGGCGTGGAACAGACCGTCCTCGCCCACGCCGTCGAGGACGACGGTGTCCCGGCCCTGGAGGCGGCCCGTGGCGAGCCGGTAGCCGCCGTGCGGCAGATCGATCCGGTCGGGCACGCGCAGGGCGGCCAGCGCCTCCCCCGCGGCCTCGCCCGAGGGCCCCGAGGCCCGGAGGACGGGCCCGCGGCCCGGGAGCCCGGTGTGGACGGTCCGTACCCCGGCGGCCCGCAGCAGCTCGCGCAGCGCGGCGAGGGCGTACGGATCGGCGTCGTCGTCCGCGACCAGCGTCACCTCGTCCCCGAGACGTACGGCGGGCCCGGCGGCGGCCAGGGACTGCGGCCGGGGCCAGACGGCGGGGAGGGCGGCGGGCGCGCGGTCGGGCGAGGCGGCCGACGGGTCCACCGGAGCGAGCGGCACGGCCGGCGCCAGCGGCCCCCTCGGGGCCGCCTGGGCCGGGCCCGGGGCCACGCCGCCGAGGAGGCCGCCGATGACGGCGGCGGCCACGGCCGTCGCGGTGCGCTTCCTGCGCCCGAGGTGCACGGGGTCTCCCTTCGGCGGGGCCGGCCGCTCCGCCGGTTGGTCACGAGTGGGTCACGAGCCCACCACCCGTCGCACTGAGGTGTCAATGTGCGTGGCCGATGTGTCGCCTTTGCCCGGCGAGCCGTCGGCGAGGTGACGTCACTCCCTCACTTTCCGCCGGTAAAACGAGGTGCGGTGGGTAGGCCTCAGTCGTTACCCCTGGTCCCACCTGTCGAGACGAAACCCGGGAGACCCCCGTGATGACCACCCCCCACCACTTCGGACGGATACGGATGCCGGAGCAGCCGGCCCGTACCGGCGAACCGCTGACCAGCGAACCGCCCCTGCCCGACGCGGCACCCCTCACCAGCGAACCGCCCCTGACCGAGGCGGCCCCCCTCACCAGCGAACCCACCGCCCCCGGCAGCGCGGGCGGCACGGAGTCCCCCGGAGTGTGAAGTGACCCTGGCCCGTCTCGCCGCCCGTCACGGCGTAGCCACCGCGTACAGCCCCTCCGAAGGTGTCACCGTGCCCGTGCCGGAGGCGACCGTCGTGGCCGTCCTCGGCGCCCTCGGCGTCGACGCGGCCACGCCGGAAGCGGTCACCGCCGCTCTCGACGCGGCGGACCGGGCCGACCGGGAGCGCCTGCTGCCCCCGACGCTCGTCCTGCGGCGCGGCGAGTCCGGCGAGGCACCCGCGCACCCGCTCGGAGAGACGCCCGGGCACCCGCCCGGCCACCTGCCGCTCGGAGAGACGCCCGCGCACCCGCCCGGCCACCTGCCGCCCCGCGACCTGCCGCCCGGCACCCGGCTCCGGGTCACCACCGAGGACGGCGCCGTCGTCACCGGTGAGGACTGGGCGCGGCTGCCCCTCGGCGTCCACAGGGTCGAGGCGCACGCCCCCGACGGGCGCGCCGCCACCAGCACCCTGATCGTGAGCCCCGCGCGCGTGCCCGGCCCCGAGCACCGCGCGTACGGGCTCCTCGTCCAGCTCTACTCGCTGCTCTCCCACCGCTCCTGGGGCATGGGCGACCTCGGCGACCTGCGGGAACTCGCCACCTGGGCGGGCCGCGTCCACGGCGCCGGTTTCGTCCAGGTCAACCCGCTCCACGCGGGCGTGCCGGGCGCGCCGAGCGACCCGTCCCCGTACCGCCCCTCCTCACGCCGCTTCCCCGACCCCGTCCATCTGCGGATCGAGGAGATCCCCGAGTACGCCCTGGTCAGCCCCGAGCACCGCGAGGAACTGGACCGGATCCTCGCCGAGGCGGCCGAGCTGCGCGAGCGGGTCCTCGGCAAGGGCGCGGCGATCGACCGGGACGCGGTGTGGGAGCTCAAGCGGCGGGCCCTCGAGCTCGTCGTCGAGAGCGTGGAGCTCGGCCCCGGCCGGCGCGCCGACTTCCACGACTTCCTCGCCGCGCGGGGCCGCGCCCTGGAGGACCACGCCACCTACCAGGCCCTCGCCGAGCGGCACGGCCACCACTGGCGGGACTGGCCCGAGGAGCTGCGCGAGCCGCGCACGGCCGAGGCCGCCGTGTGCGGCGACCCCGCCCTCGCCACCCGGGTCGACTTCCACTGCCGGCTCGCCTGGCTGACGGACCGGCAGCTGGCCGCCGCCGCCGAAGCCGCCCGCGAGGCCGGGATGGAGGTCGGGATCGTCCACGACCTGGCCGTCGGCGTCCACCCCGAGGGCTCGGACGCCTGGGCCCAGCAGGAGGCCTTCGCGGCCGGCATGTCGGTCGGCGCGCCGCCCGACGCCTTCAACTCCCGCGGCCAGGACTGGGGCCTGCCCCCGTGGCGCCCCGACGCCCTCGCCGCCTCCGGCTACGCCCCGTACCGGGGGCTCCTCCAGGAACTCCTGCGCCACGCGGGCGCGCTGCGCATCGACCATGTGATGGGCCTGTTCCGGCTCTGGTGGGTGCCGGAGGGCCACGAGCCCACCCAGGGCACATATGTCCGGTACGACGCCGAGGCGATGCTCGCCGTCCTCGTCCTCGAAGCCCACCGCGCGGGGGCCCTCGTGATCGGCGAGGACCTCGGCACGGTCGAACCCGGCGTACGGGAGGAGCTGGCCCGCAGCGGGGTGTTCGGCACCTCCGTGCTCTGGTTCGAGCGGGACTGGGCGGGCACCGGCCGCCCGCTGGCCCCGGACGAGTGGCGCGCCGAGTGCGTGGCCACGGCCACCACCCACGACCTGCCGCCGACGGCCGCCCGGCTCTCCGGCGACCACGTCACGCTGCGGCACCGGCTCGGCCTGCTCGCCGGCGACCTGGAGCGCGAGCGGGCGGTGGACCGGGCCGACACCGCCGAGTGGCTGGGCCTGTTCCAGCGCCTCGGGCTGCTCCCGGAGGGCCCCGGGGACGAGGAATCCGAGATCAGGGCCGTCCACCGGTTCCTGCTCGGCACCCCCGCCCGCATGGTGGGGGTGTGGCTGCCGGACGCGGTGGGGGACCGCAGACCGCAGAACCTGCCGGGCACCTGGGACGAGTACCCCAACTGGCGGCTGCCGCTCGCGGGTCCTGACGGCCAGCCGCTCACCCTGGAGCAGCTGGCCGCCTCCCCCCGGGCGCACGCCCTGCTGCGCGAACTGCACGCGCGTACGGCCGCGGGCGCCCGTACGGCACCCCCGGGCGCGCGGCCCGTTTAGGTGTTCGCTACGTTTGCACCGTGGACAAGAAGAACGCTCTGCGCGCCGGCTCGCTCGCGGCCGGTACGACGCTGATGATGCTGCTCATGTCGTCCCCCGCGCTCGCGCTCACCCGCGACGACGGCGACGACCCGGCCCCCAAGCTGGAGGTCATCGAGACCCTCGGTCTGTTCGTAGTCGCCCCGCTGGTGCTGTTCCTGGTGATCGCCGGCCTGGTGATGGTGCTCGACAAGTCCAAGAAGGCCTGACCGCCTCCTCGTACGCTCCGCCGAGGGCGCCGCACGGTACGACGTACGGTGCGGCGCCCTCGCGTGCGTGCGCGTCCTTCACGCCGTGGTGCCGAGCAGCTTCCGCAGCAGCGCCGCGAGCTGCTCCGCCTCCTCCTCGCTGAGTGCGCCCTCCAGTGCCGCCCGCTGTTCCGCGAGCCCTGCCCCGACGGCCTGGTCCACCAGCTCCTTGCCGCGCTCGCTGAGGGTGACCCGCAGCGCGCGCCGGTCGTTCGGGTCGGGGCTGCGGGTGAGCAGCCCGGCCTTCTCCAGCTTGTCCAGCCGGCCCGTCATCCCACCGGTGGTGATCATCAGCGTGGCGGTCAGCTCGCGCGGTGAGAGCGTGTACGGCTCCCCGGAGCGGCGCAGCGTCGCGAGCACGTCGAACTCCCCGAGCGCCATGCCGTAGGGCGCGTACGCCTTGTCCACCCTGCCCCGCATGGCGTTGGCCAGCCGGTAGATCCGCCCGAAGACCGCCATGGGGACGGTGTCCAGGTCGGGGCGGACGGCCGCCCACTGGTCGGTGATCGCGTCGACGGCGTCATGGGCGGGGCTCTGCGTGTCCATGGTTCCAGTGTTCCCTTCCCTCCTCCTCGATGGCAACTAAGCCACTTCTGACTAAGCCACTTGCAAGTGAGTAGCTTAGTGGTAAGTTAATTACCGCCAAGCCAGTCCGGCATCCGCATCGAGGGGGAACCCGCATGTCCCGCAAGGCAGCCGTCGTCGCGCTCACCGCCCTCGCCCCGATCTCCTGGGGCTCCACCTACTTCGTCACCACGGAGTTCCTGCCGCCCGACCGGCCGCTCTTCACCGGCCTCATGCGCGCCCTGCCCGCCGGACTCCTGCTCCTCGCCCTCACCCGCAAGCTCCCGAGGGGCGCCTGGTGGTGGAAGTCCGCCGTCCTCGGCGCGCTCAACATCGGCGCCTTCTTCCCGCTCCTCTTCCTCGCCGCCTACCGCCTCCCCGGCGGGGTCGCCGCCGTCGTCGGCTCCGTCGGCCCGCTCTTCGTCGTCGGCCTCGCCGCCCTCTTCCTGGGCGACAAGCCCACCGTGAAGTCCCTGGTCACGGCCGTCGCCGCCGCCTTCGGCGTCAGCCTCGTGGTCCTCAAGGCCGGGGCCGCGCTCGACCTCGTCGGGGTGGTCGCCGGACTACTCTCCGCCCTGTCGATGTCGGTGGGCGTCGTCCTCACCAAGCGCTGGGGCCGACCGGAAGGCATCGGGGCCCTCGCGCTCACCGGCTGGCAGCTCACCGCGGGCGGCCTGGTCATCCTGCCGATCGCCTTCCTGATCGAGGGCGCCCCGCCCGCCCTCACCGGCACGAACCTGGCCGGCTACGCCTACCTCGCCCTCGGCAACACCGCGATCTCCTACTTCCTCTGGTTCCGCGGCATCGAGCGGCTCAGCGCCTCCTCGGTCACCCTCCTCGGCCCGCTGTCGCCGATCACCGCCGCGATCATCGGCTGGGTGGCGCTCGGTCAGGCGCTCGGCCCGGTGCAGGTGCTCGGCATGGTCATCGCCTTCGGCGCCACCCTGGCGGGCCAGCTGGCACCCCGTACCCCGAAGAAGGCCGCTCCGGCGGTCGAAGGATCGTTCAGCTCAACTGAACGGAATGGTCAGGAAGTTTCGATGGACCTGGAGGTTTCGGGAGTGCGACGGTAGGCGGCATGAACCCGATCACCGCCCCCCGCCACCCGACCACCACCGGGACCACCGCCCCCACCGAAACCACCCCCACTGCCACCACGACCGACACCGAGAAGCCGGCGCCCGCGAGGAAGCTCGCACGGGGCGCCGGCCTCGGCGTGCTCCTCGCCCTGCTCGCCACCGTCGTCTGGTCCGGCAGCTTCGTCGCCACCCGCGACATGGCCGACACCGTCCCGCCCGTCCAGGCCGTCTTCTGGCGCTGGATCATCGCGCTGCTCGCCGTCGCGCCGTTCGCCGCCCGCCCGTTCCTGCGCCAGTGGCGGACGATCCGCCGTCACCTCGGCTTCGTCGCCCTCGCCTCGCTGTTCGGCGTCGCCCTCTACAACACCCTCGTGCACCAGGCAGGCCTGACCACCTCCGCCTCCAACATGGGCATGATCATGGCCGCATCGCCGGTGATCATGACGGTCTACGCCCGGCTCGGCGGCGAACGCCTCGGCGCCCGCCGCGTCCTCGGGATGCTGACCGCCGCCCTCGGAGTGCTCCTGCTCGTCGGAAAGGGCTCGCTCGCCGTGGACCTCTCCGCCGGCGACCTGTGGATGTTCGCCGCGGCCCTGTCCTTCGCCTCGTACAGCGCCCTGCTCAAGCGCAAGCCCGCCGAGATCGACGGACTCGCCTTCCTCTTCACCACCTTCCTCCTCGGCGCGCTGATGCTCGCGCCCGCGTACGCCGTCTCCGTCGCCGTCCAGGGCGGCTTCACCGTCGGCGCCGCGACCGTCGGCCCCCTCCTGTACGTCGGGGTCTTCTCCTCCGCCGTCGCCTTCTTCGCCTGGAACAAGGCCATCGCCCTCATCGGCGCGGCACGCGCGGGCGTCGTCTACTACCTCCAGCCCGTCTGCGTCGCCCTCCTGTCGTACGCGCTCCTCGGCGAACGGCTCGGAGTCCTCGGCGTCGCGTGCATGGCGCTCATCCTCGGCGGGGTCGCCCTGGCCTCCGCCACCGGGGCGCGGAAGGCCGGATAGGTTGCGGCCCATGACCGAGTGGGACATCAAGAAGCTCCAGATCCTCCGCACCCTCCGCGACCGCGGCACCGTCACCGCGACCGCGGAGGCGCTGCTCATGACCCCCTCGGCCGTGTCGCAGCAGCTCACCAACCTCGCGAAACAGCTCGGCGTACGGCTCCTCGAGGCCCAGGGCCGCCGGGTCCGGCTCACCGACGCCGCCCATCTGGTGCTGCGGCACGCGGAGGTGGTCTTCGCCCAGCTGGAGCGCGCCGACGCCGAACTCGACGGCTATCTGCGGGGCGAGGCGGGGCAGGTGCGGGTGGCGGCGTTCTCGACGTCGGTGCCCGCGCTTCTCGTGCCCGCCGTACGGCAGTTGCGGACCGCCCACCCGGGGCTCGACGTCCGGATCCGGGAGGCCGAGGCGGCGGAGGCGTACGAGCTGCTCTCGGCCGGCGAGGTCGACCTGGCGCTCTCGCTCGCCGCCCACGCGCCCTCCGCGCGCGACCCCAAGTTCAGCCGGGTGCCGCTGCTCGCCGATCCGCTCGACGTCGCGCTGCCCGCCGGGCACCCGCGCGCCGACGCCCCCGGACTCCGGCTCGCGGACCTGGCGGCCGAGCCGTGGATCTTCGGCGGTTCGGGGCCCTGGTCCGAGATCACCACGGCCGCCTGCGAGGCCGCCGGCTTCGTGCCCGAGCAGGCCCACAGCGCCTCCGGCTGGACCGCGATCCTCGCCATGGTCGAGGCCGGGATGGGCATCGCCCTCGTCCCCCGGATGGCCTCCGCGGAACGCCGGGGCGGCACCGGGGTCGTCATGCGCGTCCTCTCCGCCGACCAGCCGCGCCGCCATGTCGTCGCGGCGGTACGGCGCGGGGCGGAGGAGGGCCCGGCGGTGGCACGCGTCCTGACCGCGCTGAGGCAGGCGGCTGCGGCCCGGGAAACCGTTCAGCAGAGCTGAACAGACCTGTCGAAAACATTCGATGGACCCGGGCGCCCGGGCGGGAGGAAGCTCGCTCCATGAGCTTCGACGAGAACGCCGACCCGCACGCCAACGACGCCGCCCCGTACTCCGGAGGCGACCCGTACGCCGACTACCGCACCGGTGACTTGCCCTTCACCGACCTGGTCGACCTCGCCGACCGCCGCCTCGGCGCCGGCGTCGTCGCCGCGAACGACGAGTTCTTCGCGGAGCGCGAGAACCTCCTCGTCCGCGAGCGGGCCGTCTTCGACCCCGAGCACTTCGGCCACAAGGGCAAGATCATGGACGGCTGGGAGACCCGCCGCCGCCGGGGCGCCGACGCCGAGAACGTCTTCCCCGCCCCCGAGGACCACGACTGGGCGATCGTCCGGCTCGGCGCCCCCGGTGTGATCCGGGGGATCGTCGTCGACACCGCCCACTTCCGGGGCAACTACCCGCAGCGGGTGAGCATCCAGGCCACCGCCGTGGAGGGCACGCCCAGCCCCGGGGAGCTGCTCGACGCCACGTGGGAGGAGCTCGTCCCGCCGACGCCGGTCCGCGGCCACGCCGCCAACGGCTTCGCGATCACCGCCGAACGCCGCTTTACCCACCTCCGGGTCTGCCAGCACCCCGACGGAGGCATCGCCCGCCTCCGCGTCCACGGCGAGGTTGTGCCCGACCCCGAGTGGCTGGAGCTGCTCGGGACCCTCGACCTGATCTCCGTACTCAACGGAGGCTCGTACGAGGACGCATCGGACAGGTTCTACTCCTCGCCCACCCAGATCATCCTGCCCGGCACCTCCCGCAAGATGGACGACGGCTGGGAGAACCGCCGCCGCCGGGTCCGCGGCACCAACGACTGGGTGCGGTTCCGGCTCGCCGCGCAGGGCGCCGTCCGCGCCGTGGAGATCGACACCGCCTACCTGAAGGGCAACTCGGCGGGCTGGATCGCCCTCCAGGGCTGCAACGGCGATCCCTCGGCAGGCGCGGAATGGTTCGAGATCATCCCCAGGACCAGGCTCCAGCCCGACACCCTCCACCGCTTCAAGCTCCCCGCCCAGGCCGTCGTCACCCACGTCCGCCTCGACGCCTTCCCCGACGGCGGCGTCGCCCGGATGCGGCTGCACGGAGTCCTGACGGACCAGGGCGCGGCCGACCTGCGCGCCCGGTTCGCGGCGCTCGGCGGCTGACACCCGAGAACCTCCGCCCGGCGGCAGCGGCAGCGCGCCGACGCCCGCCCGCCGGGCGGACTCCAGACGCGGCGAAGGGGCACCTCCGCGGGGGAGGGTGCCCCTTCGCCGTCGCGTCGAACACCTGCGAAGATCATCCGGCTGGGCGCGACCATCGAGCATCTGGGGGACCGATGAAACGTTTCCGATCGGCAGTGAGTTCGGCAGTGAGTTCGGCAGCGAGAAGAGGCGTGGCCCGGTCGGCGGCCGCGCTCGCCCTCGCCGCGGCGCTGCTCTCCGGCCTCATGGCCCCGGCCTTCGCCGAGGATGTCGTCGACCCGGCCACCGCGCCGCCCGTCCGCGTGATCACGTACAACGTCTGCGGCGCGCACACCTGCCAGACCGACCTCGACCTGACGGCCTGGACGGCCGAGCTCGTCGAGCAGACTCTGGCCTGGAACACCGACGCCCTCATGCTCCAGGAGCTGTGCTTCGGCCAGTGGGCCGCCCTGCGCGGCGCCCTCCCCGGCTACAGCGGCGTGTGGACCTCCACCACGACCGACTCCGACTGCGCCAAGTGGTCCGCGACCGACACCCGGTTCGGCCTCGGCGTCTTCGTCAAGGCACCGGCCGTGGAGCGGTACACGGCGAACCTGACCGTGCCGACGAACGAGGAGGCCCGCTCGGTGCTCTGCGCGCGCGGCCCGGTCGACGGCCGCACCATGCTCGCCTGCACCACCCACCTCGCCCAGTACATCAAGCCGGACAACGGCTCCGCGCAGGTGATGGCGCACATCGACACCTGGGCCGCCGGAGCCCCGGTGATCCTCGGTACCGACCTCAACGCGGGCACGGAAGCGGTCTACGACCCCGCCCTGAACCCGATCCGCACCGGCACGCCCGGCACCGGACCGTTCGCCGAGGCCGACGGGAACGACCGCGACTTCTTCACCGAGTCGTGCCTCACGAGCGGCGCCACCTTCTGCCACACCGGTGAGCCGACCGTCGCGAGCGGCAGGAAGTTCGACCACGTCTTCCTCAGCGCGCGCGACTTCCACACCGTGCGGGCCGACGCCTTCGAACCCGAGTCGCCCGGCGTCAAGCCGTTCTCCGACCACAAGCTGCTCCGCGCCGCCGCCCGCCTGGGCTCCGGCGCCGACACCGATCTGACCGGCGACGGCCGCCCCGACCTCCTCGCGGTGAAGGACGACGGCAATCTGCGGCTGTACCCGGGCACGGGCGACGGCATCCTCGGCAGCCAGCGCCTGATCGGCACCGGTGGCTGGGCCGGCGCCGTCGTCAGCCACCGCGGCGACTGGACCGGCGACGGCCATCCGGACGTGCTGGCCCGCATCGGCAACGACCTGTGGGTCTATCCCAACACCGGCGGCGGCGAGCTCGGCCCGCGCGTCGCCATGGGCGGCCGACCCACCGGCTGGAGCGGTCTCACGCCGCTCGCGGCGGGCGATGTCGACGGCGACGGCCTGCCCGACGTCCTCGTCCGCAGCGGCACCGGCCTGTGGCTGCACCGCGGTGGTGAGCCCACGGCCGGGCAACCCACCTTCGCGCCCAGGGCCGCCGTCCGGATCGGGTACGAGGAGTGGGCCGGCTACGACGTGCTGACGCCGGGCGACGTCAACGGCGACAAGAAGGCCGACGTGTGGGCCCGGGACCGCGCGACCGGCGAGATCGAGCAGTACCCGAGCCGGGGAACCCAGCACCTCGGCATCTCCCCGACCATCCTCGGCGGCGCCGGAGCGGCCGTCGCCGACCGCCGCCTGCTGCTGACGGCCGGCGACGCGAACGGCGACAAGGTCCCCGACCTGTGGTCGACCCGTACCGCGGGCACCGCCGAGAACCTGGAGTTCCTGCCGGGCACGTCCACCGGCTTCGCACCCGCCGAGACCGTCGGCACCGGCGGCTGGCAGTGGATCGACTCCCTCGGCTGATTCCCCGCACGTCGGAAGGGCCCCCGGACCATCGGTCCGGGGGCCCTTCCTCACCTCTCAGGCACGGTCAGGCCGCGGCCGCGTCCGCCGCCCGCGCCCTGAGCGCGCGCTCGACGCCCGCGCGGCACTCCGTCACCAGGCGCCGCAGCGCCGGCGCCGGGTCGTGCTCGGCGATCCACGCGTCCGTCGCGTCCAGGGTCTCCTGCGAGACCTGGAGCGTCGGGTAGAGACCGACCACGATCTGCTGGATCATCTCGTGGCTGCGGGTCTCCGAGACGCCCTTGATCGACGCGAAGTACTTCGCCGTGTACGGGGCGAGCAGCTCACGCTGGTCGGACTGCACGAAGCCGCCGATGACGGCCTCCTGCACGGCGTTCGCCAGCTTGTCGTCCTCGACGACCGAGGCCCAGGCCTCCGCCTTCGCCGCCTCCGACGGGCGGGCCGCGCGCGCGGTCGCCGCGTGCCGCTCGCCCGCCGCCGTGCGGTCGCGCTCCAGCTCGCCGGCGATCTCCGGCTCGTCGTAGACCCCGGTCGCCGCGAGCCGCTGGACGAACGCCCAGCGCAGCTCGGTGTCGACGGCCAGGCCCTCGATCGACTCGCGGCCCTCCAGGAGCGCGGCGAGCAGGTCGAGCTGCTGCGGGGTGCGGGCGGTCGCGGCGAAGGCCCGCGCCCACGCCAGCTGGTGGTCGCTGCCCGGCTCGGCCGCCTGGAGGTGCGCGAGCGTGGCCTCGGTCCAGCGGGTGAGGCCGGCCTCCCGCCACTCCGGCGCCGCGTACAGCTCGATGGCCGCCTTGACCTGGCCCTGGAGCGACTGGACCACGCCGATGTCGGACTCCTTGGCGACACCGGAGAGCACGAGCTCCAGGTAGTCGCGGGTGGCCAGTTCGCCGTCGCGGGTCATGTCCCACGCCGAGGCCCAGCACAGGGCGCGCGGCAGCGACTCGGCGAAGTCGCCGAGGTGCGAGGTGACGTTGGCGAGGGACACCTCGTCGAGGCGGACCTTGGCGTACGACAGGTCGTCGTCGTTGAGGAGGACGACCGCCGGACGGGCCTTGCCCTCCAGCTTCGGCACCGAGGTCAGCTCGGCGGCCGCGAGGTCGAGTTCGAGGCGCTCGGTACGGACCAGCTTGCCGGCCTCGTCCAGGTCGTAGAAGCCGATCGCGATCCGGTGCGGACGCAGGACGGCCTCGCCCTTGGCGCCGGCGGGCAGCGCGGGAGCCTCCTGCCGGACGGCGAAGGAGGTGATGGCACCGCTCTCGTCGGTCTCGATCTCCGGGCGGAGGATGTTGATGCCGGCCGTCTCCAGCCACGCCTTCGACCAGGTCTTGAGGTCGCGCCCGGAGGTCTCCTCAAGGGCGCCGAGCAGATCGGAGAGGCGGGTGTTGCCGAAGGCGTGCGCCTGGAAGTAGGCCTGGACGCCCTTGAAGAACTCGTCCTCGCCGACGTAGGCGACGAGCTGCTTCAGGACGCTCGCGCCCTTGGCGTACGTGATCCCGTCGAAGTTGACGAGGACGTCCTCCAGGTCGTTGATCTCGGCCATGATCGGGTGCGTCGACGGCAGCTGGTCCTGGCGGTAGGCCCAGGTCTTCTCCGCGTTGGCGAAGGTGGTCCAGGCGCCCGGCCAGCGGGTGCCCTTCACGGAGGCCTGGCAGGCGACGGAGGTGTAGGTGGCGAACGACTCGTTCAGCCACAGGTCGTTCCACCACTCCATGGTGACGAGGTCGCCGAACCACATGTGGGCGAGCTCGTGCAGGATCGTCTCGGCACGCCGCTCGTACGCCGCGTCCGTCACCTTCGAGCGGAACACGTACTGGTCGCGGATGGTGACCGCGCCCGCGTTCTCCATCGCGCCCGCGTTGAACTCCGGCACGAAGAGCTGGTCGTACTTCGCGAACGGGTAGTCGTACGCGAACTTCTCCTGGAACCAGTCGAAGCCCTGCCGCGTGACGTCGAAGATGTGGTCGGCGTCGAGGAACTCGGCGAGCGAGGGCCGGCAGTAGATGCCCAGCGGGACGGTCTGGCCGTCCTTCTCGTACGTCGAGTGCACCGAGTGGTACGGGCCGACGATCAGCGCGGTGATGTACGTGGAGATGCGGGGCGTGGGCTCGAAGACCCACAGGTCGTCCTTCGGCTCCGGGGTGGGGCTGTTGGAGATGACCTTCCACCCCGCCGGCGCCTTCACGGTGAACTGGAAGGTCGCCTTCAGGTCGGGCTGCTCGAACGAGGCGAAGACGCGGCGCGCGTCCGGGACCTCGAACTGCGTGTACAGATAGGCCTGGTCGTCGACCGGGTCGACGAAGCGGTGCAGGCCCTCACCGGTGTTGGTGTACGCGCAGTCGGCGACGACCTTGAGCTCGTTGCGGCCCTCCTTGAGGTGGGCCAGCGCGATCCGCGAGTCGCGGAAGACGGCGGCGACGTCCAGCGAGTGCCCGTTCAGGACGGCCTCGTGGACGGCGGGCGCGACGAGGTCGATGAAGGTCGAGGCGCCGGCCTCGGCGGAATCGAAGCGGACGGTGGTGACGGACCGGTAGGTGCCGCCCTCCTGCGCACCGGAGAGGTCGAGTTCGACCTCGTACGCGTCCACGGTCAGCAGCGCCGCCCGCTGCTGAGCCTCTTCACGGGTCAGGTTCGTGCCAGGCACCCGGTCAACTCCTAGGTTTCGTGACGTTTGGCTCATCCTTCCACGGGCCGCCGCCGTGGCGCACGGCACATTTCCACGACCCGCCCGAACGCCGGAGGGGCGGCGCCCGTAACGGGCGCCGCCCCTCCTGGGGGTCGTACGGACCGGCCGGTGTCAGCCCTTGAGCTCGGCCGCGACCAGCTCCGCGATCTGCACGGCGTTGAGGGCCGCGCCCTTGCGCAGGTTGTCGTTGGAGAGGAAGAGCGCGAGGCCGTTGTCGACGGTCTCGTCCACGCGGATGCGGCCGACGTACGAGGCGTCCTTGCCGGCGGCCTGGAGCGGCGTCGGGATCTCGGAGAGCACGACGCCCTCGGCGTCCTTGAGCAGCTCGTAGGCGCGCTCGACGCTGATCGGACGATCGAAGCGGACGTTGACCTGGAGGGAGTGGCCGGAGAAGACCGGGACACGTACGCAGGTGCCGGAGACCTTCAGCTCGGGGATCTCCAGGATCTTGCGGGACTCGTTGCGGAGCTTCTGCTCCTCGTCGGTCTCGAAGGAGCCGTCGTCGACGATCGACCCGGCCAGCGGGACCACGTTGAACGCGATCGGGCGCTTGTAGACGGCGGGCTCGGGGAACTCGACGGCCTCGCCGTCGAACGCCAGCTGGTCGGCGGTCTCGGCCACGGCACACGCCTGGGTGCGCAGCTCGGCGACACCGGCCACGCCCGAGCCGGAGACGGCCTGGTAGGTGGTGGCGACCAGCGCGGTGAGGCCGGCCTCCTGGTGGAGCGGCTTGAGGACCGGCATGGCGGCCATCGTGGTGCAGTTCGGGTTGGCGATGATGCCCTTGGGGCGGTCCTTGATCGCGTGCGGGTTGACCTCGGAGACGACCAGCGGGACCTCGGGGTCACGGCGCCAGGCGGAGGAGTTGTCGATCACGACGGCGCCCTGGGAGGCGACCTTCTCGGCGAGGGCCTTGGAGGTGGCGCCGCCGGCGGAGAAGAGCACGATGTCCAGGCCGGTGTAGTCGGCGGTGGAGGCGTCCTCGACCGTGACGCCGTCCACGACGGTGCCGGCGGAACGGGCGGAGGCGAAGAGCCGCAGCTCGTCGACCGGGAAGTTGCGCTCGGCCAGGATGCTGCGCATGACTGTGCCGACCTGACCGGTGGCTCCGACGATTCCGACCTTCACGGGGACTCCTCCGTACGTATGTGCAGGGTGCTGCCGGTCCATGATGCGTATGACCTGGGGCGCCTTGTCCAATCCATTGTCCATTGGTCGGGACGTGGGGCCGGGGCCGGATCGAACGTTTCGTGCCGCTTCCGCGTCACAGGGGGGACGCGGAAGGGAAGGAGGCACGGTGGCGGTAGTGAGGAAGGCCCGGCGCCCGGCGGCGGACGATCCGCTGGACGCGGCCCTCGTGGACCGGGTGAGAGCGGTCCTGGCACTGGGCGGGGTGCCGTACGCGGAGCTCCAGGACGGCGTGCAGCAGGTGCGGCTGAAGCTCCTGGAGTCCCGGGCGAAGGGACGGGAGCCCCTGCGGTCCACCGCCGCGTGGTGCGCGGTGGTGGCCTCGAACATCGCCGTGGACTGGCACCGGGACCGGCGCCGCCGGGAGCGGCTCGACGAGCGGCTGACCGCGCTGCGGCCGTGGGGCACGGAGCAGCCGGGCGTCGAGGAGGCACGGGTCCTGACCCTGTCGGTCGCGCAGGGGCTCGACGCACTGCCCCTGCCGCAGCGGCAGGTCGTGGTGCTGCGCTTCTACGCCGACCTGCCGGTGGCCGAGATCGCGGAGGCGCTGGAGATCCCCGAGGGAACGGTCAAGAGCCGGCTGCACGCCGCCGTGCGCGCGCTGCGCGCCCGGCTCCACACGGACGAGGTGGTGTGAGGGTGGAGAGGGACGAGCGGGACCCGGTACGACTGGCGGTGTCCGACGGGCCGCTGCCCGAGTGGGCCGAGCGGGACCCCGAGGTACGGGCCGTGCTGGCCGACGTGGAGACCCTGCGCGAGCAGCTGGCGCTCATCGCCACGGCGGTGGCCGGACCCGCCCCCGAGCCGCCCCCGCCCGCGGCGCCGGGCCCCCGCCGCCGGCGTGCTCCGCGGTGGGTGCTCGCCGCGGTCGCGGCGGTGGCCGTGCTGGGCCTTCTGGGGACCGGGGGGTCGTACCTCATGGCCCGCAACGGGGAGCTGGACGGTAGGGCGGGGGGCGCGGCGCTTACCGCAGAGGGCCTGGTCGCGTGCGCCGCGGACATCGCCGAGGGAACGGTGGCCCGGGTCGAGCGGCTGGGCGGGGACCAGGGGGTCCGCGTCACCCTGAGCGTGGAGCGGAGGTACAAGGAGGCCAGGACGGCGGGGACGGCGGCCGGGGAGCCCCGGCTCGTCTTCACGGCCGGGGAGGCCCCTGCCGAAGAGTCAGCCGATCCCTACTTCCGGGTGGGCACGCGCATGCTCGTCATCGTCTCGCGCTTCCCCGGAGAGGGACCGCTCACCTACCGGGAGGGGGACCGCCCGCCCGGGAATCTCGGCACGGACGTCGGAGCGGGGCGTGACGATCTGGAGTACGGACGCGCATGGGTGGAGAAGGCGCTTCCGGGGTCCGCCGGAGTCGACTGCTCGCACCCCGGCTGACCGGCGCGCGGAAGAACGGGAGAGGGGCGGGCACCGGTTCCGGTGCCCGCCCCTCACTGTCTCGCGGTGTTACGGGGTGACGCTGCCGATCAGGACGCTGCCGGAGCCCGCGACGGTGCCGCGTGCGTTGAGCAGCTGGACCTCGCCGAAGAACTGGCGGCCCTCGGGGGCCGCGCCGGCGACCAGGACCTGGGCCGCGACCTTGGTGCTCGCACCGTGGGCCAGCGGGTAGGTCGTGGCGTTGTCGACCTGGACGCTGCCGAGCGCGGCGGAGTAGTACACGTCCTTGTAGTCGTAGGTCGTGCCGCCCTCGGCGTGGACCGCGTAGCCGTCGATGACGACGGTGTACGTGCCCGGGGCCGGCTTCACGAGGGAGACGGACTCCTCCGAGTCGCCGTCCGCCGCCTGGCCGACCTGCTTGCCGTTCAGGAGGACGGTGAGGTCGAGGTCGGCGGCCTTGTCGGAGGTGTTGCCGATCGCGATGTCGAGCCGCTCGACGCCCTCACCGACCGTGACGGTCTTCGTCTGCTTCTCGTGGTGCTGGATGGTCGGGGTCTCGGTCTTCTGCGAGCCCAGCGAGCCGCCCTTCAGCTTGCCGTCGATGCCGGCGAACTTGTTGGTGACGGTCCACTCGACGGCGGCCGGGGTGCCGACCTTCGCCTCGGCCACGGTCTGGACGGCCGGGTCGAAGTCGGCGCCGAGCACCTTGGCGTCCAGCGTGAACGGGTTGTCCAGGTCGGGCGAGGTGCGGCGCGACTCGACCTCGATCTCCCAGACGCCCGGCGTCGGGTTCGCGTACGACCGCAGGTCCGGACGGCAGGTGTTCGCCGGGTTGTAGTGCGGGTAGCACGCGGTGGAGGCGGTGGACTCGATGGCCACGCCGTACGGGTGGATCGCGATGAACCGGGTCTGGCTCTTCGCCTTCAGACCGCCGATGGCGACCTCAAGGGTCTTGGCGCCCTCCGGCACGGTCACGAAGTACGACGTGTGGCTGTTGCGCTGGACGGTGCCGGCGGCGGAGAAGCCGTAGCCGGGCGCGACCAGGTCGCTCGCGACGACCGAGGTGGCGAGGATCTGCTTGTCCACGCCCTCGGTGCGCTCGTCGTCGGCCTCCAGGATCACGCTGTGCACACCGGCGGTGGTCGGCCGGGCCTGGACCTTGACGGTGACCGGCTTGTTCAGCGGCAGGTCGATCTCGTCGTCGCCGAGGATGCGGAAGGTGCCGTCGTTGTACTTGAGGTCCAGCTCGTGCTCGATGGCACGGTCCGGGCCGCTCGTGCGCGTGACGGTGACGTCGTAGACCTTCTTCTGGCCGACCTTGAGGCCGCCCTCACGGTCGTACACACCGGTGCCGGTGTGCGGGGCCGGGAAGATTGCGGTGTCGACCGGGGCCTCGACCTTGTAGTCGTGGGCGGTCGCGCCGTCCTTGATCGAGTCCCAGGCCTCGTTGATGTCGATCAGACCCGAGCCCTGCTCGTGCGCCTTGACACCGGAGATCTGCTTGGCGGTCGAGGTGAGCGCGGTGCGCAGGGTGAGCGGGGAGAGCTCGATGCCCCGCTGCTTCGCGGCGGAGAGCAGCAGCGCGCTCGCGCCCGCGACCTGCGGGGAGGACATCGAGGTGCCGTTGAGCATCCCGTAACCGGCGGGCAGCGCGTAGCCGGACTCGGCGACGCCGGCGCCGGCCAGCCAGGTCGGGATGGTGTTCACGGCCGAGCCCGGACCGGTAATGGTCGGGGTGAAGCCGCCGTCCTCACGCGGGCCACGCGAGGAGAAGGGGAACATGGCGTACGACTTGGAGACGGCCGAGCCGTAGTTGGCGGCCCAGGTCGACTTCGAGATCGCCGCGCCGACCGAGACGACCTTGTCGGCCAGGCCGGGGTCGCCGATCGTGTTGATGCCCGGGCCGGAGTTGCCGGCCGAGATGATCAGCTGCACGCCGTACTGGTCGATCAGACGGGTGTAGAGGCGCGAGCGGACGTTGTCGCCGTCGTTCTGCGCGGGCAGGCCGCCGATCGACATGTTGACGATGTCGACGCCGCGGTTGACGACGAGGTCCGTCATGCCCTCGGTGAGGGCGGTGTTGGTGCAGCCGCCGGTCCAGGTGCACGCGCGCGAGGAGACGATCTTCGCGCCCGGCGCCGCGCCGTTCATCCGGCCGCCGAAGAGGCCGTGGGCGGCGGTGATGCCGGCGACGTGGGTCCCGTGGGAGGACTCGACGAGACCGACGTTGACGAAGTCGCGCTTCTGGCCGACCCAGGTCCCGCCCAGCGGGTCCATCGCGACGTCCTTGCGGATCTCGACGACGAACGGCGTCTTCTCGACGACCTCGGTGGCCGGGTCGTCGGTACCGAAGTAGCCGATCTGGTACCCGTCCTTGTACGGCTTCATCGGCGCGTTGTCCGTGAAGTCGTTGTTCTGGTCGGTGTCCACGCGGACGGTGCCGGCGGCCGGGTCGTACAGCATGCCGAAGACGTCGGTGGTGTCGCCGTTGCGGTTGATGTCACCGGCCGGGTCGCCGCCCGCGGTGATCGACTCGCTGAAGCGGCTCCACTGGTAGGAGCCCTCGGGCGCCTTCCAGCTCTGGGTGGCCGCGGTGAAGACGGGGCCCGTGACCGGGGTGATCTGGGCGCGCCAGGTGGCGTCGCCCTCGGTCAGCGGGTCGGTGGCGGTGACCCAGTCGACGATCTTGCGCTCGCCGGTGGTGGTCTTCCGCAGCGCCGGGTGGCCCAGGTCGACACCGGAGTCGAGGACGCCGATGGTCACGCCGCGGCCGTCGGCCCGCGGGTGGTCCTCGACGAACTCGACCGCGCCCGTCTCGTGGGACGGGTTGTACGGGTTCTTCGCCGGGGTGGTCCGGCTCGGGGCCGGGTACGTCGTGGTGACGGTCGTGCCCTCGACGGCGCCCGTCGTCGCGCCGGCGTCCGGGGTCGGGTCGTCCAGCTTGATCTCGGCCTGGAGGTCGATCGACTGGACGGAGGAGAGCTTCGCCGCGGCCTTGATGGCCGCCTCGGCCTTGGCGGTGGGCAGGGTCGCGCGGACGTAGCCGAGCGCGTCCTGCTGCTTGCCGACGGAGGCGCCCGCGACGGCGTCGAGCTGGTCGGCGACCTGCTCGGTGGCGCCGGGGACGGTGGCGACGAGGATCGTGACGTTCCTGTCGCCGCTCACCTCGGCCTCGGTGAGGCGCTGGGCGTCGGTGGCGCCGAGCTTGTCGGTAGGTTCGCTTGCCTTCACCGGGGGAGTGGTCGCCGGGTCGTCGACGGCCAGGACCGGGGCGGCACCGGCCGCGACGAGCGCGGCGACGAGTCCTGCGGCGGCCGCGATGCGGGCCGCGCGTCTCCCGGAGGGCGAGCGCCCGGGTATGGAGCTCTGGGGGGTCATGTACATCCCTGGTTATGAAAGAGAGGGTCCGGATTTCGGTACCGGATGACCGCTCAGCCTTTCGTAAACGACAGGGATTTGTGGAGAGTTGACGGGTGACGGAATGCGTCGATGGCGTACATCCGCCACTGCGGACGACACGCCATCGGGGATGAATCACCCTCAACCGGGGCGAGTGGGCGGGGTGTCAGTGGTCCTTCGTACGGGCGTAGTGGCGCGAGGCCTTGGCCCGGTTGCCGCAGGCCGCCATCGAGCACCAGCGGCGGGTGCCGTTCCGCGAGGTGTCGAAGAAGTGCAGGATGCACGCCTCGTGCGCGCAGGCCCGGATCCGGTCGGGCGCGGTGCGCAGGAGGTCGAGGTAGTCGCGGGCGGCCGTCCAGCCGGGGCCGCGGGCGGGGTCCGCGAACTCGGCCCGTTCCCCGGGGCCCTCGGCGGTGAGTGTGGCCCGGATGCGGCCGTGGTCGAGGACGGCGTCGACCCGGGCGGTGGCGGCGGGGTCGCCGGGGTGGTCGACGAGCGCGGCGAGCGCGTCCCGGGCGGCGAGGGTGTGGCGCAGGGTGGCGTCGTCGGCGGCGAACCCCCGGTCGAGGCCGTTGGCGGCGAGCCAGACGGCGAGCCCCTCGACCCCGGTGAGCAGGTCCTGACGGACGCCCTCCTCGTTCCACCGGGTGTTGAGGAGGTCGAGGGAGACGGGTTCGCCGGTGAGCGGCCGTGGATCGATGGCGGTCATGGCGGCACCCTCCTGGTGGGCTAACCCTTCAAGGGTACGTGAACGGTTGACCGCCCTTGAATCTAACCCTTAAAGTCTCGCTAAGAGGTTAGATCTGCACCTCCCTGGTTGTGGGCATTCGTTCCGCTGGGGCGGAACGGGTGGGCACAACCCGAACGCGCCCCCCGCGCCAGGGCCCGTACCCCCGCGACCCCGAGGACCGCCCATGACCACCACCCCGGCCCCCGCCGCCACCGCACCCCCCGCAACTGCCTCCCCCCGCCCCGGTCCGCCGCCGCGCCCCCGGCCCCGGATCCTGCTTGCCTCCACCGCCGGCAGCGTCGCCGCGCTCGTGCTCCTGGTCGCCGTCGGCACCGTGCTCGACCAGCCCCTGCTCGTCCCGCCGCTCGCGGCGAGCATGGCGCTCGTGGCGGGCGCCCCCGACCTCCCGCTGTCCCAGCCGCGTTCCGTCGTCGGCGGCCAACTGCTCTCCGCCCTCACCGGCTTCGCCGTCCTGGCCGTGGCGGGTCCCGGCCTTTGGGGCGCCGCCGTCGCGGGCGGCCTCGCCCTCGGCGTGATGATGCTGGCCCGTACCCCGCACTCGCCCGCCGCCGCGACCGCCGTGATCGTCGCCCTCCAGGCCCCGCCGTTCTGGTCGTTTCTCGGCCTACTCGCCCTCGCCTCCCTCCTCCTGGTCGCCGTCGGCCTCGGAGCGGCCCGTGCCTCGGGCCGGACGTATCCCGTCTACTGGTTCTAACCTCTCCTCATGAAACAGGAGTTGAGGGTGGCGGCCTACGCCGTGTGCGTACGGGACGGGGAGGTGCTCCTCGCCCGGTGGGTGGCGGGCGACGGCACCAAGCGGTGGACCCTGCCGGGCGGTGGCATGGACCACGGCGAGGAGCCCGTACAGACCGTGGTCCGCGAGGTGGAGGAGGAGACCGGCTACCTCACCGAGCCCACCGCCCTCCTCGGGATCGACTCCATCCGGCGCGGCTGGCTGCGCCGCCTCGCGGGCCCCGGGGACTTCCAGGGCCTGCGGATCATCTACGAGGCCCAGGTCACCGGCGGTGCGCTGCGCAACGAGACGGGCGGCTCCACCGACCTCGCCGCCTGGCATCCGCTCGACGCCGTACCCGGCCTGCCCCGGGTCGAACTCGTCGACATCGGCCTCGACCTGTGGCGCGAGCGGCCCCCGGTCGGACGCTCCCGGCTCGCCGATCCGGCGAACGGCTGACTCCTCCGCCAGAAGGCTGAAAAACGCTCAACCGTTCCCTTCCCGCTCAACCATCCCGCCGGCCCCGCGGTCCTCCCCGCCGACCGCAGTACGCACAGCAGAATCACAGGGGAGCCCGCATGCCAGCCGTACGCACGACCCGCACCGTCCTCGCCACCGCCCTGGTCGCGGGACTCACCGCCACGGCGCTCGCCACTCCCGCCCTCGCCGCACCCGCACCGGTGAAGGGGGACCACACGGCCACCCAGCAGGCGCTCCAGGCGGCGGCCGACGCCGGTGTGCCCGGTGTCGTCGCCGGGGCCCGCGACGGGCACGGCCGCTGGACCGGCACCGCGGGCGACCGCAAGGGCAACGACCGCTACCGGGTCGGTTCCATCACCAAGACCTTCACCGCCACCGTCCTCCTCCAGCTCCAGGCCGAAGGCCGCCTCGACCTCGACGACCCGGTCGAGAAGTGGCTGCCCGGCGTCGTCAAGGGCAACGGCCACGACGGCCGGAAGATCACCCTCCGCCAGCTGCTCAACCACACCAGCGGCATCTACAGCGTCACCGCCGACCCCGGCTTCCAGGAGAAGGTCTTCGGCCCGGCCTTCCTGGAGCACCGCTACGACCGGTGGACCCCGCGCCAGCTCGTCGCCATCGCCATGACCCACGAGCCGGACTTCGCCCCCGGCACCGGCTGGAACTACTCCAACACCAACTACGTCCTCGCCGGCCTGGTCATCGAGAAGGTCACCGGACGCCCCTACGGCAAGGCGGTCGAGAACCGCATCATCAAGCCGCTCAAGCTCCGCGCCACCAGCGTCCCCGGCACCGACGTCACGATGCCGAACCCGAGCTCCCCCGCCTGGTCCAAGCTCTCCGCCGACCCGGACGCCCCGGTCCACGACCTCAGCGAACTCAGCCCCACCATCGCCTACGCGGCCGGCGAGGTGATCTCCGACTCGAAGGACCTCCAGACCTTCTACCGTGCCCTGCTCGGCGGCCGGCTGCTCCCGAAGGCCGAGCTGACGGAGATGACGACCACCGCCCCCGGGGCCGGGTACGGACTCGGCCTGACGCAGACCGAGCTGAGCTGCGGCAAGGAGGTCTGGGGCCACGGCGGCGGCATCCACGGCTCCGGCTCGGCCGCCGCGGTCACCAAGGACGGCCGCCACTCGCTCGCGCTGAACTTCAACGCCGACTGGACCGGCGACCCCATGCCCGTCCTGGAGGCCGAGTTCTGCGGCGTCACGCCCAAGAGCTGACCCGCACCCCGGCCCCTCACCGGGGCAGGACGACGACATACGCGGCGGGCTGCCGGTCGGACGCGGCCATCAGGGCCGTACGGACCACGGTGGCCTGCTGGTCCATCGCCTCGCGCAGCTTGCGCGGGGTGATATGGACGACCGTGATGCCGAGCCGCTCCAGATGCTCCCGCTTGCGGGTGTACTCGGACCAGAGCGCGTCGTCGTCCTGCCGCGGGGCCCGGGTGTCCAGCTCGACGGCGACGGCCTGGTCGGGCCAGTAGGCGTCCACCCCGCCCAGGTGCGGGCCGCCCGGCAGCCGCAGGTCCACGTTCCACAGCGGGTCCGGCAGGGCGAACTCCCGCACCATCTCGTACAGGCGCTCCTCGGAGAGCGACCGCCCCTCGGCGAGCAGCGCGTCCACCGCGTCCACCACGTGCGGGCGGGTGAGCAGCCGGGCCCGGCTCAACTCGCGTACCACCGCGCCCGGTTCGCAGTGACCGCCGCGGACCGCCTCGGTGAGCAGCCGGCGTACCGTCTCCGCGTCCGAGAGCCCCGACACCGCGTCGGCGACGGCGCGGGCGACCGGCGCGACGGGCACCCCGGTCAGCTCCACCGGCTCCGGCGGCTCGGGGGCGGCGCGCACCACCCGCACCCAGCCGGTGGAGCGCAGCCGCCGGGTGCGGGGCACCAGGACGTCGATCCGGTCAAGCGCGGTGAGCGGGGGAGCGGAGGAGAAGCGGTGCAGGGTCAGCGCGGCGAGCCCGGTGATCATCGCGTCGGGCCCCTGCGCGGGGACGGCCCCGGTCCTGCGGGCGTAGAGGAGCGCGGCGCGGAGCCGGTCCTCGCTGGTGGGCGGGCCGGGCTGGAGCAGGAAGACACCGGGCAGCAGCTGCTGCCAGCCGCCGGGCCGGCAGCGCGCGGCGACCTCGCCGGCCGGGATGCCGAGCGCCCTCAACTGGTCTGCGGCCGCGAGGCGTTCGGGGCGACCGGTGCGGGAGGCGAGGGGGAGGGGGCGGGGGGTGATGGGGGTGTTGTGGTTCATGCCGGGGGTCTTCCGCTTCCGAAGGCTCCCCTAACCCCTGTTACACGCTCGTCGACAATCAGGGACAAGCCCGCCCTAAAGTACGCGCGTTCGACTGCCGATGAAGGGGCCGCGCCGCACCCCGGCCCCGGCGCCGCGGGCCGCGGGAGGCACGCACACCGATGGGGGCCGCGCGCCGAGGCGCACGACCCCCACCGGGGGAGAGCTACACCGCCAGGCCGTCACACGCCTGCGCCCGCAGCGCCCGCGCCAGGTCGTCCCGTGCCTCCAGGACGAGGCGCCGCAGCGCCGGCGCCGCCGACTCGTGGTCCGCGAGCCAGGCGTCCGTCGCGGTCAGCGTCGCCTCGTCGTCCTGGAGCCCCGGGAACAGGCCCCGGACCACATGGATGCCGATCTGGATGGACCGCTCGGCCCACAGCCGCTCGATCGCCGCGAAGTACTTCTCCGCGTACGGGGCGATCAGCTCACGCTGCGAGGGCTGCGTGAAGCCCGCGATCGTCGCCTCCACCAGCGCGTTCGACAGGGTGTCCGACTCGACGACCTGCGCCCACGCCTGCGCCTTGACGGCCGCCGACGGCCGCGAGGCCAGCAGCCGGACCTGGTGGCGCTTGCCCGTCGCGGTGTCGTCCCGCGCCAGCTCCGCACCGATCCGGGCCTCGTCCGCCCGGCCGTGCGCCGCGAGCGCGGAGAGCAGCGCCCAGCGCAGCTCCTGGTCGACGTCGAGCCCGTCGATCCTCGCCGTACCGTCGAGCAGCCCTTCGATGAGCTGGAAGTCGGCGTCGGCGGAGGCCGTCGCCGCGAGGAACCGCGCCCACGTCAGCTGGTGTTCGCTGCCCGGCTCGGCGACGCGCAGCTCGCGAAGCCCGCCCTCGGCGAGCAGCCGCCCGCCCCGCTCGCGCCACTCGGGCGCCGCGTACAGGGTGACGGCCGACTTCGTCCAGGCGTGCACCATCTGGAGGACGCCGATGTCGGTCTCGCGGCCCGCGAAGGCGAGCGCCACGGCGACGAAGTCCCGGGCGGGCATCAGCCCGTCGCGGGTCAGGTTCCACAGCGCCGACCAGCACAGGGCACGGGCCAGCGGGTCGGTGATGTCACCGAGGTGCGCCCGCAGGGTGGTGAGCGAGCCCTCGTCGAAGCGGATCTTGCAGTAGGTGAGGTCGTCGTCGTTGACGAGGACGAGGTCGGGCCTCTCCTCGCCCGCGAGTTCGGTGACGACGGTCCGGGCGCCGGTGATGTCGGCCTCGGCCCGCGCGTACCGGACGAGCTCCCCGCCGGAGAGCCGGTAGAGGCCGACGGCGGCCCGGTGCGGACGAAGCTCGTCGCCCTCCTGGACGACGGCGAGCTCGGTGATCCGGCCCTCCGCGTCGTAGGTGACGGCGGGCGTCAGGGTGTTCACCCCGGAGGTCTGGAGCCAGGACTTCGACCAGGCCTTCATGTCGCGGCCCGAGGTCTCCTCCAGGATGGTGAGGAGGTCCCCGAGCCGGGTGTTCCCGTAGGCGTGGCGCTTGAAGTAGCGGCGCGCGCCCTCCATGAACGCGTCCCGGCCGGCGTACGCCACGAGCTGCTTGAGCACCGACGCGCCCTTGGCGTACGTGATGCCGTCGAAGTTGAGCTTGGCGTCCTCCAGGTCACGGATGTCGGCCGTGATCGGGTGGGTGGACGGCAGCTGGTCGGCGCGGTACGCCCAGGCCTTGCGGTTGTTGGCGAAGGTCACCCAGCTGTTGGTGAAGCGGGTCGCCTCGGCGTTCGCGAAGGAGCCCATGAAGTCGGCGAAGGACTCCTTCAGCCACAGGTCGTCCCACCACACCATGGTGACGAGGTCGCCGAACCACATGTGCGCCATCTCGTGCAGGATGACGTTGGCCCGGCTCTCGTAGGCGGCCTGGGTCACCTTGCCCCGGTAGATGTACTCCTCGCGGAAGGTCACCATGCCCGGGTTCTCCATCGCGCCGAGGTTGTACTCGGGGACGAAGGCCTGGTCGTACTTCCCGAAGGGGTACGGGTAGTCGAAGTTGTCGTGGAAGAAGTCGAATCCCTGCTTGGTGATCAGGAAGACGTCGTCCGCGTCGAAGTGCCGGGCGAGGCCCTTGCGGCACATCGCGCCGAGCGGGATCTCCAGGTCGGTGCCGTCGGCCAGCGTGCGCTTGTAGGTGTCCGTGACGTAGTGGTACGGCCCCGCCACGACACAGGTGATGTACGTGGAGATCGGCGCCGTCTCCGCGAACCGCCACACACCCTCGGCGTCCTGCTCGCCCGCGCCGTTCGACCAGACCGTCCAGCCCTCGGGCGCGGTCACCGAGAAGCGGTACGGGGCCTTCAGGTCGGGCTGCTCGAAGTTGGCGTACACCCGGCGGGCGTCGGCCGGCTCGTACTGCGTGTAGAGGTAGACCTCGCCGTCCTCCGGGTCGACGAAGCGGTGCAGGCCCTCGCCGGTCCGGCTGTAGGCGCAGCGCGCGTCCACCACGAGCGTGTTCTCGTCGGCGAGGCCGTCGAGCGCGATCCGCGAGCCGTCGAAGACGACCGCCGGGTCGAGGGACCGCCCGTTGAGCGTGACCGCTTCGACGGCCGGGGCGATCAGGTCGACGAACGTGCTCGTGCCCTCGCCGGTGCGGCGGAAGCGGATCGTCGTCTCCGAACGGAACGTGCGGACCGCCTCGGCACAGTCGCCGACCGCCGACCGCAGGTCGAGGACGACCTCGTACCCGTCGACGGACAGCAGGGCCGCCCGCTCGTGGGCCTCGTCGCGGGACAGATTCTCACCGGGCACGGTCACTCCTTCGTGGCGCGTTCGAAACAGCACCGATCCTCCCATGTGCCACTGTCACCCGGCGCACGGGAATGCGGTCACCGGCCCGTGGCGTTGGCTCCTTTCGGCGCACCACCTTCCGACGCACCACCTTTCGACGGCCGTACCGAGGAGTGACATGTCCGAGAGCAGGACCACCGCCGAGTTCTTCTTCGACCCGCTGTGCCCGTGGGCCTGGATGACCTCCCGCTGGATGCTGGAGGTCGAGAAGGTACGGCCGGTCGACGTCAGCTGGAAGGTCATGAGCCTGGCCGTGCTCAACGAGAACAGGCTCGACGAGCTCCCGGCCGAGTACCGGGAGATGCTGGAGACCCAGGCGTGGGGCCCGGTCCGGGTCGTCGTCGCCGCCCAGCAGCTGCACGGCGACGAGGTCGTGGGCAAGCTCTACACCGCGCTCGGCACCCGCTTCCACAACGGCGGCGAGGGCCCGACCCGCGAGGCGATCGTCGCGGCCCTGACGGACGTCGGCCTGCCCGAGGACCTGGCGGACTACGCCGACAAGGACACGTACGACGCGGAGCTGCGCTCCTCCCACCAGGAGGGCATAGACAAGGTCGGCCAGGACGTCGGCACCCCGGTCATCGCGGTCCCGGGCCCCGAGGGCGACGAGGTCGCCTTCTTCGGTCCCGTCGTCACGCCGACCCCGCGCGGCGAGGCGGCGGCCCGGCTGTGGGACGGCACGCTGCTCGTGGCGTCGACGCCCGGCTTCTACGAGATCAAGCGCACCCGGACGGCGGCGCCCAGCTTCGAGTAGTCCGCCCCCGGCAGTACGGAAGAACCCCCGTGATTCACGTCATCACGGGGGTTCTTCGTCATTCCGCCCACACGTGAAGGTTGAGAAGACGATCACGAGCAGGACGACTGGGTGGTGCCGCCGGTCAGAAGGAGATCAGCGGGACCGAGGTCTTGGCGGCGTGGTAGCGCTTGCTCACGTCCTGCCAGTTGACGACCTGCCACATGGCCTCGATGAAGTCGACCTTCTGGTTCTTGTACTGGAGGTAGAAGGCGTGCTCCCAGGCGTCGAAGACCAGGACCGGGACCGAGCCCTGGCCGACGTTGCCCTGGTGGTCGTAGACCTGCTCGACGATGAGACGGCCGCTGATGGGCTCGTACGCGAGGACACCCCAGCCGGAACCCTGGGTGGTCGCGGCGGCCTTCGTCAGCTGGGCCTTGAACTTCGCGAAGGAGCCGAAGGACTCGGTGATCGCGTCCGCGAGGTCACCGACGCCGTCGGCGGCCAGCGGCTCGCCGCCGCCCCCGCCCTTCGGGCTGTCCATGTTGTTCCAGTAGATGGAGTGGAGGATGTGGCCGGAGAGGTGGAAGGCCAGGCTCTTCTCCAGGCCGTTGATCGCGCCCCACTGGTCCTTGTCGCGAGCCTCCTCCAGCTGCTCCAGGGTGTCGTTGGCTCCCTTGACGTACGCGGCGTGGTGCTTGTCGTGGTGCAGCTCGATGATCTGGGGATTGATCACCGGCTCCAGCGCCGCGTAGTCGTACGGCAGCTCCGGAAGTGTGTAGATCGCCATGCCCGGCTCCTTCAACGGCTCCTGCTTATTGCAACCTATATGCAAGTGCAGGCTAACAGTAGGTACTCCTCGTAGGTGATCAGCCCTTCGTCCTAGGTCCCGCGTCCCGCCCCGGCCCCTCCTCCGGACGGACGAAACCCCCGGACGGACGAAACCCCCGGACCGAGCGGCGGTCCGGGGGCTTCGGGGAAGCGGGAGCGGAGGGGGCGTCAGGAAGCGCGGTCCGTCGCCTTTTCCGCTGCCTTCTCCGCCGCCTTCTCCGCCGTCCTCTGGCGTACGTAGCCGGCGACGGCGAGCAGCAGCGTCAGGCCACCCGTCGAGTACAGCTGCACCCGCGTGCCCTCCTCGCGGGCCATCAGGACGAAGATCGCCGCCATGCCGGCGAGCGCCACCCAGGTCAGCACCGGGAAGGCCCACATCCGCACGACGAGCTTCTCGGGCGCCTCGCGCTCGGTGCGGCGGCGCAGCACCAACTGGGAGGCGGCGATGAAGAACCAGACGACCAGGATGATCGCGCCGATCGTGTTGAGCAGCCAGATGAAGATGTCGTCGGGACGCCAGTAGCTGAGCAGCACACAGGCGAAGCCGAAGACGGAGGAGACGAGCACCGCCGCGCGGGGCACCCCGCCGTAGGTGCGGCCGAGCGCCTTCGGGCCCTGGCCGCGTGCGACGAGCGAGCCGGCCATGCGGGAGGCGCCGTAGATGTTGGCGTTCATCGCCGACAGCAGGGCGACGAGCACGACCACGTTCATGATCTCGCCGGCCGCCGGGATGCCCAGGTGGTCGAGGGTGGCGACGTACGGCCCCTTCTCGACGACCGTCTTGTCGTCCCACGGCACGAGGGTGACGATGACCGCCATCGAGCCGATGTAGAAGAGCGCGATCCGCCACATCGCGGTCCGCACGGCCTTGGCGACGCCCTGCACCGGGTGCTCCGACTCGGCGGCGGCGATGGTGACCGTCTCCAGACCGCCGTACGCGAAGACGGAGGCGAGCAGACCCACGATCAGGCCCTCGGAGCCGTTCGGGAAGAAGCCGCCGTCGCCGGTGAGGTTCGCGGTGCCGGGGGCGTCCGTGCCGGGCAGGACTCCGGCGATGGCGAGTACGCCGATGCCGAGGAAGAGGACGATCGCGCCGACCTTGAGCGCGGCGAACCAGAACTCGAACTCGCCGAAGTTCCTCACGGCCGCCAGGTTGGTGGCGCAGAAGACCAGCATGAAGAGCGCGACCCAGGCCCACTCGGGGCTGCCGGGGAACCAGCCCGTCATGATCTTCGCCGCGCCGATGCCCTCGAGGCCGACGGCGACGCAGAGCAGGAACCAGAAGGCCCACCCGGCGGTGAAGCCCGCCCAGGGGCCGAGGGCCCGCTCGGCGTGGACGGAGAACGAGCCGGAGGCCGGGTTCGCCGCGGACATCTCGCCGAGCATGCGCATCACCAGCATCACGAGGATGCCGGAGATGGCGTACGCGATCACGATCGACGGGCCCGCGGCGGCGATGCCGGCGCCGGAGCCGACGAAGAGCCCGGCACCGATGACACCGCCGAGGGCGATCATCGAGAGATGGCGCTGCTTGAGGCCGTGCGAGAGGCCGTTCGACGGGCCGTTCGAGGAGGTCGCCACGTCGTCCTTGCGGTCGACGGGCTCGGGCGCGGTGGTCCGGGACATGGGCCGCCCTGTTCATTGGCTGAGACGGGGAACGGGCCACAGTCTGGGCGGGCGCACCGCTTACAGGGAACAGATGTCCGCTATACGGGCACCAGCCTCACACAAGGTGAAGATCTACTTCCGCTTCGTGCGCAATTCTCGCACCCCGGCCACAAGGAGCACCGCGGCGGTCGCCGCCCCCGACCACAGCACCTGCGGGCGCGCGGCGTCGTCCGTCAACATCAGGACAAGTACCGCCGCCATTCCGGCGAGCGCGACCCAGGTCAGCCAGGGGAATCCCCACATCCTGAGCGTGAGCGTCTCCGGTGCCTCCCGCTCGATCCGGCGCCGCAGCCGCAGCTGCGAGACCGCGATCAGCGCCCAGACGAAGAGCAGCACCGCCCCGACCGCGTTGAGCATGTACAGGAAGACGGAATCAGGCCACTTCAGATTGAGGAGTACGGAGACGAAGCCGAAGGCCACCGAGGCGAGGACCGCCCGGCGGGGCACCCCGCCGCCCGAGACCGTGAGCAGGCCCTTCGGCGCCTCCCCGCGCTCCGCGAGCGAGAACACCATCCGGGAGGAGCCGTACAGGTTCGCGTTGAGCGCCGAGAGCAGCGCCACGAACACCACCACGTTCATGATCTGCCCCGCCCCCGGCACCCCGATCGCGTCCAGGACGGCCACGTACGGCGACTCGCCCGGCTTTATCGACGTCCACGGCAGCAGCGTCACGATGACGAGCATCGAGCCCACGTAGAAGAGGAGGATCCGCCACACCGCGCTGCGGACCGCCCGTGCCACGTTCCGCGCCGGGTCGTCGGACTCGGCCGCCGCGATCGTGACGACTTCCAGACCGCCGAAGGCGAAGACGACGGCGAGGACCCCGGAGACGACCCCCTCCCAGCCGTTCGGCAGGAAACCGCCCTGCCCGGTCAGATTGGCCGTCCCCACCGGGTCGGTCTCCGGAAGCCAGCCGACGATCGCGAGCGTCCCGAGGATCAGGAAGAGCACGATCGCGCCGACCTTCAGGGCCGCGAACCAGAACTCGAACTCGCCGAAGTTCTTCACCGCCGCGAGGTTGGCGACGGTGAACACGATCATGAAGACCAGCACCCAGCCCCACTGCGGGACCCCCGGCACCCAGCCGTGCGCGATGCGCGCCGCGCCCGTCGCCTCCACGGCGAGGACCACCACGAGCAGGAACCAGTACAGCCAGCCCACCGAGAAGCCCGCCCACCGGCCGAGCGCCCGCTCCGCGTGGACCGAGAAGGCCCCCGACGCCGGCATCGCCGCCGACATCTCACCGAGCATCCGCATGACCAGCATCGCGAGCGCGCCGGCGATCAGATACGAGACCACGATCCCGGGCCCGGCGACGGCGATGCCCGCACCCGAGCCGACGAAGAGTCCGGCGCCGATCACACCGCCGAGCCCCAGCATCGTCAGATGACGCTGCTTCAGACCGTGGGAGAGGGGCTCCGGTTCGGGGGTGAGGGAGTCGTGCATGTGGGGGCTCGTGCTCTCTGGCGGTTTATGGAGACCCCACAGTCTCTCCAGTGAACGCCCCTTGGCGCAAAAGGGACCTCCGTGCAGGAGTGCCCAGTGACAAGCGTCACGTGGCGCGAGGTGTAGGCGGAGGGATTTGTTTGATCTCCACGAACCGTCCGGCCGCCGCTTTGTCGGCCGCTGACGGTGATCGCGCGTTCACTCCTGGCATACCGTCAATCAGTCCCACCCACCCTCACCCTCGCGGAGTACCGATGAGCACCGCCGCAGCCCCCGCCCGTACCCTCCGTGCGGGCACCGTCCTCGCCGACCTGCTTCCGGCGAGCCGCACCCGCGACATCGCCCTCGTCGTCGGCGGCGCCGCCCTCACCGGCCTCGCCGCGCAGCTCTCGGTCCCGGTCCCCGGCTCCCCGGTCCCGGTCTCCGGCCAGACCTTCGCCGCCCTGCTCGTCGGCACCGCCCTCGGCGCCCGCCGCGGCTTCCTCGCCCTCGCCCTGTACGCGGTCGTCGGCATGGCGGGTGTGCCGTGGTTCGCGCAGGCCACCTCCGGCTACGGCATGCCGTCCTTCGGCTACATCCTCGGCATGCTCCTCGCCGCGACCGTCGTCGGCGCCCTCGCCCGCCGCGGCGCCGACCGCTCGGTGCTCCGCACGGCCGGCGTGATGGTCCTCGGCTCCGCGATCATCTACGCGGTCGGCGTGCCCTACCTGGCGCTGGCCACCGGCATGAGCCTCGGCCAGGCCGTGGCCGCGGGCCTCACCCCGTTCCTCATCGGCGACGCCCTCAAGGCCGCCCTCGCGATGGGCGCCCTGCCGGCTGCCTGGAAGCTGCTCGGCACCAAGGGCTGAGCCCGGCGCACACACGAGGAGGGCCCGCCGTTCCCCGAGGAACGGCGGGCCCTCCCGCGTGGGAGCCCCGGGCGCTACACGCGCTCGGAGGCCTTCTTGAACCGCTCCTTGACCAGCGCGACCACGATCACGAGCGCGGCCACCAGGAGCGAGAGCACGACCTGTTCGCGGGCGCTGCCGCCGTCGTACAGCATGTAGCCGAGGACGAAGACGATCATGGCGATCGTCGCCCAGGTCAGGTACGGGAAGAGCCACATCTTCACGACCAGCATCGAAGGCGTCTCGCGCAGGATGATGCCGCGCATCTTCAGCTGGGTCACGCAGATGACCAGCCACACGAAGAGCGCGACCGCGCCGGAGGAGTTCAGCAGGAAGGCGAAGACGGTGTCGGGCCACTTGTAGTTGAAGAAGACCGCGACGAAGCCGAAGACGACCGAGCCGAGGATCGCCGCCGTCGGCACGCCCCGCTTGTTGACCTTGGCGAAGGCCTTCGGGGCGTCACCGCGCTGCCCGAGCGAGAACGCCATGCGGGAGGCGGTGTAGAGGCCCGAGTTCAGGCAGGACAGCACGGCCGTCAGGACGATCACGTTCATGACCTGGCCGGCGTGCGGGATGCCGATGGAGTCGAGGGCGGCGACGTACGAGCCCTTTTCGACGATCGACTTGTCGTTCCACGGCAGCAGGGTGAGGACGACGAAGATCGAGCCCAGGTAGAAGACGCCGATCCGCCAGATCACGCTGTTGGTGGCCTTGGTGACCGCCTTCTGCGGGTCCTCGGACTCACCGGCGGCCAGGGTGACGATCTCGCTGCCCATGAAGGAGAAGACGACCATCAGCACACCGGTGAGGATCGCTCCCGCGCCCATGGGGAAGAAGCCCCCGCTGTCGGTGAGGTGCGCGAATCCGGCGCCCGGGTTGTCGGAGCCGGGCAGCACGCCGAAGACCGCGAGCATGCCGATGGCGACGAACGCGGCGATGGCCACGACCTTGATCCCGGCGAACCAGAACTCGAACTCGCCGTACGAGGCGACCGAGGCCAGGTTGGTGGCGGTGAGCACGACCATCACGATGAGCGCCCAGGCCCACTGCGGGACGGCCGGGATCCAGCTCTCCAGGATGACCGCGCCGGCGGTCGCCTCGACGGCGAGGACGACGACCCAGAAGAACCAGTAGAGCCAGCCGATGCTGAAACCGGCCCAGCGGCCGAGGGCCTGGTCGGCGTAGGAGGAGAAGGAGCCGGAGGACGGCCGGGCGGCGGCCATCTCGCCGAGCATCCGCATCACGAAGACGACCATGGTGCCGACGAGTGCGTAGGAGAGCAGGATCGCGGGGCCGGCCGCGGCGATGCCGGAGCCGGAGCCGACGAACAGGCCGGCGCCGATGACGCCGCCGATGGCGATCATCGACAGGTGACGGTTCTTGAGTCCGGCCTTGAGGCCGTCGGAGGAGTGCGGTGTCCCGGGGGTACCGGTCTCCTCGCCGTCCTTCGTCAGGGTCGGTTGCGTGTTCATGAACGCTTCCTCGTGTGTGGGGGCTGCTCGGATCGCGAGCCCGAGCATTGAACCCCGTGAACGGAGATGATCGGAAGACCTCATTCCGTATCGTTGTACGGGCGACCTCGCGCGGGCCGAAGGTCCGTACCAGGCCGGGTGAAGGTCCCGACCCCGATGCCTGCTACCCGGGCCCTGACGTGCCACACTCGGCACCATGCGCGTCTACATCGGTTCCGACCACGCCGGATACGAACTCAAGAACCACCTCGTCGAGTGGCTCACCGCACACGGCCACGAGCCCGTCGACTGCGGTCCCCACATCTACGACGCCCTGGACGACTACCCGCCGTTCTGCCTGCGCGCCGCCGAGAAGACGGCCGCGGACGCGGACAGCCTGGGCATCGTCATCGGCGGTTCCGGCAACGGCGAGCAGATCGCCGCGAACAAGGTGAAGGGGGTGCGCGCCGCCCTCGCCTGGAGCGAGCAGACCGCCGCCCTCGGCCGCGAGCACAACAACGCCAACGTGATCTCCGTCGGCGGCCGCATGCACACCCGGGAAGAGGCGACCAAGTTCGTCGAGATCTTCCTGAACACCCCGTACTCCGGTGACGAGCGTCACACCCGCCGGATCGACATGCTCAGCGCGTACGAGACCACCGGCGAGCTCCCCCCGATCCCGGCCCACCACCCGCAGGAGCCGACCGCCTGATGCCCGAGGGGCACACGATCCACCGACTGGCCGCCGACCACCGGGAACGGTTCGGCGGCCGGTCCGTGCGGGTGACCAGCCCGCAGGGCAAGTTCGCGGACTCGGCGGCGCTGCTCGACGGCGCCGTCCTCAAGACCGCGGAGGCCCACGGCAAGCACCTCTTCCTCGGCTTCGAGGACACCGGCTGGGTCCACGTCCACCTGGGCCTCTTCGGCAAGCTCGGCTTCGGTACGGCTCCGGCGCCGCCGCCCACGGACACGGTCCGGCTGCGCCTCGTCGACGACGAGCACTACGCCGACCTGCGCGGCCCGACCACCTGCGCGCTGATCACCGACCCCGAGAAGCGCGCGATACACGACCGCCTCGGCCCGGACCCGCTCCGCGACGGCGACGACCCCGCCAAGGCCTGGCGCCGGATCTCGACGTCCCGTACGACGATCGCCGCCCTGCTGATGGACCAGAAGGTCATCGCCGGCGTCGGCAACGTCTACCGCGCCGAGGTCCTCTTCCGGCACGGCATCGACCCGTACCGCCCCGGCAAGGACCTCACGCCGGGGGAGTGGGACGCGATCTGGACCGACCTGAAGGCGCTGATGCGCGAGGGCGTCCGCCTCAACCGCATCGACACGGTCCGCCCCGAGCACACCCCCGAGGCCATGGGCCGCCCCCCGCGCGTCGACGACCACGGCGGCGAGGTGTACGTCTACCGCCGCGCGACGATGCCCTGCCACCTCTGCACGACGGAGATCCGCACGGCGGACCTCGCCGCCCGCAACCTCTTCTGGTGCCCCACCTGCCAGCAGTCCTAGGGGCCGCGCCTCTCTAGAACCCGTGCGGCAGCCACGGCGCGACCGGCGACCCGAACGCCACCGACGCCTCGACGAGCGCCCCCTCCCGCAGCTCCCGCACCCGCCCGGCCGCCGCCAGCGACACCAGCGAGGTCCCGCCCAGGTACGCCGCGCCCAACTCCCGTACGGACAGAGCGACGTCCGCCGGGTCCTCCGTACGGGTACAGATCGCGCCCTTCGCGTCCCCCGTCAACCGCCAACGCCCCTCGTTCCACGGACAGAACGCGTCCTCGACCTCGAACACCACGTCCACCGGCGCCTGGTACGACCGCGCCTCGAGCGCCCCGCCCACCTCCACGAGCCGCAGGAACAACGCCTCCCGCAGCGTCGGCTCGCACCGCCGCACGTCCGACACGAGGCCCAGCCACGCGTCGTCCACGGGACGACTGTGGATCCGTACCTTCGTGGTCAGGTCCACCGAGCACACGAACCGCCACAGCGCCGCCTCCGCCGCCGGGTCGAGCCCCATCAGCTCGTGCACCACCACCGTCCCGTCGGCCCCGGCGAACGACCAGTCCGGCTTGATCGCGTAGCGCACGAAGCCCACGACCTCCCCGTCCCGCTCCGCCACCACGCACTGCCGGGGCGACGCGCCCTCCCGGCTCCCCGCCGGATCGAGCAGCGGCAGCCGCTCCCACCCCGGTCGCCGGGCGAGCATCCCCGGCCGGGACGGCACGAGCCGCGCGTACACCGCCTCGCACGCCCCCGAGACCTCCACCGGGTCGGCGGCCCGCAGCCCCACCGCGTCCGTGCCCTCCGGGACCGTCAGCCGCACCCGGTCCGTGTGGATCGTCGCGTGCGCCGTGTACGACGCCGCGCCGTACCCGAACCGCCCGTAGATCTCCGCCTCCGAGGCCGTCAGGACGGCCAGCGGCTCGCCCCACGCCCGGACGTCCTCCAGCTGCCGCCGCATCATCGCGGTCAGGATCCCGCGCCGGCGGTGCGTGCCGGCCACGCTCACCATCGTCACCCCGGCCGCCGGCACCGTCGCCCCGCCCGGCACCGTGAGACCGAACGAGAACGCCCCCGCCGTACCCACCGGCAGTTCCCCGTCCCAGGTACCGAGGAACCGCTCGTGCTCGGTCAGGTCCTGCCAGAGCCGCCGCTCCTCCGGCTCCTCCGGCACACCCCCGAACGCAAGCTCCAACACCCCGTACCAGCGGTCCCATTCGTCCGGGTCGAGAACCCGCAGTTCAGTCGTCATATGCCATCGATATCAGCGGCGCCCGCCCGGGGCGACCCGATTTCACGCACATTGTCACCGGGGTACCCCTGCGCGATGTCGGACGGGATGGATAGGGTCCAGGCCAATGGGACACCGCGCCGGAGTGAACACGACCGCGGCCAGGCTGCGCAGACGCGCCCGCCGGGCCCGCACCGCGCTGCGCAGATCCGGCGTCGACTACTTCCGCGGGGACGGCTCCGACTGGCTCGCCTTCGCCGGACTCTTCCTGATGATTCCGGCCATCGCCTGCGGAACCCTCCTCGACCCCGTCTGGTGCGCACCCGCCGCGCTCGTCCTGCCCATCGTCGCCGGCGGACTGCTGCTGCGCCCCGCCAGCCTCCTCGGTCTGTACGCGGCGGCGGCCGGCGCCCTCATCGTCGAGTCCGTCGTCCTCGGCCCGTACACCCAGGGCGCCGCCCGGGTCACCCCCGGCACCGTCCTGGTCGTCGCCGCCTGCGGCCTCTTCGGACTGCTCATCGCCCAGTTCAGGGCCCGGGTCGGGGTGCCCTGGCGGCGCGGCGGCACCATGCTCTTCGACCTGCGCGAACGCATCCGCGTCCAGAGCGCCCTGCCCCGCCTCCCGCAGGGCTGGCACCGCGAGATGGCGCTGCGCCCGGCCGGCGGCCAGTCCTTCTCCGGCGACTTCGTCGTCGCGGCCCGGACCCACGGCGGACGCACCCTGGAGGTCGTCCTCACCGACGTCTCCGGCAAGGGCATGGACGCCGCCTCCCGGTCCCTGCTGCTCTCGGGCGCCTTCGGCGGACTCCTCGGCTCGCTGCCGCCGCACGGCTTCCTCCCCGCGGCCAACGGCTATCTGCTGCGGCAGAACTGGGACGAGGGCTTCGCCACCTCCATCCACCTCGTACTCGACCTGGAGTCCGGGGACTACGAGCTGTTCTCGGCCGGCCACCTGCCCGCCCTCCAGCTCCACGCGGGCAGCGGCCGCTGGGAGGAGAAGGCCGCCGAAGGCCCCCTCCTCGGCGTCTACGACGGCGCCGAGTTCCACCCGGTCAAGGGCGCGCTGCGCCCCGGCGACGTCCTGATGCTCTTCACCGACGGCCTGGTCGAGGCCGCGGACCGGGACATCGCCGAGGGCATCGACCGGCTCACCGGCGAGGCGGACCGCTGCGTCGCCGAGGGCTTCGAGGGCGTCGCCTGGCACCTGATCGAAGCCGTCGCCAAGGACGTCAACGACGACCGCGCCCTGCTCCTGATCAGCCGCCCCTCGCACTGAGGCGGCCGGGGCCGCAGGGCGTCAGGCCCGCTCGGCCGTCGTCAGGCCTGCTTCGCCGCGGGGGTTTCCTTGCGGAAGGCCCAGGACATCTCGGGTTCCGTCACCCACTTCAGCGCCTTGCGCACCGGAGGCGTGCAGAGCAGGGTGATCGCCGCCATGGCGATCACGGTGACCGCCACCCGGCCGGTCGCCGTGGAGAGCCACGGGTAGTCCTCGAAGAAGCCCAGGTAGGTGGCGCCCCGGATCAGGAAGCCGTGCAGGACGTAGCCGCAGATGGTGCCGGCCCCGAGGGCCGTGAACCAGCGCCGGGTGCCCGGGACGAGGGAGAGGAACGCCGCGGCCAGCACCAGCGTGCCGACGAAGAGGAGCGCGACCAGGAACATGCCCCATCCGACTCCGGCGCCCAACTCCTGCACGCTGCGGGAGCGGTAGAACCAGTTGAGGTAGAAGGCCGGCGCCTGCCAGTAGAAGAACGGCACCGCGGCGACGAGCACGACGGCCGAGGCGATCCGCACGGGCCGCCGCCGCAGGAGGGCGAAGTGCTCGGGCTTCATGCTCAGCCCGATCACGAAGAACGGCAGGAGCTGGAGCACCCGGGTCAGGTCCAGGGCCGCGCCGATGGCCGGAGTGACCGACGCGAGCCCGGCGATCACCAGGGAGGTCGTCACCGGCCACCGCACGACCCGCCAGAACGGGGTGGTCAGCCGCCAGATGAACAGCGCGATCAGGAACCACATCAGATACGTGGGGTGGAGCAGGCTGATGGGCCGGAAACCGCCCGTGCCCCACCGGGTGAACAGCGTGTACGCGACCTCGAAGACGACGTACGGCACGGCGACGCCGGTGAGCAGGCGCTTGAGCTGGTCCGGCCGGCCCGTGTAGCTGCGGGACAGATAGCCGGATATCAGGATGAACACCGGCATGTGGAAGGCGTACACCAGCATGTACAGCCCGCGGGTGGCCCGGCTTCCCTCGATCACCGCGGGCCAGAGGTGGCCCATGACGACGAGCAGGATCGCGAGGTACTTCGCGTTGTCGAAGTACGGATCGCGTGCGGTGGCCGCGCGCGTGGCCCCGTTCTGCGGCGCCGGCACCGGGGTGGCCGGTGTCTTCTCCGCTTCCCGCTGCTCGGAGGACGGAGTCCTGGCGCTGTTCTGTGTAGGGGAGGACATCGGAGGACCTTAACCGCGCATTTACTTCGGTTAAACCTTGCTCACCGGAGAGGATATTCGGAGCAAATCACCCTTTAGTCGCTCTAATGTTCCCGCCCAATGCGCCCCATATCAGGGTGAAACGGGCTTGGTTGTGTGGTTGTGCTTTTTCTCTCCTCTTCCCCCGCCGCCCGGAGGCGCCCCCGTCCCGGCGGATTCACGGTTCGTCACCGAGCAGCGTGGGCAAGGGGGTTGATGGCACCATGGGAGCAGCGGGGGCGCGGGTGACGCGCGACCCCTGGCCGGCAAGGCGGGACCGACCGAGGGTGTGATCAGTTGTGGCCATTTCGCTGTCTGTGGTGTTGCTGTTGGCAATCATCCTGGTGGTGCTGATCCGAGGGGGGAACCTCAAGGGCGGCCCGGCCGTGGTCGCGGTGCTCTTCGGCTTCTTCCTCGCCTCCACCGGGATGGCCGACGACATCCAGCGCTTCCTGGACTCGATAACGCAGACGGTCGCCTCCATCAAGTTCTGAGCGGCGGCGGCCCGAAAACGAAGAAAACCCCAGGTGACCTGGGGTTTTCTTCATTGAGAGCGGGCGACGGGAATCGAACCCGCGTAGCTAGTTTGGAAGACTAGTGCTCTACCATTGAGCTACGCCCGCACAGCATCGCGCCGCAGGTCACACGGACCGCGGCACGAAGAGCATGGTAGCGGTTCGAGGGCCGTTCGCGCACACCCGTAAAAGAGGGGGCGCCGTACAGTCCCCGTCCATGTACCCTACGTGTCGCACCGACGGGGTGTGGCGCAGCTTGGTAGCGCGTCCGCTTTGGGAGCGGAAGGCCGTGGGTTCAAATCCCGCCACCCCGACCATGACGATCACGCGCCCCCCATGCGCGCTCTTGATCACGTTGTGGGCGTCATCCCGCTTGCGGTTACTATGCAAGCTGCGTGCCCGTGTGTCTTTCTGACCGGGCCGAGCCACCGGAACCGCCACACGCGGCGCCGGTGGATTCCAGGAATCAGCCACAAGGAGACCGAACCGTGAAGAGCGCCGTGGAGACCCTGAACCCGACCCGGGTTCGGCTCACTGTCGAGGTGCCCTTCGAGGAGCTCAAGGACAGCCTCGACGCGGCGTACAAGAAGATCAACCAGCAGGTCACGGTCAAGGGCTTCCGTAAGGGCAAGATCCCGGCTCGCGTGATCGACCAGCGGTTCGGCCGCGGCGCCGTGCTGGAAGAGGCCGTCAACGACGCGCTCCCGAAGTTCTACACCGAGGCCGTCAACGAGGCCGAGGTCAACCCGCTGGGTCAGCCCGAGGTGGACATCACCGAGCTGAAGGACGGCGAGGTGCTGGCCTTCACCGCCGAGGTCGACATCCGCCCGACGATCGAGATCCCGGACTACTCCGGCATCGAGGTCACCGTCGACTCCATCGAGGTCACCGACGAGGACATCGAGAAGTCCGTGGAGCAGCTCCGCGAGCGCTTCGCCTCGACCTCCCCGGTCGAGCGTGCCGCCCAGGACGGCGACGTCGTCACCATCGACCTCGAAGCCAAGGTCGACGGCGAGATCCTGCCCGACGGTGTCGCCGACGGTGTCTCGTACACCATCGGCTCCGGCGAGCTGCTCGACGGCATCGACGAGGCCGTCAAGGGCCTGGAGGCCGGTGGCGAGGCCACCTTCACCTCGCAGCTGAAGGGCGGCTCCGCCGAGGGCAAGGACGCCGAGGTCACCGTCAAGGTCACCACCGTCGCCGCCCGTGAGCTCCCCGAGCTCGACGACGAGTTCGCGCAGATGGCGTCGGAGTTCGACACCCTCGACGAGCTCAAGGCCGACAGCCGCAAGCGCCTCGAGAACATGAAGCAGTTCGACCAGGCCACCCAGGCCCAGGAGCGCGTCCTCGACGAGCTCCTCAAGCTGGTCGAGGTCCCGATGCCCGAGAAGCTTCTCGAGGACGAGATCAACACCCGCAAGCACAACCTGGAGCACCACCAGCTCGGCCAGATGGGCATCGACCTCGCGAAGTACCTGGAGCTCCAGGGCAAGACCGAGGAAGAGTTCCTGGCCGAGACCAAGGAGCAGGCCGAGAAGGGCATCAAGACGCAGTTCATCCTCGATGAGCTCGTCAACAAGGAGAAGCTCGACGTCTCCCGCGAGGAGCTCACCGAGCACCTGTTCCGCCGTGCCGCCTCCTCCGGCATGAGCCCCGACCAGTTCGCCCAGGCCGTGGCCCAGCAGGGCCAGGTGCCGATGCTCGTCGGCGAGGTCGCCCGCGGCAAGGCCCTCGCGGTCGTCGTCGAGGCCGCCAAGGTCACCGACACCAACGGTGAGGTCGTCGACCTCTCGGACGACGAGGACGAGACCGAGACCGCCGCCGACGCCGTCGAGGCGGCCGCCGGCGAGGCCGAGGTCTCCGAGGACAAGTAAGGGGCCCCCGCCCCGCGCGGACCCCGTTCCACGGGCCCGTACGCACTCCTGTGCGTACGGGCCCGTGGACGTACGCGGACCCGCCCGGCGCCCCCAACTACCTTGCGCTCCCAGCGAACAGTTCGGGAACCGGGATGGCTCTGTCCCACCTGCGCGTTAGGGTCCATGAATACGAGGGCAGTGCCCTCGGAACGAGACGCTGAGACGGCCCCCGGCCGTCGGAGACGAGCAGGTGGATACGTGACGAATCTGAAGCCTTACGCCGCGGGTGAGCCGTCCATCGGTGGCGGCCTCGGCGACCATGTCTACAACCGGCTGCTCGGCGAGCGCATCATCTTCCTCGGCCAGCAGGTCGACGACGACATCGCCAACAAGATCACCGCCCAGATGCTCCTCCTGGCCGCCGAGCCGGACAAGGACATCTTCCTGTACATCAACAGCCCCGGTGGCTCCGTGACGGCCGGCATGGCCGTCTACGACACCATGCAGTACATCCCCAACGACGTCGTGACCATCGGTATGGGCATGGCGGCCTCGATGGGCCAGTTCCTGCTCACCGGCGGCACCCCCGGCAAGCGCTTCGCCCTGCCGAACACCGACATCCTGATGCACCAGGGCTCCGCCGGCATCGGCGGCACCGCCTCCGACATCAAGATCCAGGCCGAGTACCTTCTCCGCACGAAGAAGCGCATGGCCGAGATCACCGCGCACCACTCCGGCCAGACCGTCGAGGCGATCATCCGCGACGGTGACCGCGACCGCTGGTTCACCGCGGACGAGGCCAAGAACTACGGCCTCATCGACGACATCATCACGCACGCCGCGGGTGTTCCCGGCGGCGGCGGCACGGGCGCCTGAGCCCCGGCAGTCCGCTCACGAGCCCCAGCCCACCGAACGCCACCAGGACGGTGAACACCCAGATGCAGAACAACCTCTCCGCGAGCGGCCTCTACACCGGCGCGCCGATCGACAACCGCTACGTCGTGCCGCGCTTCGTCGAGCGCACCTCGCAAGGCATCCGCGAGTACGACCCCTACGCGAAGCTGTTCGAGGAGCGCGTGATCTTCCTCGGCGTGCAGATCGACGACGCCTCCGCCAACGACGTCATGGCGCAGCTGCTGTGCCTGGAGTCGATGGACCCGGACCGCGACATCTCGATCTACATCAACAGCCCCGGTGGCTCCTTCACCGCGCTGACCGCCATCTACGACACGATGCAGTTCGTGAAGCCGGACATCCAGACGGTCTGCATGGGCCAGGCGGCCTCCGCCGCGGCCGTGCTGCTCGCCGCCGGTACACCCGGCAAGCGGATGGCCCTGCCGAACGCCCGCATCCTGATCCACCAGCCGTCCGGCGGCACCGGCCGTGAGCAGCTCTCCGACCTGGAGATCGCGGCCCGGGAGATCCTGCGCATGCGCAGCCAGCTGGAGGAGATGCTGGCCAAGCACTCCTCGACGCCGATCGAGAAGATCCGCGACGACATCGAGCGCGACAAGATCCTGACGGCCGAGGACGCCCTGGCGTACGGCCTCGTCGACCAGATCGTCTCGACCCGTAAGAGCACGTCCGCCGCGGGGCACTGACGCCCGACCTTCCCCTGGCACGGAGCACGTGGCCGAATCACGACCATGTGAACCGTGCCAAGGGGGGCCCGAACGGGGGGCCCGGCAAGGTACCGTCGAATATGAGGCACCAGGAGTCGCTGAACCAAGCGCTCCCAGGCGAAGGGGAAGCACCTCGTGGCACGCATCGGTGATGGCGGCGACCTGCTCAAGTGCTCGTTCTGCGGAAAGAGCCAGAAGCAGGTGAAGAAGCTCATCGCGGGACCCGGTGTGTACATCTGCGACGAGTGCATCGACCTCTGCAACGAGATCATCGAGGAAGAACTCGCGGAGACGAGCGAGGTGCGCTGGGAGGAACTTCCCAAGCCCCGCGAGATCTACGAGTTCCTCGAGGGGTACGTCGTCGGGCAGGAGCCCGCGAAGAAGGCCCTCTCGGTCGCGGTGTACAACCACTACAAGCGGGTCCAGGCCGGGGAGAACGGCGGCGGGGCGGGCCGTGACGACGCCATCGAGCTGGCGAAGTCCAACATCCTGCTGCTGGGCCCCACGGGCTCCGGCAAGACGCTGCTGGCCCAGACGCTGGCCCGCATGCTGAACGTCCCGTTCGCCATCGCCGACGCGACGGCGCTGACGGAGGCCGGCTATGTCGGCGAGGACGTCGAGAACATCCTGCTGAAGCTGATCCAGGCCGCCGACTACGACGTCAAGAAGGCCGAGACCGGGATCATCTACATCGACGAGATCGACAAGGTCGCCCGTAAGAGCGAAAACCCGTCGATCACGCGCGATGTCTCCGGTGAGGGCGTGCAGCAGGCCCTCCTGAAGATCCTGGAGGGGACCACGGCGTCGGTCCCCCCGCAGGGCGGACGGAAGCACCCGCACCAGGAGTTCATCCAGATCGACACGACGAACGTGCTCTTCATCGTGGGCGGCGCCTTCGCCGGCCTGGAGAAGATCATCGAGTCGCGTGCGGGCGCCAAGGGCATCGGCTTCGGGGCGACCATCCGCTCCAAGCGCGAGATCGAGGCGAGCGACCAGTTCCAGGAGGTCATGCCGGAGGACCTGGTGAAGTTCGGGATGATCCCCGAGTTCATCGGCCGCCTCCCGGTCCTCACCTCCGTCCACAACCTGGACCGCGAGGCGCTCCTCCAGATCCTGGTCGAGCCGCGGAACGCGCTGGTGAAGCAGTACCAGCGCCTCTTCGAACTCGACGGCGTGGAACTGGACTTCGACCGCCCGGCCCTGGAGGCCATCGCCGACCAGGCGATCCTCCGCGGCACCGGCGCGCGCGGCCTGCGCGCCATCATGGAGGAGGTCCTCCAGTCGGTGATGTACGAGGTCCCGTCCCGCAAGGACGTGGCCCGCGTCGTCATCACGGCGGACGTCGTCCGCAACAACGTGAACCCGACGCTGGTCCCGCGCATCGTGAAGAACGACGGCAGGCACGAGAAGTCGGCCTGAGCCGTACGAGCATGGAAGGGGCGCCCCACCGAACCGGTGGGGCGCCCCTTCCGCGTGCGGCGCGCCCGTCGCGTCAGATCTTGACGCGGACTTCCTTGCGGAGCTTGGCGGCGGTGGCGGCGGCGTCCTCGATCGAGGTGCTCTTGCCGGCCATCAGATCGGCGACGTTCATGGGCAGGACGTAACCGAGCGTGCTGTGGTCGCTCCAGACGCAGACCGGCATGACGATCTCCTTGGGGCCGAGACCGCCGGTGTCGGCTCCGGTGTCCGTATTGGACTTGATCTCCTGGCACTTCAGGAGCGCTCCGTCGAGCCCCTCGGGCGTGAACTCCTTCGGCTCGCCGACCAGCTGGGTCTTGCCGTCCTTCTCCTTCGCGGCCTCGGAGCGCATGTCCGCGAAGACGGCGTCGAGGGTCTTCTCCGGATCGTCGATCTGGCCGTACGCGCCGCCGAACTGCAGGAGCTTGGCGCCCAGCGGGTTGGCGTCGTTCTTGACCTCCCACTGCGCGTTGACGCGCTGCGGGTTCTTCACGCCGAACTTCTCGGCGTCCTTGACGAAGTCGTCGTCGTCGCTCTGGGAGCCCTTGTCGGCGGACTTCTTGTACTCGCCCAGCACCGTCTCCGGCGTGGTCAGCTTGTGCGGGCCGTCGTTCGCGACCGACGAGCCGCCACCGCCCCCGAACACGAAGTACGCGCCCACGCCGAGCGCCGCCACCACCGCGACCGCGCCGATGATCCAGCCCGCCTTGGACTTCTTCGGGGCCGGCGGGTGGGGGACGTAGCCGCCGGGGCCCTGGGGGGCGCCGTACGGGGGCTGCTGGCCGTAGGGGCCCGGCTGCTGCTGCGGGTAGCCGTAGGGCGGCTGCTGCGGCGGGACGCCCTGCGGGGCCTGCTGGGGGTAGCCGTAACCCGGCTGCGGAGCCTGCGGCTGGCCGTACGGGCCCGGCTGCTGCGGCTGCTGGCCGTACGGACCCGGCTGGCCGTAGGGGCCGGGCTGCTGGGGCGGCTGGCCACCGTACGGGCCGGGCTGGTTGTAGCTCATCGACAGGTTCCCCTCACAGGATGTTTATGCCTCCCGAACATCCTGACGGAACCGCCGACCGGTAAGTGCGGCGGGGGCCACACCGTTACCGAACCAAAGCGTTTCAGGACAAGGCGAGGACACCCCTAAACTGGCCCCGTGACCGAGAACACTCAGCAGCAGACAGCGCCCACCACCGAACTGCCGACCCAGTACGCGCCGGCCGAGGTAGAGGGGGAGCTGTACGAGCGCTGGGTAGAGCGCGGGTACTTCGAGGCCGACGCGAAGAGCGAGAAGCCCGCGTACACGATCGTCATCCCGCCGCCGAACGTCACCGGCTCGCTGCACCTGGGCCACGCCTTCGAGCACACGCTGATCGACGCCCTCACCCGCCGCAAGCGCATGCAGGGCTTCGAGACGCTGTGGCAGCCGGGCATGGACCACGCCGGCATCGCCACCCAGAACGTCGTCGAGCGCGAGCTCGCCAAGGAGGGCAAGTCCCGCCACGACCTGGGCCGTGAGGCCTTCGTCGAGCGCGTCTGGGAGTGGAAGGCCGAGTCGGGTGGGCAGATCGCCGGCCAGATGCGGCGCCTCGGCGAGGGCCTGGCGTGGAGCCGGGACCGCTTCACCATGGACGAGGGCCTGTCCCGGGCCGTCCAGACCGTCTTCAAGAAGATGTTCGACGACGGGCTGATCTACCGCGCCGAGCGCATCATCAACTGGTGCCCGCGCTGTCTGACCGCCATCTCCGACATCGAGGTCGACTACCAGGACGACGACGGCGAGCTCGTCTCGATGAAGTACGGCGAGGGTGACGACACCATCGTCGTCGCCACGACCCGTGCCGAGACGATGCTCGGCGACACCGCCGTCGCCGTCCACCCCGACGACGAGCGCTACGCCCATCTGATCGGCAAGCAGATCAAGCTGCCGCTGACGAACCGTACGATCCCGGTCGTCGCCGACACCCACGTCGACCCCGAGTTCGGCACCGGCGCCGTCAAGGTGACCCCGGCGCACGACCCGAACGACTTCGCCATCGGCCAGCGTCACGACCTGGCTTCCATCGAGGTCCTCGACGAGCGCGGTGTCATCACCGTCCACGGCCCCTTCCAGGGCCTCGACCGCTTCGAGGCACGCTCCGCGATCGTCGCCGCCCTGCGCGCCGAGGGCCGGATCGTCGCCGAGAAGCGTCCGTACGTCCACTCCGTCGGGCACTGCTCGCGCTGCAAGACGACGCTGGAGCCGCGTCTGTCCCTGCAGTGGTGGGTCAAGGTCGAGACGCTGGCCAAGGCCGCCGGTGACGCGGTCCGCGACGGCCGGGTCGACATCCACCCGGCCGAGATGTCCCAGCGCTACTTCGACTGGGTCGACAACCTCAACGACTGGTGCATCTCGCGTCAGCTGTGGTGGGGCCACCGCATCCCGGTCTGGCACGGCCCCGACGGCGAGCTGGTCTGCGTCGGCCCCGACGAGGAGCCGCCGACGGGCGAGGGCTGGACGCAGGACACCGACGTCCTCGACACGTGGTTCTCGTCCGGCCTGTGGCCGTTCTCCACGCTCGGCTGGCCGGAGCAGACCCCGGACCTGGAGAAGTTCTACCCGAACTCCGTCCTGGTCACCGGCTACGACCTCATGTTCTTCTGGGTCGCCCGGATGATGATGTTCGGCCTGTACGCGATGGACGGCCAGCCGCCGTTCCGCACGATCGCCTTCCACGGCATGGTCCGCGACGAGTTCGGCAAGAAGATGTCGAAGTCGTTCGGGAACACGGTCAACCCGCTGGACTGGATGGACAAGTACGGCTCCGACGCCCTGCGCTTCACCCTGGCCAAGGGCGCCAACCCGGGCGTCGACGTCCCGATCGGTGAGGACTGGGTCCAGGCGTCCCGGAACTTCGCCAACAAGATCTGGAACGCGACCCGTTTCGCGATGATGAACGGCGCCACCGTCGAGGGCCCGCTGCCGGACGCCTCCGAGATGACAGCGACCGACCGCTGGATCCTCTCGCGGCTGAACAAGGTCGTCTCCGAGGCGGACGCCTACTACGACGACTACCAGTTCGCCAAGCTCGCCGACGCCCTCTACCACTTCGCGTGGGACGAGGTCTTCGACTGGTACGTCGAGCTGTCGAAGACGACGTTCTTCGCGGGCGGCGAGCAGGCGAAGGTCTCGGCCCGCGTTCTCGGTGAGGTCCTCGACGTCACCCTGCGCCTGCTGCACCCGATCGTCCCCTTCGTCACCGACACCCTGTGGACCACCCTCACCGGCGGCGAGTCCCTCGTCGTCGCCGACTGGCCCAAGGACAGTGGCTTCCGCGACGAGGCCGCCGAGCAGGAGATCGAGCTCGTCCAGCAGGTCGTCACCGAGGTCCGCCGGTTCCGCTCCGACCAGGGGCTCCAGCCCGGTCAGAAGGTCCCGGCCCGCCTGGACGTGACCGGCACCGCGCTCGCCCCGCACGAGGCGGCCATCCGCCAGCTGCTGCGCCTCCAGCCGGAGGGCGAGGGCTTCGCCGCCACCGCCTCCCTGCCGGTCGCGGGCGCCACGGTCGCGCTCGACCTGTCCGGCACCATCGACGTGGCCGCCGAACGCAAGCGCCTCGCGAAGGACCTCGCGGCCGCGGAGAAGGAGAAGGCCCAGGCGAACGGGAAGCTCAACAACGAGGCGTTCCTCGCCAAGGCCCCGGACAACGTGGTCGACAAGATCCGCACCCGCCTCGCCAAGGCGGACGAGGACATCGCCCGCATCGAGGCCCAGCTGGCGAACCTGCCGCAGGCCTGACGGCCCGGCACGGCACCACGGGAAAGGCTCCCGCTCCGGAACTTCCGGGGCGGGAGCCTTCTTCGTGCGGCCTGGCGACGGGTCAGGCCCGGCGCCGCCGGACGATGCCGGCGATCAGCACCCCGGCGAGGGCAAGGACACCCGCGCCGGTGCCGGCGAGGCCCGCCTTCAGACCCGGCGGGGAGTACGAGCAGGCGATGCGGTCGGCGCCCGCTCCGAGCGGTACGCCGAGCAGACCCCGGTAGGAGACCGGCGCCCGCGACGCGCCGCCGTCGACGGAGCAGGACCAGCCCTGGATGGCGGGCGTCGCCACGACGGCGGTTCCGCTGGAGCCCTTCGGCAGCTCCGCCTCGACCGTGTGCCCACCGACGTCGAGGCGCGTGGGCGCCGTGGCACGCAGGGCCTGGACGGCGTCCTGGAACTTCTTCGGGGCCATGCAGCCGACGGCGTCGTACGGCAGCACCTGGTTCGGCTGCGAGGCACCGATCGCGAACTGCAGCTTCCCGTCCGAGGGGACCGTGCCCAGCGGATTGACCGGACTCATGACGACCGGCGGCCGGCCGCTGCTGCTCATGGGCTTGGAGCCGGTGGCCACGGACAGGCCGGAGAGGGCGGGCGCGTACAGATAGGCCTGGTCACCGGGGGCGCAGCGCGCTGTGAAACCGGTCCAGGCCTTCCCCGCCTCGCGCGGGCTCAGCTGCCAGCCGTTCGCGCCGCGCACGGCCGACGGGCCCTTGACGTAGTGGATCTCGGGCACCGTGTACACCTGCGCGCCCAGCGCCGCCTGCCGGTTGGCCCAGACCGAACCGGCCGGCGCGCCGTACGCCTGGTCGCTGCCGGGGGCGCGGAGGCTGACCAGCGGCACGCTGGGGACGGAACGCGCGGCGACCCGCGGACCGCTCGTCGGCTCCAGGAGGGTGCCCACGCTCATCAGGGCGTTGAGGAACGGGTCCCGGGGGATCCACAGGTTGCGGCCGCCCATCGCGTACCCGATGCCCAGCTCGCGCAGGCCGGTGACGGCCTCCTTGGTGAGGTAGCTGCTGTAGTAGCCGCCGCTCTGGACGCCGAGGAGCAGGGGGTCGTTGTTGGTGACGTAGAGCGAGGGGGCGACGCCGACGCGGGACTGCGGCCAGTCGTCGTTCTCGACGGCCGCGCGGTGCACGTTCGTCGTCAGCATGCTCATCGTGGTGGTCGTGTTGTACGAACGGCGGGCCGTGTCGAAGACCACCTGGACGCCGTAGACCGCGTACGCGGTGGTCACGAGGACCGACAGGGCGAGTGCCGAGACGACGAGGGCCCGGCCCCTGCGCCCCAGGCCGCGGGCGTGGAGCAGGAGGAGCGCCCCGACGACCAGGCCGCCGATCACCGTGCCCGTGAGGGCGTACGAACTGACGGGCTGGGCCGAGTACGTGAGGAGCACCAGGCCGGTCAGGAGCGCCCCGCCGCCGAGCAGCGCCCGCGGCCTGGGGGAGTGGGCGAGGCAGATCCACGCGGCCATGACCAGCAGCCCGCTGAGGACGAAGCTCTCCCGGAAGGGCGCGCCGTGGGGGAGCGTGAAGCCCTGCCACACCTTGGCGGTGGGCGAGAAGAGGAAGGAGAGCGCCGTCAGGACGATCAGCGTGAGCCAGGCGGCGCGGTCCCGGCCCCGGATCCTGGACTGGAACGGGAGGGCGAGCACGAGCAGCAGGACGAGGACGCCGGTGAAGACGTTGGGCGCGGCGGGCTCGGGGACGCTGCCGGGGAGGAGGAGCCCCAGATAGGTGAGGGGGCCGGTGGTGACGTCGACGATGTAACTCGTGGTCGGCTGCGACTGCTTGTTGGCCAGGGCGGGGACGATGACGGCGGGGGCGGCGAGCAGGAGTCCGGTGGCCGCCATGCCGGCGGCCCGGCCCATGGCGCGGGCGCGGTCACGCCAGGCGGTGTCGCTCAGGAACAACCGGAGCAGCAGGACGAGCGCCGCGCCGAGGGTCGCCATCGCGGCGCTGTAGAAGTTCGCGAACCAGCAGACGGCGAAGATGACGGTGCCGAGCACCCAGCGGCGTCCGGCCAGGCAGTCGTCGACGGCGATGCAGAGCAGCGGCAGCGCGACGAGGCCGGTCATCCACATGGGAACGATGCTCGCGTCCAGCACGGTCCAGCCGCAGACGGCGTAACCGGTGGCCAGCAGGGCCCGCAGCCAGGGGGAGCCGGGGCGCAGGCGGCCGAGGAAGGCCGTCATGGCGGCCGCGGCGAGGCCGATGCTGAGGAGGGAGACGAGGAAGACCGGGAAGTCGACGTACTGGCGGGGGAAGAGCCCGGTGATCCAGGACAGCGGATTGCTCAGATAGGTGAAGAACTCCGCGAGGAACCCGTTGCCGAAGCCGCTCTGCCAGTTGAACAGCAGGTCACCCTTGGCCGCTCCGTGCTGAAGGTCCCACAGATGCGCGTGGAACGGCACGTACTGGTGGCGCAGGTCGTTCATCGCGCGCGTGCTCGGCCCGAAGGGGTACGTGCCGTGGGCGGCCATGCCCACGCAGAAGGCCGTCATGGACAGGATCGCGGCGGAGAGCGCCGCCGCCTTCTCGCTTCCCCGCAGGCGGTCGACGATCCGTCGCCCGCCCGCCGCGGAGGCCCTGCCCTGCTGCTGCGGGATGTGTGTGCCCGCAGCAGTGTCTATCGGAGCGGTCATGGTGAAGTGGTCCCGTGGTGGTCGTGTCCGGCCGCCCCACGGGGCCGAAACTCAGATGCTTATCATATGTGGACGTCTCGTGAACGCCGGTGCGCGAGCCGGGGGGAGAACGTGTCGGGGCGGAAGGCCGTACGAACCGTCCACCGCTCGGCTCCGAAAAGGCGGGTCCACGGTCCTGTCGGTCGTCCTGTCGGTACCCGTCCGTAGACTGGGCCTGTGAGTGAGCCGAGCGACCCGAGCGACCCGAGTGACCAGTTCGACGACATCGTCGACGCCGAGACAGTCCGCGACCCCGACCTGGCGGTGATCGAGGCCGGCAGCCGCACCCTGCGCACGCAGGGCGGTCCGCCCCAGGGCGACCCCGTGCCGAGCCGCCCCCAGGACCCGGAGCTGGACAAGGCGCTGCGCGAGGTCGAGACCGAGCTGTCCACCCGCTGGGGCGAGACCAAGCTGGAGCCCTCCGTCACCCGGATCGCGGCCCTGATGGACGTCCTCGGCGATCCGCAGCGCGCGTACCCCTCGATCCACATCACCGGCACCAACGGCAAGACGTCCACGGCCCGCATGATCGAGGCCCTGCTCGGCGCCTTCGAGCTGCGCACCGGGCGGTACACCTCGCCGCACGTGCAGACCATCACCGAGCGGATCAGCCTGGACGGCGCCCCGATCTCCGCCGAGCGGTTCATCGAGACGTACCAGGACGTCAAGCCGTACGTGGAGCTCGTCGACGCCCGCGAGGAGTACCGGCTCTCCTTCTTCGAGGTCCTCACCGGAATGGCGTACGCGGCGTTCGCCGACGCCCCGGTCGACGTGGCCGTCGTCGAGGTCGGCATGGGCGGCACGTGGGACGCGACGAACGTCATCGACGCGTCCGTCGCCGTCGTCACCCCGATCGACCTCGACCACACCGACCGGCTCGGCGGGACGACCGCCGAGATCGCCGGTGAGAAGTCCGGGATCATCAAGCCGGGCGCGACCGTGATCCTGGCCCAACAGCCGGTGGACGCGGCGCAGGTGCTGCTCAAGAAGGCCGTCGAGACGGACGCCACCGTCGCCCGCGAGGGCATGGAGTTCGGCATCGTCTCCCGCGAGGTCGCGGTCGGCGGCCAGCTCCTCACCCTGCGCGGCCTCGGCGGCGAGTACGACAACATCTTCCTGCCGCTGCACGGCGCCTACCAGGCGCACAACGCGGCGGTGGCCCTCGCGGCGGTCGAGGCCTTCTTCGGGATCGGCGCCGACCACGCCAGGACCCTGGACCTGGACACCATCCGCACGGCCTTCGCCCAGGTCGCCTCGCCCGGCCGCCTGGAGATCGTCCGCTCCTCCCCGACGGTGCTCCTGGACGCCGCGCACAACCCGCACGGTGCGCGGGCGACGGCGGAGGGCGTCAGTGAGGCCTTCGGCTTCTCGCGGCTCATCGGCGTGGTCTCCACGAGCGGCGACAAGGACGCCCGCGGTCTCCTTGAGGCCTTCGAGCCGATCTTCGCGGAGGTCGTGATCACCGCGAACTCCAACCCGCGGGCCACGGACGTCGACGCGCTCGCCGCGATCGCGGTCGAGGTCTTCGGCGAGGACCGGGTCGTCGTCGAGCCGCGGCTGCCCGACGCGATCGAGGCGGCCATCACCCTCGCGGAGGAAGAGGCCGAGTACGGCGGCGCGGGTGTCCTCGTGACCGGTTCGATCTTCACGGTCGGCGACGCCCGGCTGCTGCTGCGAAGGGGCTGAACCAGCATGCGTACGCTCTGTTCGTCGACGCTCATCGGCGAGTTCTTCGTGATCGGTTTCGCCGGGCTCGTCGCCATGAAGGACGACAGCCTCGCGATGTCCACCGTGTGGTGGGTCTGCGGTGTCGCGATGGTCCTCTCGGTGCTGCTGTGCGGGATGGTCACCCGCCCCGGCGGGGTGCAGCTCGGCTGGGCCCTGCAGATCGGCCTGATCCTCAGCGGCTTCGTCGTCCCGACCATGTTCTTCCTCGGCGCGGTCTTCGCCGGTCTGTGGTGGGCCTCGGTGCACTACGGGCGGCGGATCGACGAGATCAAGGCCCAGTGGGCCGAACAGCAGACCGCCGGGGCCTCGGCAGGGCCTGACGCTGCGTAATCGAGGGGGGTGCGGGGCCTGTAGCCTCGGAGGTCCCGCACACCGCTTTTCCGAAGGAGTTCCCCCGTGAGCCAGCGCACGCTCGTCCTGCTCAAGCCCGACGCCGTCCGCCGTGGCCTGGTCGGCGAGATCATCGGCCGTATCGAGCGCAAGGCCGGCTGGACCCTGGCGGCCCTGGAACTCCGGGAGCTGGACCAGGACACCCTGGAGCAGCACTACGGCGAGCACAAGGGCAAGCCCTTCTACGAGCCGCTGATGGGCTTCATGTCCTCCGGCCCCGTCGTCGCGCTCGTCGTCGAGGGCGAGCGGGTCATCGAGGGCGTGCGCCAGCTGGCCGGCCCGACCGACCCGATCGCCGCCGCGCCCGGCTCCATCCGGGGCGACTTCGGCACGATCGTCCGGGAGAACCTGATCCACGCCTCCGACTCGGAGGAGTCCGCCCTCCGCGAGCTCAAGATCTTCTTCCCGGGTCTCGCCTGAGCCGTCTGCTGACCCCGCGTCAGCCGAACGTAGGACCCTGTGGGGCGACCGAAGGAATTTCGGTCGCCCCCAGGCATATGAACGCCGATCGCGGGAACGGATCGCCGCGTCCTGCCGTCACCTGTACAGAGGTGGACCACCGCGCGGTATCCGGGCGGGCGGCACTACGATGGAAAACTCCACGCCGCACCACCCTCAGCCATGGGAATCAAGGGGAACTCTATGTCGTTCATCGGCCGTGACATGGCTGTCGACCTCGGGACCGCCAACACGCTGGTGTACGTGAGGGGTCGAGGCATCGTTCTGAACGAGCCGTCCGTCGTCGCCATCAACACCAACACCGGCGGCATCCTCGCGGTCGGCGCGGAGGCGAAGAAGATGATCGGCCGGACCCCCGGCAACATCGTCGCCGTCCGGCCTCTGAAGGACGGCGTCATCGCCGACTTCGAGATCACCGAGCGGATGCTCCGCTACTTCATCCTCAAGATCCACAAGCGTCGCTACCTGGCCCGCCCCCGCGTCGTCGTCTGCGTCCCCTCCGGCATCACCGGGGTCGAGCGCCGCGCCGTGATCGAGGCCTCCACGCAGGCCGGCGCCCGCCAGGTGCACATCATCGAGGAGCCCATGGCGGCGGCCATCGGCTCGGGCCTCCCCGTCCACGAGGCCACCGGCAACATGGTCGTCGACATCGGCGGCGGCACCACCGAGGTCGCCGTCATCTCCCTCGGCGGAATCGTCACGGCACAGTCGATCCGGGTCGCCGGCGACGAGCTGGACAACGCGATCATCCAGCACATCAAGAAGGAGTACTCGCTCCTCCTCGGTGAGCGCACCGCCGAGCAGATCAAGATCACCATCGGCTCCGCGTACGACCTCGACAAGGACGAGCACACCGAGATCCGCGGCCGCGACCTCGTCTCCGGCCTCCCCAAGACCGTCGTCATCTCCGCCGCCGAGGTCCGCAAGGCCATCGAGGAGCCGGTCAACTCGATCGTCGACGCCGTGAAGACCACCCTCGACAAGTGCCCGCCGGAGCTCTCCGGTGACGTCATGGACCGCGGCATCGTTCTCACGGGTGGCGGCGCCCTGCTGCGCGGCCTCGACGAACGCCTCCGCCGGGAGACCGGCATGCCGATCCACATCGCGGAGGACCCGCTGGACTCGGTGGCGCTCGGCGCCGGCAAGTGCGTGGAGGAGTTCGAGGCCCTCCAGCAGGTGCTGGACTCCCAGCCGCGCCGCTAGCACCACCCGTACAGCCGAACAACCGAACCACGAGGAAAGGCACGGCCGCCGCACGTGAGGGACACACGAGAGAGCCGGCTGCTCCTGGTGCTGCTGATCGCCATCGCGTTCGCACTGATCACGGTGGACATCCGCGGCGGTCAGGAGTCACCCGTCGACGGTGCCCGGCAGGCCGCAGCGGCGGTCTTCGGGCCGGTCGAGAACGGTGTGGCGGCCGCGGTCGATCCCGTGGGCAACGCCATAGGCGCGGTCCGGGACTCCGGCGAGCGGCACACCCGGATCGCCGCCCTGGAGAAGGAGAACGCCGAACTCAAGGCCGAGCTCGGCAGCGACGACCGCAACCGCAGCCGGCTGCGCGAGCTCGACTCCATCCTCAAGACCGCCGGCGCCGGACAGTACGGCATCAAGGGCGCCCAGGTCGTCGCCATAGGAGCGGCCCAGGGCTTCTCCTGGACGGTCACCATCGACATCGGCGCGCGGGACGGCGTCAAGCGGGACATGACCGTCCTCAACGGCGCGGGACTCGTCGGCCGCGTGACCACCGTCGGCCCGTCGACGTCCACGGTCCTCCTCGCCAACGACCCCGACTTCACCGTCGGCACCCGGATGGAGAAGACCGACGAACTCGGCTTCGCCACCGGCCAGGGCGACCGGCCGCTGCTCGTGCAGCTCCTCAACGGCAAGGCCAAGGTGAAGCCGGGCGACCGGCTCGTCACCTTCGGGTCCAGCGGCGACAAGCCCTTCGTGCCCGGCGTGCCGGTCGGCGAGATCGTCCGCGTCGACCCGGCGGGCGGCGGCCTGACCCGTAACGTCTACGTCCGCCCGTACGTCGGCTTCACCAAGCTCGACATCGTCGGCGTCGTCGTCCAGGCACCCGCATCCGACCCGCGCGACATGGTCCTGCCGCAGAAGCCCAAGCCGGCGCCGACCGTCACGGTCACGGCCACGCCGCCGCCGGCGGTCGGGCAGCAGGCCGCCGACGGACAGCAGCCGAACGCCGACCAGCAGAACCAGCAGGGCCAGGGCCAGAAGCCGGACCAGGGCCAGAACCAGCAGGACCAGGACGAGCAGGGCCAGAACCAGGGTCAGAACCAGGGCCAGGACCAGGGGGACGCGACACCGTGAAGTTCAACCGCATCCTCCTCTCCGCGACGCTGATCGTCGTCGCCCTCGTCGTCCAGGTCTCCGTCCTCGCCCGCCTCCAGCTCCCCGGCGCCGTCCCCGACCTGGTCCTCCTCACCGTCATCGCCCTTGCCCTCGTCTACGGACACGTCAGCGGCGCCCTCATCGGCTTCAGCGCGGGGCTCCTCGCCGACCTCGCCCCGCCCGCCGACCACGCCGCCGGCCGCTACGCCCTCGTGCTCTGCGTCGTCGGCTACCTCGTCGGCCTGGCCCGCCCGGAGAACGGCCGACTGACCTCCGCGACCGGCCCCATGGCCGTCGTCGCCGTGGCTGCGGTCGGCTCCACCCTCCTGTACGCGGGCGTCGGCGCCCTCGTCGGCGACACCGCGGCCCGCCATGTCGGCCTGGGCTCCCTGCTCTTCACGGCGGCCGTGTACGACCTGCTCCTCGCGCCGTTCACGGTGCCGCTCATCATGGCGCTGGCCCGCCGCGCGGAGAACGACCCGCTCGCCGACGCCGGCGGGGGCAGCGGCACCGACGTCGCCTCCGGCTGGCTCGCCTCCGGCACCGGCCTGAGCATCGGTACCCAGCGCGGCGGCCTGCGGGTGAAGGCCGCGAAGAGCCGAGCCTCACGGGCCGGACGCATCAAGGGAGTCAAGCGACTGTGACCGAGGGGGCACCGGCGGTATGAGCAACATCCCCGAGACTGGGCGGACCCCCCGGGTCCAGATCCGGCTCGTCGTCATCCAGATCCTCGTCTTCTCGCTGCTGCTGACCCTGGGGGGCCGGCTCTGGTACCTCCAGATCCGCCAGGGCAAGGAGTACACGGACGAGGCGAAGAACAACCACGTCCAGCAGGTCGTGCAGCCCGCCGTCCGCGGCTCCATCCTGGACGCCCGCGGCGTGCCGCTCGCCGACAACGAGACCCGGCTCGTGGTCTCCGCGTCCCGCACCGAGATGATGAAGATGAAGGACCGGGGCAAGGCCGTCCTCACCCGGCTCGCCGGCGTCCTCGAGATGAAGCCCGAAGACGTCATCAACAAGATCAGGCTCTGCGACTCCGAGACCCCGAAGCCCTGCTGGAACGGTTCGCCCTACCAGCCGATCCCGGTCACCGACGAGGCCACCACCCAGCAGGCGCTGACCATCCGTGAGAGCTCCGAGGACTTCCCCGGCATCACCGCCGAACCCACCGCCGTCCGCCGCTACCCCGCGCCCGCCAAGGCCCGCACGTCGCAGGTGCTCGGCTACCTCTCGCCCGTCACCGACGGGGAGATCGAGAAGGCCAAGGACACCGACTCGCCGTTCCTCCGCTCCGACCAGGTCGGCCGCTCCGGCATCGAGCGCACGTACGACAAGGAACTGCGCGGCAAGGCGGGCGTGACCCGCTACGAGGTCGACAAGCTCGGCCGCGTCATGGGCCAGACGAAGTCCGACCCGGGAGTGGCCGGCTCCACCCTCGTCACCAGCATCGACGCCCGGGTCCAGTCCGTCGCCGAGTACGAGCTCAACGCGGCGATGAAACTCGTCCGCGGCGAGACCGACAAGATCACCGGCCGCAAGTACGAGGCCGACGCCGGCGCCGTCGTCGTCATGGAGGCCAAGACCGGCCGCGTCGTCGCGATGGCCTCCCAGCCCGACTACGACCCCAACGCCTGGGTCGGCGGCATCTCCGCCACGGACTACGCCGCGATGACCAGCAAGGGCTCCAACTACCCGCTGCTCAACCGGGCCATCCAGGGCCAGGCCCCCGCCGGCTCCATCTTCAAGGTCGTGTCGGCGAGCGCCGCCGTACGCGCCGGCTACGACTTCAACGACACGTACAACTGCAGCAGCTCGTACAGCCTCGGCGGCCGCACCTTCGCCAACTTCGAGTCCAAGGGCCACGGCCCCATCACCCTCGGCGAAGCCCTCAAGTTCTCCTGCAACACCGTCTTCTACGCCCTCGGCCACAAGGAGTGGCAGCGCGACGGCGGGATCAAGCCCAACAAGGACGCCCACGACTGGTTCTACACGACCGCACGCGACTTCGGATTCGGCTCCGAGACCGGCATCGACCTGCCCAACGAGGTCACCGGCCGGATCCCCGACCGCAAGTGGAAGCAGAACTTCTGGGAGGCCAACAAGGACTCCTGGTGCAAGCAGGGCAAGAAGGGCGGCAGCTACGTCGAGCAGATCGCGTACGAGAGCTGCCTCGAAGGCAACCAGCTGAAGGCGTACGACAGCATCAACTTCGCCATCGGCCAGGGCGACGTCCTCGTCACCCCCATCCAGATGGCCACCGCCTACTCCGCCATCAGCAACGGCGGCACCCTCTACGACCCCACCGTCGGCAAGGCCGTGATCAGCCCCGACGGCAAGTCGATCCGGGAGATCAAGCCCACCGCCCACGGCAAGCTGCCCGTCAGCGCCCAGACCGTACGCGACCTCGACAAGGGCCTGCGCTCCGTCGTCGAACCCGGCGGCACCGCCGCCTGGCGCTTCGGCGCCTGGCCCCAGGACAAGATCCCGATGCGCGCCAAGACCGGAACCGCCCAGGTCTACGGCAAGCAGACCACCTCCTGGCTGGCGACCTACACCGACGACTACACCATCGTCATGACGATCTCCCAGGGCGGCACCGGCTCCGGAGCCTCGGGACCCGCCGTACGCAACATCTACGACGCCCTCTACGGCCTTGACGACGCGGGCAACCAGGACCTCAAGCGGGCCCTGCTGCCGAAGCCGCAGAAGACCCTGCCCAAGGTCAACGCCGACGGCACCATCGACGCCCCCGACATCAAGCCGTACGACCCCAAGTCGCAGCTGGTCGACCCCGCCGCGAACGGCGGCGCGACGCCCCCGCTCGCGGGCCCGCCGCCCGTCTGGAGGGACTGACCGATGGCGTTCCGCAAGCGCTTCTCCGTCTCCCGGTACTCCCCGGACCGCGGCCCCGTCGGGCGGCTCACCGCCCGCGACTCGGTGCTGCGCAGGCTCGACTGGCCGATGCTCCTCTCGGCGCTCACGCTCTCCCTCGTCGGCGCCCTGCTCGTCTGGTCCGCCACCCGGGGCCGCACCGAGCTGAACCAGGGCGACCCGTACTACTTCCTCTTCCGCCACCTGCTCAACACCGGCATCGGGCTCGTCCTGATGATCGGCACGATCTGGCTCGGCCACCGCACCCTGCGCGGCGCGGTCCCCGTCCTCTACGGCATCTCGATCCTGCTGATCCTCGCCGTCCTCACCCCGCTCGGCGCCACCATCAACGGCGCCCACGCGTGGATCGTCATCGGCGGCGGCTTCTCGCTCCAGCCCAGCGAGTTCGTGAAGATCACCATCATCCTGGTCATGGCGGTCCTGCTCGCCGCCAAGGTCGACGCCGGCGACCAGCTCCACCCCGACCACGGCACCGTCGCCAAGGCCCTCGTCCTGGCCGCCCTGCCCATGGGCATCGTCATGCTGATGCCCGACCTCGGCTCCGTCATGGTCATGGCCGTCATCGTGCTCGGGGTCCTGCTCGCCTCCGGCGCCTCCAACCGCTGGGTCCTCGGCCTGATCGGCGCCGGCGTCGGCGGCGCCGTCCTCGTCACCGCGCTCGGCATGCTCGACGAGTACCAGCTCAACCGCTTCGCCGCCTTCGCCAACCCCGAACTCGACCCCGCCGGCGTCGGCTACAACACCAACCAGGCACGCATCGCGATCGGCTCCGGCGGCCTCACCGGCGCCGGCCTGTTCAAGGGCCACCAGACCACCGGCCAGTTCGTGCCCGAACAGCAGACCGACTTCATCTTCACCGTCGCCGGCGAGGAACTCGGCTTCGTCGGCGCCGGACTCATCCTCGTCCTCCTCGGCGTCGTCCTCTGGCGCGCCTGCCGCATCGCCCGCGAGACCACCGAGCTCTACGGCACGGTCGTCGCCGCCGGCATCATCGCCTGGTTCGCCTTCCAGTCCTTCGAGAACATCGGCATGACCCTCGGCATCATGCCGGTCGCGGGCCTGCCCCTGCCCTTCGTCTCGTACGGCGGCTCGTCGATGTTCGCGGTGTGGGTGGCGATCGGACTCCTCCAGTCGATCAAGGCACAGCGACCCATGACGGCGTGACGACGGCTAGATTCGAGGTATGGCCGAGACGAAACGCGAGATCGAGCGGAAGTACGAAGCCACGGGAGAGACTCCGGTACCGGACCTGACACGGGTCTCCGGAGTCTCCGCGGTCGTGGACCGGGGCGTCATGGAACTCGACGCCGTCTACTACGACACCCCCGACCTGCGCCTCGCCGCCGACGCACTCACCCTCCGCCGCCGCACCGGAGGCGACGACGAGGGCTGGCACATCAAGTTCCCCGTCACCTCCGGCATCCGCGACGAGATCAGGGCCCCGCTGGCCGACACCCTCCCGGGTGAGCTGGCGGGGCTGCTGCGTTCCCGGGTCCGCGGCGACGAGGTGGTCCCCGTCGTCCGGCTCCGCTCCGCACGGGACGTCCGCCACCTCCTCACCGATGACGGCACCCTCCTCGCCGAACTGTCCGTCGACACCGTCCACGCCGAACGGCTGCCGAAGGGCGGGAAGGCCACCTGGACCGAGATCGAGGTGGAACTCGCCGACCACACCGACCCGGCCGTCCTCGACGCCGTCGAGAAACGCCTCCGCAAAGCCGGCATCCGCCCCTCCACGGCCCCGTCCAAACTGGCCAAGGCCCTCACGGACACCGGCGCGGAACCCCGCCCGGCGGCCACCCCCGGGAAACCCGGCACCGCCGGAGCCGCCGTCCTCACCTACGTACGCGAACAGGTCGACGCGATCGTCGCCCACGACCCGGCCGTACGACGCGAGCTGCCCGACGCCGTCCACCAGATGCGGGTCGCCTGCCGCCGGCTGCGCAGCACCTTCAAGACGCACCGGCGCGTCCTCGACCGGAACACCACCGACGCCCTCGGCGAGGAACTGAAATGGCTCGCCGGCGAGCTCGGCGTCGCCCGCGACCAGGAAGTCCTCGACAAACGACTCCGCGCCCACGTCGCGGACCTGCCCGAGGCCCTCGTCCTCGGCCCGGTCAAGGCCCGGCTGCGCCGCCGCGACGCCGCCCGCGGCAGCCACGCCCGGCGCCAGGCCCTCGCCGCCCTCGACTCCCCCCGCTACCTCACCCTCCTCGACGACCTCGACGCGCTCCTCACCGACCCGCCCGTGCGCGAGGCCGCCCGCCGCGACGCCCCGAAGGTCCTCGCCCGCGCCGTCCGCAAGGACCGCGACCGCCTCGCGGGCCGCGTCGAGCACGCCCTGGCCCTCGCCCCCGGCCACGAGCGCGACCTCGCCCTCCACGAGGCCCGCAAGGCCGCCAAACGCGCCCGGTACGCGGCCGACGCGGCCCGCCCCACCCTCGGAAAACCCGCCAAGCGCCTGGCGAAACGAGTGAAGGCCGTCCAGACCGTGCTCGGCGAGCACCAGGACGCCGTCGTCGCCCGCACGGCCCTGCGCGAACTCGGACTCCAGGCCCACGGCGTCGGCGAATCGGCCTTCACCTGGGGCCTTCTGTACGGACGCGAGGAAGCCGCCGCCGCGGCGGCCGAGCGGGAGCTCCCGGCGGTCTGGGCCGGTGCCTCGGCCCCCGGACTCGGGGCGGCTCTGACCCGCTGAGCACCGGGGTACGCTTGAGAGTCGCCCCCCTGCCAGCTCACGAAGGTTCGAGATGTCTGCTGCCGAGTCTGTCTTCCCGCAGCTCGAAGCTCTGCTCCCGCACGTGCAGAAGCCGATTCAGTACGTCGGTGGAGAGCTGAACTCCACGGTCAAGCCGTGGGAGTCCGCCGACGTCCGCTGGGCGCTGATGTACCCGGACGCGTACGAGGTCGGCCTGCCCAACCAGGGCGTCATGATCCTGTACGAGGTGCTGAACGAGCGGGAGGGCGTCCTGGCCGAGCGCACGTACAGCGTCTGGCCGGACCTCGAAGAGCTGATGCGCGAGCACGGCGTGCCCCAGTTCACCGTCGACTCGCACCGCCCCGTCGGCGCCTTCGACGTCTTCGGCCTGAGCTTCTCCACCGAGCTCGGCTACACGAACATGCTCACCGCCCTCGACCTCGCCGGCATCCCGCTGGAGGCGAAGGACCGGACCGTCGACCACCCCATCGTGCTCGCCGGCGGCCACGCCGCCTTCAACCCCGAGCCGATCGCGGACTTCATCGACGCGGCGGTCATCGGCGACGGCGAGCAGGCCGTCCTCGACATGACCGAGATCATTCGGACCTGGAAGGCCGAGGGCCGCCCGGGCGGCCGCGAGGAGGTCCTCTTCCGCCTCGCGAAGACCGGGAACGTCTACATCCCGCGCTTCTACGACGTCGAGTACCTCCCGGACGGCCGCATCGGCCGTGTCGTCCCCAACAGGTCCGGCGTGCCGTGGCGCGTCTCGAAGCACACCGTCATGGACCTCGACGAGTGGCCGTACCCCAAGCAGCCCCTCGTACCGCTCGCGGAGACCGTCCACGAGCGCATGTCCGTCGAGATCTTCCGCGGCTGCACCCGCGGCTGCCGTTTCTGCCAGGCCGGCATGATCACGCGCCCCGTGCGGGAGCGAAGCATCACCGGCATCGGCGAGATGGTCGAGAAGGGTCTCAAGGCGACGGGCTTCGAGGAGGTCGGCCTCCTCTCCCTCTCCTCCGCGGACCACACCGAGATCGGTGAGATCGCGAAGGGCCTCGCCGACCGCTACACGGACGACAAGGTGGGCCTGTCCCTGCCCTCGACCCGCGTCGACGCGTTCAACGTCGACCTGGCGAACGAGCTCACGCGCAACGGCCGCCGCTCCGGCCTCACCTTCGCCCCCGAGGGCGGCTCCGAGCGCATGCGCAAGGTCATCAACAAGATGGTCTCGGAGGAGGACCTCATCCGGACCGTCTCCACCGCGTACGGCAACGGCTGGCGCCAGGTGAAGCTGTACTTCATGTGCGGCCTGCCGACGGAGACCGACGAGGACGTCCTCCAGATCGCCGACATGGCGATGAACGTGATCGCCGAGGGCCGCAAGGTCTCGGGCCAGAACGACATCCGCTGCACCGTCTCCATCGGCGGCTTCGTCCCCAAGCCGCACACCCCCTTCCAGTGGGCCCCGCAGCTCTCCGCCGAGGAGACCGACGAGCGCCTGCGGAAGCTCCGCGACAAGATCCGCGGCGACAAGAAGTACGGCCGCTCCATCGGCTTCCGCTACCACGACGGCAAGCCCGGCATCGTCGAGGGCCTCCTCTCCCGCGGCGACCGCCGCCTCGGCGCGGTCATCCGCGCGGTGTACGAGGACGGCGGCCGCTTCGACGGCTGGCGCGAGCACTTCTCGTACGACCGCTGGATGGCCTGCGCCGAGAAGACGCTGCCGTCCGTGGGCGTCGACGTCGCCTGGTACACCACCCGCGAGCGCACCTACGAGGAGGTCCTGCCCTGGGACCACCTGGACTCGGGCCTCGACAAGGACTGGCTCTGGGAGGACTGGCAGGACTCGCTCGACGAGACCGAGGTCGAGGACTGCCGCTGGACCCCGTGCTTCGACTGCGGCGTCTGCCCGCAGATGGACACCCACATCCAGATCGGCCCCACCGGCAAGAAGCTGCTGCCGCTGACGGTCGTGAAGTAGGCCCGTTCGGGTAACACTCCGGCGACGGCCCGGCGCGAGGGGAAACCCTCGGCCGGGCCGTCGCGTCATCTCCGGCATGAGCATGGAGAACCCGCCGCCGCCCGCGCTGATCCGCATCCCGGTCCGGATCGTCGTGCTGGTCGTCGTCCTCCCGGTCCGCGTGGTCTGGGACGTCCTCACGGCGACGGCCCGCCTCCTCGACCGCACGGTCCTCCGGCCGACGGGCCGGGGCCTCGGGTGGGTGCTCAGCGGGGTTGGGGCCGGGGCCCGTTTCCTGGGGAACGCGCTGTTCGTGTGGCCGTGGCTCGGGCTCTGGCGGTACGTGGTCGTGCCCGGCTGCCGGTACGGGATCGCCGTACCCAGCGTCTGGCTGTACCGGCGGGTCCTCGTCCCGCTCGGCCGCGGGGTCCTGTTCCTGCTTGAGAAGCTGGTCCTCGTACCCCTCGCCGCGCTCTTCCGGTACGTCCTGGCGCCCCTGTTCCGGTACGGCGTGGTCGTGCCCGTCCGCTGGTTCGACCGGTACGTGCTGACGCCGGTCGGCGAGGGGCTCGGGTGGTTCCTTCCCCGGTTCGGCCGGATCCTGGCGGGGGTCCTGTTCGTGTGGCCGTGGGTGGGGCTCTGGCGGTACGTGCTCGTGCCGGTCGTCGTGTACGGGCTCGTCCGGCCGCTCGGCTGGCTCTGGAACCGGGTCCTCGCCCCCGTCGGGCGGGAGGTCCGGGACGCGCTCGCCCTCTGCTGGCGCGCCGCCGGCTTCGTGTCCCGCGCCGTCGGCCGCGTCCTCGCACGGCTCGCCCGGATCCTCGTGGTGGTGCCCGTCGTGTGGGTCTGGGTCTCCGTCGTCCGGCCGACCGGGCGGTGGGTCCGCGACACCGTCCGGCCGGCCGCGCGGTGGGTGCGCGACAGCCTCTGGGCCCCGGCCCGCAGAGTCGCCGTCGAGACCGGGCGGGCCGCCAAGGACGCCCTCGCCGCCGCCCGCGCCGCCGTCCGCCAGGCCCGCCGGGACACCTGGCGCGCCCTGGGCGGCGCGGCACGGACGGACCGGCCCGGGGAACCGGAGGTGGCTCGGGCGCGTACTCTGGGTAGTACAACGAACGTTCCCGGCGCGGCGCCCGCCCCCGAGATCTCCCCGCGAAAGCGGGGGTGAACCGGGCGGGACCCCCAGGACGACCCGTACATCTCGTGGGCGGCGCCACCCGCGTCGCCCCGCACCGAGGAGAAGAACCACTGGGCAAGCGACAGCCCGAAGGCCCGCCGCCCGCACCGGCGGTGCAGCGCATCCGACTGCGCTACACCAAGCGCGGCCGCCTCCGGTTCACCAGCCACCGTGACTTCCAGCGCGCTTTCGAGCGTGCCCTGCGCCGTGCCGAGGTGCCCATGGCGTACTCGGCCGGCTTCACCCCGCACCCCAAGGTGTCGTACGCCAACGCCGCCCCGACGGGAACGGGCTCCGAGGCCGAGTACCTGGAGATCGCCCTCACCGAGACGCGCGACCCGGAGACCCTGCGGGTCCTGCTCGACGAGTCCCTCCCGGCCGGCCTCGACATCACCGACGCCGTCGAGGCCCGGACCTCGGGCCTCGCCGACCGGCTCACCGCCTCCGTGTGGGAGCTGCGTCTCGAAGGCGTCACCGTCGAGGACGCCCAGAAGGCGACCGACGTGTTTCTCGCGGCCGAGACCGTGGAAGTACAGCGCAAGACCAAGAACGGCGTCCGCACCTTCGACGCGCGTTCCGCGGTCACCGAGCTGACGGCGACCCGCCCCCCGGGTGATCCCCAGGGTGATGGGCCGCTGGACAGCGCCTGTGCGATACTGCGGCTGGTTGTTCGGCACGTGACACCTGCCGTGCGACCCGACGACGTCCTGTCCGGTCTCCGAGCTGTGGCCGACCTGGCGCCGCCGGTCCCCGCTGCGGTGACCAGGCTGGCGCAGGGGCTCTTCGACGAGGAGTCCGGCACGGTGACCGACCCGCTCGCGCCCGACCGCGAGGCAGTCACGGCCGCATCAACCACGGCCGCCGCGACCGCCTCTGCGACGGCGCCGGGTGCAGGCATCGCGTAGGGAGCGGTCGTCGTAGCGCAGCCCTGGTACTCGGGAGCCACCTGGGTCGGGCCGCGCACTGACCAGAAGACTTTCGCCAGGCCGTCCGCACAGGGCGTACGGAACCGGCGAGCCAGACATAGAGCTCCCGTGCGGCGACCGCGCCCCGGACGACGGCACCGCGCCACAGGCGCGACCGTGCCGCCGGACCGGAACCAGGCGCGGCGCCCGGGAGCGTGACGGGAGAACCCCGCATGCTCGAGTCCAACGAAGACACCACTGCCCCCGGTGACAAGCTGCCGCCGCGCCGCAGGCGCCGCGCCGCTTCCCGCCCCGCCGGCCCGCCGGTGACGGACGCGACCACCGCGACCGACACCCCGGCGACCGCCGAGGCGCCGGCCGTCGAGGCCTCCGCAGGGGAGGCCGCCGAGGCCGCACCCGCGCCGCGGACCCGCCGCCGCGCCACCCGCAAGGCCACGTCGCCGGTGACCTCCACGGCCGCCGCCGAGAGCCCCGCCGAGACCCCGGAGCCCGCCCAGGCCGAGGTCGTCGAGGCCGTCGCGGAGGAGGCCCCCGAGGCCGCTCCGCCGGCCCGTACCCGCCGCCGGGCCACCCGTAAGGCCACCGCCCCGGCCGGCGCTCCGGCCGTCGAGGAGACGGTGGCCTCGGCCCCCGCGGCCGAGCCCGTCGAGGCCCCCGCCGAGGTCGCGGAGGAGGCCGCCGCGCCCGCCCCGCGTGCCCGCCGCCGTGCCACCCGTAGGGTCACCTCGCCCGAGGCGAGCTCCGAGACCCCCGCAGCCGCCGAGACCCCCGCGGCCGCCGAGACCGCCACCGGCGAGTCGCTTCCCCCGGCCGCCGTCGCGCAGATCGCCGCCGACGAGGCCGAGGTCACCGCCGCCGAGACCGCCGCCACCCGTGGCCGCGGCCGCCGTCGCGCGTCCTCCCCGCAGTTCACCGCCGAGCCGGCCCCGGCCCGCGAGCCGCGCCGAGCCGCGCGTCCCTCCGTCGCCGTCTTCCAGGCCCCGGTCTTCACCGAGCCGATGTTCCAGACCCCGGAGACCGCCGCCGCGGCCGCCGCCGCCGGCGTGGCGGAGCCGGAGGACGAGGAGCTGGTCGAGGCCGAGGAGACCGTCGAGGCCGAGGTCGTGGAGGCCCCCGAGCCCGCCGAGCGCGCCGAGACCGGCTCCCGCCGCCGCCGTCGCCGCCGTGGCGAGCCCGTCGCCGTCGAGCCCGTCCCGGCCACCGTCGCCGACGAGCCCGAGGTCGAGGCCGTGGCCGACGAGATCGACGAGGCCGAGGAGGCCGACGACTCGGACGAGTACGAGGACCGCCCGTCGCGCCGTCGCCGCCGTGGTGGCCGTCGCCGCCGCCGCGGAGAGCTCACCGAGGTCGAGGAGGCCGAGGAGGGCGAGGAGCCGCGCTCCGACGAGTCCGAGGACTCCGAGGAGGAGCAGGACGAGGAGCACGACGAGGCCGACGGCTTCGCCGGCGGTTCCAGCAGCTCCCGCCGTCGCCGTCGCCGCCGCCGTCGCAGCGGTGACGCCTCCGCCGACGCCGAGGGCGCCGAAGAGGACGGCGTCCGTACGGTCGTCAAGGTCCGCGAGCCCCGCCCGGCCCGCGAGAAGGCCGAGCCCGGCACCGGCGCCGACGAGGTCCAGTCCATCAAGGGCTCGACCCGCCTGGAAGCCAAGAAGCAGCGCCGCCGCGAGGGCCGCGAGCAGGGCCGCCGCCGCGTCCCGATCATCACCGAGGCCGAGTTCCTCGCCCGCCGCGAGGCCGTCGAGCGCGTCATGGTCGTCCGCCAGAACGGCGAGCGCACCCAGATCGGCGTCCTCGAGGACAACGTGCTCGTCGAGCACTACGTCAACAAGGAGCAGGCCACCTCGTACGTCGGCAACGTCTACCTGGGCAAGGTCCAGAACGTGCTGCCGTCCATGGAGGCCGCCTTCGTCGACATCGGCAAGGGCCGCAACGCCGTCCTGTACGCCGGTGAGGTCAACTTCGAGGCGCTCGGCATGGGCAACGGCCCGCGCCGCATCGAGACCGCCCTCAAGTCAGGCCAGTCGGTCCTCGTACAGGTCACGAAGGACCCGATCGGCCACAAGGGCGCCCGCCTGACCAGCCAGGTCTCGCTGCCCGGCCGCTACCTCGTGTACGTGCCCGAAGGCTCGATGACCGGCATCAGCCGCAAGCTCCCGGACACCGAGCGCGCCCGCCTCAAGACCATCCTCAAGAAGATCGTCCCCGAGGACGCGGGCGTCATCGTGCGCACCGCCGCCGAGGGCGCGAGCGAGGACGAGCTGCGCCGTGACGTCGAGCGGCTCCAGGCGCAGTGGGAGGACATCCAGAAGAAGGCGAAGAGCGGCAACGCGCCGACGCTGCTCTACGGTGAGCCGGACATGACCGTCCGGGTCGTCCGCGACATCTTCAACGAGGACTTCTCCAAGGTCATCGTCAGCGGTGACGAGGCGTGGGAGACCATCCACGGGTACGTCCACCACGTCGCGCCCGACCTGACCGACCGCCTGTCCCGGTGGACGAGCGAGGTCGACGTCTTCGCGACGTACCGGATCGACGAGCAGCTCATGAAGGCGCTCGACCGCAAGGTCTGGCTGCCGAGCGGCGGCTCGCTGGTGATCGACAAGACCGAGGCGATGATCGTCGTCGACGTCAACACCGGCAAGTTCACCGGCCAGGGCGGCAACCTCGAAGAGACCGTGACGAGGAACAACCTCGAAGCGGCCGAGGAGATCGTGCGCCAGCTGCGGCTGCGCGACCTCGGCGGCATCGTCGTCATCGACTTCATCGACATGGTCCTGGAGTCCAACCGCGACCTGGTGCTCCGCCGCCTCCTGGAGTGCCTGGGCCGGGACCGGACCAAGCACCAGGTGGCCGAGGTCACCTCGCTGGGCCTGGTCCAGATGACCCGCAAGCGGGTCGGCCAGGGCCTCCTGGAGTCCTTCTCCGAGACCTGCGTCCACTGCAACGGCCGCGGTGTCATCGTGCACATGGAGCAGCCGACCACCGCCGGTGGCGGTGGCGGCGGCAAGCGCTCGAAGAAGCGCGGCCGCGGCGGCGCCGAGCACGTCCACGAGCACGAGCACGCCGAGGCCGTGGAGACCGACGTCGAGACCCTGGTCGAGACCGAGGCCGAGGTCGCCGCCGAGCTGGCCGCCCCGGTGGCCCTGCCCGAGCCGATCGCCCCCGACGAGGAGCTGTACGGCTCCGTCGCCGAGGCCGAGGCCGCCGCCACGCGCGGTCGTGGCCGCCGTCGCGCCACCCGCAGGGTGTCCGCGCCGGTCGCCCCCCGGCCGGTCGTGGAGACCGAGACGGTCGAGTACGAGGCGAGGCCGGAGCGGGCCGCGGCGCCGGAACCCGTCGTGGAGCCGGTCGCCGAGGCTGTCGTCGAGCCCGTCGCCGAGCCGGTGGTCGAGGAGACCGCCCCGGCGCCGCGCGGCCGTCGCCGTGCCACGCGCCGGGCGACCTCCCCGGTCGTCTCGACCACGGAGCCGGCCGCCGAGCCGACCGCTGCCGAGCCGGCCGCCGCCGAGCCCGTGGTGGCCGAGCCGGTCGCCGAGGCCGCGCCGGAGCCGGTCGTGGAGCAGGTCAGCGAGCCCGTCGCCGAGGCCGTCGTCGAGCCCGTCGTCGAGGAGGCCCCCGTGGCCGCCCCGCCGCGTGCCCGCCGCCGGGTGGTCCGTAAGGCCACCGCTCCCGCCGGTTCGCCCTCGGGCGCCGAGGAGGCCGCCGTCGTCGTGGTGACCACGGTTCCGGCCGAGGCCCCCGAAGCCACCGAGGCCGCTGACGTGTCCGCCGATGCCGAGGCCGAGTCCGCCCCCGTCAAGAAGACGGCGGCGCGCAAGACCGCGGCGAAGAAGACCACGGCCAAGAAGGCCGCCACCAAGAAGACGGCGGCGACCAAGAAGACCGCGGCGAAGAAGACCACCACCGCCAAGAAGGCCCCGGCGAAGAAGGCGGCGGAGAAGACCGCCGCCCCTTCCCAGGACTGACCGGCGGGGTACGGGCCGCCTCCGTGACACGGGGGCGGCCCGTACCGCCCGGGCGAATTTGACCCTCGCAGGCAGCCGCCCGTAACCTAGACCGTCGGCGTGTCTATCGACGCGCCGCGCCTCTGAGCAACTCCCTCCCGCTCGTCGGGAGAGGCCGCTCGTCCGATTCCGGAACGCCGCGGGCCCTCGGGTCCGTGTGAGCGGCTGGCTTCAGAGGTTTCGATCCCGAGTGAGAGAGAGATCCGCGTGTACGCCATCGTGCGCAGCGGTGGTCGCCAGCACAAGGTTGCTGTCGGCGACATCGTTGAGGTTGACAAGATTTCCACTGCCAAGGTTGGCGACACGGTCGAGCTCTCGACCCTGCTCGTTGTCGACGGCGACGCCGTGACCAGCGACCCGTGGGTCCTGGCCGGCATCAAGGTCACGGCCGAGGTCGTGGACCACCACAAGGGCGCCAAGATCGACATCCTGCGCTACAAGAACAAGACCGGCTACCGCCGTCGCCAGGGTCACCGCCAGCAGTACACGGCGATCAAGGTCACCGGTATCCCCGCGGCTGCGAAGTAAGAGGGACTGAGACATGGCACACAAGAAGGGCGCATCGTCCACCCGGAACGGGCGCGACTCGAATGCCCAGCGGCTCGGCGTGAAGCGCTTCGGCGGTCAGGTCGTCAACGCGGGTGAGATCCTGATCCGCCAGCGTGGCACCCACTTCCACCCGGGCTCCGGCGTCGGCCGTGGCGGCGACGACACGCTGTTCGCCCTGCAGGCCGGTTCGGTGCAGTTCGGCACCCACCGTGGCCGCAAGGTCGTGAACATCGTTCCGGTCGCCTGATCGGATCTTTGCGGAGGCGGACCTCACTTCCCGTACGGGAAGCGGGTCCGCCTTTCGCGTGTTACTAGATAGACATTCCACCCAGAAGTAACTGGAGGCACAGAACCATGACCACCTTCGTGGACCGCGTCGAGCTGCATGTCGCCGCGGGTAACGGGGGCCACGGCTGCGCCTCCGTTCACCGGGAGAAGTTCAAGCCGCTCGGCGGACCCGACGGCGGCAACGGCGGCCGCGGCGGCGATGTGACCCTGGTCGTCGACCAGGCGGTCACCACGCTCCTCGAGTACCACCACTCGCCCCACCGCAAGGCGACCAACGGGCAGCCCGGCGCCGGTGACAACCGCTCCGGCAAGGACGGCCAGGACCTGGTCCTGACCGTGCCCGACGGCACCGTCGTCCTCGACAAGCAGGGCAACGTGCTCGCCGACCTGGTCGGCCAGGGCACCACCTTCGTCGCGGGCCAGGGCGGCCGCGGCGGCCTCGGCAACGCGGCTCTGTCCTCCGCGCGCCGCAAGGCCCCCGGCTTCGCGCTCCTCGGCGAGCCCGGCGAGTCGCGGGACATCGTCCTGGAGCTGAAGACCGTCGCCGACGTGGCGCTCGTCGGCTACCCCAGCGCCGGCAAGTCCTCGCTCATCTCGGTCCTCTCGGCTGCCAAGCCGAAGATCGCGGACTACCCCTTCACCACGCTCGTCCCGAACCTGGGCGTCGTCACGGCCGGTTCGACCGTCTACACGATCGCCGACGTGCCGGGTCTGATCCCGGGCGCCAGCCAGGGCCGCGGTCTGGGCCTGGAGTTCCTGCGCCACGTGGAGCGCTGCTCGGTCCTCGTGCACGTCCTGGACACCGCGACCCTCGAGTCCGACCGTGACCCGGTGACCGACCTCGACATCATCGAGGAGGAGCTCCGGCAGTACGGCGGCCTGGAGGACCGGCCCCGCATCGTCGTGCTCAACAAGGTCGACATCCCGGACGGCCAGGACCTCGCGGACATGATCCGCCCGGACCTGGAGGAGCGCGGCTACCAGGTGTTCGAGGTCTCCGCCGTGGCCCGTCTCGGCCTCAAGGAGCTCTCCTTCGCGCTCGCCGGCATCGTCGCGGAGGCGCGCGCGGCCAAGCCGCAGGAGGAGGCGACCCGTATCGTCATCCGCCCGAAGGCCGTCGACGACGCGGGCTTCACGGTCACGTACGACGAGGCCGAGGAGGTGTACCGGGTGCGCGGCGAGAAGCCGGAGCGCTGGGTCCGCCAGACCGACTTCAACAACGACGAGGCCGTGGGCTACCTGGCCGACCGCCTCAACCGCCTCGGCGTCGAGGACCAGCTGATGAAGGCGGGCGCCCGCGCGGGCGACGGCGTCGCGATCGGCTCCCTGGAGAACGCGGTCGTCTTCGACTGGGAGCCGTCGATGATGGCCGGCGCCGAGATGCTCGGCCGCCGCGGCGAGGACCATCGCCTGGAGGCCCCGCGCCCGGCGGCCCAGCGCCGCCGCGACCGCGACGCGGAGCGGGACGACCCCCAGCGCGAGTTCGACGAGTTCGACCCGTTCTAGTTCGACCCGTTCTAGCGGAGCGGGGGCGCCTCGGTCGGCCGACGGCCGGGGCGGGGCGCTCCCGTAGGATCCTGGTGTGAGTACCGCCCCCACGACCGAGACCGCAGCCAGGCTCAGCGTCGTCGTCATCGCCTACAACGACGAGGCACTGGTCGGTGAGGCCATCAGGTCGGCGCTCGACCAGGGGCCCGTGGTCGCCGAGGTCGTGGCGGTCGACGACTGCTCCGGTGACGGGACGGCGCGGGTGCTCGACGAGCTGGCCGCCCTGCACCCCCGGCTGCGGGTGGTGCGCCGCACGGAGAACAGCGGGGGCTGCGGCACCCCGCGCAACGACGGCATCCGCGCCGCCACCGCCCCGTACGTCATGTTCCTCGACAGTGACGACGTCCTGCCCGCCGGCGCCGCCGAGGCCCTGGTCGCCGCCGCGGAGCGGCACCGCGCCCCGGTGGCCGTCGGCGTGTGCGTACGGCGTGAACTCCCCGAGGGCAGGGACGTCCGCTGGCAGCCCGAGCTCTACCGGGAGCCGGCCGTCCTGGAGTCGCCCGAGGAGCTGCGCCCCCTCCTCCACGACACCCTCTGCGTCAACAAGGTGTACGACCGCGCCTTCCTCGAAGAGCACGGCATCCGCTTCCCCGACGGCCGTTTCGTCTACGAGGACTTCCTCTTCACCGCCCGGGTGTACGCCGCCGCCCCCCGCGTCGCCGTGATCCCGGACACCGTCTACGTCTGGCACGTCCGCCGGGCCGCCGCCCAGTTGTCGATCTCCCTCGACCGACAGGGCGTCTCCAACTGGCAGGACCGGATCGCCGCCCATCGCGCTGCCGTCGCGACCTTCGCCGAGGCGGGCCGCGAGGAACTCGCCGCCGCCTGCCGCACCAAGTTCCTCGAACACGACCTGCGGATGTACGCCAGGGACCTGCGGCTGCGCGACGCCGCCCACCGCGCCGCGTGGTGGGCGGCCACCCGCGAGCACCTGGCCGGCTTCCAGGAGCCGGAGATCGCCGCCGCCGCCGCACCCGCCCGCTGGACGGCCCGTTTCCTGCTGGCCGCGGAGGAGCCGCGGGACCTGCTCCGGCTGTCCCGGCTGTGCGCGAACCCGGCTCGGCTGCTCCCGCCGTACGCCGGCACCCCCGCCGCGGCCGTCTGGGCCGAGGACCTGCCGGAGGCCCGCCTCGACGGCATGGACCGGTCGCCGCTCGACGAACTGCCGCTCGTCGTGGACGCCGTCTCGCGCGCCGGCGGCGGCTTCCTGCACTTCACGGTGCGGGACCTGTACGGACGGCTCGCCGAGGCCGGCCCCCGCACCGCCGAACTCGCGTTCCTGCCGCGCGGCGACGCCGAGCCCGCCCGTACCGAACGGGTCGAGCTGCGCGCCGGCGCCGGGGCGGACGGAGCGGAGGGGACGGAAGGGGCCGAGGGAGCCGGGGGAGCCGAGGGAGCGGAGGGCCGCTGGAGCGCCCGCGTCCCGGTCCGGTTCACCGGACTGGCCGACGAGGGCCGCCGCCGCGGCCGTCAGGGCGTCCAGCTGTGGGACATCACCGTCACGGTGACCTGTGCGAATGGTGAGTCGTACACCACTTCGCTCCGCCCGCAGGACGCTTCCCCGCGGCGCTCGGTGCTTCCGAGCACCCGGTACGGTGTACTCCTTGTGCAGGAGTACGACACGGCGAACGGGTCGCTGGCGGTGCGGATCGCCCCCGGCGCCCGCGACGGGCTCCGCGCGGTCGGAGCCCGGCTCCGTCGGCTTGTCCGCAGTTCTCAGTGAAAGGGTTTGGGGCGCTATGACTTATCTGATCACCGGCGGTGCCGGATACATCGGCTCACACGTGGTCCGCGCCATGACGCAGGCGGGCGAGCGGGTCGTCGTCCTCGACGACCTGTCCACGGGGTACGAGGAGCGGGTGCCCGAAGGCGTCCCCCTGGTGGTCGGCTCCACCCTCGACCGCGAGGTCCTGGACCGGACGATCGCCGAACACGGTGTGACGGGCGTCGTCCACCTCGCGGCCAAGAAGCAGGTCGGCGAGTCCGTCGAACTGCCGCTGCACTACTACCGCGAGAACATCATCGGCCTCACCGTCCTCCTTGAGGCGGTCGCCGCCGCGGGCGTGCGCAACTTCCTCTTCTCCTCCTCGGCCGCCGTCTACGGCATGCCGGACGTCGCCCTCGTCACCGAGGAGACCCCCTGCCTGCCGCTGAGCCCGTACGGCGAGACCAAGCTCGCCGGTGAGTGGCTGGTCCGCGCCGCGGGCGCCGCCCACGGCATCTCCACCGCCTGCCTGCGCTACTTCAACGTGGCCGGCGCGGCGACCCCCGAGCTCGCCGACACCGGCGTCTTCAACCTGGTCCCGATGGTCTTCGAGCGCCTCGACGCCGGGGAGTCCCCGCGCGTCTTCGGCGACGACTACGACACTCCCGACGGCACCTGCATCCGCGACTACATCCACGTCGAGGACCTGGCCGACGCCCACCTCGTCGCGGCGCGCAAGCTCGCGGAGTGGGCCGAGGCGGGCGAGCCGCGCGACCTGACCGTCAACATCGGCCGCGGTGAGGGCGTCTCCGTCACCGAGATGGTCGCGCTGATCAACGAGATCACCGGCCACACGGCCGAGCCGCTCGTCACCCCGCGCCGCGCCGGCGACCCCGCCCGGGTCGTCGCCTCCGCCGACCGCATCGCCACCGAGCTGGGCTGGAAGGCCCGCTACGACGTGCGCGACATGATCGGTTCGGCGTGGGCCGGCTGGGTCGCCCGCCGCGGCGCCACCGTCTGACCCGAAGAGGGCGTACCGGAACGGGCGTACGGGAACGGGCCGGGGAGACATCTCCCCGGCCCGTTCCCGTAGGTACAGCGGGTACAGCAGGTGCTGCGGTGCGGACCGTCAGCGCTCCAGGAAGGTGAACAGCGCTTCCCAGCGGTCGGTGATCTCGTCGGCCGAGTACCGCTTCACGTTCTCGAAGGCGGCGTCGCCCATCCGGTCGCGCAGCTCCTTGTCGGAGATCAGCGTGCTGATGTGCGCGCCGAGTTCCATCGCGTTGCCGAGCCGCGCGAGCAGCCCGTCCTCGCCGTCCCTGATGATCTCCCGGACGCCGGGAGCGCAGTCGAACGCGGCACAGGGCACGCCCGCCGCCATCGCCTCCAGGAGCGTGATGGGGAAGCCCTCGGCACGGGACGCCTGCGCGAACACGGAGCCCTGGGAGAGCGCCCCGAGCACGTCGTTGGTACGGCCCATCCACTCCACGGACCCGTCGAGGCCCAGAGCGGTGGTCCGCTGCCGAAGAGGCTGCTCCTCGTCGCCGGCGCCGTAGATCCGCAGCTTCCAGTCGGGGTGACGGGAGGCGATCTCGGCCCAGCTGTCGAGCAGCATGTCGACGCCCTTCTCGTGCGAGAGGCGGCCGATCGAGACGACGACCTTCTCGCTGCGCGGCGCCGGGGCCGAGGGCATGAACGGCAGGGCGTTCGGCATGTGGCCGACGTTGTCCATGCCGGCGCGGATCCACTGGTCCGCGTCGCCGGGGGTGAGGACGAGGAGCCGGTCGACGTCCTTGTAGAAGCGCTTCACACGGGCGAGCCGGGAGGACCCGGCGCTGGCCGCGTACGACTCGTGGCTCATGCCGATCAGCACGTGGCCCTTGGTGTCGGCGAGGGAGACCCACTCCATCGCCCACACCTGGGTCACGATGACGACCGCGCCCGGCCGGGCGGCGGCGAAGAGCGCCGTCATCCGGTCCGCGCGCTCCCGCATCCCGGCGGCACGGGCGGCGTTGCGCCGCCGCTCCGCCGCGTTGAGCTTGCCCTTGAGACCGCGCAGCGGCTTCGCCTGCGGCGGGTGCGCGTCGTACAGCGTGGTGGTGTCGTACGGCAGCGGCTCCGGGAACTCGTGCTGCCGGCCGGCCGGGGCGGGAGTGATGCCGATGACGTGGACCTTGTGGCCACGGTCGGTGAACTCCCGGGCCATCTGGTGCGTCCAGGTGGTCACACCGCCCATCTCGTCCACGCTGTTGGAGACGATGAAGATGTCGCGGCCGCCGGACACGAGGGTCTGGTTGGTCACTTCCCGCTCCTGGTGAAGAACTTGGCGACGATCTGACGGGCCGCGTCGCCCCGGTCGTACTCGCTGAACTCGGCGTTGAACCGCTGACGGGCCGCCGCGTACTTGGTGTCGGCCTCGTCCTTGAAGTTGGCGATCACTCCGAAGAGCTCCTCCTCCGTGGCCACGACCGGGCCCGGCGCGCGCTCCTTCAGGTCGAAGTAGGTGCCCCGGTTCTCCTTGGCGTACTCGTCGTAGTCGTACGTGAAGAAGATCATCGGGCGGTCGAGCAGCCCGTAGTCGAACATCACGGACGAGTAGTCGGTGATCAGCCCGTCCGCGAGGGCGAGGATCGGGGTGATGTCGTGGTGACGGGAGACGTCGACGACCCGTCCGCTGACCGACGGCGGCAGGCTCACGCTGTTCAGGTAGTGCGTCCTGATCAGCAGGGTGTGGGTGTCGCCGAAGCGCTCGGCGAACTCCTCGATGTCGAACGGGGGCTGGAAGGCTCGCACCTTGCCGCCGGGGGCGGCCCGGAAGGTCGGCGCGTACAGCAGCACCTTCTTCTCCGGGTCGATGCCCAGCTCGGCCGCGAGCGGGCCGCGCTCCCTGACACCGGTCTCGGTCTCCTGGCGGCGCGCCTCGGCGAGATCGTCGTTGCGCGGGTAGCCGACGGGCAGCAGTACCTCGTCGCGGAGCCGGAAGCCCTTCGCGAGGGTGCGCCGGTCGTGCTCGCCCCTGATCAGGAAGTGGTCGAAGCGGTCCAGGGACTTCTGGAAGGAGGCCTGGGCGGCGAGCCCGCGTGCCTTGGTGTTGGGCTCGTCGAAGCCCATCCGCTTGAGGGCGGTTCCGTGCCAGGTCTGGATGTACGTGGTGCCCGGGCGCTTGGTGAGGCGCAGCGGGAAGCCCTGGTTGTCGATCCAGAACTCGGCCTGGGCGAGCGCCCGCAGGTACTGCCAGCTCCAGCGCTGCACCAGGGTGGCGTCCTCGGGGAAGCCGGTCGGCTTCGCGCCCGCGTAGGACCACACGGCGTCGAAGGGGACGCCCTGACGGCGCATCTCCTCGTAGATCGCCTTGGGGCTGTCGCTGTACTGCTTGCCGAGGTGGCTCTCGAAGACCACGAGGCCCTTGCGGATCGGCAGCTTGCTGTAGAAGTCGTGGTAGACGCGGAGCTTCGTCTCGCCCGAGTTCAGGTCCTTCTTCGCCTTGAGCAGGCGGCGCAGGCTCGTCTTCGCCAGCTGGGCGGTGCGCCCGTGCATGGCGCCCTCGATCATCGAGGAGGTGTGCACGGCCGCCTTGCCCTCGGCGGAGAGCACGTAGGAGAGGTTGCCCTTCTTCGTGATCTCGGGGACGAGGCGGTCGGAGACCAGCGTCGTCAGCCGCGGGCGGACCTTCAGGGCGCGGGCGTTGTCGAGGGACGTGGCGCCGACGGAGACCCGGGTGCGCAGCCGCTGGCCGTCGACCATGAGGATCAGGCGGACGTCCCAGACGGCGTCGATGATGCCGAGCGGGCGGACGGTCCGGGCGATGTCCGCCGTGCCCTCCCACTCGATCCACTGGCCGGCGTGCCGGATCGACGTCACCGGGATGTGGGCGGTCTTGCCGCCGACGCTGCGGCGGGCCGAGAACTCGAGGGCGGCGCTGATGTCGGCGTCCGGGGCGATCCGCCCCAGCGGGTTGACCACCCGGCCGGCGAGCTTGACGACGCCGTCGGTGCTCTCGTACGACGTCAGCTTGTTGCCGAGGGCGAGCGCCCTGAGCGGGCGGGTGTGGAAGCCGCGCGGGGTGACGTCGAGGATCTGACGGCCCTGCTCGGTGTCCAGGTGCCGGTCGCACCAGTAGATCTGGCCGTCGACCTCGGCGAGCGGGGAGGTGAGGCGGCCCGGGTTGGTGAGCGCCTCGGTGGCCGGGAGCAGGTTGTCCCAGTCCTCCTTGCTCAGCAGGTAGGCGCAGATGGCGTGCAGCGGCTGCACTTCCTCGTACGCCTGCGGGGCGATCTCGTCGAGGTAGCCGTTGGCCAGCTCGGCGAACTCGCGCCGGTAGTCCTCGTCGAGCAGCGCCAGGTCACGGAAGTGGAGGACCAGGTCGTGCTTGAGGAACTTGATGTCCTTGCGGTACTTGAGCTCGTCGTAGCCCTTGCTTTCCAGCAGGGCGTCCACACGGCGGTGGATCTCCATGCGGTGCACGAAGTTGGCGATCTCGTGGCGCCGGTTGCTGATCGACTTGGCGGCGGCGCTCTCCTGCACGTTCCAGTAGTAGACCGTGTTCGGGATGAGCGTGATCCGGCGCGCGGCGACGTAGGCCTGGGCCGAGAAGAGCAGGTCCTCGTAGTGGATGCCGACCGGGAACTCGAGCCCGGACTCCAGGAGGAACTCGCGGCGGTAGCACTTGTTCGTCGACAGCGTGTCGAAGGTCAGCAGGTCCGGCAGCTCGGTGATCGACTCGATCGTCCGGGTCTTGGAGTACAGCCAGGGGTACCAGGTGGTCTTCTTCTGGTTGCGGCTGTCCAGGTGCACGCGGACGCAGAGGCCGGCGACGATGTCGGAGCCGGTGCTCTCCGCGGCGTCCAGCATGTTGCGGCAGGCGTTGCGCTCGAGCACGTCGTCACTGTCGAGGAACATGACGTAGTCGCCGGCGCACTGCTGGATGCCGTGGTTGCGGGGCGCGCCGCAGCCGCCGCTGTTCTGCGGCAGTTGGAAGGCCCTGACCCGGTCAGGATGCGCGGCGGCGAGCGCCTGGGCGACCTCGAAGGTGCTGTCCTTGCTGCAGTCGTCGACGATCACCACTTCGACGCCGTGCAGAGTCTGATCCAGTACCGACTGAACGGCCGTCGGGAGACGCTCTGCGTCGTTGTACGCGATGACGACCACGGAGACGTCAGGCACTTGCACCTCGATCCACTTGTCTTTCCTCCAGGCACACCCAAGCTACCTGGTGTTTCCCGTCCGGTTCGTCGTGCGTTCCGACGATACGGCGCGCGCCGTGACCCGATCGTGACGGAGCGAACCGTACCCGTGAGGGCAACCATCCGGGCGTGTCGGGAGTCGCCCGTACGGGCGTTTCCAGTTCGACGACCTCCACGCAGGTCACGCGTGCCCAGCCGGTGCCCCGAGCGCTCCTCGCGGCCGAGCGCGCGCAGTGACGGGAAACACACCTCTTTCCAGGTTCCGCGGGGCGGAAACGGGGAAGAGGGGCGTCGGCTGCGGCGGACGGCGGACGCGACTGCCACGGGGCGGTCGGATCCGACCGTATCGCGCGCGGTCGGGCGGGCGGTCAGGGGCGGCGGATCCGTTCCACTCCGTAGTACCGGGACGCGCACTGCGCCACCCAGTCCCGCGCGTACACCCGGGTGAAGAAGGGTTCCGCGAGCGAGGCGATGGGCAGCGGGCGGTACGTCACCTCCGTGGCCCCGTTCGCCACCTCCGCGCGGATCCGGGCGCTCTGGAGGTCCCAGGCGATGCTGCGGTGGACCGTCTGCCTGGTCAGCGTGTACACCGGCTGCACCAGCGCGGTCGCGCTGCCCAGGGCGAGCGTGCCCACCGCGACCAGCGTGGCGGCGCGGGCGGCGGGGCGGCCCGGGGCCCGGAGCAGTCGCCCGAGCCGGTGGCCGGCCCAGGTGCCGTACGCGCAGAGCAGGAGCAGCAGCGGGACGAGGAAGTTCGTCCAGGTCCGGCCGTACGTCCAGCCGGCCGGCCCGTAACCGCTGCGCAGACCGTAGGTGACGCCGAGGCTCGCCACGGCGATCAGCGGCACCGGCAGGAGCGCCGCGATCCACGGCACCCGACGCGGCCGGCCCGCTCCGGCGAAGGCGTCGCGGGCACCGGACGGCCCGGCGAAGGCGATGCCCAGACCGAGGAGGACGCCGACGGCGACGACGCCCAGGTACGCCCACTGGTCGATGATCGTCTGCCAGATGCGCCACCAGTCGCGGAACGTTTCCCCCAGCTCCGCGAGCGTCAGCGGCTTCTCCGGGTTCTGGGAGCGCCGCCACCGCGCCCCGGGGGAGGTGTACAGGAGCGCGAGGCCCCCGGCGAGCCCGACACAGGCCGCGGCGCACCAGGTGGTGACGTACCAGTCCTTCGCCCGGCCGAGGCGGGGGAGGCAGACGAGTCCGGCGGCGAGCGCGAAGATCCCGGCCACCATGGTGAACGGTTCGCTGAGCATGCCGACCGCCAGGCCCGTCAGGACCGCCGTGGCCACGGCGGCGTTCCGGGCCCACGGGCGCCGGGAGCGGGCCGCGGCGACGGCGCCGAGCACGGCCGCGAGGCCGATCAGGCTCGGCAGGGTGTGGGAGATCGTGGCCGGGGCCCAGAGCAGTACCTGGTACGAGCGGGTGCCGGCGAAGAACAGGAGCGCCTCGAAGAGCGCCACGGCGGCCACGAGGAGCACCGCGGGGGGCTGGGGGCAGCCCAGGGCGCGCAGCGCGGCGCGGGCGAGGAAGAAGAGGACGGCGCCGAGCGCGACCACCAGGAAGGCGGGCATCAGCTTCGCCCCCCGCATGCCGTCGGTGTAGACGAGACCGGTGAGGAAGGCGTTGGTGACGCGGCCGTTCTGGGTGGTGTAGAAGTCCGCGCTGATCCCCAGGACGCCCAGGTCCCGGGCCTTCCAGAGGGCGCACCAGTCGTCGGACGTGGGGCGGACGTAGAGGCCGAGGAACGCGCCGACCGCGAGCAGCGCCCCCGATCCGACGGCGACGACGAGCGCGACCCCGCTCAGCGCCCGGGAGAACCCCTTGCCGCCGGGGGTGTCGCTCTCCGCTTCGTCCTCGGTCGCCGGTACCTTGCCGCGCTCTGAAATGGTGGTCCTGCTCACCGGTGGTAGCTCCTGCTGTTTCGGGTGCGTCTCGGTAGGTGACAAATGGGTGAAATGCCACACAGATCCAAGATCTTTCCCGCATGCCTTATTGTGTGGACGACATGCCGACAGGCGCGGCCACGTGGGGCACGCCGTACGGCCGTCACCACCTTTTGCCACCTTGCGCCACTTGGAGAAAAGTCCGGTGGCGGCCCCTCAGAGCGTGCTTGCCCATTCCTCTGGAGTGACCGTTCCATGACCAAACTTTCCGTCGTCGTCCCCTGCTTCAACGAGGAAGACGTCGTCGAGTTCTTCGACGCCCGGATGCGTCAGGTGCTCGACACCCTCTCGGTCGACTACGAGATCTGCTACGTGGACGACGGCAGCTCCGACGGGACGCTGGGCAAGCTCCGCGAGATCGCCGCCCAGCACCCGAACCGCACGCAGTACGCCTCCTTCAGCCGGAACTTCGGCAAGGAGGCCGCCATGCTCGCGGGCCTGCGCAAGTCCGTGGGCGACGCCGTGGTGATCATGGACGCCGACCTCCAGCACCCGCCGGAGCTGCTCGGGCGCATGCTCGACCTCCACCACCAGGGCCACGACCAGGTGATAGCGCGACGCACGCGCGAAGGGGACAAGAAGCTCCGCAGCGCTCTGAGCCGCACGTACTACAAGGCCGTCAACCGCTGGGTGGACGTGGAGCTCACCGACGGCGTCGGAGACTTCCGTCTGCTCTCCCGCCCCGCCGTCGACGCCCTGCTCTCGCTGCCCGAGTACAACCGCTTCTCCAAGGGGCTCTTCTCCTGGATCGGCTTCGACACCGTCACCTTCGACTACCAGAACGCCGCACGCGAGGGCGGTGAGACGAAGTGGAAGTTCAGCTCCCTGGTCAACTACGGCATGGACGGGCTGATCTCCTTCAACAACCGCCCGCTGCGCATCGCGCTCTGGGGCGGCATGATGCTGACCGGCCTCGCCGCCGTGTACGCGATCTGGGTGACCGTCACCGCCTTCACCCAGGGCGTCACCGCTCCCGGTTACGTCACCCTGGTCGCGATCATCGTGGGGCTCGGCGGCGTGCAGATGACGATGCTCGGGCTGATCGGCGAGTACATCGGCCGCATCTACTACGAGACCAAGCGCCGTCCCCACTTCCTCGTGAAGGAGACGCACCGCTCCTTCGGCCACACGGCCGCCGACCACGCCACCGCCGAGCGCATCGGCGTGGCCGCCTCCGAGCGGGAGCACTGATGGGCGGGGAGGAAGGCCTCGACGAAGGGACGCGCGGGCGTCGGGCGCGACTCGCGCAGATCTTCCGCTTCGCGCTGGTCGGCGGGGTCAACACCGGCACGTTCTTCGGGTGTTACCTGCTCCTCCACCCGTGGATGCCGTACTTCGCCGCCTACTCCCTCGCCTTCCTCCTCAGCATGGTCGGCTCCTTCTTCCTCAACACCTACTTCACCTACCGGACCCGGCCGACCTGGAAGAAGTTCGCCCTCTTCCCCCTCACCAACGTCACCAACTACCTGGTGCAGAGTGTCGGTCTGTACGCGCTCGTCACCTGGGCACACATGGACGACAGGATCGCGCCACTCGTCGCGGCCGTCGTCGCCATCCCGTTCACCTACCTGATCTCGCAGCGGATCCTGGTCCCCCGGAACGCCGGGCAGGATCCCGCCGCCTCAGGTCCAGGGACCGAAACGGACGAGCGGCAGCCGTCCCGGCTCGCGTAGATTGCCTCGCAGCCGCGGCGGGGAGCACGCGGCGCGCGGGACAGCCGAGTGAGGACGACGCAGGTGACGACGCAGGTGACGGGACGGACGGACGTGGCGAGGCAGTACGTGACGGAGGCCCGCAGGATCGTCGTCAAGGTCGGCTCCTCCTCACTCACCACGGCCTCCGGGGGCCTCGACGCCGACCGCGTCGACGCCCTCGTCGACGTGCTCGCCAAGGTCCGCAGCGGCGGCGAGAAGGAGATCGTCCTCGTCTCGTCCGGTGCCATCGCCGCCGGCCTCGCACCGCTCGGCCTCACCCGCCGGCCCAAGGACCTCGCCCGTCAGCAGGCCGCCGCCAGCGTCGGCCAGGGCCTCCTCGTCGCCCGCTACACCGCCTCCTTCGCCCGCTACGGCGTCCGCGTCGGCCAGGTCCTCCTCACCACCGACGACACCAGCCGCCGCGCCCACTACCGCAACGCGTACCGGACCCTCGACCAGCTCCTCGCCATGGGCGCGCTGCCCGTCGTCAACGAGAACGACACCGTCGCCACGGACGAGATCCGCTTCGGCGACAACGACCGGCTCGCCGCCCTCGTCGCCCATCTCGTCCGCGCCGACCTGCTCGTCCTGCTCTCCGACGTCGACGGCCTCTACGACGGGGACCCGGCCAAGCCCGGCACGTCGAGGATCGCCGAGGTCACAGGACCGGAGTCCATCGCCCACGTGGAGATCGGCTCGGCCGGCAAGGCGGGCGTCGGCACCGGAGGCATGGTCACCAAGGTGGAGGCCGCCCGCATCGCCGCCGCCGCGGGCATCCCCGTCGTCCTCACCTCCGCGAGCCGCGCCGCCGACGCCCTCAGCGGCCGTGACACCGGCACGTACTTCCACCGCACCGGCCGCCGCTCCGCCGACCGGCTGCTCTGGCTCGCCCACGCCTCCACCCCGCAGGGCTCCCTGACCCTTGACGACGGGGCCGTACGAGCCGTCGTCGAGGGCAAGAAGTCCCTGCTCGCGGCCGGAGTCGCGGGAATCGAGGGCGACTTCGTGGCCGGCGACCCCGTCGAACTCCGCGACACCGCGGGCCGGGCCGTCGCCCGTGGACTCGTCAACTTCGACGCCAAGGAGATTCCCCGGATGCTCGGGCGCTCCACCCACGAGCTCGCCAAGGACCTCGGGCCGGAGTACGAGCGCGAGGTCGTCCACCGGGACGACCTGGTCGTCATCCGCTGACCCTCGCGCCCCACCCGAAACGGCTGAAAGTGCGGCCATCCGGAAGGGACGTTCCCCAAAACCGCCCCACGTGCCGCCTCGGGCTGGTCAACTTTGTCTCGGGGGTAAGAGCAGGGCGGGGTACAGCACCACACGCATCACACAGGAGGCCGCCGGTGAGACGAGCGCGCCCAGGGGCACTGCCCCGAGGGACTGCCGAACGCGCCCTGACCAGTGTCGAGGCCGGAGCCGACTTCGACGAGGCACGGGACAGGTCCACGGACAGGAAGACCGAGACCACCATCGAGGCACGAGAGGTTCGCGAGACGCGTGAGGTACGCGCCAGGGAACAGCCCGTGTCCAAACTCTGGCACATCACCCTCAGCGTTTCGGGTGTGGAGTCGCCGCTGAAGGAGGTGCGACGCGGGCTCGAACAGCTGGCCCACGACCACCCCTTCCTGCTGACCAGCCGGTACGCCAACGACCACGCCGAGATCCGGTACTGGGAGGAGGCCCGCGACCTGCACGACGCCGCGGCCGTCGCCCTGCGCCTGTGGGGCGAGCACCGGCAGACCGCCAAGCTGCCGCCGTGGGAGATCGTCGGCCTGGAGGTCATCGACCGCGAGACCTACCACCAGCGGATCGCGGAGGGCTACGGCCCGCCCCCAGCGGCCCCGGTCGGCGTCCACCCGTACTGAGCGGCGCGGACGCGTCCCCGGCGCGTACGTCCCAAAGGCTGCGGGCGTCTCGGTGGCGGCGGGCGTCTCGCGGGTGGGGACGTACGTCTCGGAGTGCGGGATACGTGAGGGATGTCCGCAGGGGTGCCAGTACCCTGCGGGCATGACCTCGCTCACGCCCCTCGACAACCTCTCCCCGGTCACCCGGGCCGCCTACCGGGCCCGTGGCGCCGCCGCCGAAATCGCGCCACTCCCGCGCGCGGCCAAGGACGACGCCCTGCTGGCGATCGCGGACGCCCTCGAAGTCCGCACCGCGGAGATCGTCGAGGCCAACGCCGAGGACATCGCCAAGGCCCGCGAAGCCGGGACCAGCGAGGCGATCATCGACCGGCTCACCCTCACCCCGGAGCGCGTCCGGGCCATCGCCGCCGACGTCCGCGACGTGGCCGCGCTGCCCGACCCCGTCGGCGAGGTCGTCCGCGGCTCCACCCTCCCCAACGGCATCGACCTGCGCCAGGTCCGCGTGCCCCTCGGCGTCGTCGGCATCATCTACGAGGCCCGCCCCAACGTCACCGTCGACGCCGCCGCCCTCTGCCTCAAGTCCGGCAACGCCGTCCTGCTCCGCGGCTCGTCCTCCGCCTACGCCTCCAACACCGCCTTGGTGAAGGTCCTGCGGGACGCCGTCGGCGGCGCCGGACTGCCCGCCGACGCCATCCAGCTCGTCCCCGGCGAGTCCCGCGAGTCGGTCCGCGAGCTGATGCGCGCCCGCGGCCTCGTCGACGTCCTCATCCCGCGCGGCGGCGCCTCCCTGATCCGGACGGTCGTCGAGGAGTCCACCGTCCCGGTCATCGAGACCGGCACCGGCAACTGCCACGTCTACGTCGACGCGCAGACCGACCTCGACATGGCCGTCGACATCCTGCTCAACTCCAAGGCCCACCGGGTCAGCGTCTGCAACGCGGCCGAGACCCTCCTCGTCCACCAGGACGTCGCCGACGCCTTCCTGCCCAGGGCCCTCGACGCCCTCGCGGAGGCCGGCGTCACCGTCCACGCCGACGAGCGGGTCCTCGCCCTCGCCGAGGGCTCCAAGGCCACCGTCGTACCGGCCACGGCCGAGGACTGGGAGACCGAGTACCTCTCGTACGACATCGCCGCCGCCGTCGTCGACTCCCTCGACAAGGCCGTCGAGCACATCCGCACGTGGTCCTCCGGCCACACCGAGGCGATCGTCACCACCTCGCAGGCCGCGGCCCGCCGCTTCACCCAGCTGGTCGACTCCACCACGGTCGCCGTGAACGCCTCCACCCGCTTCACGGACGGCGGCGAGTTCGGCTTCGGCGCGGAGATCGGCATCTCCACCCAGAAACTGCACGCCCGGGGCCCCATGGGCCTTCCGGAGCTGACCTCGACCAAGTACATCGTCACCGGTGACGGTCACGTGCGGTAACACCTCCTTTCGGTACGGGCGGGTACGGGCGGGGAGGGTTCGCACTCTCCCTGCCCAAAACCACCTTCCGGGTCTACTCTGAATCCGTGCCGGACGACATGGGGGGCAGGCCGTTCCAGGACGGCGGGGACCCCGAGGACTCTGTCGACCGCGGAGGCGCTGACGAGGTCTACGCCGACGTGGTGTTCGACGAGGACTTCGTACGGGCCGCGACCGTCCACGAGCCGACCGCGGTCGAGCGGCTCCTCGCCGCCGCCCAGGCCCGCGCCGAGGCCGAGGCGGCCCGCGCCCGCGCCGGTGGCGGCCCTGCCGACGACGACCCCTACGAGGGCCTCCACGACCCCACCGGACACACCTACGAGCCCGACGACATCGGCGACGACGCCAGCCCCTACGGCCGCCACGGCGGCGCCCTGCGCCCCTACCGGGGCAGCGCCCGCTGGCACCGCCCCGTCGCCTGGCTCCTCGCCCTCCTCATGGGGATCGGCATGGTCGCCCTGGCGTTCAGCGCCGTCTACCGGGGCGCGGCCGCCAACCGCCAGGACCAGATCCCCCCGCCGGCCACCACCGGCGTCGACACGCCCAAGCCGAACCCCGCCCCACCCGCGGCCCACGCCCCCGCGGCCCGGTCGGCATCCCCCGGCTAGCGTCGACGCCCTCCCGTCGGCGTACGGCGTCCCGCCGTCGGCGTACGGCGTCCCCCGGATGGCGCCCGGCGTCCACCGAGAGGCCGAACAGGCCGCTCCTGCCCTGCTCGGCCCGCACCCGGGCCCTCGGCGGAATTCTTCCGAACTTGTCGTGTACCTGGGCGTTTACCGAAGCTCCCGCCGACCTACCCTGAAGGTATGGCAGGGCGTGGCGACCCGCCTGAGGGGACGCCCCAGGGGTTCCCCGGCGGTGGTGAGGACGAATACCGATCCGTCGTCTTCGACGAGGCGTTCGTCCGCGCTGCCCACCTCCAGGAGTACTCCGCCCAGGAGCGGATGGGCGAGCACGCCCTGGCCGTCCGAAGCCGTGCGTCCCGAGAGGGCCGGAGCGGCTCCCACCAGGCGATCCTGCTGGTCCTGCTGATCCTCCTCGCCTTCGGAACCGCCATCTACCTGGGCGTCCGCAACCCGTACCTTCCCCCCGTCGACCAGCGGGCAGAGCCCCTGCGGACCACCGTGGTCCCCCTCGCCCCCCAGGGCCCCGTCGCGGGCGGTGTGCCCGCCCGGCTCTTCGACCACAGCCCCGCCGCCGAGTACCGCACCGGCGCCGCCGGCATCAACCTGCCCGTCACCGGACGCACCACCCACTTCGCCGAGAGCCAGGTCGTCACCGCCCTCAGCATCGCCAAGGACTATCTGGTGGCCTCCTCCTTGGAGCCGGACGTCCTGTCCGGGGCGACCGTGCGGCCCGCCCGGCTGCTGATCGACCCGGACCAGCTGGACCAGTTCGACCGGAGCGTCGAGTCACCGGCCGACGACGGCCGGCACGCCCTCGCCGGCTGGCTCGTCCGCTTCGACCCGCGGCAGGTGACCCTCGCGGACCCCGCCGTCCGCGTCCAGGGCACCCTCCGCTTCGAGGAGACGGGCCCCGACAGCCTGGACGTCACCGCGGACCACACGTACACCTACGCCCTGCGCCCGGTCGTCCAGGGCGCGGGGCCGGTCGCCGAGGCGTCCCTCTTCACCGTCCACCGCGAGCTGCACTTCCGCTTCGACCGCGAGGACCTGCGGATGCACCGGGCCGAGCTGGTGACCAGCACTGTCGAGGCGGGTCCGCAGGCCTGCGGCGCGGACACCACCGGGGCCCTGAAGCCGATCCTGGCGGGAGGACGGGCCCCCGAGACCGGTGGCGGCCCTGCGGTCACCGACCCGTACGCCACGGGCAGGCCGACCGCCCCCTCGCTGTGCGGAGCGCTGGCGCCCGGGGCTCAGCCCTCCCTCTGACCGTCCCCGGAACCGCTGCCAGGGCCACCCTCGCCGCCCTTGTCGTCCCCGGCCGCTCCGCCGTCGTCCGACTGCTTCGGCCCCTGGCCGCCGCTGAACCGGTTGCGCAGCCGCCCGCCCAGGTCGCCCGCCAGGTCTCCGGCGCCTCCGGCTATGTCGCCGACCAGCTTCATCAGCGGATCCTTGCTGGTCCGCACGGTGTCGGCGTAGTGCCCTGCCGACTCGCGGAAGGAGTCCGTGACCGAGGTGTCCTTGTCCTCCGAGCGCTTCGGGTAGTGACCGTCCATGATCCGCTGGAAGTCGCGGCTCTCGGACCACTTCTTCAGCTCCGCCGCCCGGACGGTGGTGAAGGGGTGCGTCCGCGGCAGCACGTTGAGGATCTTCAGGACCGAGTCCCGCAGGTCCCCGGCCTTCTCGTACTCGTCGGCCTGGGCGAGGAACGCGTCCACGTTCATCTCGTGGAGGTGGTTGCCGCCGGCGATCTTCATCAGACCCCGCATCGAGGCCTGCACGTCCTGCCCCACGAGGAGCCCGGCCCGGTCGGCGGAGAGCTCCGACTTGCGGAACCACTCGCGCAGCGCCGTCACGATGGCCATGATCGCCACGTTCCCCAGCGGGATCCAGGCGATCTTCAGTGCGAGGCCGGTGAGGAAGAGCAGCACCGTGCGGTACACGGAGTGCCCGGAGAGGGCGTGCCCGACCTCGTGGCCGACGACCGCCCGCATCTCCTCCTCGTCGAGGAGCTCCACAAGACCGGTGGTGACGACGATGATCGGCTCGTCCAGACCGATACACATGGCGTTGGGCTTCGGGTCCTGCGTCACGTACATCGGCGGGACCTTCTCCAGGTCCAGGATGTAACAGGCGTCCCGCAGCATCTCGTTGAGATGGTTGAACTGCGCGTCGCTCACCCGGACGGAGTCCGAGAGGAAGAGGAGCCGCAGGCTGCGCTCGGGCAGCAGTCCGCTGAGCGCCTTGAAGACCGTGTCGAAGCCGCTGAGCTTGCGCAGTGCCACCAGCGCCGAGCGGTCGGCGGGATGCTCGTAGGCCCTCGAGGAGATGCCGGGGAACCGCTTGCGCTGCCTGCTCGGCACGTTCCCCTGGTCGTTCTCGGTCATGGATGCCCCCTGTTCGTACGAGTCGGTGCTCGTCCCCCTGACGAAGTCCAGCCTAGGCGCTGGCGCCACGGCGTGCCGGGGCCTGTGGATAACTCGGGCACAGGGCCGCGACGCGGACCTCGGCGCCAACGCCTGAGTCGGCGTGAGCGCGTCGGCACGGCCCGCATACGATGTGCGCGAAGTCTCCGCTCCCATCCCCGATCGATAGGTCTGCCGAAGATGAGCCTCCACAGCACCGCCGCCAACCTGGTCTCTCTCGCCGAGGGCGCCGAGCACGGCGGCAACCACGAAAGCCTCAGCCCCTACCTCACCGGCATCGGCGCCTTCGGGGCCCTGATGCTGCTGCTGTGGATCACCACCCGCTTCAACCGCGACCGCTGAACCGGCGACCCTGATCAGGCGTCCGTTGCCGTGCCAGTAGGCTCTGCACGCATGGGAGAGCAGGAAATGCCTACTGGCGGGCGCGGGAAGCGCCGACTCGGCGTGATGGGTGGAACCTTCGACCCGATCCACCACGGACACCTGGTGGCGGCCAGCGAGGTCGCCGCCCTCTTCCACCTGGACGAGGTGGTGTTCGTACCGACCGGGCAGCCGTGGCAGAAGAGCGACCGGGCCGTGTCGGCGCCCGAGGACCGCTATCTGATGACGGTCATCGCGACGGCGTCCAACCCGCAGTTCTCGGTCAGCCGCATCGACATCGACCGCGGCGGCGCGACCTACACCATCGACACCCTGCGGGACCTGAGTTCCCTCAACACGGACTCGGACCTCTTCTTCATCACCGGGGCCGACGCGCTGGCGCAGATCCTCACCTGGCGCGACGCCGAGGAGCTCTTCTCGCTCGCGCACTTCATCGGCGTCACCCGGCCGGGCCACGACCTCACCGACGACGGACTGCCCAAGGGCGGCGTCTCGCTGGTCGAGGTTCCCGCGCTCGCCATCTCCTCCACCGACTGCCGGGCGAGGGTCGCGCAGGGGGATCCCGTCTGGTACCTGGTGCCTGACGGCGTGGTGCGCTACATCGACAAGCGCCAGCTGTACCGCGGCGAGTGAGCTTCGGGGAGGGGCACCGGTGAACGATCAGCAGCATCCGTACGACCCGTACTATCCGCAGCCGCAGATCATCGGCTACGACGAGTACGGGCAGCCGGTGTACCAGCAGCCGCAGACGCCCCAGCAGGCGCAGGGGCAGCACTACGACCCGTACGGCGGCCAACAGCACCAGGCACAGCAGCAACAGCAGCCGCAGCAGGGGTACGGCTACGATCCCTACGCCCAGCAGCAGCAGTCGCCCCCGCAGCAACAGCAGCCGCAGGAACCGCAGTACGACCCGTACGGGCAGCAGGGCTACGCCTACCCCTCGTACGACACCGGGCAGCAGTGGGCCGCCCAGGCCGAGCCCGCCCCCGCCCCCGCGGCGCAGGCCGCACCGGTCGCCCCCGAGGCTCCGGCGGCGACCGTCGCGGCCCCGGCCGGCGTCCCCGGGCAGCGCCCCGCGTCCGAGCGGTCCGCCCCGGCCCGGCCGGCCGGGGACGACGACCGTGAGTACCGGACCGAGCAGTTCTCGTTCATCGAGGAGCCGGACGAGGACTCCGAGGACGTCATCGACTGGCTGAAGTTCACCGAGAGCCGTTCGGAGCGCCGAGAGGAGGCCCGACGGCGCGGCCGCAACCGGATCGTCGCGCTCGTCGTCGTGCTCGTCCTCGCGGTCGCGGGAGGCGTCGGCTACCTCTGGTCCGCCGGCCTGCTCCCCGGCTCGTCCGGCGAGGAACAGAAGGCGACCACCGCGACCGGCCCGCAGAAGCGCGACACGATCGTCGTGCACCTCCACGACCTCAAGAACGGCGGCACCTCCACCGCCCTCCTCGTGAACAACGCGACCACCCGCCAGGGCACCACGGTCCTGCTCCCCAACTCCGTCGTCGTCGCCGACGAGGAGGGTGCCGTGACCACCCTCGGCAAGTCGGTCGAGGACGACGGCGCCGGCGGGACGCGGGAGGCCATCGGCAACCTCCTCGGGACCAAGATCACCGGAACCTGGCGTCTGGACACCCCGTACCTGGAGAACCTCGTCGAGACCGTCAGCGGCATCGAGACGGACACCGACACGGACGTGCCCGACGCCAAGAAGGGCGCCGAGCCGCTGGTCAGGAAGGGCGAGAAGCAGACACTGAACGGCCGCGCCGCCGTCGCGTACGCCACCTACCGGGCGCCCGGCGAGGCCGAGGCCAAGCAGCTCCAGCGCTTCGGACAGGTCATGTACGGCGTGCTGCGGAAGATCTCCTCCGACCCCGAGGCCGCCACGGTCACCATCCAGACCCTCCAGCAGATCCTCGACCCCTCGCTCCCGGAGAAGGACCTGGCCGCCTCCCTGGCCAGGCTCGCCGAGCACGCCAAGATCGGCGACCACAAGACGGCCCTGCTGCCGGTCGGCGAGGCCGGCACGCTGACCGACGAAGCCGGCGGGAGTGTGGTGAAGGACATCCTCGGCGGCAAGGTCACCGCCCCCGAGGCGGGCGACGTGCCCCGGGTCTCGGTGCGGGACGGTTCCGGCAAGAACGCGACCGAGACCGCCAGGATCGTCCTGATCAACGGCGGCTACGCCTTCGTGGGCGGCGCCGAGGCGCCCGCCCGGGAGGCGTCGCAGGTCCTGTACGGCGACGACGCCCAGAAGATCACGGCGGCTGAGGTGGCCAAGACACTGGGTCTGCCGGCCGGCGCGGTCACCAAGGGCGAGACCTCGAACGCCGCCGCGGTCACCGTGGTCCTGGGCCAGGACTACAAGCCGCAGGGCCCCCGGTAGCGCCGCTCCGGAAAACGTTGGCGGGGGCGTCGGCGGTCCGTGAGACCCTGGAGGGGTACTGGACCGCCGACGAAAGCCTGCATGTGACCGCCACGGATCGCTCCATCGAACTCGTCAACGCCGCCGCTCAGGCGGCCGCCGACCGGCTCGCGCACGACATCATCGCGTACGACGTCAGTGATGTGCTGTCGATCACCGACGCCTTCCTGCTCGCCTCCGCGCCCAACGACCGCCAGGTCAAGTCGATCGTCGACGAGATCGAGGAGCGCCTGAACAAGGACCTCGGCGCCAAGCCGGTCCGCCGCGAGGGCGACCGCGACGCCCGCTGGATCCTCCTGGACTACGTCGACATCGTCGTCCACGTCCAGCACAGCGAGGAGCGGGTCTTCTACGCCCTGGAGCGGCTGTGGAAGGACTGCCCCGAGCTGCCGCTGCCCGAGGACGCGCAGAAGACCCGCGGCAAGGGCGCCGAGCACGCCGAGCTGACCGGTGTCGACCTCAACGACCACGCCGCCGGGCTCCCCGACGAAGTGGACGGTGAGCTGCGCTGAGCGCCACCAAAGGCGGCAGAGGCCGCCGCATCGTCCTCTGGCGCCACGGCCAGACCTCCTGGAACCTGGAGCGCCGCTTCCAGGGCTCGACCGACATCGAGCTGACGGAGACCGGTGTCGCCCAGGCGCGCCGGGCCGCCCGGCTGCTCGCCGCGCTGAAGCCGGACGCCATCGTCGCCTCCGACCTGAAGCGGGCGGCGGCCACCGCCGCCGAGCTGGCCGTGCTCACCGGGCACGCCGTCGCCCACGACTCCGCGCTGCGCGAGACGTACGCGGGGGAGTGGCAGGGGCTGACCCATGACGAGATCGTGGCGCGGTACGGCGAGCAGTACGCCGCCTGGAAGCGCGGCGAGCCCGTGCGCCGGGGCGGCGGCGAGCTGGAGACCGAGGTAGCCGACCGGGCTGCCCCGGTGGTCCTGGGCCACGCCGACAAGCTCCCCGACGACGGCACCCTCGTCGTGGTGAGCCACGGCGGCACGATCCGCACCACCATCGGCCGTCTCCTGGAGCTGGAGTCCCAGCACTGGGAGAGCCTGGGTGGCCTCTCGAACTGCTGCTGGTCGGTCCTCGGCGAGGGCGCCCGCGGCTGGCGTCTGATGGAGCACAACGCGGGCACGCTGCCCGAGCCGGTCCTCGGCGACGACGACTGAGTCCCGCGGTCGGCCTGCCGGGCCCGGATTTCACTTTCCGGCAGGTCACAGGCTAGAGTTCTTCTTGTTCGCAGCGCGGAGCGCGAAGAACACGAGGGGCTATAGCTCAGTTGGTAGAGCGCCTGCATGGCATGCAGGAGGTCAGGAGTTCAATTCTCCTTAGCTCCACAATCACCGGATCCCGTCCCCAGTAGGGGGCGGGATTTGTCGTTCCGTCACCTCGTCGGGGACGCGCACCACCCTCGCCCCTCCCGCCCTCGCCACGATCATCGGCGCCGCCGCAGGGCCGCCACGCCGAGCACGCCGCCCTCTTGCGGGGCCATGGCAGAATCGGACGGCCGGAGGGGGACGAGGAATCCGGACGGGAGGGTGGCCCTAGTGCTCGGCGACAACTGCGGGGTGTCCTATGGGTGCACGGCCTGCGGCCACAGCTGGAGCTGACTGATGGGTGCACACAGGCGGAAGTGCGACTGGTGCGGCAGCGGTACGCCCATCGTGCGTGACATGGATCCCGTCAACCCAGGGTTCCAGTACTGGTGCGAGGAGTGCGCGCGGGCGCTGATCATAAAAGGCGACCCCATCGAGACGTACCGCGAGCTGGAAGGGGAGCCGATCTACGGCCGGCTCCTCGACGAGCACTGCACCCTCAAGCGGTTCTACTCCTTCGCCACGGCCTGAGGGGCCTGTCGGGACTGACGTCGCAGGGTCAGCGCGTACCCCACGAGCAGCGCCGTCGCCGTCAGCGGATAGATCGCGGACAGCACCATCTGACCGGCGTTCTGGTCCAGCTCCGGCCGGCCCGGGTCGTGCGGAACCCACCACAGCGCGAACGAGGCGAAGGCCAGGGCCACCGCCCCCGTCACCGGCCACGCGCGCGTGGCGCGGTCCGCGAGCAGGATCAGTAGGGGAACGCACCAGACCCAGTGGTGGGACCAGGAGATCGGGCTGATCATCAGCGCCGTGAACGCGCAGACGACCACCGCCACCGCCTTGTCGCCACGCAGCGCGGCCCGCACCGCGAGCACCATCGCCGCACCGCCCAGGAGCGCCGCGGCCACCGCCCACCACATGCCCGGGTCGTCGGTGTGCATCAGCCGGGCCAGGACCCCGCGGATCGACTGGTTGGCGGTCTCCTCCGCGAAGCCGACCCGGCCCGTCTCGAACAGGGTCTCCGTCCAGAACCGCTTCGAGTCCGCCGGCAGCACCAGCACCACGGCCAGCGTCGTCCCCAGGAACACGCCCGTCGCCGTCACCGCCGTGCGCAGCCACGTGTTCCAGGTCCGGTCCCGGCGCCACAGGAGCAGCCCCGCGACGAGCAGCAGCACGACGAAGAGACCCGGTGTGAGTTTTACCGCGGTCGCCAGGCCGATGCCGAGGCCCGCCCAGCGGCTGCCCCGCGCGCGCGTGAGGTCCCAGAGCACCGCCACCGCTATGAGCAGGTTGATCTGCCCGTACCGCAGGGTCGTCCACACCGGCTCGCACCAGACCACGACCGCGGCGACCCACAAGGTCGTACGCCACAGGTCCGTACGGGACAGCGACGGGCGGACCAGCTGGAGCGACAGCTGGACCAGGGCGACCACGAGGAGCAGGTTCCCCGCCGTCGAGAGCGTCCGCATCAGCGGGACGCTCACCAGGGTCAGCGGGACGAACAGCAGGGCCGCGAAGGGCGGGTAGGTCATACCGAGGTTCGCCGAGGTGGCGCGCATCGCGTACAGGTCGCCGCCGGCCCGGACCGTCTCGCCCTCGGCCCGGTAGACCATCACGTCGAGCATGTTCACGTGGGCGAGGCGTTGCGCCACCCAGAAGGCCGCGAACGAGAGCAGGCAGACCGCCGCGGCGGTGGCAAGGGGCCACGGCCGGGCGCGGGTTTTCGAGAGCACGGAGACGGACACAGTCGGCGACCCTACCGGGCAGGTCAGAAGGGCCCGGAGAATCGATTTGGAGATCTGCCGGGCGGCCGGTTAATGTTCTGTCTGTCGCCGCGAGGGAAACCAAAACGGAGACGGGAACAAGCAAGGGGCTATAGCTCAGTTGGTAGAGCGCCTGCATGGCATGCAGGAGGTCAGGAGTTCAATTCTCCTTAGCTCCACAGAAGAGAAGCGGGTCACCCGGATCGGGTGGCCCGCTTCTTCGTATCCTGCTACTGGGCACGCCGTGCCCTGCTGTACCCTGGCGCCATGCGTGCCGTACGCCTTCTGCTTACCGAGCCGCGCTGATCAGTCCCGACGGATGACAGACATCCTGTCGGAGTCGGCGCGGCGTCCCCTCCTGTGCGAGGGGTTTTTTCATTTCACGGCAGTCCGTGGCAGTGGGCAGAGACGATCGATGGAGCTTCAAGGACCATGACCGAGATCAATACGGCCGCCGAGACGGCGGCCCCGCATCGCTACACGGCGGCCATGGCCGCCGACATCGAGGCACGCTGGCAGGACTTCTGGGACGCCGAGGGCACCTACGATGCCCCGAACCCCACCGGTGACCTGGCGGGCGACCCCGCGGTCGCCGCCCGGCCCAAGAAGTTCATCATGGACATGTTCCCGTACCCCTCGGGTGCGGGCCTGCACGTCGGCCACCCGCTCGGCTACATCGCCACGGACGTCTTCGCCCGCCACGCGCGCATGACCGGCCACAACGTGCTGCACACCCTGGGCTTCGACGCCTTCGGCCTGCCGGCCGAGCAGTACGCCGTGCAGACGGGCACGCACCCGCGTGTGTCCACCGAGGCCAACATGGAGAACATGAAGGTCCAGCTGCGCCGGCTGGGCCTGGGTCACGACAAGCGCCGGTCGTTCGCCACGATCGACCCGGAGTACTACAAGTGGACCCAGTGGATCTTCCTGCAGATCTTCAACTCCTGGTACGACGACGAGGCCCAGAAGGCCCGTCCGATCGCCGAGCTGATCGCGCAGTTCGAGAACGGCACGCGTGAGGTTCCGGGCACCACGCGCGCGTGGAGCGAGCTGAGCGCCGCCGAGCGCTCCGACGTCCTGGGCGAGTACCGCCTGGCGTACGCCTCCGACGCGCCCGTCAACTGGTGCCCCGGCCTGGGCACGGTCCTGGCCAACGAGGAGGTCACCGCCGACGGACGCTCCGAGCGCGGCAACTTCCCCGTCTTCAAGTCCAAGCTGCGCCAGTGGAACATGCGGATCACCGCCTACGCGGACCGTCTGCTCGACGACCTGGACGCGCTGGACTGGCCCGAGGCCATCAAGCTGCAACAGCGGAACTGGATCGGCCGCTCCGAGGGCGCCCGCGTCGACTTCCGGGTCGGCGACACCGGTGCGATCACCGTCTTCACCACCCGCCAGGACACCCTGTTCGGCGCCACCTACATGGTCCTGGCGCCCGAGCACGACCTGGTCGAGCAGATCGTCCCGGCGGCCTGGCCCGAGGGCACCCACGACGTGTGGACCGGCGGCCACGCCACCCCGTCCGAGGCCGTCGACGCCTACCGCAAGCAGGCCGCCTCCAAGTCCGACGTCGAGCGGCAGGCCGACGCCAAGGAGAAGACCGGCGTCTTCACCGGCGCGTACGCGACCAACCCGGTCAGCGGCGAGCAGGTCCCCGTCTTCATCGCCGACTACGTCCTGATGGGCTACGGCACCGGCGCCATCATGGCCGTCCCCGCGCACGACAGCCGCGACTTCGCCTTCGCGCGCGCCTTCGAGCTGCCGATGCGCTGCGTCGTGGAACCGAGCGACGACCGCGGCACCGACCCGTCCACGTGGGACGAGGCCTTCTCCTCGTACGAGGCCGCGCTGGTCAACTCCACGAACGACGAGATCTCCCTGGACGGCCTCGGCGTCGTCGACGCCAAGGCGAAGATCACCGCCTGGCTGGCCGACCGCGGCATCGGCGAGGGCACCGTCAACTTCCGTCTGCGCGACTGGCTGTTCAGCCGCCAGCGGTACTGGGGCGAGCCCTTCCCGATCGTCTACGACGAGGACGGCGTCGCCCACTCGCTGCCCGAGTCGATGCTGCCGCTGGAGCTGCCGGAGGTCGAGGACTACTCGCCGCGCACCTTCGACCCCGAGGACGCGGACACCCAGCCGGAGACCCCGCTGTCCCGCAACGAGGACTGGGTGAACGTCACCCTGGACCTCGGCGACGGCGCCGGCCCGCGCCGCTACCGCCGCGAGACCAACACCATGCCCAACTGGGCCGGTTCCTGCTGGTACGAGCTGCGCTACCTCGACCCGCACAACGCCGAGAAGCTGGTCGACCCCGCCGTCGAGCAGTACTGGATGGGCCCCCGCGAGGGCATGCCGACCGGTGGCGTCGACCTGTACGTCGGCGGCGCCGAGCACGCCGTGCTGCACCTGCTGTACGCGCGCTTCTGGTCCAAGATGCTGTTCGACCTGGGGCACATCTCCTCGGCCGAGCCGTTCCACAAGCTGTACAACCAGGGCATGATCCAGGCCTTCGTCTACCGGGACGCGCGCGGGATCGCCGTGCCGGCGGCCGAGGTCGAGGAGCGCGACGGCGGCTTCTGGTACCAGGGCGAGGAGGTCAGCCGCGTCCTGGGCAAGATGGGCAAGTCCCTGAAGAACGCCGTGACGCCTGACGAGATCTGCGCCGAGTTCGGCGCCGACACCCTGCGCCTGTACGAGATGGCGATGGGCCCGCTGGACGTGTCGCGTCCCTGGGACACGCGCGCGGTGGTCGGCCAGTACCGGCTGCTGCAGCGGCTCTGGCGCAACATCGTCGACGAGTCGACCGGCGAGGTCACCGTCGTCGACACCGAGGCCGGCGAGGACACGCTGCGCGCCCTGCACAAGGCGATCGACGGCGTCTCGCAGGACATGGCGGCCATGCGCTTCAACACCGCCATCGCCAAGGTCACCGAGCTGAACAACCACCTGACCAAGTCCGGTGGCGCGCTCTCCCGTTCGGTCGCCGAGCAGCTGGTGCTGCTGGTCGCCCCGCTGGCGCCGCACATCGCCGAGGAGCTGTGGCGCAGGCTGGGCCACACCGACTCCGTCGTCCACCAGGGCTTCCCGGTCGCCGACCCGGCGTACGTCGTCGACGAGACCGTGACCTGCGTCGTGCAGATCAAGGGCAAGGTCAAGGCCCGCCTGGAGGTCTCGCCTTCGATCACGGACGCCGAGCTGGAGACCCTGGCGCTCGGCGACCCGCACGTGGTCGCGGCGCTGGGCGGCGCGGAGATCCGCAAGGTGATCGTGCGGGCACCGAAGCTGGTCAACATCGTCGCCGGCTAGCGACACCGGCCGGTGGCACATAGGGGTTTCCCCTACGGGCAGGTTGGGGGTTCCGATGGAACCCTCGGCCTGCCCGTTCCGTTTACCTTGGAGGAACCACATCCGTGGGGACTCGACGGACGCCGGAGGGGCGCACATGGAAGCCGCGATTATCACGATCATGGCGCTGCTCTTCTTGGCTTTCGTGGCGCTCGGCGCGTACGTCACCGTGAAGGCGGTCAAGGCCACCAAGCGGGGGGTCGACCGCACCCTGAACCAGGCGCGTCGCACGGTCGAGGACACCACGCTGCGGGCCAAGAGCTTCGGCCAGGCCGGTGTCGCCGGCGAGCTGGCCAGACTGCGCCTCTCGCTGCGCACCTCGATGCGGGCCACCCAGGAGGCGCTGCAGGCCGGCGTCGGCGAGGACGCCTCCCTGAGGGAGTCGCTCGACCTGTTCCACCGGCTCAGCGGGCACGGGCTCGAACTGGACGAGGACCTCAAGCGCCTTGAGCGGGAGCCCGACCGGGCGTACGTCTCCGGCCAGCTCCCCGATCTCGCCGCGCGGACCGAGCGGATCACGAGCTCCGCCGACGCACTGCGCCGTGCCGCGCGGGACCGGGCCCTGAAGTTCGCCGAGGACGACCTGTCGGCGCTCAGCGCCCAGATCGACGTCGAGGCGGGTGCGCTGCGCCACTGGACCGGTCCGGAGACCACGCAGGGGCAGGGGACCGCCTCCGGAGCCGTTCCCGGGCCCGCTGAGGCCTGGGGCCCCGTGGGGTCGGCCGGGCAGTCGGAGCAGGCGAGCCCGGGGGCCGGCGGGGAGACGCCCGCGATCACGCCGCCCGATCCGCGGCGGACCGCCTATCCCTGGGAGAAGTCGGCCCGCCCGGAGACCACCACCTGACGGGGGCCGGCCGACGGGGGGCCGGGCTGCCGTGCGGGGCCCCTGACGGGTAACCTCCCGCTCATGTCCCGGCATGTCGCGATCGTCACCGATTCCACGGCCTACCTGCCACGTCAGGTGAGGGAGCGGCACGCCATCACCGCGGTCCCGCTGACCGTCGTCATCGGCGACCGAGCCCTTGAGGAAGGCACTGAGATCTCGGCCAGGGCCCTCGTCGAGGCCCTCCAGAAGAAGCGGTCCGTCACCACCTCACGGCCGAGCCCCGAGATCTTCGCCGAGGCCTACCGCGCGGCCGCCGAGGCCGGGGCGCGGGGTGTCGTCTCGCTCCATCTGTCCGCCGAGGTCTCCGGGACCTACGACGCGGCCGTACTGGCCGCGAAGGACGCTCCTGTGCCCGTGCGGGTCGTGGACACCCGCATGATGGGCATGGCGCTCGGCTTCTGTGTGCTGGCCGCGGCGCAGGCCGCGGAGGCGGGCGGCTCGCTGGACGAGGCGGTCGCGGCTGCCGAGAAACGCGCGGCCGGGACCTCCGCCTACTTCTACGTCGACACCCTGGACCATCTGCGTCGCGGTGGGCGTATCGGGGCGGCGCAGGCGCTGCTCGGCTCCGCGTTCGCGGTGAAGCCGCTCCTCGAACTCGGCGGCGGGCGCATCGAACTGCGGGAGAAGGTGCGGACGGCCTCGAAGGCCATCGCACGGCTTGAGGAGATCGCCGTGGAGCGCGCCGGTTCCGGCGCCGTCGACATCGCCGTCCACCACCTCTCCGCACCCGAACGGGCCGCGGCTCTCGCCGAACGGCTGGAGGAGCGGGTACCGGGCATGGTGGACCTCCAGGTCAGCGAGGTGGGTGCGGTCATCGGCGCGCACACCGGGCCTGGACTGCTCGCGGTCGTCGTGTCGCCGCGCTGAACGGGGCCGTCCCCCGTGAGGGTGACGGAGTTTTCCACAGGGTGGCCGCCATCCACGGAACGTGAGTGAGTTCCGCACGGGACCGCGGTGATCCCTACCGTCAGCCGCATGACTCTTCGTACACGTATCGCATCGACCACCCCCGACGTCCTGGGCACGGCGGGCGCTCCGTCCAGCGGACCCGGCAGGGCGCGGGGTTCCGACGGGCGGAGCCGCACCGGGGCGCGGGGCGCGCCTTCTGGGCGGGCCAGGACGCGGACGCGGATCAGGAGGGCCGCCGCGGTTCCCGAGGCGGTCGTACGGCGTCGGGGGGACGCCCTGTTCCCGCGCTCGGCGTCGGCGGCCGCCGAGCCGTGGCTGCCGGAACCGCCGGAGGTCCGGGAGGCGCCGGAAGTCCCCGAGGCGCCGGAGCGTGGTTCCCCGGGTGGGGTGCGGGAGCGGCTGGCGGCGGCGCTGCGGGAACGGGCCCCGGTGTGGGTGCAGACGCGGTGCGGGCTCGAACCGAGGGCGCTGGCCGCGCTGACGGTGATCCTGGTCGTGGCGGCGGGGCTCGCGGGCGGCTACTTCTGGGCGGGGCGGCCGGAGCCGGTGCGTGCGCCGGAACTCGTCCGTGCCGTCCCCGTGGCGGCGGCGCCCGCGACGCGGGCCGGGCCCGGCCCCGGTGCGGGATCCGCGGCGGGCGGCGCGCGGGTGATCGTCGACGTCGGCGGCAAGGTACGCAGGCCGGGGGTGCTGACCCTGCCCGCCGGCTCGCGGGTGGCGGACGCCCTGCGCGCCGCGGGCGGGGCGAAGCCCGACGCCGATCTCACCGGGATCAACCGGGCCCGTGTCCTGTTCGACGGTGAGCAGGTTCTCGTCGGCCTTCCGGGGGCGCCGGCCGGCGGCTCCGGATCCGGCTCCGGGCCGGCGGGCGGAGCGGGCGGCGGTGGTGGGTCCGGGGTGCCGTTGAGCCTCAACACGGCCACGGTGGAGCAGCTCGACACCCTTCCGGGTGTCGGCCCGGTCCTCGCCCGGCACATCGTCGACCATCGCGCGGCACACGGCGGCTTCCGGTCGGTCGGGGAGTTGCGTGAGGTCAACGGCATCGGCGAGCGCAGGTTCGCGGACCTCCAACCGCTGGTCCGGCCATGAGCCGCGGCGAGACGACGGCCGAGGAGCGGGAGGCCCCGGAACGCCCGTGGGAGGAGGGTCCCATGGATCTCCGGCTCGTTCCGCTCGCGGTGGCGGCCTGGGTGGCGGCGGCCTGTGCGGTGGGTGCCACCGGCTGGTGGACGGTGGCCGGTGTCGCGGTCTGCCTGGTGGGAGCCGCCGCCTTGTCGACGCCGGCTTCGGCCCGATGGTTCGGCGGCCAGGAAGTCGTGCGAGGGGTGCCCGGGTGGCGGTTGCGGGCGACGGCCTGCGCGGGGGTCCTGCTGTGTGCCGCGGCGGGGGCCGCCTCGGCGGGGCTGCACGCGGCGGACCTGCGGCGGGGTCCCGTGCCGGCCCTGGCACGGGAGTACGCGCGGGCGCAGTTGGAAGTGACGGTGAGGTCCGATCCCCGGCTCACCCGGCCGCGCGTGCGGGGCAGTGAGACGGTTCCGGTCTCCGTCGTCCTGGACGGAGAGGTGACCCGGGCCGAGAGCCGGGACGGATCGGTGCACCGGACGCGGGCGCCGGTTCTGCTGATCGTGCCGCCCGGGGAGGGGCGGGAGGAGTGGTTGCGGCTCCTGCCCTCCACCCGGCTGAGGGTCGGCGCCCGGCTCGCGCCGCCGTTCCGCTCCGGCGAACCCTTCGCCGCGGTGCTCAAGGTCGACGGGGCAGGGCCGCCTCGCATCCTCGGCCCTCCGAGCGCGCTCCAACGGACGGCGGGGGAACTCCGTGCCGGGCTGCGGCGGGCGACCGAGGGGCTCGACCCGGACGCGCGGGCCCTGCTGCCCGGCCTGGTGGTCGGGGACACCTCCCGGATCGGGCCCGAGCTGCGGGACGCCTTCGAGGCCACCGATCTCACGCACCTCCTCGCCGTCTCAGGGAGCAACCTTTCGATCGTCCTGCTCCTGCTCGTCGGCCGGCCGGGGAGGGCCCATCAGGTGGAACGGGGCGGGCTCGCGCCCCGGCTGGGGATGTCGCTGCGGGCCACCGCCCTGGCCGGAGGAGCGCTGACACTCGCCTTCGTGGTCGTCTGCCGACCCGACCCCAGCGTGCTGCGCGCCGCCGCCTGCGGGCTGATCGTGCTCCTCGCGATCGGTACCGGGCGCCGCAGATCGCTGATTCCCGCCCTGGCCGCCGCGGTCCTCCTCCTGGTGCTCTACGACCCCTGGCTCGCACGGAGTTACGGCTTCCTGCTGTCGGTCCTCGCCACCGGCGCCCTGCTCACGGTCGCCCCGCGGTGGAGCGAGGCGCTGCGGCGGCGCCGGGTGCCGGGCGGACTGGCGGAGGCGCTGGCCGCCTCCCTTGCGGCGCAGGCGGTGTGCGCTCCCGTCGTGGTGGTGTTCGCCGCCCGGGTGAGCCTGGTGGCGATTCCGGCGAACCTGTTCGCCGAGCTCGCGGTGGCGCCCGCGACGGTGTTCGGCTTCGCCGCGCTCGCCCTCGCGGCGATCTGGGAGCCGGTCGCGGAGGGCCTGGCGTGGGTGGCGGGGTGGCCGGCCGGGTGGATCGCGTGGGTGGCCCGTACCGGAGCGGCCCTGCCGGGGGCGGAGTTGTCCTGGCCCGGCGGGTGGTGGGGCGGTCTCGCCCTCGCGCTGCTCACCGCTCTGGTGGTGCTCGGGGTGCGCAAGCTGCCGCACCGGGGGCCGGTCGGCGTGCTCGTCGCCGTCGCGCTCCTGCTCGTGGTGGCGAGACCGGTGCCGATTGCCCGGTGGGTCACCGGGTGGCCGCCGCCGGGCTGGGTGTTCGCGATGTGCCAGGTGGGGCAGGGCGATGCGACGGTGCTGGCGGCGGGCGGGGACGCGGCTGTCGTGGTGGACGCGGGCCCCGACCCCGTAGCCGTGGACCGGTGCCTGCGTGAACTGGGGGTGCGGCGGGTGCCGTTGCTGATGCTGACCCATTTCCACGCCGACCACGTGGCCGGACTGCCGGGGGTCTTGCGGGGGCGGTCGGTGGGGGCGATCCAGACGACGGGTCTTGAAGAGCCGCCCGCCCAGGCCCGGTTCGTACGGCGGACGGCGGCGGCCGCGCGGGTGCCGCTGATCCGGGCGGAGGCAGGAGAGGAGCGGAGAGCCGGGGCGCTGGAATGGCGGGTGCTCTGGCCGGAGGCGGAGGGAGGAGAGAGTTCCGCCGGGCCGAACGACGCCAGTGTCACGCTGCTCGCCCGGACCGCCGGAGGGGTGACCCTGCTGCTGCTCGGCGATCTGGAACCACCGGCCCAGCGGGCCCTGCTGCAGGCCCATCCGGGGCTCGGTCCGGTGGATGTGCTCAAGGTGGCTCACCATGGGTCGGCCCACCAGGATCCCGCGCTGATACGGGCCGTACGGCCGCGGCTCGCGCTGGTGTCCACGGGGAGCGACAACCCATATGGACACCCCTCGCCCCGGACCGTGGAGTCGTTGCGGGCCGGAGGGGCGCGGGTGCTGCGGACCGATCGTGACGGGGCGATCGCGGTGGCGGGGGCGGGGCGCGGGCTGGTGGCCGTACCGGGAGGGGGGTGAGGACGAGGGCGGGTGCTGGGCAGGGGCGCGTGTAAAGGAACCCTTGTAAAGGAGTCTTTCTAAAGATATCTTTTCAACATGCCGGAGATCAGTGACGCGTCATCCGAGGGTGAGCAGCAGCCCCGCAGCATCCGACTCACCGACCCGCGAGCCCTGCGGGCCTACGCCCACCCCCTGCGGATGTCCCTGGTGGGCCTGCTGCGCAGCAGCGGACCCTTCACCGCCACCCGCGCCGCCGAGCTGACCGGGGAGTCCGTGGCCAGCTGCTCCTACCACCTGCGGATACTCGCCAAGTACGGGCTGGTGGAGGAGGCGCCGGGCGGCCGGGGGCGGGAGAAGCCCTGGCGGGCCACGGCCCGGTACACGGAGTGGCCGGAGTACAGCGAGGACGCGACGGTCGCGGAGGCGGCCGACGCGCTGGGCGCGGCCGTCGCCGAGCGGTACTTCGAGCGGGTCACCCGGGCCATGGAGAACCGGCACCGGCTGCCGAGGGAGTGGCGGGAGGCAGAGGAGTTCGGCGACTCGCTGCTCCACCTCACCCCCGAGGAGCTGACCGGCCTCGGAGAGCGGATCGACGCGCTGCTCCGGCCCTACGAGGCACGCGCGGCCGACCCGTCCCTGCGGCCCGAGGGCGCCAGGCCCGTCACCGTCCTGCGGATCGCCTACCTGGACCAGGACATCCCCGACAGCGAAGAGGAGTAGAGACGGTGGCTCTCGTGGAACGCGTACCGCCGCTGCTGCGCGAGCGGTCTTTCCGGCGCTACTGGACCGGGCAGACCATCTCGCTCGCAGGCGACCAGATATCGCTGATGGCGATCCCGCTCGCGGCCGTCCTGGTCCTCGGCGCCGACGCCGCGGCGATGGGCTGGCTCAAGGCCATCGAACTCCTGCCCGCCCTCCTGCTCAACCTGCCGCTCGGAGCCTGGGCCGACCGGCAGGCGAGCCGCAGACGCGCCATGATCGTGGCCGACCTCGGCAGGGCCGCGCTGGTCCTGACGCTGCCCGTGGCCTACGTCCTGGACGCGCTGACGCTCACCCAGCTGTACGTGGTGGCCTTCGGGGTCGGCGCGCTCACCGTGCTCTTCGAGGTGTGCAACGCGACGCTGTTCGTGGCGCTCGTGCCCACCGAGAGCTATGTGCAGGCGAACGCGCTGGTCAACGGCAGCCGCTCGACGGCCTGGCTGGCGGGGCCCGGGATCGGCGGCCTCCTGGTGCAGTTCCTCACCGCACCCTTCGCCCTGCTCGCGGACGCCCTCACCTATCTGGTGTCGGCCGGATACCTGGCCCGGATCAAGCCGGTCGAACCCGCGCCCGCCCCCGTGGTCAAGGGCCACTTCACCGAGGGGCTGCGGTGGCTGCTGCGGGAGCCCTCGATGCGGGCGCTGTTCGCCTCCGCGGGAACGGTCCAGTTCTTCAACTACATGTTCCACACCCTCTTCGTGCTCTACGTGACCACCGAACTCGGCATCGGCGCCGGGCTGCTCGGGCTGATCCTCGGCGCCGGAGCTGTGGGCGGTCTCCTCGGGGCGGCGTGCAGCGGGGCGGTCGTCCGAAGGATCGGCATCGGCGCCTCACTCGTCGTCGGCTACGTCGGATTCGCGCTGCCCCTGCTGCTGATACCCCTGGCCGGCGGGCCGCTCCCGCTGGTGGTGTCCGTGATGTTCCTGGCGGAGTTCCTGTCCTGCGTGGGCGTGATGATCCTGGACATCGCCGCGGGATCGATCCAGATGGCGCTGATCCCGGACAAGATCCGGGCCCGGGTCATGGGCGCGTTCCGGACACTCAACCACGGGTTCCGTCCGATCGGCGCGCTCGTCGGCGGTCTGCTCGGCACCACGATCGGGCTGCGCCCGACCCTGTGGATCGCCACCGGGGGCGCTGTCCTCGCGGTGCTGTGGCTGCTGCCCTCGCCGCTGCCGCGCATGCGGGAACTGCCCACGCGGGAAGGGGAGACGACGGCCGTCGGGTAGTCGGCCGGAGGCGCCCCCGGCGCCCGTTGCGGCGACGCTACTGCGCCTCCAGCCAGCCGTCGTACTCGGCGGCGAGGCCGTCAAGGGCCGCCGGGTCCAGGCGGCCCTCCGGGTCCTCGACGACCACCAGCCACTGGGCGTCCTCGGCGTCGTCCTCGCCGGCCAGGGCGTCCCGTAGGAGCTGCGGTTCCTCGGCCACGCCGAAACGGTCGGGGAGCTCGCCGGCGATCTCCTCGGCGGCGTCGCGGTCGGGAAGTACGAGTACGTGTCGTTCGCTCACCCCGCCATTCTCGGGCATCGCTGTCAGTGGCCCGTGGGATGCTGGATCGCGATGGCCACCAGAAAGACTTCCCCCGACGACCTCCTCGGCCCCGTGACGCTCGCCGTGGGGCAGGAGGACCTGCTCCTCGACCGCGTCGTCCAGGAGGTGGTGGCGGCCGCCCGCGCCGCCGACGCCGACACGGACGTGCGCGACCTCACGTCCGACCAGCTCCAGCCCGGCTCGCTGGCGGAGCTCACCAGCCCCTCGCTCTTCGCCGAGCGCAAGGTGCTGGTCGTGCGGAACGCCCAGGACCTCTCCGCCGACACGATCAAGGACGTCAAGGCCTACCTGGACGACCCGATCGAGGACATCTCGCTGGTCCTGCTCCACGCGGGCGGTGCCAAGGGCAAGGGGCTGCTCGACGCCGCGCGCAAGGCGGGGGCGCGGGAGGTGGCCTGCCCGAAGACCACGAAGCCGGCGGAGCGGCTGACCTTCGTACGGCAGGAGTTCCGCGCTCTCGGCCGGGCGGCCACGCCGGAGGCCTGCCAGGCGCTCGTCGACTCGATCGGCAGCGATCTGCGGGAGCTCGCGTCCGCGGTCGCGCAGCTCACGTCCGACGTCGACGGGACGATCGACGAGGCCGTCGTCGGGCGGTACTACACGGGCCGCGCCGAGGCCTCCTCCTTCAACATCGCGGACCGCGCGGTCGAGGGCCGGGCGGCGGAGGCCCTGGAGGCCCTGCGCTGGTCGCTCTCGACCGGGGTCGCGCCGGTGCTCGTCACGAGCGCGCTCGCGCAGGGCGTACGGGCGATCGGCAAGCTGTCGTCGGCGCGGGGCGGCCGGCCCGCGGACCTCGCGCGGGAGCTGGGCATGCCGCCCTGGAAGATCGACCGTGTGCGGCAGCAGATGCGGGGCTGGACCCCGGACGGGGTGTCGCTGGCGCTGCGCGCGATCGCGGAGGCGGACGCGGGGGTGAAGGGCGGCGGGGACGACCCGGAGTACGCCCTGGAGAAGGCGGTGGTCGCGGTGGCGCGGGCGGCGCGGTTGCGGCGGTAGGGGGCGGATTGCCGGGGCGGCGCGCGCGGGGCGCGGCGGCTGGCGCCGGTCCGGCCCTGCCCGGGGCCCCTCCTCTCGGGCGCCTGGCCCCGCCGGTGCCCTCCGGTCCGGCGTACGACGAAGGCCCCGGAGCTCCTGGGGAAGGAGCTGTCGGGGCCTTCGTCGTACAAGCTGGGTGGGCTCGCACCCGCGTGGCGAACGCGTCCGCGTGCGAGTCCTGGGTGGCCGGGCGGGAGCGGGAGAGAGGGCCCGCTGGGTCCCGTACGGCCGGTTACATCAGAGCTCAGCCCTGGAGAGCGGCAACCTTGGTGGCCAGCGCCGACTTCTTGTTGGCGGCGGCGTTCTTGTGGATGACACCCTTCGAGACAGCCTTGTCGAGCGCGCGGGAGGCGGCGCGAGAAGCCACGGTGGCCTTCTCGACGTCACCCGCGGCGACGGCCTCGCGGGCCTTGCGGATCGCGGTCTTGAGCGAGGACTTGACGGCCTTGTTGCGCAGGCGCGCCTTCTCGTTCGTCTTGTTCCGCTTGATCTGGGACTTGATGTTCGCCACGAAAAGAGCCTTTACAGGTTCGATGTTCCTTCTGGATGCGTCTCGCAGCTGAGAGGGCACACGAGACACAGCTGTCCACACTATCAGCGACCGTCGTGCCCGCCCAAACCGGGCGCAGGGCGGCGGGCATGGGACCATGGAGCCTACGTATCGATCCGACATCGCCCCGAGACGAGACCCTGCGTGCCCGCGACTCCTCCCCACGTGCCCGAGCCGAGCCGTACCGCCCCGGCTCTGATCCGCAACTTCTGCATCATCGCGCACATCGACCACGGCAAGTCCACGCTCGCCGACCGGATGCTCCAGCTGACCGGTGTGGTCGACCAGCGGCAGATGCGTGCCCAGTACCTCGACCGCATGGACATCGAGCGGGAGCGGGGCATCACGATCAAGTCCCAGGCGGTCCGGCTGCCGTGGGCGCCGACCGAGGGGCCGGGTCAGGGCGACACGCACATCCTGAACATGATCGACACCCCCGGGCACGTCGACTTCACCTATGAGGTGTCCCGGTCGCTCGCCGCCTGTGAGGGCACGATCCTGCTGGTCGACGCGGCGCAGGGCATCGAGGCGCAGACGCTGGCCAACCTGTACCTGGCGATGGAGAACGACCTCACCATCGTTCCCGTACTGAACAAGATCGACCTGCCGGCCGCCCAGCCGGAGAAGTTCTCCGAGGAGCTCGCCAACCTCATCGGCTGCCAGCCCGAGGACGTCCTCAAGGTCTCCGCGAAGACCGGCATGGGTGTCGAGGCGCTGCTCGACCGTGTCGTCCGGGACGTTCCGGCGCCGGTCGGTGTCGCCGACGCCCCCGCCCGCGCGATGATCTTCGACTCCGTGTACGACTCGTACCGGGGTGTGGTGACGTACGTACGAGTCATCGACGGCCAGCTCAACAAGCGCGAGCGCATCAAGATGATGTCGACCGGCGCGACCCACGAGCTCCTGGAGATCGGCGTCTCGTCCCCGGAGATGACGCCGTCGGACGGTCTCGGCGTCGGCGAGGTCGGCTACCTCATCACCGGTGTGAAGGACGTCCGCCAGTCCAAGGTCGGTGACACGATCACCTCTCTGCACAAGGGGGCCACCGAGGCGCTCGGCGGCTACAAGGACCCGAAGCCGATGGTGTTCTCGGGCCTCTACCCGCTGGACGGCTCGGAGTACCCGGATCTCCGCGAGGCTCTCGACAAGCTCCAGCTCAACGACGCCGCCCTCGTCTACGAGCCGGAGACCTCCGCCGCGCTCGGCTTCGGCTTCCGCGTCGGATTCCTGGGGCTGCTCCACCTCGACGTGATCCGCGAGCGGCTCGAGCGCGAGTTCGGGCTCGATCTCATCGCCACCGCGCCCAACGTGGTCTACCGCGTGGTCATGGAGGACGGCAGCGAGCACACCGTCACCAACCCGAGCGAGTTCCCCGAGGGCAAGATCGACGACGTGTACGAGCCCGTCGTACGCGCCACGATCCTCGCCCCCAGCGAGTTCATCGGCGCGATCATGGAGCTCTGCCAGACCCGCCGCGGCACGCTGATCGGCATGGACTACCTCTCCGAGGACCGGGTCGAGATCCGCTACACCCTGCCCCTCGCGGAGATCGTCTTCGACTTCTTCGACCAGCTGAAGTCCAAGACGCGCGGTTACGCCTCCCTGGACTACGAGCCCACCGGCGAGCAGGCCTCCAGCCTGGTCAAGGTCGACATCCTGCTGCACGGCGACAAGGTCGACGCGTTCTCCGCCGTCACCCACAAGGACGCCGCGTACGCCTACGGTGTGCGGCTCGTCGCGAAGCTGCGCGAGCTCATCCCGCGGCAGGCCTTCGAGGTGCCGATCCAGGCCGCGATCGGCTCCCGGGTCATCGCCCGCGAGACCATCCGCGCCATCCGCAAGGACGTCCTCGCCAAGTGCTACGGCGGTGACATCTCCCGTAAGCGGAAGCTGCTGGAGAAGCAGAAGGAAGGCAAGAAGCGCATGAAGATGGTCGGTTCGGTGGAGGTGCCGCAGGAGGCGTTCATCGCCGTCCTGTCGAGCGACGAGTCCTCCGGCAAGAAGAAGTAGGGAAGAAACGCCAGGAGCGGCTACGGGCCGGAGTAGCTGCCCTGCGCAATGAACGGGTCCACGCGTCACGCGCGCGTGGGCCCGTTCGTTATTGAAGCGACGTGAAGCGACGCCCTGCAGCCCCTTACGCGCCGGACCTCGGCGCTTTACTCTGATCCCGGCTCGAAGGTTACTCGCCAGTTAGTTACGAACCACCAGCAGGCACCGCCGCCGCCCGGAGGACGTCGTGAGCGACACACAGACCCAGATCGAGAACCGGCCGCCCTCCGTGGCGACCCTCTTCCTTGACCGCGTCGAGCGGACCCCGGACGCGGAGGCCTACCGGTACCCGGTCCCCGCCGCCTCCGGCGCCGGCCCGGACGACTGGAAGTCGCTCAGCTGGGGCCAGGCCGCCGAGCGGGTCTACGCGATCGCCGCCGGCCTCGTCGACCTCGGCGTCCAGTCCGAGGAGCGGGTCGCCCTCGCCTCCTCCACCCGCGTCGAGTGGGTCCTCGCCGACCTCGGCGTGATGTGCGCCGGAGCCGCGACCACCACGGTCTACCCGCAGACCAACGCCGAGGAGTCGGCGTTCATCCTCTCCGACTCCGAGTCGAAGGTCCTCATCGCCGAGGACGCGGCCCAGCTCGCCAAGGCCGTGGAGCGCCGCGCCGACCTGCCGAACCTCCACCACGTGGTCGTCATCGACGCCACCGGTGTGGAGAGCGACGGTGAGTTCGTCCTCTCCCTCGCCGAGCTCGAGGCGCGCGGCAAGGCGTACCTGGAGAAGCACCCCGAGGCCGTCAAGGAGCGGGTCGCGGCGATCACCTCCACCCAGCTCGCGACCCTCATCTACACCTCCGGCACCACGGGCCGCCCCAAGGGCGTCCGCCTCCCGCACGACAACTGGTCGTACATGGCCAAGGCCATCGCCGCCACCGGCCTCGTCACCCAGGACGACGTCCAGTACCTGTGGCTGCCCCTCGCGCACGTCTTCGGCAAGGTCCTCACCTCCGGCCAGATCGAGGTCGGGCACGTCACCGCCCTCGACGGCCGCGTCGAGAAGATCATCGAGAACCTGCCGGTGGTCCAGCCGACCTACATGGCCGCGGTGCCCCGCATCTTCGAGAAGGTCTACAACGGCGTCGCCGCCAAGGCCCGCGCCGCCGGCGGAGCCAAGTACAAGATCTTCCAGTGGGCGGCCGGCGTCGCCCGCGAGTACGCCAAGGCCAGCCAGGACAACTTCCGCCGCACGGGCACCGCCTCCGCGCCCTTCGGCCTCACCGCCAAGCACAAGGTCGCCGACGCGCTCGTCTACAGCAAGATCCGCGAAGCCTTCGGCGGCAACCTGCGCGCCTGCGTCTCGGGCTCCGCCGCGCTCGCCCCCGAGATCGGCTACTTCTTCTCCGGCGCCGGCATCCACATCCTGGAGGGCTACGGCCTCACGGAGACCTCCGCCGCCTCCTTCGTCAACCCGGGCGAGGCCTACCGCACCGGCACCGTCGGCAAGCCGCTCCCCGGCACCGAGGTCCGGATCGCCGATGACGGCGAGATCCTGCTGCGCGGCCCCGGCATCATGGAGGGCTACCACGGCCTGCCCGAGAAGACGGTCGAGGTCCTGGAGTCCGACGGCTGGTTCCACACCGGTGACATCGGCGAGCTGTCCGCCGACGGCTACCTCCGGATCACCGACCGCAAGAAGGACCTGATCAAGACGTCCGGCGGCAAGTACATCGCGCCGGCCGAGGTCGAGGGCCAGTTCAAGGCCGTCTGCCCGTTCGTCTCCAACATCCTGGTCCACGGCGCCGACCGGAACTTCTGCACCGCCCTGATCGCCCTCGACGAGCCCTCCCTCCTCGGCTGGGCCGCCGAGCACGACCTCGCGGGCAAGCCGTACGCCGAGATCGTCGCCGCCCCGCAGACCGTGGCGATGATCCAGGGTTACGTCGACCGCCTCAACGAAGGCCTCCAGCGCTGGCAGACGATCAAGAAGTTCCGACTGCTGCCCCGGGACCTCGACATCGAGCACGGCGAGCTGACGCCGTCGCTGAAGCTGAAGCGACCGGTGGTGGAGCGCGAGTACAAGCACCTCATCGAGGAGATGTACAACGGGTCGCGGGAGTCCTGACCCCGACCCTGTGGAGAAGTTGTCCACAGGCCGGACGCGCACCTCGGGCAGTACGGGACAATGGGGCTCATGCCTTCCGTACTGCCCGATGGTGAGTCCGTGCCCGAGACCGGGGCGCTGCCCGCGCACGCCCTGGAGGGGGCGGCCGAGCGGCCCCTCGGGTTCTATCTGCACGTGCCGTACTGCGCCACGCGCTGCGGCTACTGCGACTTCAACACCTACACGGCCAGCGAGCTGCGGGGGACCGGGGGCGTGCTCGCCTCCCGGGACAACTACGCCGAGCAGGTCGCCGAGGAGGTCCGGCTCGCCCGGAAGGTGCTCGGCGACGACCCCAGACCGGTGCGGACCGTCTTCGTCGGCGGGGGTACGCCGACGCTGCTCGCCGCCGGTGATCTCGTACGGATGCTGGCGGCCGTACGCGACGAGTTCGGGCTCGCGGACGACGCCGAGGTGACTACCGAGGCGAATCCGGAGTCCGTGAACCCGGCGTACCTGGAGGAGCTCCGGGCCGGCGGCTTCAACCGGATCTCCTTCGGCATGCAGAGCGCCAAGCAGCACGTCCTCAAGATCCTCGACCGGACGCACACGCCCGGGCGCCCCGAGGCGTGCGTCGCCGAGGCGCGGGCCGCCGGGTTCGAGCACGTGAACCTCGACCTGATCTACGGGACGCCCGGGGAGTCCGACGACGACTGGCGGGCCTCGCTCGACGCGGTGATCGGCGCCGGGCCGGACCACGTCAGCGCGTACGCCCTGATCGTCGAGGAGGGGACGCAGCTCGCCCGCCGGATCCGGCGCGGCGAAGTGCCGATGACCGACGACGACGTGCACGCCGACCGGTATCTGATCGCGGACTCCGTGCTCGCCGAGGCCGGGTTCGAGTGGTACGAGGTGTCCAACTGGGCCACCTCGGAGGCCGGGCGCTGCCTCCACAACGAGCTGTACTGGCGCGGGGCGGACTGGTGGGGGGCCGGTCCCGGGGCGCACAGCCACGTGGGGGGCGTGCGGTGGTGGAACGTGAAGCATCCTGGCGCGTATGCGGCCGCGCTTGCCGGGGGGCGGTCGCCGGGTGCCGGGCGGGAGCTGCTCTCCGGGGAGGACCGGCGGGTGGAGCGGGTGCTGTTGGAGTTGCGGCTTCGGGAGGGTGTCGAGTTGTCGCTGCTGCGGCCGGCGGGGCTTGCTGCGGCTGGGCGGGCGCTGGGGGACGGGCTTCTCGCGCCCGAGCCGTACGAGGCCGGGCGCGCGGTCCTGACGCTGCGGGGGCGGTTGCTCGCCGATGCGGTCGTGCGGGATCTGGTGGACTGAGGTTCGGGCGCGGGGGGCGAGGCGCCGCCCAGGGCGCCGTTCCGTTGTGCCCACCCTCCCCCGGACTCCGTCCGGGGGGACCCCCACGCCCCAGCGGAACGATTGCCCACAACGGGGGGGCCTATGGGGCCGTCACGAAGTCGATCAGTTCTTCTACTCGGCCCAGGAGGGCCGGTTCCAAGTCCTTGTACGAGGTGACCCTCGACAGGATGTGCTGCCAGGCCGCTCCCGTGTTCTCCGGCCAGCCCAGGGCCTCGCACACGCCCGTTTTCCAGTCCTGGCCCCTCGGGATCCGTGGCCAGGACGGGATGCCCAGGGACGACGGCTTCACCGCCTCCCAGACGTCGATGTACGGGTGGCCCACGACCAACACGTGGGGCGAGGTCACCTGGGCGGCGATCCTCGACTCCTTCGAACCCGGCACCAGGTGGTCCACCAGGACCCCCAGGCGCGCGTCCGGCGCCGGGGCGAACTCCGCCACGATCGCCGGCAGGTCGTCGACGCCCTCCAGGTACTCCACGACCACGCCCTCGATGCGCAGGTCGTCGCCCCAGACCCGCTCCACCAGCTCGGCGTCGTGGCGGCCCTCCACATAGATCCGGCCCGCCCGCGCCACGCGCGCGCGTGCGCCAGGGACCGCCACCGAGCCCGACGCCGTGCGGGTCGGACGGGTGGGGGCCGCGGACGGGCGGACCAGGGTCACCACCCTGCCCTCCAGGAGGAAACCGCGCGGGTCCAGCGGGAAGACCCGGTGCTTGCCGAAGCGGTCCTCCAGGGTCACCGTGCCCGCCTCGCAGCGGATGACCGCCCCGCAGAAGCCCGTCGTGACCTCCTCGACGACCAGGTCACGGTCGGCCGGCACCTCCGGGACGGGAGCCGAGCGCTTCCAGGCGGGCGTGAGATCGGGGTCGTAGCTGCGCATTCGGGCGACGTTATGCGACGGAGAAGCGCGTTGCCAGCTCCTCCCGTTGGAGTCGTACGAACGCGGCGTCCACCACCGCCCCGTGCCCCGGTACGTACACCGCGTCCTCGCCTCCGAGCCGCAGCAGCCGGTCCAGGGCGTCCGGCCAGCGGGAGGGGATCGCGTCCGGGCCCGCCTGCGGCTCGCCCGACTCCTCCACCAGGTCGCCGCAGAAGACCACCTCCCGCTCTCCCGGCACCAGGAGCACCAGGTCGTGGCCCGTGTGGCCGGGGCCGACGTTCGCCAGGAGGACCTGCCGGCCGCCCAGGTCGAGCGTCCACTCGCCGGAGACCACGTGCCGGGGCGCCACCAGGACGTCCGCCGCCTCCGCGGCCGCCGCCGCGTCGAGCCCGTGCCGTACCGCGTCCCCGCGCAGCTCCTCGCGGGCCCGCGCCCCGCCGAGCAGCGCGTCCGAGCCGACCGCTCCGAAGACCTCGGCGCCCGCGAAGGCCGCCGTGCCCAGCACATGGTCGAAATGGGGGTGGCTCAGTGCGATGTGCGTCACTCTCCGGCCGCCCGTCAGCTCCGCGATCCGGGTCCGCAGCTCGGCGCCCTCCGCGAGCGAGGAGCCCGTGTCGTACAGCAGCACCGCCCGTTCGCCCAGTACCAGTCCGACCGTGGCGTCCCAGCCGGGCAGCCGTCGCCGGCCCACCCCGTTCGCGAGCCGCTCCCATCCGTACGCTTCCCAATCCACGTCCATACGGCGACGCTAGCCGGTGGGGGCGCCGCCTCCTTGCCAGGAGCGTCGCCCGCCGCCGTACACTGGCCGGGGGATCGCTGGCACTCGGGCAGGGTGAGTGCCAAAAGCGGAGCAACCGGAACGACGTCGACAGCTGGAGGTGCGCACGATGCTCAGCGAACGCAGACTCGAGGTCCTGCGCGCCATCGTCCAGGACTACGTCGGGACGGAGGAGCCCGTCGGCTCCAAGGCGCTCACCGAGCGCCACAAGCTCGGCGTCTCGCCCGCCACCGTGCGCAACGACATGGCCGTGCTCGAGGAGGAGGGCTTCATCGCCCAGCCTCACACCAGCGCCGGCCGCATCCCGACCGACAAGGGCTACCGGCTCTTCGTCGACCGGCTCGCCGGCGTCAAGCCGCTGTCGACGCCCGAGCGCCGGGCCATCCACAACTTCCTCGACGGCGCGGTGGACCTGGACGACGTCGTCGGCCGCACGGTGCGGCTGCTCGCGCAGCTGACCCGTCAGGTCGCCGTCGTCCAGTACCCCTCGCTGACCCGTTCGACCGTCCGGCACGTGGAGCTGCTCGCGCTGGCTCCCGCCCGCCTGATGCTGGTGCTCATCACCGACACCGGCCGCGTCGAGCAGCGTGTCATCGACTGCCCGGCGCCCTTCGGCGAGACCTCCCTCGCCGATCTGCGGGCCCGGCTCAACAGCCGGGTGGTGGGCCGTCGGTTCGCCGACGTGCCGCAGCTGGTGCAGGACCTCCCCGAGTCCTTCGAGGAGACCGAGGACCGCGCCACGGTCACCACCGTGCTCGCGACCCTCCTCGAATCCCTGGTCGAGGAGCACGAGGAGCGGCTGATGATCGGCGGCACCGCCAATCTCACCCGCTTCGGACCCGACTTCCCCCTGATGATCAGGCCTGTCCTTGAAGCCCTGGAGGAGCAGGTCGTCCTCCTCAAGCTGCTCGGCGAGGCCAAGGAATCGGGCATGACCGTACGCATCGGGCACGAGAACGCCCACGAGGGGCTGAGCTCCACGTCCGTCGTCTCGGTCGGCTACGGTTCGGGCGGCGAGGCAGTCGCCAAACTCGGCGTGGTCGGACCGACCCGCATGGACTACCCCGGAACGATGGGAGCGGTACGCGCAGTGGCACGTTACGTCGGACAGATCCTGGCGGAGTCGTAAGTGGCCACGGACTACTACGCCGTACTCGGCGTGCGCCGCGACGCTTCCCAGGACGAGATCAAGAAGGCTTTCCGGAGGCTCGCCCGCGAGTTGCACCCGGACGTCAATCCCGATCCGAAGACGCAGGAACGCTTCAAGGAGATCAACGCCGCCTACGAGGTCCTCTCGGACCCGCAGAAGAAGCAGGTCTACGACCTGGGTGGCGACCCCCTCTCGGCCTCCGGCGGAGGCGGCGCGGGCGGCTTCGGGGCCGGTGGCTTCGGCAACTTCTCCGACATCATGGACGCCTTCTTCGGTACGGCCTCGCAGCGCGGCCCGCGCTCGCGGACCCGCCGCGGCCAGGACGCCATGATCCGGCTGGAGATCGACCTCAACGAGGCGGCCTTCGGCACCACCAAGGACATCCAGGTCGACACCGCGGTCGTCTGTACGACCTGCTCGGGCGAGGGTGCCGCACCCGGTACCTCCGCGCAGACCTGTGACATGTGCCGCGGCCGCGGCGAGGTTTCCCAGGTCACCCGGTCGTTCCTCGGCCAGGTCATGACCTCCCGCCCCTGCCCGCAGTGCCAGGGCTTCGGCACGGTCGTCCCGACGCCGTGCCCGGAGTGCGCCGGTGACGGGCGCGTGCGCTCGCGCCGGACGCTGACGGTCAAGATCCCGGCCGGTGTCGACAACGGCACCCGGATCCAGCTCGCGGGCGAGGGCGAGGTCGGCCCCGGCGGCGGCCCCGCCGGCGACCTGTACGTCGAGATCCACGAGACCCCGCACGACACCTTCCAGCGGCGCGGCGACGACCTGCACTGCACGGTCACGCTCCCGATGACGGCGGCCGCGCTCGGTACCAAGGTGCAGCTGCAGACCCTCGACGGCCTGGAGGAGATCGATGTCCGGCCGGGCACCCAGTCCGGCCAGTCGATCCCGCTGCACGGCCGCGGCATCACCCATCTGCGCGGCAACGGCCGGGGCGACCTGATCGTGCACGTCGAGGTGCAGACCCCCGGCAAGCTCGACGCGGAGCAGGAACGGCTCCTGCGCGAACTGGCCAAGCTGCGCGGCGAGGAACGGCCCACCGGCCAGTTCCAGCCCGGTCAGCAGGGGTTGTTCTCGCGGCTGAAGGACGCGTTCAACGGGCGGACCTGACGCTGCTGGGGGTCCGGGGGTCGTCCCCCGGGTCAGCACGGTCAGCCCGGTCAGCAGGGGTTGTTCTCGCGGCTGAAGGACGCGTTCAACGGGCGGACCTGATCCGACCCGGAGACGGAGAGTAGGGGCGGGGCGGCGTAGAGCCGTCCCGCCCCTTCCGTACCTGACGTACGAATTCGGCGCCGCCGCAGGGGCATGGCACGATGCCCATATGTCCACCACCGCACTGAACGATCTCTCTCGGCATCCGATCGTGCAGGCCCCCATGGCGGGTGGCGCCTCCTGTCCCGAGCTGGTCGGAGCCGTCTGCGAGGCCGGGGCGCTCGGGTTCCTGGCCGGCGGGTACAAGACGGCCGGAGGCCTGTACCAGGAGATCAAGCAGGTACGCGGGCTCACCGCACGCCCCTTCGGTGTCAACCTCTTCCTGCCGCAGAGCGGACCGTCCGCCGACCCCGCCGCCGTCGAGGTCTACCGTCACCAGCTCGCCGGCGAGGCCACCTGGTACGACACCCCGCTCGGCGAGGCCGACGACTGCCGCGACGACGGCTACGACGCCAAACTGGCCATCCTCCTGGAGGACCCGGTCCGCGTCGTCTCCTTCACCTTCGGCTGCCCGGCGCCCGAGACGCTCGCCGCCTTCGCCCGCGCCGGTACGTTCACGATCGTCACCGTCACTTCCGCCGACGAGGCCCTCGCCGCCCAGCGGGCCGGCGCCGATGCCGTCTGCGTCCAGGGCGTCGAGGCCGGCGGGCACCAGGGCACGTACCGCGACGACCCGGCCGACGAGGGCGCCCAGGGCACCGGCCTCCTCGCCCTCCTCACCCGGATCCGCGAGAGTGTCGCCCTGCCGATCGTCGCCACCGGCGGGATCATGCGCGGCGCCCAGATCGCCGCCGTCCTCGCCGCGGGCGCCGACGCCGCCCAGCTCGGCACCGCCTTCCTCTGCTGCCCCGAGTCCGGCGCCCACCCGCTGCACAAGCGGGCCCTGACCGACCCGCTGTTCACCCGGACCGAGTTCACCCGGGCCTTCACCGGGCGCCCGGCCCGCGGCCTCGTCAACCGCTTCATGCGCGAGCACGGGCCGTACGCCCCCTCCGCCTATCCGGAGATCCACCACCTCACCGCCCCCATCCGCAAGGCAGCGGCCGCCGCGGGTGACGCCCAGGGCATGGCCCTGTGGGCCGGCCAGGGCCACCGGCTCGCCCGCGAACTCCCCGCCGGGCAGCTGGTCGAGGTGCTGGCCGCCGAACTCGACACCGCCCTCTCCGACCTCTCCGGGTCCGCCCACAGGAGCGCCTCATGACCGCACCCGTCTTCGTCGTCGACACCGTGCCCGGTACCGGCACCTTCGTCCTCGAAGGGTCCGAGGGGCGGCACGCCGTCTCCGTGAAGCGCCTCCAGGGCGGGGAGGACGTCGTCCTCACCGACGGCCGGGGCCGCTGGGCCGACTGCGTGGTGCTCACGGCCGAGGGCAAGGACCGGCTGACCGTCCAGGTGTCCGCCGACCACGAGGACACCGAGGAGCAGCCCCGGATCACCGTGGTCCAGGCCCTCCCCAAGGGCGACCGGGGTGAACTCGCCGTCGAGACCATGACGGAGACCGGGGTGGACGCCGTCGTGCCCTGGGCCGCCTCCCGCTGCATCACCCAGTGGAAGGGCGACCGGGGCCTCAAGGCGCTCGCCAAGTGGCGGTCCACCGCGCGCGAGGCCGGCAAGCAGTCCCGCCGCACCCGGTTCCCCGAGGTCACCGACCTGATGACGACCAAGCAGGTCGCCGCGCTCCTCGCGGGCGCCGACTTCGCGGCCGTCCTGCACGAGGACCGCGACCATCCGAGCGGCGCGCTCGCCACCGCCGAACTCCCCGAGAAGGGCTCGATCGTGCTGATCGTCGGCCCCGAGGGCGGGGTCTCGCCGCAGGAGCTCGCGGCGTTCGAGGAGGCCGGCGCGAAGCCGTACCGACTGGGCCGCAGCGTGCTGCGCACCTCCACGGCCGGCACGGCGGCGACGGCGCTCGTCCTGGGGCGCACGGGGCGCTGGAGCTAGGGCGCGGTGTCTCGTCCGGGTTGTGTACGGCGGAACCCGGTGGACGGCCGCCGCCGGGCGGTCCTTAGGCTGACCGCATGGCCGACGAGTCCCCCCTGATCCGCAGTCTGCGCGCCGCCGTGGCAGCCGCCCCCGGTGACGTACCCCTGCGTCTTCACTTCGCCGAACTCCTCCTCGCCGAGGGCCGGAACGACGAGGCCGTCACGGAAGCGGCGGTCGCGCTCCAGCACGCGCCGGGGGACGCGGAGGCGCGCGGCCTGATGATGCGGGCGATGGGGGTGGCGCCGGTCGCGGAGCCCGTAGAGCAGCACGTCGAGCCGCCTGTCGACAAGCCCGCCACCCCGCCCGTCGAGCCGCCCCCCGCCAAGCCCGCCGACACGCCCCCCGACGTCGACCGTCCCTCCTTCGACTGGGACGCCGCCGAGCAGCAGGTCCAGGACCTCGTCGGGCCCCGTTTCCTGGAGGCCCCGCTGGCCGCCGACGGCGAGGGGGCCGCCGGGGACGCCGCCGCCTGGGACGTCGACGCCCCCGGTGCCGTACGCCTCGCCGACGTCGGCGGCATGGAAGAGGTCAAGGACCGGCTGGAAGCCGCGTTCCTCGCGCCCATGCGCAACCCCGAACTGCGCCGCCTCTACGGCAAGTCGCTCCGCGGCGGACTGCTCCTCTACGGGCCGCCCGGCTGCGGCAAGACGTTCATCGCGCGGGCCGTCGCGGGCGAACTCGGCGCGAACTTCCTCACCGTCTCGCTCTCCGACGTCCTCGACATGTGGATCGGCGCCTCCGAGAAGAACATCCACGACATCTTCGAGACGGCCCGCCGCCAGGCCCCCTGCGTCGTCTTCCTCGACGAGCTGGACGCCCTCGGGGCCAAGCGCTCCCGCACCGCCCACAGCGGCCTGCGCAACGTCGTCAACCAGCTGCTCACCGAGCTCGACGGCATCGCGAGCGGCGCAGGCAACGAGGGCGTCTTCGTGCTCGCCGCCACCAACGTGCCCTGGGACGTGGACATCGCGCTCCGCCGCCCCGGCCGCCTCGACCGCACCCTCCTCGTGCTGCCGCCGGACGCCACCGCCCGCGACGCGATCCTCCGCTACCACCTGCGCGAGCGCCCCATCGAGGCCGTCGACCTCGGCAAGCTGGTCAAGGCCACCGAGGACTTCTCGGGCGCCGACCTCGCCCACGTCTGCGAGACGGCCGCCGAGGCCGCGCTCCTCGACTCCGCCCGCAGCGGCTCCGTACGCCTGATCTCCACCAAGGACCTGCTCGGCGCGGCCAAGCAGATCAAGCCGTCCACGGAGCCGTGGTTCGCCGCCGCCAGGAACGTCGCCATGTTCGCCAACGAGGGCGGCCTGTACGACGACCTCCTCGCCCACCTCAAGCGGAAGCGCAAGCTGTGACCGCGCCGCCCACGCCGCCGACGCCGACCACACCGACCGCTCTCCTGCGGGCCGACGCCCTGTACGACGCCGGGCGGTACGCGCAGGCCGGCGAGCTCGTCGCCCAGCACCTGGCGACCGAACCGGAGGACGCGGAGGCGCTGGTCCTGCTCGCCCGCTGCCACGACCGGGCCGGCGACCACCCGGCCGCCCTGGACGCGGTGGACCGGGCCCTGAGCGCCGAACCCGAGCTGCTCATGGCCTGGCTGATGCGCGTCCAGATCCTGCTGAGCCTGCGGCGGTTCCAGGACGCCGAGACCGCCGCCCGGTACTCCGTCCGACTCGGCCCGCAGTTCTGGGGCACCCACTACGCCCTCGGCACCGCCCTCGCCCAGTTCGGGGAGCACGCGCCCACGCCCGCGCGTGCCGTCGAGGCGTACGAGGCGGCGCGGGCCGCCGTCAGCCTCGCCCCCGAGGAGGACGGCGCCCACTTCCTGGTGGGGCTCACCGCCCAGCGCCGGGGCGACCACGCCACCGCGCAGCGGGCGTACGAGACGGCGCTGCGGCTCAACCCCCAGAGCAGCGAGGCCCACAACAACCTGTCGCTGCTGCGGCTGCGCCGCCGCTGGTTCCGGCGCGGGGCCTGGACGCAGGCCGCCGAGGGCTTCGTCGCCTCCGCCGCGCTCGACCTGGAGGACCGCAAGGCCCGCTACAACCTGGAGGCCATGGCCTGGAACACCGTCGCGGGATCCCGCTGGGTGGCCCTCGTCGGCTTCATCGCCTCCACCTTCGGCTCCGCCCCGCTCCGCTCCGGAGCCACCGGCGCCGACGCCCTCGTCCCCTTCGCGATCGGCGCGGCCGTGCTCCTCGGCGCCTGGGGCGGCTGGGCGTTGTGGATGGGCCGCCGGGTGCCGCCCCGGCTGCGCCGACCGATGTTCCTGGTGGCGCGCTCCTGCCGGCCGGTGATCGCGATGGCCACGGCCGTGGGCCTGCTCGGTCTCTACTCGGTGGTGACGATGGCCCTGTGGTCGTTCGACGCGGGCGTCGTCGGCGGGCTCGGGACGCCGCTGTTCTGGGCCGTGATCATCACGTACTGGGTGAGCCGCTCCGCCCTGAACCGGCGCGCCCCCAAGGACTGATGGCCTGGGGCGCGGGGATGTCGGAGGCGGCGGATAGCATGCGCGTGGAGTGACCGACGAGGCGAGGAGGCGTAGGGCCATGGCCGGAGAGCCGCAGAGCGACTGCCTGTTCTGCAAGATCGTGGCGGGCGAGGTGCCCGCGACGATCGTGCGCGAGACGGAGACGACGGTCGCGTTCCGCGACATCAACCCGCAGGCGCCCACCCACGTCCTCGTGATCCCCCGTCTCCACTACCCGGACGCCGCGTCGCTCGCCGTCGGCGCCCCGACCGTCGCCGCCGACGTGCTGCGCGAAGCCGGAGAGATCGCCGCCCAGGAGAAGACCGCGGAGAGCGGCTACCGCATCGTGCTCAACACGGGCGCGGGAGCCGGGCAGACCGTCTTCCACGCCCACGCGCACGTGCTCGGCGGCCGCGGCCTCAACTGGCCCCCCGGATAACCCGTGTCCGTACGCGAACTGGTCGTCCTCGGGACCGCGAGCCAGGTCCCGACCCGGCACCGCAACCACAACGGCTACCTGCTCCGCTGGGACGGGCAGGGCATCCTCTTCGACCCCGGTGAGGGCACCCAGCGCCAGATGCTGCGGGCCGGGGTCGCCGCGCACGACCTCCACCGGATCTGCGTGACGCACTTCCACGGCGACCACTCGCTCGGCCTGGCCGGGGTGATCCAGCGGATCAACCTCGACCAGGTCCCGCACCCGGTCACCGCGCACTACCCGGCGAGCGGGCAGCGCTTCTTCGAGCGCCTGCGGTACGCCACGGCCTACCGCGAGACCGTGAAGCTGACCGAGGCGCCCGTCGCCGCCGACGGGCCGCTCGCCGTCACCGAGGCGTACACCCTCGACGCGTGCCTGCTCTCCCACCCCGTCGAGTCGTACGGCTACCGGCTCACCGAGCCCGACGGGCGCCGCATACTCCCCGAGAAGCTGGCCGCGCACGGCATCAAGGGCCCCGACGTGGGCCGGATCCAGCGCGACGGCGTCCTGGACGGCGTCACCCTCGACGAGGTCAGCGAGATCCGGCGCGGGCAGCGCTTCGCCTTCGTCATGGACACCCGGCTCTGCGACGGCGTGCACGCCCTCGCCGAGGGCGCCGACATGCTCGTCATCGAGTCGACCTTCCTCGACGAGGACGTCCGCCTCGCCACCGACCACGGCCATCTGACGGCCGGACAGGCCGCGGCGGTCGCCCGGGACGCGGGCGTACGGCACCTCGTCCTCACCCACTTCTCGCAGCGCTACTCCGACCCGGCCGAGTTCGAGCGGCAGGCGCGGGCCGCCGGTTTCGACGGCGAACTGAGCATTGCCCAGGACCTCATGAGGGTCCCCGTACCGAAACGAACGTGATGATGACCCTCCCCACCGGCCTGCCCAAGGCCGAACTGCACCTCCACATCGAAGGCACCCTCGAACCCGAGCTGGCCTTCGCGCTCGCCGCGCGCAACGGCGTCACCCTGCCGTACGCGGACACCGAGGAACTGCGCCGGGCGTACCGCTTCAGCGACCTCCAGTCCTTCCTCGACCTCTACTACGGCCTGATGGCCGTGCTGCGCACCGCCGAGGACTTCACCGAACTCACCGACGCGTATCTGGAGCGGGCCGCGGCCCAGGGCGTCCGGCACGCCGAGATCTTCTTCGACCCGCAGGCGCACACCGCCCGCGGAGTCCCGATCGGCACCGTGATCGAGGGACTGAGCGCCTCCCTGAGCCGCTCCGAGGAGCGGTACGGGATCTCCACCCGGCTCATCATGTGCTTCCTGCGCGACGAGTCGGCGGAGTCGGCCCTCGCCACCCTGGAGGCCGCGAAGCCGTACCTGGACCGGATCACCGGTGTCGGCCTGGACTCGGCGGAGGTCGGCCACCCGCCGGCGAAGTTCCGCGAGGTGTACGAGGAGGCCGCCCGGCTCGGGCTGCGGCGCGTCGCCCACGCGGGCGAGGAGGGCCCGGCCGCGTACGTCCGCGAGGCCCTGGACGTCCTCGGGGCGGAGCGGATCGACCACGGCCTGCGCTGCATGGAGGACCCGGAGCTCGTCTCCCGACTGGCCCGCGAACGGGTGCCGCTCACGCTCTGCCCCCTGTCGAACGTCCGGCTCCAAGTCATCGACACCCTCGCCGACCACCCGCTGCCCGCGATGATGGCGGCGGGGCTGGTGGTGACCGTGAACTCGGACGATCCGGCGTACTTCGGGGGGTACGTGGGGGACAACTTCGAGGGGGTGCGGGAGGCGCTCGGGCTCACGCCGGAGCAGCTCCGCGAGCTGGCTCGGAACTCCTTCGCGGCCTCGTTCCTGGAGGACGACGAGCCTCGGAGGGCGCGGTACCTCGCGGAGGTGGAGGCGTACGAGTTCGGGGGGTAGGGCGGGCGCCTGGGGCGGGCCTGTTCCCCACCCCGCCCCTTCCCGGACTGGGGGCAAGCCCCCAGACCCCCGTACGGCCTTCGGCCGTGTCCTCAAACGCCGGACGGGCTGAAAATTCAGCCCCGCCGGCGTTTGAGCCCGCCGCAGGCGCCCCCTCACCCCCGGTCGCTCGGCCTCGCCAGGCGGAAGGCCGACTTCGCGAGGCCTCGGCGTCCTGCCGATACCCGGATCGGGGTGACCTCCTGTTCCGGCGCGCCCATCTGGGGGACGAGTGCCGGGGTCGCCGACGCCGTGCCTGCCAGGACCGCCGCCGGTGCGCCGCCGCGGCGGTGGATCGAGCCCGGGACCAGGGGGCGGCCCGAGGCGTGGCGGGCCACCGCTGTCATCGGGACCGCGACCACGAGGAGGAGGGCGCACAGGACGACGCCCATGCCCGTGTAGCCGGCGCCCTCCGACAGGAGGCTTCCGGTCACCGGGCCGCAGGCCACGCCCAGGGAGGACGCCGAGCCGACCAGGACGGCCCAGCGGCCGCGCGGGTCGAGCGAGGCGGCCAGGCCCAGGAGGTACGACAGGACGACCGGGTAGAGGGCGTTCCACAGGATCTCGCCGGTCGCGAAGGAGGCCAGGCCGCCGGCCGCCGAGCTGAGCAGGACGCAGCCCGCGATGAGGACCGTGCCCGCGCCGATCGGCACCGCCCGGCCCAGGCGCGAGCCGAGCGCCCCCGCCGCCGTGACCCCGGCGAGCCCCGCGCCGAGCGCCGCCGCGAAGACCGCGCCGACGGTGACCTCGGAGAGACCTGCCTGGGTGAGCCCGATGCGGCCGCTCACGCCCCACAGCGCGTTCTGCGCGAGGGACCAGCACAGGATGCCGGCGGCGAGGACCAGGCCGGCCCGGCGGTGGGGGAGGGGACCCGAGACCGCCGGGGCCTCCCGCACCGCGCGCGTGACGCCGGGCAGGCGGCTCGTCAGGGGCCACACCAGGGCCGCCGCGCACGCGATGGCGAGCAGCGGCGGCGCGTGCCCGCCGGCCAGATGCGGAAGGGTCAGATAGAGGGCGCCCGCGGTGGCCGAGACCGTCAGCAGGCCGAGCGTGGAGGCCCGGTGCGGGTCCCGCTGACCTGCGATCCCGGCGGCGGCCACCGCCGTCGCCGTACCCGAGCCGACGCCGCCGAGGACGCAGCCCGCGACCACCAGGGGCACGGCACCGGTCGCGGCGGCGGAGCCGTACCCGACCGCCATCGCGAGCAGGCCCGCGCGGGCCGCCAGGCGCGGCCCGATCCGCTCGCCGCGCCCGGCGAGCGCGAAGCCGGCGGACGAGGAGCCGAGCAGCAGCACGGAGCCGACCAGGCCCGCCTGCGCGGCGGTCAGGCCGAGGCCGGCGGAGAGCCGGCCGACGACGGTCGGCAGCAGGTACGGGGCGAGGTAACCGGCCGTGAAGAGGGCGACGAGGGCCACGAGAGCCCCCGGGACGCGCGGGCGCGACGACATGGGCGTTCCAGGAACTGAACAGGGAAATGAGACGCGCGCCCGGTGATCCACGGGTCGCGGCACCATGTGTATCAAGCATCGGAGTGGGCGGAGAAGGCGGTATTCCCCGATTCGGCCTGTGATATGGGTCACGATTGGTTTGGGGTCGGTGCGACGGGGCAAAGCGCGACGGCCGCGCTGCGTCGCCCCCGCCTCCCCACCCCCATCGGGCACACTGTCCAGATCAGCACCACGGTGCCGATCCGCCGCACCACGACCGGGGAGTCCGCCGTGACCACAGCAAGGGGAGACCAGCCGCAACACGACGCCGGGGTCGACCCGTTGGTGTGCCTGCGCGAGCCCACCGACCCCGCCTGCGACGTCTTCCTGACCGGGACCGTCTTCCTCGACATCATCTTCACCGGCCTCGACAGCGCACCCGTCCGCGGCACCGAGTCCTGGGCCCGCGGCATGGGATCGAGCCCCGGCGGCGTCGCCAACATGGCCACCGCCCTCGCCCGCCTCGGCCTGCACACCTCCCTCGCCGCCGCCTTCGGCGACGACCACTACGGCGAGTACTGCTGGGACGCCCTGGAACAGGGCGAGGGCATCGACCTCTCCCTCTCCCGCACCGTCCCCGGCTGGCACTCCCCGGTCACCGTCTCCATGGCCTACGAGGGCGAGCGCACGATGGTCTCCCACGGCCACGAGGCCCCACCCGACGACGCCGCCGGCGCCCTGCCCGCCTACCCGCCCCACGCGCGCGCTGCCGTCGCCTCCCTGGTCCCCGGCCGCGGCGAGGAGTGGGTCGCCCAGGCCGCCCGCGGCGGCGCCAAGGTCTTCGCGGACGTCGGCTGGGACGACACCGGCCGCTGGGACCTGGCCGGCCTCACCGACCTGGAACACTGCGAGGCCTTCCTGCCCAACGCCACGGAGGCGATGCGCTACACCCGCACCGACTGCCCCCGGGCCGCCGCCCGCGCCCTCGCCGACAAGGTCCGTTACGCCGTCGTCACCCTCGGTTCCGAAGGCGCCTACGCCGTCGACGGCGGCACCGGCGAGACCGCGGAGGTGCCCGCCATCCAGGTCTCCGCCCTCGACCCGACCGGCGCGGGGGACGTCTTCGTCGCCGGCTTCGTCACCGGCACCCTCGCCGACTGGCCCCTCGCCGACCGGCTCGCCTTCGCCGGCCTCACCGCCGCCCTCTCCGTCCAGGAGTTCGGCGGTTCCCTCTCCGCCCCCACCTGGGACGAGATCGCCGCCTGGTGGCAGCGGGCACAGGGCCACGCCATGCAGGACCCCGAGGCCCTGCGCGCCCGCTACGCCTTCCTGGAACGGCTCCTGCCGGCCCCCGCCCGCCCCTGGCCGCTGCGCCGCGCGGTGCCCACGATCGGCTTCCGCGCGGTCGCCCCGTAAACCGCTACGGCCTTGTCGGACCGGAGTCGTAGGCTTGGTAGCCCAGAGGCCGTCGAGTGGCGACAGCCCTGCAACGGGAGGTGTGTGCAGGCCACAGTGCCGGCCCATGACTCAGACACCCACATCCCCCAACGGCGCGCCCGGCGAAGCCCGCGCCCACTTCACCGTCCCCGCCAAGCACCCGATGGTGACCATCCTCGGATCCGGTGACTCGCTGCTCCGCGTGATCGAGCGGTCGTTCCCCGGGACCGACATCCACGTCCGGGGCAACCAGGTCAGCGCGGTCGGCGACGCGGCGGAAGTCGCTATGATCCAGCGCCTGTTCGACGAGATGATGCTGGTGCTCCGCACCGGACAGCCGATGACGGAGGACGCGGTGGAACGCTCGATCGCCATGCTCAGGGCGAGCGGGAACGGATCGGCGGAGGGCGGCGAGGAGACCCCCGCCGAGGTCCTCACGCAGAACATCCTGTCCAACCGGGGTCGCACGATCCGCCCCAAGACGCTCAACCAGAAGCGGTACGTCGACGCGATCGACAAGCACACGATCGTCTTCGGCATCGGCCCCGCCGGCACGGGCAAGACCTACCTCGCCATGGCCAAGGCGGTCCAGGCCCTGCAGTCCAAGCAGGTCACCCGGATCATCCTGACCCGCCCCGCCGTCGAGGCCGGCGAGCGCCTCGGCTTCCTGCCCGGCACGCTCTACGAGAAGATCGACCCGTACCTGCGCCCGCTGTACGACGCCCTGCACGACATGCTCGACCCGGACTCGATCCCCAAGCTGATGGCGGCGGGCACGATCGAGGTCGCGCCCCTGGCGTACATGCGCGGCCGCACGCTCAACGACGCGTTCATCATCCTCGACGAGGCGCAGAACACGAATCCCGAGCAGATGAAGATGTTCCTCACCCGCCTCGGCTTCGACTCGAAGATCGTCATCACCGGTGACGTCACCCAGGTCGACCTGCCGAACGGGACGAAGAGCGGTCTGCGGCAGGTGCGCGACATCCTGGACGGCGTCCAGGACGTCCACTTCTCGACGCTCACGTCGCAGGATGTCGTCCGGCACAAGCTCGTCGGCCGTATCGTCGACGCGTACGAGCAGTACGACAGCCGCAACGGGCTGCGACATTAGACGAGAGAAGTACACGAGCACCATGTCGATCGACGTCAACAACGAGTCCGGTACCGAGGTCGACGAGCAGGCGATCCTCGACATCGCCCGGTACGCGCTCGCGCGCATGCGCATCCACCCGCTCTCCGAGCTCTCGGTGATCGTCGTGGACGCGGAGGCGATGGAGCAGCTCCACATCCAGTGGATGGACCTGCCGGGGCCGACGGACGTCATGTCCTTCCCGATGGACGAGCTGCGGCCGCCGGTCAAGGACGACGACGAGCCCCCGCAGGGGCTCCTCGGCGACATCGTGCTCTGCCCCGAGGTCGCCACCCAGCAGGGCAAGGACGCGCCGACGGAGCACTCCATGGACGAGGAGCTCCAGCTCCTCACCGTCCACGGCGTGCTGCACCTCCTCGGGTACGACCACGAGGAGCCCGACGAGAAGGCCGAGATGTTCGGCCTCCAGGCGGCGATCGTCGACGGCTGGCGCGAGGAGAAGGGCCTCACCGGCCCGTCTCCCGCGCCGACCGTCTCCTGACCCGATGGACATGTCACTGATCCTCGGCGCCGTGGCCCTGGTCGTCGTGGCCTGGCTCGCCGCCTGCGCCGAGGCCGGTCTGGCCCGTGTCACCAGCTTCCGCGCCGCCGAGGCCGTACGGTCCGGGCGGCGCGGGGCGGGGAAGCTGGCCCAGATCGCCTCCGACCCGACCCGCTATCTCAACGTGGCGCTGCTCGTGCGCGTCGCGTGCGAGATGGCGGCCGGCGTCCTCGTCACGTACGCCTGCCTCGAAGCCTTCCCCGAGACCTGGGAGGCGCTGCTCATCGCCATCGCCGTCATGGTCCTCGTCTCGTACGTGGCCGTCGGCGTCTCCCCCCGTACGATCGGCCGCCAGCACCCGCTGAACACCGCGACGGCCGCCGCGTACGTCCTGCTTCCGCTGGCCCGGATCATGGGGCCGATCCCGCAGCTGCTCATCCTCATCGGCAACGCGCTGACACCCGGCAAGGGCTTCCGGAAGGGCCCCTTCGCCTCCGAGGCGGAGCTGCGGGCCATGGTGGACCTCGCCGAGCAGGAGTCGCTGATCGAGGACGACGAGCGCCGGATGGTGCACTCCGTCTTCGAGCTGGGCGACACGCTCGTACGGGAGGTGATGGTGCCCCGTACGGATCTGGTCTCCATCGAGCGGTTCAAGACGATCCGTCAGGCCCTCACGCTCGCGCTGCGCTCCGGTTTCTCCCGGATCCCGGTCACCGGCGAGAACGAGGACGACATCGTCGGCGTCGTGTACCTGAAGGACCTGGTCCGCAGGACGCACATCAACCGGGACGCCGAGGGCGACCTGGTGGCGACCGCGATGCGGTCCGCCACCTTCGTGCCCGACACCAAGAACGCCGGCGACCTGCTGCGCGAGATGCAGCAGGAGCGCACCCACGTCGCCGTCGTCATCGACGAGTACGGCGGCACCGCCGGGATCGTCACCATCGAGGACATCCTGGAGGAGATCGTCGGCGAGATCACCGACGAGTACGACCGTGAGCTGCCGCCGGTCCAGGACCTCGGCGGGGACCGTCACCGGGTCACCGCCCGCCTCGACATCGGAGACCTGGGCAAGCTGTACGGGTTCGGCCCCGACGAGTACGACGACGAGGACGTGGAGACCGTCGGAGGGCTGCTCGCGAAGGCGCTGGGCCGGGTGCCGATCGCGGGCGCGAAGGCGGTGGTGGAGCTGCCGGACGGGCGGTCGCTGCGGCTGACGGCCGAGTCCCCGGCCGGCCGGCGGAACAAGATCGTCACCGTGCTCGTGGAGCCGCTGGAACCTGAGGAGAGGACGGGATGAACCCCGACGAACTGCGCGCCTTCTGCCTGGGCTTCAACGACGCGTCGGAGGAGTTCCCGTTCGGCCCGGAGACCTCCGTCTTCAAGGTCGCGGGGAAGCTGTTCGCGCTGTCGGCGCTCGACTCCGAGCCGCTGCGGGTCAACCTCAAGTGCGACCCGGACGAGGCGGTACGCCTCCGCGAGGAGCATCCGGCGATCGAGCCCGGCTACCACATGAGCAAGCGGCACTGGAACACGGTGACCGTCGCGGAACTCCCGGACCGGATGGTCCGGGAGCTCGTCGAGGACTCGTACGACCTGGTGGTCGCGGGTCTGCCGAAGGCCGTACGGCTCCGCCTCGACCGGCCCTGATCCAGGGCCGCCGAGGCGGGGGCCGCCGGCGCGGGGCTCAGGAGCGTCGCCGCAGGCCGAGGCCGACGACGAGCGCCGTGCCGAGCACGATCGCCGCGTCCAGGGCAAGCACCGTGCGGACACCGCCGAACAGATCCCCGCCCGTCGTCGCGAGCACCCCGAGCAGCGGGATGCCGACGGTGAGGCCGACCTGCTGGGTGGTGGTCACGAGGCCGGTCGCCAGGCCCTGCTCCTCGTCGGGGACACCCGAGGTGACGGTCAGTCCGTACGAGATGATCGCGCCCAGGTGGCACATGGAGGCCAGCGAGACCAGCACGGTCGCCAGGACCGCGCCCGACTCCGCGCCCGCGCCGAGCAGCCCGGCCGTGAGCAGACCCTGTCCGACGAGCGAGCCGACGAGCGTGCGGCGGGCACCGATCCGGCCGATCACCTTCGGCGCGAACATGCCCGCGACGACCGACGCCGCACCCTGCACACCGAAGACGAGGCCGGTCGCGGAGGCCGACAGGTCCAGGGTCTCCTGGAGGTACAGGGTCAGGACGAAGACGACCGTCGACATCATCGAGAAGGTGATCAGACCGCCCAGGTTGCCGAAGGCGACCGTGGCGCGCCGCAGCATCGGCAGCGAGACCAGCGGGGCCGCGTGCCGGGACTCGACCCGTACGAACACCGCGAGCAGCAGGACGCCCGCCACCAGGGTGACCAGCACGTCCGTGCCGCCGAAGCCGCGCTCGGCCGCCGTCGACAGGGCGTAGATCAGGGCGAGCAGTCCACCGGTGACGGTCACCGCGCCGGGCACGTCGAGCCGGGGCCGCTCCGGGGTGCGGGACTCGGGGAGCAGGCCCGGGGCGAGCGGCAGCACGATCACGCTGAAGAGGGCGAGCAGGCCCATGGTGGAGCGCCAGCCGAGGGCGTCGGTCATGACGCCGCCGAGGATCATGCCGACGGTGAAGCCGAGCGAGAGCAGCGTGCCGGAGATGCCGAGGGCCCGGTCGCGCAGCGGCCCTTCGGGGAACGTGGTGGTCAGCAGGGACATGCCGGTGGGCACGATCGCGGCGGCGGCGACGCCCTGGAGGGCGCGTGCGGTGAGGAACGCGGCCGGGTTCCAGGCGAACGTGGCGAGCAGCGAGGCCGCGCCGAAGAGGGCGAGTCCGGCGAGGAACAGCTTCTTGCGTCCGTAGAGGTCGCCGACGCGTCCGAAGAGGAGCAGGAAGCCGCCTGAGGGCAGCGCGAAGGCGGTGACGGCCCACTGGAGGGCGGACCGGCCGAGGCCGAGGTCGGCGCCGAGGACGGGCAGGGCCACGTTCAGTACGGAGAAGTCGAGCGCGACCATGAACTGGGCGGCGCACAGCACGAAGAGGATGAGCCGGGTGCGGCCGGTGAGGGTGGGGGGAGCGGCCGGGGCGGCGCGGTCGGTGGAGGGCGGGGTGAGGGTTGTCATGGCCCCACCCTCGGCGCGCGGGAACAAGGCTGGGGAGCGGGAACTTATCCTGTTGGTCGCACCACCAGCCATTTGCACCGGGCGTCCAGGGGGAGGAAGCGCACGTGGCCACCGCTCTTGAGAGCACCACGATGAAGCAGCACCGACTCGGCGAGCTGCGTGAGTTCCTGATGAGCCGTCGGGCCCGGGTGAGCCCGGCCGAGGTGGGGCTCCCCGACGGTGGCGCGCGGCGCCGCACGCCGGGGCTGCGCCGGGAGGAGGTCGCGGTCCTCGCGGGGGTCGGGGTCTCCTGGTACCAGTGGCTGGAGCAGGGCCGGGACATCACGGTCTCGCCGCAGGTGCTCGACTCGGTGGCGCGGGTGCTGCGGCTGAGTCCTGCGGAGCGGCGCCATCTGTACGTCCTGGCGGCGCTGAACCCGCCGGCCCTCGAGGCGGCTCCGGAGGACCGGGACATGTGCGACGGGCTGCGGCGCCTCATCGACGCGTGGATGCCGTTCCCCGCGCACATCATGGACGTGTACTGGAACACGGTCCTGTACAACGACGCGGCGGCGATCGTGCTCGGGATGCGGCCGGAGATCTCGCAGAACTGCCTGGTGGACTTCTTCACCGACCCGCTGTACCGCTCGCGGATGGGGCACTGGGAGGAGCTGGCGCCGAAGGTCGTCGCGCAGTTCCGTTCGGCGTGCTCGGAGTGCCCGGACGACGAGGGGTTCCGGGCGGTGGTCGAGGAGGCCAAGGAGGCGAGCCCGGAGTTCGCGGAGCTGTGGGAGCGGCGGGACATCCTGCCCGGCGGCCAGAACCGCAAGGAGATGGAGCATCCGCTGGTCGGCACGCTGGTCGTCGAGGCGACGCAGTTGAGGGTCCCGGCCCGCCCTGACCTGGTGATCGTGATGCACACGCCGCTGCCGGAGGCGGACACGGCGGAGAAGCTGGAGTGGCTGGTGTCTCCCGAGGGGCGCCGCGGGGCGATGTACCCGGTCGCGGGCTGATCCGGAGGCCGAGACCGGGGCCGAGGCGCGGGCGAGACCGGGGCCGAAGCCGAGACCGAGGCCGAAGCGCGGGCTGATCCGGAGACCGAGGCGCGGGCCGAGCCCGGCGCCGGCGCCTCGCGTGGACCGCACCGCCGTTGTGTCAGAGGTGCCGTATATCCTCCGAGCCGCCGGTCCCGCCCTGTGGGCGCACGTCCGGTTCTCCGCTCACTTCGCACCCTCAAGAGGCTTCTTCACCATGCGTACTCGCTTCAGCCGCGGCCTGGCCGCCGCCCTCGCCGTCTCCGCGCTCTCGCTGACCGCCGCGTGCGGCGGCGGTTCCGACGACAAGGCCGACGGCGCCGCGAAGGGCGGCAAGGCCACCGAGAAGACCTCCGCCGCGCCGGCCCCCACTCCGCTGACCGCCGCCCAGATGAAGGCCGGCGTGCTGGAGCTCAAGGACCTGCCCACGGGCTGGAAGACGAGCAAGGCCGAGCCGGACACCACCACCTACAAGGCCGACACCGCGGCCTGCAAGCCGATCGCCACCCTCATGGAGGACAAGGTCGCCGGGGCCACCATCGGCGGCACCGTGGACTTCGAGCGCGGCAACTCCGAGTCGCTGCTGAGCCACCAGGTCATGACCTTCCCGGGTACCGGCGCCGCCGACTACGCCACCGCCATCGGCACCGCCCTGGGCACCTGCACCGGCTTCACCGCCGAGATGGAGGGCATGAAGATGAAGATCACGCTGCAGAAGCTCACGGCCCCCCAGGGCACCGAGCAGGCGCACGCCTTCCGGATCAAGATGAACATCGCGGACCTCGGCATGGACGTCGAGTCGAACATGCTCGTCGCCGCCCAGGGCACCGGCCTGACCCGCCTCGCCCACGTCCCGGCCGACGCCACCGGCCACAAGGACTTCGACGGCTTCGCCAAGCTCGCCGTCGAGAAGTTCGCCAAGGGCGCCAAGGGCTGACCCGGTGCCCCGGCCTATGCTCAGGGGCATGACACTCAGCAGCGAGCACGGCGACCTCGGCGCCGAGGACCTCAAGATCATCACCTTGGCGCGGAGCGCCCGCGCCCGTAACGGTGTGCCCGAGGGCGCGGCCGTACGGGACGAGACCGGCCGCACGTACGTGGCCGGGACCGTGGAGCTGGAGTCGCTCAAGCTGAGCGCGCTGCGGACCGCGGTCGCGATGGCGGTGGCCAGCGGCGCCCAGTCCCTGGAGGCGGCGGCCGTCGTGTCGAACGCCGAGGCCGCCACAGACGAGGACCGGGCGGCGGTACGGGACCTCGGCGGGCCCGGGACGCCGGTGCTGCTCGCCGGTCCCGACGGGCAGCTGCGGGCGGCCGTCACCGCGGGCTGAGCCGCGTACGCGTGAGGAGGGCCCGGCGCCACGGCGCCGGGCCCTTGCGCGTTTGTGAAGGATCACCGCAACTTCTCTTGCCTTCCCCGGCGGTCTGCGTCTCAATGAACAGCGGTTCGCCCGACGGACCGTCAGATCTCCGCGTTCACGCAGTGTCCGCACCCCCTGCGTTCGTCATCGGAAGGGGTACGAACTCGCCATGAGAAGCAGAAGCACCTTGGGGACCGTCGCGGTCCTCGCCGGAGGCCTCGCCGCCTCCGCACTCGCCTTCGCGCCGACGGCCGCCGCCGTCTCGCCCGGATCGGCCACGGCGACGTACGACTGCGGCAGTTGGGGCGGCGGTACGGCCACCCTCGCCGCCACGCAGAGCGGCACGGCCGCGACCATCACCGTCACCTCGGCCGTCACGACGCCGATCGCGGTCGGCGCGAACCAGATCAGCGCCACGCTGACGATGGCCAAGGCGGGCGGCGGCACCCGGGTCTTCACCGGCAAGAAGAACCCGGCGCTCGGTGCCGGGCAGTCCGTCGTCATCGGCCCCCTGAGCGGGACCGTGGCCTCGGGCGACAGCCTCAACTCGTACTTCGCGGGTGTCGCCCTCAAGATGGTGATCTTCGGGGTCACGGTGAACTGCGACGCGGTGACCTCCCAGTCGCCGGGCCCGTTCGTCTTCAGTTGAGCGAGTCGTCGGCTGAGCCCTGCCCCACCCTTGACCGGTGTCGCCGTCGGCGGCACCGGTCTCCGTCGTGACCTGCGGAAACGTCCCCGGATCGCCGATCTTGACAGAATCTGATGGGTCATCAGTCGATGGCTCTCGTCGGCATTGACTTATCGAAGCCCGGAGCCGTCAATGGCGCCCACTCATCCTCAGGAGGGGGCACATCCATGGCACTCACCCGATCCCGGGCGGCGGCCCGAAGACGGCGCTGGACCGCCGTCCTCGGCGCCACCGCTCTCGCGGTCGCCGGCGGCGGCGCGCTCGCCGCCCCGGCCGGCGCGACCAGCACCTCAACGGAGGTGCAGTTCCCCACGCGCTGCGTCCCGCCGCCGATCGCCGGCATCCCGCCCATCGAGGGCACCACGACCGCCAGGATCACGGTCGACAAGAGCAGTCCCAAGGTCGGCGACACCGTGACCGTCACCTACACGGTCACCAAGCCCGCCGCGTCCAACCCCGTCGACCTCGCGCTCCCGGCCGACATCATGACGCCCAGCGGCAAGGTCGTCCTCGGCGGCGCCCAGACCGGCGCGATCAGCGTCACGGGACCCAAGAAGAACCCGCCGGTCCCCGGCAAGGGCTCCTTCCCCGCCTTCTCCATGACCGGCACGTTCAAGGTCGCCCAGGCCGGATCGATCACCCTCTCGCCCGGCGACTACAACATCCACACCAGCTACCTCATGGAGCTCGACACCCCCTGTACGGTGCTCAACCCGCCCGCCCCGGTCTCCGAGACGGTCGTCGCGAGCCCCGTGACCAGCCCCAACACCCGCGCGCTCCAGCTCGACACCACCTCGGGCGCCCCCGGCGTCCGGGTGACCGTCAACGGCTCGAAGTTCAGCCCGCTCACCGAGGTCACCGTCGCCGGCCGCGCCGGAGCGGCCGAGACCGCCGACCGCATGACCGTCACCACGGACAGCGAAGGCTCCTTCGCCGCGCGCCTCAAGGTCAACGACAAGGCGACCACCGGGATCGTGGCGTACGAGGGGACCGCCTGGAACGCCGACAAGGGCGCCGGGCCCGCCGCGTACACCGTTGTCGACGACACCCCGCAGCCACCGGACAGCCAGAAGATCACCGCGGCCGTCACGGCGGGCGAACTGTCCATGACCCAGGCCGGGGACGCCGTCCAGCTGTCCTCGGTCGACTTCGGCCAGGGCGGCGCCGCCACCGGCGACCTCCACACGGTGACCGTGAAGGACTTCCGCGGCGGCCCCGCGGGCTGGTCCCTCACCGGCAAGGTCACCGACTTCACCGGCCCCGGCGGCTCCATCGGCGCGGGGAACCTCAGCTGGACCCCTGCCTGCACCGCCAAGGAAGGCAGCCCCAGCACCTGCGCCGCCGGCTCGTCAGGGCCGGTCGGCAGCGGTGGCGCGACCCTCGCCTCCACCCCGAACGGCGCCCTCACGGGCGGCGAGTTCACCATCGGCGCCGGGCTCTCCCTCGACGTCCCGGCGTTCACCCCGCCCGGCGCGTACGCGGGCGTGCTGACCCTGACCCTGTCCTGACCCCGACCCTGTCCTGACCACCCGGCGGGCCGGGCGCGCACCCGCCCCGCCCGCTCCGCACCCCGGGGGTTTCCGACTCGTGCGCACGCTGTACGTCCTCCTCCTGAGCGCCCTGCTCCTGGGCCCCGCCCCGCACGCCCGGGCCGCCGAGAACGGCGAGTGGGCCGTCTACCCGGCCGCGGCCCAGCCGGCCGGCCGCCCCTACTTCTTCCTCTCCGCCGACCCCGGCAGCACCCTCACCGACCGGGTCACCGTCACCAACAAGACGGCCGCCCCGCTCACCTTCCGGCTCTACGGCGCCGACGCCTACAACACCGAGCGCGACGGCGGTTTCGCCGTCCGCACCCAGGGCGAGAAGCAGACCGGCGCCGGTGCCTGGATCAGGCCCGAGAGGACCCGGATCACCGTCCCGGCCCGCTCCGCCGTCACCGTCCCGTACACCCTGACCGTCCCCGCCGACGCCGACCCCGGGGACCACCCCGGGGCCCTCGTCGCCCTCGACGAGCGGATCAGCCCCGGCGCGAAGGGCTCCGTGGCCGTCGGCGTCCAGCGTGCCGTCGCCGCCCGCCTCTACCTGCGGGTCAACGGGCCGACCGTGCCCGCCCTCGGCGTCGAGGACGTCACCCTCGACCAGGACCGGCCGGTGGTCCCCGGCACCCGTACGAGCAGCGCCGTCGTCACGTACACCCTGCACAACCGGGGCAACGTCACCCTCAACCCCAAGGTCGTCCTCCGCGCCGAAGGCCTCTTCGGCCGCACCCTCCTCGCCCGCGACCTCGCCAAGGTGCCGTCCGAGCTGCTGCCCCGCCAGAAGATCCGGCTCACCGAGCGGTGGACCGGCTCCCCGCAGTTCGACTGGGGCGACATCACCCTCACCGCCACCGCCAAGGACGTGCGGGAGACCGGCGCGGTGTCCTTCCTCGCCCTGCCCTGGCTCGCCGCCGCGACCCTCCTCGCCGGAGCCGCGGCGGGCCTCTTCGGCCTGTGGATTCGGCGGCGCCGGACGGCCCGTACGGCCCCGGATCCGCACTGAGGTACGTGAGGTGGGCGCTCATCGGGGACAATGGCCCCCATGAGCGCTCGCAACCAAGAAACCGAAGCCGTCCACCGGGCCGGCTTCGCCTGCTTCGTCGGCCGCCCCAACGCGGGCAAGTCCACCCTCACGAACGCTCTGGTCGGCCAGAAGGTGGCCATCACCTCGAACCGGCCGCAGACCACCCGGCACACCGTCCGCGGCATCGTGCACCGGCCCGAGGCCCAGCTGATCCTGGTGGACACCCCCGGCCTCCACAAGCCGCGCACCCTCCTCGGTGAGCGGCTCAACGACGTCGTGCGCACCACCTGGGCCGAGGTCGACGTCATCGGCTTCTGCCTGCCCGCCGACCAGAAGCTCGGCCCCGGCGACCGGTTCATCGCCAAGGAACTCGCCGGGATCAAGAAGACCCCCAAGGTCGCGATCATCACCAAGACCGACCTGGTCGACTCCAAGACGCTCGCCGAACAGCTCATCGCGGTCGACCAGCTCGGCAAGGAGCTGGGCTTCGAGTGGGCGGAGATCGTCCCGGTCTCGGCCGTCGGCGACAAGCAGGTCCAGCTCGTCGCCGACCTCCTGGTCCCGCTGCTCCCCGAGTCCCCGCCGCTCTACCCGGAGGGCGACCTCACGGACGAGCCGGAGCAGGTCATGGTCGCGGAACTGATCCGCGAGGCCGCGCTCGAAGGCGTAAGGGACGAGCTGCCGCACTCGATCGCGGTGGTCGTCGAGGAGATGATCCCGCGCGAGAACCGCCCGGCGGACCGGCCGCTGCTCGACATCCACGCCAACGTGTACATCGAGCGCCCCAGCCAGAAGGGCATCATCATCGGCCCCAAGGGCAGCCGCCTCAAGGAGGTCGGCATGAAGTCCCGCAAGCACATCGAGGCCCTGCTCGGCACGCCGGTCTTCCTCGACCTCCACGTGAAGGTCGCGAAGGACTGGCAGCGCGATCCCAAGCAGCTCAGGAAGCTGGGGTTCTAGCGGCCGAGGGCCGGACGCGGAGCCGGAGCCCGGGGCCGGAAGCCGGGCCCCGGGCTCCGCGCCTTCCTTGAGGACCGTCGTCCTCCCGGGCCTACGCGCCTTCCTTGAGGACCCTCTTGATGAGGGTCCTCTGCCCGTCCGTGAGGCGTGGGTCGGCGCAGTGCACCGTCCGGCCGTCGATGGTGATCTCGTACGAGAAGCCGTCCGGGACGCCCCGCGCCTCCTCGTCGCCGGCGCCCTCCGCGAGGACGGCGGAGGCCAGGGACTCCCACTCGGGGTCCGAGACCTCCACCTCCGCCGACCGCTCGATGCCCGCGAAACCGCCCGTGCGCCGCACTCGAATCCGCATGGGCCCCTGTCTACCAGCCGGTCAGTCGGTGGGCACCCCCACCGCCGCCCAGGCCTTCAGGACGGCCTGGATCTCCTCCCCGTCGCCGTACCGCGCCTTCGCCGCCGCGACCGTCGCCGCCGCGAACTCGGAGAAGCGGGCCTCGGGGGTGAGCGTGCCGCCGGTCATCACGTCGTACCAGATCCGGCCCGCCCGCTCCCACGCGTTACCGCCGAGCTCGGTCGCGGCCAGGTAGAAGGCGTGGTTGGGGATGCCGGAGTTGATGTGCACCCCGCCGTTGTCGCGGCCGGTGCGGACGTAGTCGTCCATGTGGGCGGGCTGCGGGTCCTTGCCGAGGACGTCGTCGTCGTACGCGGTCCCCGGGGCCTTCATGGAGCGCAGCGCCGTCCCCTCCACGTTCGGGTGGAAGAGGCCCTCGCCGATGAGCCAGTCGGCCTGCTCGGCGCTCTGCCCGAGCGTGTACTGCTTGACGAGCGAGCCGAAGACGTCGGACACGGACTCGTTGAGCGCGCCGGACTGGCTGAAGTACTCCAGGTTCGCCGAGTACTGGGTGAAGCCGTGGGCCAGCTCGTGGCCGATGACGTCCACGGGCAGGGTGAAGTCGAGGAAGATCTCGTCGTCGCCGTCGCCGAACACCATCTGCTCGCCGTTCCAGAAGGCGTTGCCGTAGTTCTCGTCGTAGTGGACGGAGGCGTGCAGCGGCAGCCCGGCGCCGTCGATCGAGTCGTGCCCGAAGGCGTTCAGGAAGAGGTCGAAGGTGGCGCCGAGACCCGCGTACGCCCGGTTGACGGTGGCGTCCCCGGTCGCCTCCTCGCCCTCGGCGCGGACCCGCTCGCCCGGCAGGTCCGTCCCCTGCCGGCAGTCGTAGACGGTGCGGTGCGGCCGGCCGGCCTCGGCGGGGGCGAGCGTGGGCGTGGCGCCGGGCAGCGGCAGCACCCGGAACGTACGGGCCGAGGCGTCCGCGATGAGGGTGCGGCGGGCGGCGGCGGCGACGGCCGGGTTCGAGGAGCGGGCGAGGTGCTCCAGGAGGTGCGGGGGGACGATCGAGCAGAAGGCAGGCGCATGCGAGGTCATGCCCGCAATGTGGCACTGCGTGAGCCTCCTGTCACGGGAAGCGACGAGGATTGGCGAAATGGAGTGATGCGTCACTGATCAGTCTTGACGCGCGACCCGTCCCGCATACTGGAACAGGACGTCCGTCAGTGACGTCCCTGAGCTAGGCTGCGGCACATCATGCGTTTCGGGCTGCTTCTCCTTAGCTGCCGCGGCGAGGGCCTGTAGTCGTAGGCCGACCCCCTCCCCGCGGGACCTGGTGTTGCGTTCGACAGTCGGCCGTCCCTCCCTCTCGCAGGATTTCGAGGAGCCCAACGCAATGAGCCAGTCCCCCTTCGTAGGCCGCCCCACGCCCGTCACCAACGCGACGCAGCTGCAGAAGCCGTCCGGGATGCCGATCCACAAGTACGGCCGCTACGAGGCCGTCGAGATCCCCGACCGCACCTGGCCCGAGCAGCGGATCACCAAGGCCCCCCGCTGGCTGTCCACCGACCTGCGCGACGGCAACCAGGCCCTGATCGATCCGATGTCCCCGGCCCGCAAGCGCGAGATGTTCGACCTGCTGGTGCGCATGGGCTACAAGGAGATCGAGGTCGGCTTCCCGTCCTCCGGCGAGACCGACTTCGCGTTCGTGCGCTCCATCATCGAGGACGGCGCCATCCCGGACGACGTCACCATCTCCGTACTGACCCAGGCCCGCGAGGACCTGATCGAGCGGACCGTGGAGTCCCTGGTCGGCGCGAAGCGCGCCACCGTCCACCTGTACAACGCGACCGCGCCCACCTTCCGCCGGGTCGTCTTCCGCGGCTCGAAGGAGCAGATCAAGCAGATCGCCGTGGACGGCACGCGCCTGGTCATGGAGTACGCGGAGAAGCTGCTGGACGAGCGCACCACCTTCGGCTACCAGTACAGCCCCGAGATCTTCACCGACACCGAGCTGGACTTCGCCCTGGAGGTCTGCGAGGCGGTCTGCGACGTCTGGCAGCCGGGCCCGGGCCGCGAGATCATCCTCAACCTGCCCGCCACCGTGGAGCGTTCGACGCCGTCCACGCACGCGGACCGGTTCGAGTGGATGTCCCGGAACCTGACCCGCCGCGAGCACGTCTGCCTGTCCGTCCACCCCCACAACGACCGCGGTACGGCCGTCGCGGCGGCCGAGCTGGCCATCATGGCCGGCGCCGACCGCATCGAGGGCTGCCTGTTCGGCCAGGGCGAGCGCACCGGCAACGTCGACCTGGTGACCCTGGGCATGAACCTGTTCAGCCAGGGCGTCGACCCGCAGATCGACTTCTCGCAGATCGACGAGATCCGCCGGACGTCCGAGTACTGCAACCAGATGGAGGTCCACCCGCGCCACCCCTACGCGGGCGACCTGGTCTACACCGCCTTCTCCGGCTCCCACCAGGACGCCATCAAGAAGGGCTTCGACGCGATGGAGGCCGACGCGGCCGCCAAGGGCGTCACCGTCGACGACATCGAGTGGGCGGTTCCGTACCTGCCCATCGACCCGAAGGACGTCGGCCGCTCCTACGAGGCCGTCATCCGGGTCAACTCGCAGTCCGGCAAGGGCGGCATCGCGTACGTCCTGAAGAACGACCACAAGCTGGACCTGCCCCGCCGGATGCAGATCGAGTTCTCGAAGATCATCCAGCAGAAGACGGACACCGAGGGCGGCGAGGTCACGCCGGCCGCGATCTGGGCCGTCTTCCAGGACGAGTACCTGCCCAACCCGGACGACGCCGGTGCCCGCTGGGGCCGCATCCAGCTGCGCTCCGGCCAGACCACCTCCGACACGGACGGCACGGACACGCTGACCGTCGAGGCGGTCGTGGACGGCGCCGACACCGTCCTGTCCGGCTCCGGCAACGGTCCGATCTCCGCCTTCTTCGCCGCGCTGCAGGAGATCGGCGTGGACGCCCGCCTGCTGGACTACCAGGAGCACACGATGAGCGAGGGCGCCTCCGCGCAGGCCGCCTCGTACATCGAGTGCGCCATCGACGGCCAGGTCCTGTGGGGCATCGGCATCGACGCCAACACGACCCGCGCCTCCCTGAAGGCGGTCATCTCGGCGGTCAACCGCGCCGCCCGCTGACGCGCACCACGACCTCTGCCCCGCACCCCTCGTCGAGAGGTGCGGGGCAGAGGTGCGTGTGAGCCGCGTCACGGTTTCAGGTTGGCTTAAGGAAGATCGTCACTGCATGTCGGAATCGGCGTCATATCAGGTGAGTTGACGGTACATCGGGGAATGGCGGAAGGTCGGCCCGTCCCTTCGGACACGCCCCCCACGCGCCCCCTTCGCACCTCCCTGACCTGGAGTTCCGCATGCGCACGACCGCTGCCGTGGCCACTGTTCTCGCGGTGACCGGCGCCGCCCTCGCCTGGGCCCCCGCCGCGTCCGCCACCACCACGGAGTGCGTGACGCAGCCGCTCGGTACGGCCGGTCTGTACGCCGAGTTCGTCGAGAAGGACTCCACCCGCCACTCGGACTCCGAGGGCGCGGTCGCGGTCGGCGGTGACGCCCGCTTCGGCGACCCGAAGCAGCCCTCCGGCTTCTCCATCGGCCACAAGCTCACCGGCGCCGACCTCGCGAAGCTGCCCGGCGGCCACAGCCTCGTCGTCGGCGGCACCCTGTACGCGAACCAGGTCGTCCTCGACAACGGCAGCGGCATCGCCGGCAAGGTCGTCGACCTCTCCACGCCCGGCCAGGGCTTCGGCGTCGACGGCGGCAAGGTGAAGGAGGGCGCCTCCCCGGCCTCCCCGGTCGACTTCGCGAAGGAGTTCACCCAGCTGCGCGCGCGGTCCACGGGCTGGGCGGGCATCGACCCGAACGGCACGGTCGCCGGCTCCGGCGACGGCCTCTTCCTCACCGGCGGGGACGCGAAGCTCAACGTCTTCGCCGTGAACGCCGCCGACCTGGAGAAGGCCCGCGCGATCACCCTGAAGGTCCCGGTGGGCTCCTCGACCCTGGTGAACGTCCTCGGCGCCTCGTACGACATGAACAAGTCCGCCACCTACGGCGTCTACTACCAGGGCGCGGACGGTACGGCCCCCGTGATCGACGACTACGCCCTGGCGAGCGACGGCTTCCGGCAGATCCGCTCCCAGCTGCTCTGGAACTTCCCGCAGGCCGAGAGCGTGAAGAAGAACTACACCTCCTGGCCCGGCACCATCCTCGCCCCGAACGCCAAGGTCGAGATGGGCGGCAAGAACATCGGCCCCGGCCACGTCAACGGCTCCGTCATCGCCGAGAGCCTGGACACCGTCCCCGGCGCCGAGACCCACCGGATGAACTTCTCCGGCTGCCTCCCGAAGGAGACGGAGCCGGGCCCGGTCGTCACCCCGGAGACCCCGGCGCCGACCGAGACGCCCGTCCCCACGCCACCGGCGACCCCCTCGGCGACCCCGGAGACCACCCCGGAGTCCACCCCCAGCGAGGGCGGCTCCACGCCGACGGCCCCGACGACGTCGGCCGCGCCCACGGCGCCGGGGGAGTCCGCTTCGCCCTCCACCCCCGCCGGCCCCGGCGAGACCACCACCGCCCCGGCCGCGACGCCGACGACGGCCCCGTCCGCCACCCCGGAGGGTGATCTCGCGACGACCGGTTCGGCCATCGGTCCGGGCGCGATCGGTGCCGCCGTGGCCGCCGTCCTCGTCGGTGGAGGCTTCCTGGCCTTCGCAAAGCGTCGTCGCCGCGCCTCCTGAGCGGTGACGTGTCTCGGCCAACTCCGCGGCGAAGTCGTGACGGGGTGCTGACGCCACATCAAGGATGTGGCTAACATCACGCCAACGCCGGCAGTGCAGCCGGGCCGTTGAGGAGGTGCGTATGCGTTCTGCCCGGAATTCACGTGGTGGGAAAGTGGGCATCTGCGGAATCCGCACCTCCTGGAACACGGTCGGGGACGGCGAGTTCTTCTGCGAGGAGTGCGGCGGCGACCGGAACTACCGGCGGCGCACCGGCCGCCGCAGGTTCGCCGTCCTGGGCGTCCCGGTCCTGCCCCGGGGCTGTACGGGCCCCGTCGTCGAGTGCGCGGCCTGCCACACGCACTTCGGTACGGAGGTGCTCGACCACCCGACGACGAGCCGCTTCTCCGCGATGCTGCGGGACGCCGTGCACACCGTCGCCCTGGCCGTGCTCGCGGCCGGCGGCACGGACTCCCGCGAGGTCCTCGACCGGGCCGTGAGCGCCGTCCGCTCCGCCGGCTTCGCCGAGTGCACCGCCGTCCAGCTGGTCGACCTCGTCGAGGCCCTGGAGGCCGACACCGGACGCTTCATGCCCGAGGTGAACCCCGAGGGGACGCTCCTCGCGATCGAGCTGCACGAGGCCCTGGAGCCGCTCACCCCGCACCTGGCGGTCGCAGGCCGGGAGTCGATCCTGGTCCAGGCCGCCCGGATCGCGCTCGCCGACGGGCCCTACAGCCCGGCCGAGCGGGAGGTCCTCGGGACCGTCGGGAACGCGCTCGCGCTCGCTCCCGACGACACCCTCCGGCTGCTCGCCTCGGCGAGGACCGTGGGGTGATCCCTCTCGGTCACGGCGCGATGTTCTGGTTGAGCCGGAACACGTTGTCCGGGTCGTACCGGCGCTTCACGTCCCGCAGCCGGTCCCAGTTCTGCCGGTAGTTGACCCGCACCCGGTCCTGGTCGTCGGTGTCCATGAAGTTGACGTACCCGCCCTCCTGGGTGTGCGGGCGCAGGGCCGTGTCGTAGGCGCGGGTCCAGGCGATGTTCCGCTCCGAGTCCGCCGCGTCGGTCCAGCTGCCGCCGAAGGAGTGCGAGAAGCGGGCGTCCCGGTAGGCGAACGCGGTCTCCTCCGGGCCCACCCGGTGGCAGGCGCCGTCGATCGGGAAGATCGCCGTGTCGGTCTCCAGGGACGGCATCGTGGCGCCGTACTCCATGTGCGCCGCGATCGCGCCGTCCGAGAGTTCGCGGCTGAAGTTGCCCTTCCAGTAGTGGAAGAGTCCCGGTGGCAGCTGCTCGTCGAAGAGGGTGTTGATCGCCGGGTACGGCATCCGCTCCATGAACCGGCCGATCACCGGTCCGAGTCCGTCCAGGAGCGTGAGGACCTTCTCGTCCTCCGCCTCCGGGCCGCTGAAGCAGGTGAGCGAGGCGCAGATCGGACGGCCGTGCCAGCGCTCCGGCAGGAACGGTTCCTCGGGTCCGAGCGCCACGACCAGGAGCGAGTTCAACTCCTCGGGTGCCGCGGCGATCATCTCCTGCCAGGCGCGTGCCACGCCCCCGTCCAGCGGATAGCAGCTCAGGCCGCCGAAGATGTCCGCGACGGGGTGCACCCGGAACGCGAGCGAGGTCGCGATCCCGAAGTTGCCGCCGCCGCCCCGCAGCGCCCAGAACAGGTCCGGATGCCGCTCGGCGTCACAGGACACCAGCGTGCCCTCGGCGGTCACCACGTCCGCCGCGACCAGGTTGTCGCAGCTCAGACCGTAGCGGCGGGAGAGGTGACCCATGCCGCCGCCGAGCGTCAGGCCGCCGACGCCGGTCGTGGAGACCACCCCGCCGGTGGTGGCGAGCCCGAAGGCGTGGGTGGCGTGGTTGAAGTCGCCCCAGGTGGCGCCGCCCTCGGCCCGCGCGATACGGGCCTCCGGGTCGACCCGGACACCCCGCATCCGGGACAGGTCGACGACGAGACCGTCGTCGACGGTGCCGAAACCGGCCACGGAGTGGGAGCCGCCGCGCACGGCGAGCGGCAGGGCGTGCTCCCGGGCGTACAGCACCGCCGCGATCACGTCGGCGGCGTCCACGGCGTGGACGACGACGGCGGGGCGGCGGTCGTGCAGGGCGTTGTAGACCCGGCGGGACACGTCGTACGACGGGTCGCCACGGGTCACGACGGTGCCGCGCACGGCACCGCGGAGCGTGTCCAGGGGATCGGTGATGGTGGTCATGGTTCCGGTGTAGCCCCGGGCGCCCGGGGCGGGCATCGCCCAAATCGCCCATATCCGGCGACGGCCCGCATGGGCCGTTCACACCAGGCCGTTCACGAGGCCGATTCCCGGGCCGATCGCCAGGCCGTTCACACCAGCCCGTGCGCGTACGCGTAGGCCGTGGCGGCGGCGCGGGAGCCGACGCCCAGTTTGGCGAAGATGTTGTTCAGGTGGCGGGCGACCGTGTGCTCGCTGATCACCAGGGCACGGGCGATGCCCTTGTTCGTCCCGCCCGAGGCGACGAGCCGCATCACCTCCGCCTCCCGCGCGGTCAGCCCGCCCGGCAGCCGCCGCCGCGCCCCGGCGGAGAGCAGCGCCGCCGCGCGCCGGGCGTCCGGCACCGCCCCGAGGCGCTCGAACACGGCCCGCGCGGTCCCCAGTTCGAGCCGGGCGGTCTCCTCGTCGCCCGCCGTGCGCCCGGCGGCCGCGAGCAGCATCCGTACCTGCGCGGCCTCGTACGGCACCCGGAGCTCCAGCCACCCGGCGAGCGCCCGCCGCAGCAGGCGCGGCGCGTCGCCGCTCCTCCGCGCCAGGGCCACCGCACCGAGCGCCGTGTCGGCCAGGGCCCGGAGCAGCGGTACGTCCCCGGCCAGGGCGTCGAGGTCCGCCGCCGAGTCCGCCGCTCCGGGTACGTCACGGACCGCGAGGGCCACCTCGGCGCGGGCGGCGAGCAGCCGGGCCCGGCCCAGGAGGTCGTGCCGCGGGTCGCTGCGGCAGGCCAGGGCCAGCTCGATGCCCGCGACCGCCGCGTCGGCCCGGCCCTGTGCGAGGCGGAGGAGTGCGAGGCCCGGCTGCGGGATCCGGCCGAGCTCGTGGGCGTGCCCGTACGAGACGGCGGCGGCGTCGAGGCGGCCCTGGCGCCGCTGGACGTCACCGGCGGCGTAGTAGGCGGCGGCGGCCGACTCCAGGCAGTCCACCGGCACCTCACGGCAGGCCTGCCGGGCCTCCGCCTCCGCGAGCGCCCAGACCCCGAGGAGGTCGAGGACCTCGACCCGGTGGGCCCGGCAGACGCCCCGGAACGGGTTCTCGCCGGACGGTACGGCCATGGGGAGCTGCCCGGGGCCGGAGCCCGTAGGGGCGTCCGCCTGTTCCGTACGGGCTTCGGGGCCGTCCGTCGGCGGGTGGACCGGCCAGGGCGGGGCGCACCACTCCATCGCCGCGTTCGTCCACTCCACCGCCCGGCCGAAGTCGGCCGCCTCCATGCACTGGGTCAGGGCCAGGCAGTACAGCCAGCCCGTGAACATACCGCTCAGCTCGCCCGCCGACACCGCGCACATCGCGTCGTCGAGGAGCGCGACGGCCTCGGTCCTGCGGCCGGCCGCGAGGAGGACGCGGGATTCGGCCTGGCGGCTGAGGGCGAGGAGGTCGGGGCTGCCGGAGCCGAGGGCGAGGCCGGTCATCCGGTGGGCGGCGGCGAGGGCGGCCTCGTGGTCGCCGTGGGCCTGGGCCTCCTCGGCGTCGCTCCAGGCCAGGAAGCACTGCTCGGGGCAGTCCGGCAGGTCCTCCAGGTGGTGTCGGGCCCGGTGGAGCCAGCCGGCGGCCGCCGCGGGCCGCCCGAGGCCCAGGTACTCGTAGTGCAGCCACCAGGAGGCGAGCCCGGCGCCCCGGTGGTCGCCGGCCGCGAGATAGGCGGCGTGCGCCCTGAGCCGGGCGGTGACGGACTCGTCGACGTGCCCCGACCACCAGGCGGCGTCGGCGAGGACGGAGAGGTCGTCGGCGGTCAGTGCGCGCGAGGGGTGCAGGTCGTGGGCGTGGAGCAGTGCGTACGCCTCGGCCCAGGACTCACGGGCGGCGGCGTCCCTGGCGCGCTCCAGGACGTCGGCCTCCGCGCTGGGACGGGTGTGGATCGTGGGTGCGGACATGGCGCTCGCCTCTTCCCGGTCCTTTCAGGGTAGGACGGGGAAGAGGCGGGGGCCCGCCCGCGAGGCCGACGCAGGAGGGTCGGCCGGTGAGGGCCGGCCCGCGGAAGGTCCTACTCGATCGCGCCGCTCGCGCGCAGCATGTCCTCGCGCTCCACGATCTTCACGCGCTCGCGGCCCTGCGGCTCGCCGAGCGCCTTCTCGGCGGCGTCCAGGGCGTACCAGCCGTCCCACGTCGTGTACGTGAGGCCCTTGCCCTCGAGGAAGGACACGACCGCGTCCTCCTCCGGGGCGTCGGGGGTCAGCAGGCGACCCTCGGCGAAGTCCTCCAGGAGGTTCTTCACGGTCTCGTTGGCGTCGCCCTTGGTGTGGCCGATGAGGCCGACGGGGCCGCGCCGGATCCAGCCGGTGACGTAGGTGGAGGCCATGTGCTCGCCGGTCTCCTCGACCACCCGGCCGCCCTCGTCCGGCACGGTGCCGCTCGCGGTGTCCCAGGGGAGCTTGGGCAGCTCGTCGGAGAGGTAGCCGACCGCGCGGTAGACGGCCTGGACGTCCCAGTCCGTGGTCGCGCCCGTGCCCTTGACGTTCCCGGTGCCGTCCAGCTCGGTGCGCTCGGTGCGCAGGCCGACGACCCGGCCGTCCTCGCCGAGGATCTCGACGGGCGACTCGAAGAAGTGCAGGAAGAGCTTGTGCGGGCGGTCGCCGACGTCGCGGATCGCCCAGTTCTCCAGGGTCTTGGCGACCATGTCGGTCTGCTTGTTCTTGCGCCGCTCGGCGATCGAGCCCTCGTCGTAGTCGATGTCCTCGGGGTTGACGATGACCTCGATGGTGGGGGAGTGGTCCAGCTCGCGCAGCTCCATCGGGCTGAACTTGGCCTGGGCCGGGCCGCGGCGCCCGAAGACGTGGATCTCCAGGGCCTTGTTGGCCTTGAGGCCCTCGTACACGTTGGCCGGGATCTCGGTCGGCAGCAGCTCGTCGCCGGTCTTGGCGAGGATGCGGGCGATGTCGAGGGCCACGTTGCCGACGCCGAGGACGGCGACCTTCTCCGCTTCGAGCGGCCAGGTGCGCGGGACGTCCGGGTGGCCGTCGTACCAGGAGGCGAAGTCGGCGGCGCCGTACGAACCGTCGAGCTCGACGCCCTGGATGTCCAGCGGGCGGTCGGCCATGGCGCCGGTCGAGAAGACCACCGCGTCGTAGAAGGCGCGCAGGTCGTCGAGGTGCACGTCGGTGCCGTAGTCGATGTTGCCGAAGAGGCGGACCTGCGGCTTGTCGAGGACCTGGTGGAGGGCGGTGATGATGCCCTTGATGCGCGGGTGGTCGGGGGCGACGCCGTAGCGGATGAGGCCGAAGGGGGCGGGCATCCGCTCGAAGAGGTCGATGGACACACCCGGCTCGGCGGCGGCCTCGGACTTCAGCAGCGCATCGGCGGCATAGATTCCGGCGGGGCCGGCGCCGACGATCGCGACCCGGAGGGGGCGGGGCATGACTGGGTTCCCTTCGCAAGCGACGTGGCGACGAAGCCGCCGACACTTAGGTCACCCTAAATAACGCCTCGGGCGCAGTGGTACCCGCCCCCGGTCTATGGGCTCATAAGTCGGACTTATGAGTTCCATAAGCCTGCCTGCGGGATCTCACAGGTGGCCTTCGAACGTGCCGAGGAAGGCGTAGACCACGCCCGCGACCGTTCCGGCCGTGAAGAAGAGGCCGATGACGGCGATGAACAGGATGAGGGCCGCGAACCGGATCCGCTGGCCCCGCGACTTGACCGGGCCCACGCGGCCGGGGTCGCGCGGGTCGTACATCGCCTCGATGCTCCACGTCTGGACGGAGTGTCGCACGCCGCGGAACACGCCGGCCGGATCGACGTACTCGTACCGGCCGGGCTCGCTCTGGAGCCGGACGGCGGTCGTCCGGACGCCGTGCTTCCGCAGGTACCGCTCCTCGACCGGCTCGAACATGAGCCATGCGGCGAGCGCGAGGGTCGGGACCGCGAAGAACCCGAAGGTGAAGACGACGAGGGCGCCGGGGTGCCCTGATGAGCGCGCGAGCACGCACAGCCCGATGACCACGAGGGCCGCGATGAGCGCGCCCCGCCTCACCCCGCGGAGCCACCTCCGGTAGCTCGGCTGGTAGAGGCGCTCGCCGGTGACGAGGTCGGCGCCGGCGATCGCCTCCGTGCGCTCGGGGAGTGCGGCGTTCACGGCCTCGGCGAAGGCGACGGCCGCGGCCTCGTCCGCCACGTCCCAGATCCGGTGGACGTGCGTCTTCTCCGCGGTCGGCGAGGCGGTCAGCTCGATCGAGACGGTCCGCCCGTCGACGAGCACGCGGCTGATGGCCACCAGCGGGATGCGCGCCTGCTCGTGCGGGCGGCGCAGGAGCAGCGCGTCGCCCTCCGGGAGGACGACGGTGTCCCCGTCGGCGTGGAGGGCCGGTATGGGCGAGGTGATCGACATGGCGTGATCGTAGAGGCGGGGTGGTGGCCGGTGAAGGGGCGTGACGGCGTGGCCCGGGCGGTCAGCCCTTCACCGTCGTGACGACGAGCCAGCCGATGCCGTAGCCCCCGCCGCCGCCCCGCAGGACCGCCCACGGGGGCGTCCAGGTGTGTTCGAAAATACCGCCGGTTTGTAGGATTTCGTCGATTCTCTGCGCCACGTCCAGCTGTGGCTTTCGAATTCCCTGCTCGAACAGTCCGATGTATCCGCCGGACACGAACACCCGTGCGCCAAGCTCGCTCTGCGAGAGCCCCGCCTCCTCCCGTTTCTCCTTACAGGAGGTCGCCGAAGAACACCCACGCGTCCTGCTGCTTGCTTTTGGCCATGGATTAACTCCCCAACCCCACGCCGCAGTTGTCGGGCCTGCGCGTCTGCCGATTCTACGGATCCGGGCCCACTCTGGTGAGGCGAAGCAGGAAATGGATTCAGAAAGGCATACGTTGGTGAAGGAAGACACCATGAAGACGACCACGGGGACGATCGAAGCCGCACAAGAGGCAGTGACGGAATTGCGTGAGGCACTCGCGAGGGCGGGAATCAGACTTCCCTCGCTCGGGATCGACGTCGTCACCCTCGCCGCCGATCCCCCGAGGCCGCTCGTCGAACTGGGATGCTGCACGGCGGAAACGGCACGGCTGATCGCCGCCGCCCTTTCGCCGCGGGAGGAGGGCCGGTCATGACACTGCCCATCGGGGCGTACGTCGTGGAGATCCGCACCGGACGGGTCGGGAGAGTGATGGGGCACGAGGGGCCGTACGTCCAGATCCGCCCGCTCGGTGGCGGGCGGGAGTGGGACGTGGAGCCCGAGGACGTACGGGAGGCGACCTGGTCCGAGCGGCTGAGCGCCGCCACGGCGCACGTCAACGCCCGGAGCCGGGGCGAGGTGCCCTGACCCCGGCTACGATGCTCTTTCCGTACGGGAGAATGGCCGCATGAGTCTGTTCCGCGACGACGGCATCGTGCTGCGCACCCAGAAGCTGGGTGAAGCGGACCGCATCATCACCCTCCTCACGCGCGGTCACGGACGCGTACGCGCTGTCGCGCGCGGGGTGCGGCGGACCAAGTCGAAGTTCGGCGCGCGGCTCGAACCGTTCTCGCACGTGGACGTGCAGTTCTTCGCCCGGGGGAGCGAGCTGGTCGGGCGCGGCCTGCCGCTCTGCACGCAGAGCGAGACCATCGCCCCGTACGGCGGCGGGATCGTCACCGACTACGCCCGCTACACCGCCGGCACCGCCATGCTGGAGACGGCCGAACGCTTCACCGACCACGAGGGCGAGCCCGCCGTCCAGCAGTACCTGTTGCTCGTGGGCGGCCTGCGGACCCTCGCCCGCGGCGAGCACGCCCCCCATCTGATCCTCGACGCCTTCCTCCTCCGCTCCCTCGCCGTGAACGGCTACGCGCCCAGCTTCGACGACTGCGCGAAATGCGGGATCCACGGGCCCAACCGGTTCTTCTCGGTCGGGGCGGGCGGAGTCATCTGCGGCGACTGCCGGGTCCCCGGAAGCGTCGTACCCTCTGCGGAGGCCATCGGCCTGCTCAGCGCGCTCCTCACCGGCGACTGGGCGACGGCGGACGCGTGCGAGCCGCGTCACGTCAGGGAGGGCAGCGGACTCGTGTCCGCCTATCTCCACTGGCACCTGGAGCGCGGCCTGCGCTCGCTGCGGTACGTAGAGAAGAACTAGGTAGGAGAGAGACCACGCCATGGCCATCGCACGACTCCTCGGGCGCCAGCGGCGGGAGTACACGACTCCCGAGCCCCACCCGTCCGGTGCCCGCCCGCCGAAGCTCCAGCCCGAGTTCGTCCCGGAGCACGTCGCGATCGTCATGGACGGCAACGGCCGCTGGGCCAAGGAGCGCGGCCTGCCCCGCACCGAGGGGCACAAGGTCGGCGCCGAGCAGGTGCTCGACGTGCTCCAGGGCGCGATCGAGATGGGCGTGGGGTCGATCTCGCTGTACGCCTTCTCCACCGAGAACTGGAAGCGCTCGCCCGAGGAGGTGCGCTTCCTGATGAACTTCAACCGCGACTTCATCCGCAAGTCCCGCGACCAGCTCGACGCGCTCGGCGTGCGGGTGCGCTGGGTCGGCCGGATGCCCAAGCTGTGGAAGTCGGTCGCCAAGGAGCTCCAGGTCGCACAGGAGCAGACCAAGGACAACACGAAGCTCACGCTCTACTTCTGCATGAACTACGGCGGTCGCGCCGAGCTCACGGACGCGGCGCAGGCGCTGGCCGAGGACGTGAAGGCGGGCCGGCTCGACCCGGCGAAGATCACCGAGAAGACCATCCAGAAGTACCTCTACTACCCGGACATGCCGGACGTGGACCTCTTCCTGCGGCCCAGCGGCGAGCAGCGCACCTCCAACTACCTGATCTGGCAGAGCGCGTACGCCGAGATGGTCTTCCAGGACGTGCTGTGGCCGGACTTCGACCGGCGCGACCTCTGGCGCGCCTGCGTCGAGTACGCCGAGCGCGACCGGCGCTTCGGCGGCGTCGACCCGGCCGACCTGGCCGTACTCGACAAGGCCTGAGCCGTGGCGGTGGGGGAGAAGGTGGAGCTCGTCTACTCGGCCGAGTTCGCCGAGGTGAACGAGGCGGTACGGGTACGGCTGCGGGCCACCGTCTGGTGGCGGCTGCTGCGGTGGGCGGCCTGGGCGGCCGGTGCGCTGGCGCTCCTGGCCGCGGGAGTCGTGCTGTTCCTGCCGAGGGACCCGGATCCGGCGACGGCCGCCGTACTGGTCGCCCTCGGTGCGGTGGCCGTGGGCTGCGCGGAGTCGCTGCCGCGGGTGACGGCGTACAGCCTCTTCCGGCTGATCGGCTCCCAGGGGGAGGCGCGGGCGGTCGTGGACGAGGACGGCGGGCGGTGGACGTCACGGGACACCGACACGACGATCAGGTGGGCGCTGCTGTCCCGGTACGCGGAGACGCCCCGGCTCTTCGTCCTCTTCACGGACCGCACGTCCGGCACCGGCCTCGCGTACCTGCCCAAACGGGGCCTCGCGGAGCCAGCTGACGCGGACCGGCTGCGGGCGATCCTGGACCGGAACACCAGCAAGGTCTGAGACGTACGAGAGGGCCCGCACCGATCGAACCGGTGCGGGCCCTCTCGTACGCCCATGTGCGCGCACGGGCTACTTCTCGGCGCACTCCGCGCACGTGCCGAAGATCTCGACCGTGTGCGCCACGTTCACGAAGCCGTGCTCCGAGGCGACCGCCTCGGCCCACTGCTCCACCATCGGGCCCTCCACCTCGACGGCCTTGCCGCAGAGCCGGCAGACCAGATGGTGGTGGTGGTCGCCGGTCGAGCAGCGGCGGTACACCGTCTCGCCGTCGCTGGTGCGCAGCGCGTCGACCTCGCCCGCGTCCGCGAGGGACTGGAGCGTGCGGTAGACGGTGGTGAGGCCGACGGAGTCGCCGCGGTGCTTCAGCATGTCGTGCAGCTCCTGAGCGCTGCGGAACTCGTCCACCTCGTTCAGCGCCGCCGACACGGCGGCCCGCTGCTTGGTCGAGCGCCCTCGTACGGGGGGTCCTGCCGTCACCACGGGGGCCTCCTTGGATGCTTGTCTGCCCCCGCCATTCTGCCAGTCCCCCGTGTCACTCCTCGCTGACCGGATCCGAGTGGATCAGATCGTCACGTCGTCCGTCGGCCGCCGGGTCGCCGGAAGCGGTGCGTCGCAGCTCTCCGCGCCGGCCTCGGCCGCCCGTGCCCGCCGCCTCGCGAGCGGCGTCGCCAGGAGGGTCAGGAGGACGAAGACCCCGATCGCGTACAGCACGATCGTCGCGCCGGGCGGCACGTCCTGGTAGTACGAGGTGACCGTGCCGGCCAGGGTGACCGTGACCCCGGTCGCCACCGCGAGGACGAAGGTCGCGCGGAAGGACTTCGACAGCTGCTGGGCCGCCGCCACCGGCACCACCATGAGCGCGCTGACGAGCAGCAGGCCGACGACCCGCATGGCGACCGTGACGGTCACCGCGGCCGTGACGGCGATCAGCAGGTTCAGGGCGCGCACCGGCAGGCCGGTGACCCGGGCGAACTCCTCGTCCTGGCTGACGGCGAAGAGCTGGCGGCGCAGGCCGACCGTGACGAGGACCACGAAGGCGGCCAGGACGCCGATCGCGGTGATGTCCTCGGTCGAGACGGTGGAGAGCGAGCCGAAGAGGTACGAGCTGAGGTTGGCGTTGGAGCCGGTCGGCGAGAGGTTGATCAGCAGGACGCCGCCGGCCATGCCGCCGTAGAAGAGCAGCGCGAGCGCCAGGTCGCCGCGGGTCTTCCCGTACGCCCGGATCAGTTCCATCGCGACCGAGCCGACGACGGCGACGGCGGTCGCCATCCAGACGGGGCTGGAGTTCAGCAGGAAGCCGAGGCCGACGCCGGTCATGGCGACGTGGCCGATGCCGTCGCCCATCAGCGCCTGGCGGCGCTGGACGAGGTAGATGCCGACGGCGGGGGCGGTGATGCCGACGAGCACGGCCGCGAGGAGCGCGCGCTGCATGAAGGCGAGCTGGAGGATGTCCATGATCAGGTCAGCAATCCGGTGCGGATCGGCTCATCGGCCGCGTGGGGGTGGACGTGGTCGTGGCCGGGCAGCGCGTGCTGGCCGACGGCCTTCGGCGGCGGGCCGTCGTGGACGACACAGCCGTCGCGGAGGACGACCGCGCGGTCGATCAGCGGCTCCAGGGGGCCCAGCTCGTGCAGGACGAGGAGGACGGAGGTGCCGTCGGCGACCTGCTCGCGCAGGGTCGACGCCAGGATCTCCTGGCTCGCGAGGTCGACCCCGGCCATCGGCTCGTCCATGATCAGGAGCTCGGGTTCGGAGGCGAGCGCGCGGGCGATCAGGACGCGCTGGTGCTGGCCGCCGGAGAGGGCGGAGACGGAGTCCTTGGCGCGGTCGGCGAGGCCGACGAGGTCGATGGCCCGCTCGACGGCGTCCTTGTCGGCCCTGGTCAGCCAGCCGAACCTGCGGCGGGAGAGCCGGCCGGAGGAGACGACTTCGCGGATGGTGGCGGGGACGCCGCTCGCGGCGGTGGTGCGCTGCGGCACGTAGCCGACCCGGGCCCAGTCGCGGAAGCGCCTGCGCTCCGTGCCGAACAGCTCGATCGTGCCGCTGGTCAGCGGCACCTGGCCGATGACGGCGCGGACCGCGGTGGACTTGCCGGAGCCGTTGGCGCCGAGCAGCGCGACGACCTCACCGCGGTGGACGGTGAGGTCGACGCCGCGGAGGACGGGCCGGGCGCCGAGGGCGGCGGTGGCTCCGCGGACGGAGATGACGGGTTCCGCTTCCGGGGCTGCCATGGCTCGTACCTCCTGTGGTGCGGTGATCACTTGGCGCCGAGGGCCTTCTGCAGCGCGGCGAGGTTGGACCGCATGACCTCGATGTAGTCATCGCCCTTGGAGGCGTCCGTGATTCCCTCGAGGGGGTCGAGCACGTCGGTCTTCAGACCGGCGTCGGAGGCCAGGGTCTTGGCGGTCTTGTCGCTCGCGAGGGTCTCGAAGAAGACGGTGGAGACCTTGTCCTGCTTCGCGATGTCCTGGAGTTCCTTGATCCGGGCGGGGCTCGGCTCGGACTCGGGGTCGACGCCGGAGATGCCCTCCTGGTCGAGGCCGTACCGCTCGGCGAGGTAGCCGAAGGCGGAGTGGGTGGTGATGAAGGTCTTCGTCGCGGTGTTCTTCAGACCGGTCTCGAAGGCCGTGTCCAGGTCGCCGAGCTTCTTCACCAGGGCGTCGGTGTTCTTCTTGTAGTCGGCGGCGTGGTCCGGGTCCGCCTTCTCCAGGGCGCTGCCGACACCCTTGGCGACCTCGGCGTACTTCACGGGGTCGAGCCAGATGTGCGGGTCGGCGCCGGCCTCGGAGCCGTGGTCGTGGCCCTCTTCGCCAGCGGCGTGGTCACCGGCGGCGTGCTCCTCGCCCTCGTGTCCCTCGCCCTCGTGGGCGTGGCCCTCGTGGCCGGCGCCGGTGGCGTGGGTCTCGAGCTTCGTGAGGGTGGCGGCGTCGACGGTGTTCTTGACGCCGGCCTGGGAGATCGCCTCGTCGACGGCGGGCTGGATGCCCTTGAGGTAGAGGACGACGTCGGCCTCGCCGAGCTCGCCGATCTGCTTCGGCTTGAGCTCCAGGTCGTGGGGTTCGACGCCGGGCTTGGTGAGCGTGTTGACGGCGACGTGACCGCCGCCTATCTGCTCGGCCAGGTACTGCATGGGGTAGAAGGACGCCACCACGTCCAGCTTGCCGCCGCTGCCCCCGTCGGCGGCGTCGGAGGTCCCGGCGCAGGCGGAGAGGGAGACGAGGCCGAGCGCGACGGCTCCGGCGAGGGCGGTGCTGGGTATGCGGCGACGTACGTTCATGACACTCATTTTCAACAAAACTGGAAACGATTGTCAATTGTCGTACGTGTGGCCCCGCCCACCCGGCCCGCGGGCGGTCCCTCGCGCGATCCCCTCTCCGAACCGATTTGATACGGGGGGTGCGCGCGCCGGTAACCTGTGGCATTCGCACTTCGTCGTCGTAATGAAGAGAGCACCGTGGCCGCCGACAAGATCGACACCATCGTCAGCCTGAGCAAGCGCCGTGGCTTCGTCTACCCGTGCAGTGAGATCTACGGCGGCCAGAAGGCCGCCTGGGACTACGGACCGCTGGGTGTCGAACTCAAGGAGAACATCAAGCGCCAGTGGTGGCGTTACATGGTCACCGCGCGTGAGGACGTCGTCGGCATCGACTCGTCGGTCATCCTGGCCACCGAGGTCTGGGCGGCCTCCGGTCACGTCGCCACCTTCACCGACCCGCTGACCGAGTGCACCTCCTGCCACAAGCGTTACCGCGCGGACCACCTGGAGGAGGCGTACGAGGAGAAGCACGGCCGCCTCCCCGAGAACGGCCTCGCCGACCTCAACTGCCCCAACTGCGGCAACAAGGGCACCTTCACCGAGCCGAAGAACTTCTCCGGTCTGCTCTCCACCCACCTCGGCCCGACCCAGGACAGCGGCTCCGTCGCCTACCTGCGTCCCGAGACCGCCCAGGGCATCTTCACCAACTTCGCCCAGGTGAAGACCACCGCGCGCAAGAAGCCCCCGTTCGGCATCGGGCAGATGGGCAAGTCCTTCCGGAACGAGATCACTCCGGGCAACTTCATCTTCCGCACCCGCGAGTTCGAGCAGATGGAGATGGAGTTCTTCGTCAAGCCGGGCGAGGACGAGCAGTGGCAGGAATACTGGATGGAGCAGCGCTGGAACTGGTACACGGGCCTGGGTCTCCGTGAGGAGAACATGCGCTGGTTCGAGCACCCGAAGGAGAAGCTCTCCCACTACTCGAAGCGCACCGCCGACATCGAGTACCGCTTCTCGTTCGGCGGCAGCGAGTGGGGCGAGCTCGAGGGCGTCGCGAACCGCACGGACTACGACCTGAACGCCCACGCCCAGGCTTCCGGCGCCAACCTGTCCTACCTGGACCAGGAGTCCGGCGAGACGTACACGCCGTACGTCATCGAGCCCGCGGCCGGTGTCGGCCGCGCCATGCTCGCCTTCCTCCTCGACGCGTACACCGAGGACGAGGCCCCCAACGCCAAGGGCGTCATGGAGAAGCGCGTCGTGCTGCGCCTCGACCACCGCCTGGCCCCGGTCAAGGCCGCGGTCCTGCCGCTCTCCCGCAACCCGCAGCTCTCCCCGAAGGCCAAGGGCCTCGCGGCGGACCTGCGCCAGAACTGGAACATCGAGTTCGACGACGCCGGCGCCATCGGCCGCCGCTACCGTCGCCAGGACGAGATCGGCACCCCGTACTGCGTCACCGTCGACTTCGACACCCTCGACGACAACGCGGTGACCGTCCGCGAGCGCGACACCATGAAGCAGGAGCGCGTCTCCCTCGACCAGATCCAGGGCTACCTGGGCAGCCGTCTGCTGGGCTGCTGAGTCTGCTCGTACGTCGGCGAAGCCCCCGGTTCCGGAACGCGGAACCGGGGGCTTTCCCGTACGGGTCGGGCCCGCAGCGCCCCCGGAAAATCACGTGCCGGGGCAGTGGCGCCGGGGTAGCGTTCCCGGCATGTACGCGTTCTCCCAGATCTACGAGTGAGCACCGGCCCCGGCTGATCGAGCTCCACCACTGCCCACCTCACTGACGGGAAGAACCCCATGGCCAAGCGCAACAACCTCCTCGGCGTCGGCGGACAGCGCAAGAAGCTGTCCCGCGCCGACCAGCACGGCGCCGTCCAGGGCGGCAGCGCCGCCCGCCGCACCGCCGACGAGCAGAAGCAGGAACTCCTGAGGAAGATGCGCGAGCGCGCCCAGGGAGCGGAGAACACCGAGAGCCCTGAGAGTGCCGAGAGCGCTGCGACCGGCGAGGCTGGTCAGCAGTAGCTGTCACCGTACGACGGAGGGCCCGGGGTGTTCGTCACCGCGGGCCCTTCTCGCGATCGAGAGAGGAAGCACGCTCTTGCCGTACAAGAGACCCAGGAGACCTGGTCACGGGTGGGTGAGAGCGGGTGCGACCGCTCTCGTTCTCGCGCTGGCCACCGCCGGACCGACCGGTGGCGCCGCCCGTGCCGGGGCCGTCGGGGCCACCGGGGCCGCCGGGAACGTTGTCCTCGAGTCCTTCGAGGACGCCTTCAACAACACGGCCGTCACCCGGGACGACCCGCCCTCCGCGGCCGACTTCGACGGGGCGGGCGGCAGTTACTCCGGCGCCCGGCTCAGCGCCGCAGGATGGGACCCGGGCGCGCGGATCACCGTCAACGGCACGGTCCACACCTGGCCCGCCGCGACCCCGGCCGGGGACAACGCGAAGGCCGAGGGGCAGACCTTCGCCCTGTCCGGCAAGGGCGACGCCCTCGGTTTCCTGGCCGCCGCCGAGCACGGGCCCGCGGAGGGGGACGGCACGGTCACCTACACCGACGGCACCACGTCGACGTACCGCCTCGGCGTGAAGGACTGGATCTGGAACGCCGCCGACCAGTCGGCTCCCGCGGTGACCGTGACCGACACGTTCTTCTCCTCGGGCCGACCGGACCGGACAGGCGGCAAGAACGTCTACGCGGTCACCGTCCCCCTCGACCGCGACAGGACGGTCAGGACCGTCACGCTGCCGACGGCCCCGAACCTGCACGTCTTCTCCGTCGCCGTACGGGACACGACCACCGCGTCCCCGAGCACGACCTGGACGGGAAGCTGGGGCGCGGCCCTCGCGCCGCCGGAAGGGCTCACCACGGTGCCCGTCTGGAAGAACCAGACCCTGCGCATGGTCGTCCACCCGCACAAGAGCGGTACAAGCACCCGGCTCCGCTTCGCGAACACCTTCGGCTCCCAGCCCGTCACCTTCGGCCGCGTCACCCTCGCCGCCCGCTCGGCGAAGACGGGCGCGGCGACCGGAGCCGTACACGAGGTGGCGTTCACCGGCAGCCGGACGATCCCGGCGGGAGGCGAGCTGGTCAGCGACAAGGTCGCGCTCCCCGTGACCGCCGGCCACGACCTTCTGGTCAGCGTCCACCTTCCGGGCGAGGTCAAGGGTGCCCCCGTGCACTCCTACGCCCTGGCTCCGACCTACGTGGGAGCGGGCGATCTCACGCGGCAGACCACCGCGGCCGGATTCGCGACCGGCCCTCACCGGTGGACCCTGCTGGGCGGTGTCGACGTGGAGACCGCGGGCTCCCCGGGGACCGTCGTCGCCCTCGGTGACTCCCAGACCGACGGCTCCCACACCACCGCGGACATGAACCAGCGCTGGCCCGACGCGTTCGCCAGGATCCTGAACAACGACCCGGCCGCGCCGGGCATCCTGAACATGGGCCTGAACAGCAACCGGGTCCTCACCGACCACGTCAGCCCGGTCACCGTCGAGCCCGGCCAGACGCGGAACCTCCTCGACATCGCGGGCCCGAGCGCCCTGAACCGCCTGGACCGCGATGTGTTCGCCCAGCCCGGCGTCCGCCGGGTGGTGCTCTACGAGGGCGTCAACGACATCAGGACCGGGGGCGCGAGCGCACCCGATCTCATCGCGGGCATCGACAAGCTCGTGGCGAGCGTCCGGGCCCGCGGCATCGGGATCACCGTCGCGACCATCCCCCCGTTCGGCTGCCCCGCCGCCACGGAGGGCAGCACCCCCTGCGCCGCGAACCCCTCCCACGAACAGGTCAGGCGGAGCGTCAACGCCCACATCCGGACCCTGGACGACCACGTCGACTTCGACCGTGCCACCCGGGACGACGTACCGACCCGGCTCGACCCCGCGTACAAGTCGCCCGTGGACGACCTGCACTTCAACGCCGCCGGCACCCAGCGCCTCGCCGAGACGCTGGCCGCGGCCGTCACCGGGACGTCCAGGCACCTCTCGCAGACCGCGGCCGCCGACTTCGACGGCGACGGACTGACCGACTTCCTCGCCCGTGACGCCACCTCGTCGACGATGAGGCTCTGGTACGGCCGGGGCGACGGCTCGTTCGACCGCTCGCTGCACGTCACCGACGACTGGAACCACACCCAGACCGTCGCGGCCGACTTCGACGGCGACGGCAGGTCCGACATCCTGGCCAGGACGCCGCCGGTCTCCGAGGGGTCGACCGCGCCCGAGCTGTGGGTGTGGCCCGGCCGGGGGAACGGCCACTTCGGAGCCCGCGCACGCGTCACGCTGGGCTGGAACTACGACGAGGTGGCGGTCGCCGACTTCGACCGCGACGGCGAGACGGACATCATCGCCGCCGAGGAAGGCACCCGCCGGCTCAGGATCTGGGCGGGCACGGGCCCCACCACCGCCGACTTCGAGCGCCCGCGGGACGTCATGGACGGCTGGACGTTCTCCCAGACCGTCGCCGGGGACTTCGACGGGGACGGCGGGGCCGACATCCTGGCGACGGACGCCGGCAACGTCCTCACGATGTGGGTCCGCAACCCCGACGGTTCCTTCCAGCCGAAGAAGCCCGTCACCCAGGGCTGGACCCTCACCGAGACCGCCGTCGGGGACTTCACCGAGGACGGCAGGGCCGACATCATCGCCCGGGACGCCAACGGGACCCTGAAGATCTGGACCGGCCGGGGCGACACCACCTTCAACGGCCCCAGGCTCGCGCCGGTCCGCTGGTAGCGGGTCCGGAGTCGACGCACAGGGGGCGCGGGCCGACGGACCGGGGACTGGGGTGACCGACGTACGGGGGCGGTCACCCCACCGTCCTCGGCAGGCGCAACGACAGCGCCGCCGTGAGCAGGATCAGCGCGAGCTGGACCAGGAGCGTCACCGTCAGGGCCGTCCCCGATCCCGCCGGGGCGGAGGCCGCCAGGCTCAGGAAGAGCGAGCCGAGCGTGGCGACGCCCAGGGCCAGGGCCGACTGCTGGGCCGTCACCATGACGCCGCTGCCCACCCCCGCCCGCTCCGGCGGGACCTCCGAGAGCACCACCCGGAAGAGGACCGGCAGCTGGAGGCCCTGCCCCAGGCCCGCGACCGCCATGCCGGGCAGCAGGAGCCAGACCGACAGGTCCGGCCAGGCACGCCAGACCGCCACGGCGAGCAGCCCGATGCCGAGGGCCTGGACCAGGCCGCCCGCCGCCACCACGCGCGTGCCCCAGCGCCGTACGAGCCGGGGACCCGCGAGCGAGGCCGCGAAGAACGCCACCGCCATCGGGGCGAGCGCCAGGCCCGAGACCACCGCGCTCAGCCCCAGGCCCTGCTGGAGCGCCACCGCGATCACGAACACGAAACCGCCGAAGCCCATCGCGAGCGGCAGGATCAGGACGAGCCCGCGCCGCAGCGACACCAGATCGAGCAGGCTCGGCGGGACCAGGGGCGTACGCCCGGCGCGGTCGGCCCGCAGCTCCACCCGCCAGAACGCCCACACCGCGAACGGGAACACGGCGAGGGCGAGCCACGTCCACAGCGGCCAGCCGGCCGCCCTGCCCTCCGTCAGCGGGACGAGCAGGGCGAGCAGCGCGAGACCGAGCAGCAGGGTGCCCGGCACGTCCACCGGGGCGGGCCGTTCGGACCGGGTCTCCGGGACGGTACGGAGGGCGAGGACGAGGCCCGCCACCGCCACCGGCACGTTCACCAGGAACACGGACCGCCAGCCGGTGCCCGCGAGATCGGCGGTGACCAGCACGCCGCCCAGGATCTGGCCCACCATCATCGAGAGCCCGACGGTCGCCCCGTACAGGCTGAGCGCCTTCGCCCGCCGCGGGCCCGACGTCGAGGCGTGGATGGTGGCGAGGACCTGCGGCAGCATCAGCGCCGCCGCGGCGCCCTGCGCCACCCGGGCCGCGACCAGCGTCCAGGCGTCGGGCGCGAGGCCGCAGGCGAGGGAGGTCAGACCGAAGGCCGCCATGCCGGCGAGGAACAGCCGCCGGCGGCCGGCGAGGTCGCCGAGCCGCCCGCCGAGGACGAGGAGCACGGCGTACGACAGGCCGTACCCGGCGACCACGAGTTCGAGCAGGGCCGGGCCCGCGGCGAGGTCGTGGTCGATCGACGGCAGGGCGACGTTGACGACGGAGAAGTCGATCAGGGGCAGCGAGGCACCGAGCAGGACGGTGAACAGACCGAGCGGGCCGAGGGCGGGGGTGGGGGAGGCGGGGCCGGTGGGGGTGGTACCCGGGGCGTCGGCCCGGGGAGAAGTTGAGGTCGAAGTCGAAGTCACGGGTTCGACGATCCGCCGCCGCTCAGCCTGGTACCAGAGCCTCTTTATCCTGGTACCGCCACTACCTGGCACGGGGCCGCCCGCCCCCGCACCCTGGGAGCGTGACGACAGCGATGACCGCCGAACCCGAGACCCGGCGACACGAGCTCGCCGCCTTCCTGCGCAGCCGCCGCGAGCGCATCACCCCCGAGCAGGTCGGCCTGCCCCGGGGGCGCCGCCGCCGCACCCCCGGTCTGCGCCGCGAGGAGGTCGCCCACCTCTCCGCCGTCGGCGTCACCTGGTACACCTGGCTCGAACAGGCCCGGGACATCCAGGTCTCCCCCCAGGTCCTCGACGCCCTCGCCGACGCCCTGCTCCTCGACCCGACCGAGCGCGGTCACCTCTTCTCCCTGGCCGGGCAGTCCGACCCGCACCCCGGTGCGCCCTGCCCGGCCGTCACCCCCGCGCTGCGGGCGCTCCTTGAGCAGCTGGAGCCCGTCCCCGCCGCCGTCCAGAACAGCCGCTTCGACTTCCTCGCCCACAACCGGACCTTCGGGCGGCTCTTCTGCGACCTGGACGCCCTGCCCCGCGAGGACCGCAACACCCTCTGGCTGGCCTTCACCGACGACGACTTCCGGGCCGCCGCCACCGATCTGCCGGAGCTCCTCCCGCTGCTCGCGGGGAAGCTGCGTGCCTCCATGGCCGAGCACCTGGCCGAGCCCGCCTGGAAGGCGCTCGTACGGCGGCTCGAAGAGGCCTCGCCGGAGTTCCGGGAGATCTGGGCCCGGCACGACGTGGTCGCCCCGGGCGGCCGCACCAAAGTCGTCCGCAACGCGCGCGTGGGTCTGCTCAGGTTCGAGCACACCAACCTCTGGCTCGGTCCGACCGCCGGGCCGCACCTCGTCACCTACGTCCCCGCCGACGAGGAGACCCGGGCCGGCGTCGCCCGCCTCCTCGACCTCGTGGTCCGGGAACAGGCGGCCCTTGCGACTGTGAGCTCGGCCATGCGCGGATAGTACGGCTAACTAAAGACCTCCGGGGTGCGCGACAATGGGTCCATGACCGCGTTCACCCCTCTCGCCATCGGCCCGCACATCGTGCAGCCTCCGGTGGTGCTCGCCCCCATGGCCGGCATCACCAACGCCCCCTTCCGTACCCTCTGCCGCGAGTACAGCGGCGGCAAGGGACTGTTCGTGAGCGAGATGATCACGACGCGCGCCCTGGTCGAGCGCAACGAGAAGACGATGCAGCTCATCCGGTTCGACGAGACCGAGAGGCCGCGCTCGATCCAGCTCTACGGGGTGGACCCCGTGACCGTCGGCAAGGCCGTGCGGATGATCGTCGACGAGGACCTCGCCGACCACATCGACCTGAACTTCGGCTGCCCGGTCCCCAAGGTGACGCGGAAGGGCGGCGGCTCGGCCCTGCCCTACAAGCGGCCGCTGCTGCGGGCGATCCTGAACGAGGCCGTGACCAACGCGGGCGACCTGCCGGTCACGATGAAGATGCGCAAGGGCATCGACGACGACCACATCACGTACCTGGACGCGGGCCGGATCGCGGTCGAGGAGGGCGTCACGGCGATCGCCCTGCACGGCAGGACCGCCGCCCAGCACTACGGAGGCACCGCCGACTGGGACGCGATCGCGCGCCTCAAGGAGCACGTGCCCGAGATCCCGGTACTTGGCAACGGCGACATCTGGTCGGCCGACGACGCCCTGCGGATGATGCGGGAGACGGGCTGCGACGGCGTGGTCGTCGGGCGCGGCTGCCTGGGCCGCCCCTGGCTCTTCGGGGACCTGGTGGCGGGCTTCGAGGGCACCGGTTCCTATGCCCAGCCCGGTCTGCGGGAGGTCGCGGACGCGATGGTGCGGCACGCGCGACTCCTTGGCGAATGGCTGGGCGACGAGGCCCGTGGTGTCATCGACTTCCGCAAGCATGTGGCCTGGTACCTGAAGGGCTTCGCGGTGGGTTCCGAGATGCGCAAGAAGCTGGCGATCACCTCGTCCCTGGACGAGCTGCGCGCTCAGTTGAGCGAGCTGGACCTGGATCAGCCGTGGCCGGTGGGTGCCGACGGCCCTCGGGGTCGTACGTCCGGAAACAACCGGGTTGTCCTGCCGGACGGCTGGTTGAAGGACCCCTACGACTGCGCGGGAGTGGGCGAGGACGCCGAGCTGGACACGTCCGGCGGCTGAGATTCGGCCTCCCCTGAGGAGTGATCCTCGCCACCCTTGAGGGGGTGGGTGCTCAAACGAGCAGGTTACGAGCGGCTGCACTGCCTGAAAGGGTGGCACTGGGTGCCACCCTTTCTGCGTTCAAGACTTGAACGCAAGTGCTCGGATGCGCGCTCATGTGAGCGTGTTGCCTCTGCTTTCGGTCATGTCGCCTTCGGGCCGTGAAAGCGGAAGCTACTTCTCGGTTACTTTCGAAGTGCTGGCGGACGGGTGGTTACGGCCACGTGACCGCTAGGCGTACCTCCCCAGAAGCCTTCGATCTGGGTATGTTCCTCGCCGTCAGGGCAGCCAACCGAGTCATCGAGGAGTCGGGACCCGTGTCGGAAAACAATGATCAGAAGTTCGTGTACGACTTCACCGAGGGCAACAGGGACCTGAAGGACCTGCTCGGTGGCAAGGGCGCGAACCTGGCCGAGATGACCAACCTCGGTCTGCCGGTCCCCCCCGGGTTCACGATCACCACCGAGGCGTGCAAGGTCTACCTCGAGAGCGGCTCGGAGCCCGTGGCGCTCCGCGACGAGGTGTCCGCCCACCTCGACGCTCTCGAGAAGAAGATGGGCAAGAAGCTCGGCCAGGCCGACGACCCGCTGCTCGTCTCCGTGCGCTCGGGCGCCAAGTTCTCCATGCCGGGCATGATGGACACGGTCCTCAACATCGGGCTCTCCGACGAGTCCGTGGCCGGCCTCGCCCGCCAGGCCGACAACGAGCGCTTCGCGTGGGACTCGTACCGCCGGCTCATCCAGATGTTCGGCAAGACCGTCCTCGGTGTCGACGGCGAGCTCTTCGAGGACGCCCTCGACGAGGTCAAGACCGCGAAGAAGGTCGCCAGCGACACCGACCTCGACGCCGCCGACCTCAAGAAGGTCGTCAAGCAGTTCAAGAAGATCGTGAAGGCCGGGACCGGCCGCGACTTCCCCCAGGACCCGCGTGAGCAGATGGACCTCGCCATCGAGGCCGTCTTCAACTCCTGGAACACCGACCGCGCGAAGCTGTACCGCCGCCAGGAGCGCATCCCCGGCGACCTCGGCACCGCCGTCAACGTCTGCTCGATGGTCTTCGGCAACCTCGGCCCGGACTCCGGCACCGGTGTCGCCTTCACCCGCGACCCGGCCTCCGGCCACCAGGGCGTCTACGGCGACTACCTGCAGAACGCGCAGGGCGAGGACGTCGTCGCCGGTATCCGCAACACCGTGCCGCTGGCCGACCTCGAGTCGATCGACAAGACGTCGTACGACCAGCTGATGCACATCATGGAGACCCTGGAGACCCACTACAAGGATCTCTGCGACATCGAGTTCACCATCGAGCGCGGCCAGCTCTGGATGCTCCAGACCCGTGTCGGCAAGCGCACCGCCGGTGCCGCCTTCCGCATCGCCACCCAGCTCGTGGACCAGGGCCTGATCGACGAGGCCGAGGCGCTCCAGCGGGTCAACGGCGCGCAGCTCGCCCAGCTGATGTTCCCCAAGTTCGACGAGGACGCGAAGGCCGAGCAGATCGGGCGCGGCATCGCCGCCTCCCCGGGTGCCGCCGTCGGCAAGGCCGTCTTCGACTCGTACACCGCCGTCAAGTGGTCCCGGTCCGGCGAGAAGGTCATCCTGATCCGCCGTGAGACCAACCCGGACGACCTGGACGGCATGATCGCGGCCGAGGGCATCCTCACCTCGCGCGGCGGCAAGACCTCACACGCGGCCGTCGTCGCCCGCGGCATGGGCAAGACCTGTGTCTGCGGCGCCGAGGAGCTGGAGGTCGACACCAAGCGGCGCCGGATGACCACGGCCGACGGCCAGGTCGTCGAGGAGGGTGACGTCGTCTCCGTCGACGGCTCCACCGGCAAGGTCTACCTCGGTGAGGTACCCGTCGTGCCGTCTCCGGTCGTCGAGTACTTCGAGGGCCGGATGCACGCCGGCGCCGACGACGCCGACGAGCTCGTCGCCGCCGTCCACCGGATCATGGCCTACGCGGACCGCGTCCGCCGTCTCCGGGTCCGCGCCAACGCCGACAACGCCGAGGACGCCAACCGCGCCCGCCGCTTCGGCGCCCAGGGCATCGGCCTCTGCCGCACGGAGCACATGTTCCTCGGCGAGCGCCGCCAGTACGTCGAGCGGCTGATCCTCGCGGACACCGACGCCGAGCGCGACCAGGCCCTGGACGCCCTGCTGCCGCTCCAGCAGACGGACTTCGTCGAGCTCTTCGAGGCCATGGACGGGCTGCCCGTCACGGTCCGGCTGCTCGACCCGCCGCTGCACGAGTTCCTGCCCGACATCACCGAGCTCTCGGTGCGCGTCGCCCTCGCGGAGTCCCGCAAGGAGCCGCACGAGAACGACCTGCGCCTGCTCCAGGCCGTGCACCGGCTGCACGAGCAGAACCCGATGCTGGGTCTGCGCGGTGTCCGTCTCGGTCTGGTCATCCCCGGCCTGTTCACCATGCAGGTCCGGGCGATCGCCGAGGCCGCGGCGCAGCGCATCGACGCCAAGGGCGACCCGCGCGTCGAGATCATGATCCCGCTCGTCGGCACCGTCCAGGAGCTGGAGATCGTCCGCGAGGAGGCCGAGCAGGTCATCGCGGAGGTCCAGGCCCGTACCGGGGTGGAGCTCAAGCTGGCGCTCGGCACCATGATCGAGCTGCCGCGCGCCGCCGTGACCGCCGGTCAGATCGCCGAGGCCGCGGAGTTCTTCTCCTTCGGCACCAACGACCTGACCCAGACGGTGTGGGGCTTCTCCCGCGACGACGTGGAGGCCTCGTTCTTCACCGCGTACCTGGAGAAGGGCATCTTCGGCGTCAGCCCCTTCGAGACCATCGACAAGGACGGTGTCGGCGCGCTCGTGCGCAGCGCCGTCCAGGCCGGCCGGGCCACCCGCCCCGACATCAAGCTCGGTGTCTGCGGCGAGCACGGCGGTGACCCGGAGTCGGTGCACTTCTTCCACGAGGTGGGCCTCGACTACGTCTCCTGCTCGCCCTTCCGGATCCCGGTGGCGCGTCTGGAGGCCGGCCGCGCGGCGGCCGAGTCCAAGGGCAGCGACAGCCGCTGAGCCCTGCTGAACGGGGGGTCAGGAGCGGCGGTCGGGCCCTCCTGAACCCCCGTTCAGCAGCGGGAATCCACGGAACCACTCCGGTACGGCCGGGGGCGCCGTCGGTCACCTCACCACCCTCACCGGCGGGCGGCGGCTCCGGAATCACAGTGACGGGACGGACACCTTTGTGCGGAGGTGTCCGTCCCGTCGTTTGTTTGTTGAGCGGATGTGGGCGGTTGTTCAATTGCCCCTGATTGAATTATTGGCCATTAAACTTTTGGTTTCTCCGGCAAAGAACGGAGCGGGCGCGACCCCCGGATCCCCACCCGGAGGCCGCGCCCTTTACCGATGCCGGGCAGGTGAGCCGCAACCCTCGCCGACCGCCGCCGGACGCGCAAAGCCCCCCACGGTCTTCATCACGTCACCTCGGTCCTGAAGGTTTCCTGCCCGACCCGCACAGCTTTTCGTTTCGGCCCCGATTGCCGCGATGCTTTTCAACTGTGGCTGAAACACCCTGGTAACGTGCTGTGATGCTGTGCATACTCGTCGTCGGGGGTGGTTGCGAGTGCACAGGTGGGGACGTCATGCTGCGGATTCATTTCACCGGAAACGACCTGGCGGGGGTGCGGACGGCAGCCCGTCCGGATGTTCTGTGGGAAACAATTCTGAGTTTTCACCGTTTAAGGGACCGGCGCGGCTCCGTGGTCTACGGAGAATGGCGCTCCGAAACGCGGACGCGGCTCGGCGGTGAGACCCGGCTGCTCGCCGCGCTCGTCCCCAGCCGCGGTTATTTCCCGGACTTCCTGACGCCCGCGGAGGGCGTCCACGGGCTCGACGAGGGCCTCCAGGCGATCCGCGCGACCGGCTCCGGCCGGCTGCGCGCCGAGCTCTCGCTGCTGGCCGCGGACCGGTCGGGCGGCCGGACCGTACCCCACTCGCTCCGTGCCCTCGCCGACGGCGGCGCGGAGCCCTTCGACCGGCTCGTGGGGGCCCTGCGGAGCTACCACCGGGCGGCCGTCGAGCCGTACTGGCCGCACATCCGCGCCCGGGTCGAAGCCGACCGGGCCTGCCGCGGCCGGGCGCTCCTCGACGGCGGCGCGGACGAACTGCTCGCCTCGCTGCCGCCGATGCTGCGCTGGCGCGCGCCCGTCCTGGAGGCCGACTACCCGGTCGACCGGGACGTCCATCTCGACGGGCGGGGGCTGCTGCTCCAGCCTTCGTACTTCTGCCGGGGGACGCCGGTCGTGCTGCGCGACCCCGCGCTGCCGCCGGTCCTCGTCTACCCGGTCACCCACGGCGAGGCGCCGACCGTCCGGGCGCCCGGGGGCTCCTCGCTCGCCAAGCTGGTCGGCCAGACCCGCTCGGCGGTCCTGCACGCCATCGGCGACGGCGGTACGACGAGCGAACTGGCCCGCAGGGCCGGGGTGTCGCTCGCCTCGGCCAGTCAGCACGCGGGCGTCCTGCGCGAGGCGGGGCTCATCGCGACCCTGCGCCACGGCAACGCGGTCCTGCACACGCTCACGCCGTTGGGCGCCGCCCTGCTCGGCGGCGCCCAACGGACGGTGGACCTGCGGTGCTACGCGCGGAACGGGCCCGTCACCTCGTAGGTGATGCCGCCGGAGGAGCTGCCGCTCGTACCCCGCTGGCTGGAGAAGTACAGCCGCTTGCCGTCGGGGGAGAAGGCGGGGCCGCAGATCTCGGAGGAGGACTGGCCGTTGATCCGCAGGAACGGCGCCACGACGTCGGCCGGGGTGATCACGCAGATCTCCATGTTGCCGCCGTCCTCGGAGACGAACAGGTCGCCGGAGGTGGTGCCGGTGACGTTGTCGACACCGGTGAGCGGGGCGCCGCCGCCGGAGACGAGCGAGTCGTCGTAGGCCAGCTCGTAGGTGCCGGCGGCGAGGTTGACCTGCCAGACCCGGTTGTCGCCCTTGGTGGTGAACCAGACGGTGTCGTTCGCGTAGTAGCAGCCCTCGCCGCCGCTGAAGCGCTTGGCGCCGGAGACCTGGTTGCGGGTGGTGGTCGGGGAGCCGTCCGGGTCCGGCACGTTCTGCCAGGTGAACGTGCCGGAGGTGGCCGTGCCGGCCTTGAGGACCTGGAGGGTGCCGGAGGAGAGGTTGCCCCAGGTGGTCGGGAGGAACCGGTAGAAGCAGCCGTCCGTCTCGTCCTCGGTCAGGTAGATCGCCTTGCGGACCGGGTCGGCCGCGGCGGCCTCGTGCTTGAACCGGCCCATCGCGTCACGGCGGTAGCTGGTGCCGCCCCACGGGTTCGACTCGTAGACGTAGCCGAGGGAGACCTCCTCGCAGGACAGCCAGGTGTTCCACGGGGTGGCGCCGCCCGCGCAGTTCTGCCGGGTGTTGGAGAGGATGCGGTACGCGCCGGTGATGGCGCCCGCCGAGTTGAACTTCACCGCGCTCGCGCCGCCGCCCGGGTTGATCTCCGAGTTGGACACGTAGATCCAGCCCGTGCCGTCGACGAAACAGGCACCGCCGTCGGGGGCGTTGTGCCAGGTGTACGAGGTGCCGGCCACGGTCTGGCCGGACCGGGCGATCACCCGGCTGGTGAACCCGGCGGGCAGCAGGATGCCGTTCGAGTCCGCCGGGCCGAGCGCCCCGTAGGGGCCCGCGCCCGGCTGGGCGGGGGCGGCGAACGCCGCGCCGTGCCACAGGCTGCCGCCGAAGGCGGCGGCCGACGAGCCGATGACCGCTCCACGCAGGAAACTGCGTCGCTCCACGTCTCACTCCTGAGAAGGGTGGTGAACCGCCCCGCCGCACCGGTCGGCGGCAGGGTCGCGCTTCCGGAACCTAGGAGTACGGAGTTGACTGTGCATCAACAAGCGGTGAAGCGGAAGCGGCGGGCGGCGGGCAAAGACGACGGAAGCGGCGGGCGTGGGCGAAGACGGCGGTGGGCGCGGGGGGAGGACCTTCGGCACTTGGGGGAGGCGGGCCCGGCGGGGACACTGGGGGCATGCGCGCCACCCGGGACATCAGCGACCGCGACGACCTCGACGTCACTCTGCGCCGCTTCTACACGGCGGCCTTCGCCGACCCGCTCATCGGCCCCTTCTTCACCGAGATCGCCGGCACCGACCTGGAGGTCCACCTGCCGCGGATCACCGACTTCTGGGAGCGCGCCCTCTTCCGTACCGCCGCCTACGGGCGCGACGCGTTCGCCCCGCACGCCGCCCTCCACTCCGCCCGGCCGCTGACCGCCGCCCACTTCGGCCGCTGGGTCCAGCTCTGGCACGCCACCGTCGACGGCCTCCACGCCGGTCCCCGGGCCGAGCGGGCCAAGGAGCAGGGCGAGCGGATCGCCCTCGCCCTGCTGCGGCGCCTGGCCGGCCCCGGGGCGGAGACCGGCGGCGGGAGCGGGGGATTCGTCCCCTTGGCGGCACTGGAGCTGCGCTCGGTGGCCTGAGCGAGGGAATTTTCGAAGAATCCTCGGGAGAGCGATGAGTTCCGGGCGGGGCACCCGTCCTACTTCTGACAGCGCCGGAACGCACCGAGCGGGCCGGACCGAAGGAAGAGAGCACGCCATGGCCCCGCAGATGATCTTCGTGAACCTGCCCGTGAAGGACCTCGACGCGAGCAAGGCCTTCTTCGAGAAGCTCGGCTACTCCGCCAACCCCCAGTTCAGCGACGAGACCGCCGCGTGCATCGTCATCAGCGACACGATCTTCGCGATGCTCCTCACCGAGGAGAAGTTCGCCTCCTTCACGGCCCCCGGCAAGGAGATCTCCGACGCGACCAGGACCACCGAGGTCCTGCTCACCCTGAGCACCGAGAGCCGCGAGAAGTGCGACGAGCTGGCGGACGCCGCCCTCGCCGCGGGCGCCACCCCGGCGAAGGAGCCGATGGACCTCGGCTTCATGTACGGCCGGTCCTTCACCGACCTGGACGGCCACCACTGGGAGCTGTTCTGGATGGACCCGGCGGCCACCCAGGGCTGAGCCCCACGAGCCCCACGAGCCCCACGGGACCCACGGGTCCCACGGGTCCCACGGATGTCAGGCGGAGACGCCGCCGTCGATCACCAGGTCGGTGCCGACGGCGGAGCCCGCCGCGTCCGACGCGAGGTAGAGCACCGCGGCCGCCACCTCGGCGGCGGACGAGATGCGCCCCAGGGGCGACTGCTCCTTCATCCGGACCTCCCGCTCGGCCTCGGTCTCGCCGGGCAGCAGCGACATCGTCGACTCCGACGCACCCGGGCTGACCGCGTTGATACGGACCCCGTCGGCGATGTGGTCCAGGGCCGCCGCCCGGGTCATCGCCGAGACGGCCGCCTTCGACACCTGGTAGCCGAAGACCCCGGGGATGCGGACGTGCGGGCCCAGGTTCGAGGAGATGTTCACGATCGCCCCGCCGCCGTGCGCCCGCATGTGCGCGATCTCGGCCTGGAGGGCGTGCAGCACCCCCGTGACGTTGATGTCGAGCAGCGTCCGCCAGTCGTCCAGGGGGAAGTCGGCGGCGCTGTGACCGCCCCGGAAGACCCCCGCGTTGTTGACGGCCACGTCGAGACCGCCGAAGACCTCGACCGTACGCCGGACCAGCTCCCGGGTGGACTCGGCCCCGGCCACGTCGGCGGTGACGGCCGCGGCGGTCCCCCCGGCGGCCTCGATCAGGGCGACCGTCGCGTCGAGCGGCTCGGCCGTGCGGCCGGCGGCGACGACCTTCGCGCCCTCGGCGGCGAAGGCGAGCGCGATGGCCCGGCCGAGACCGGAACCGGCCCCGGTGACGAGGACGACACGGTCGGTGAAGCGTGCGGACATGGTTCGACTCCCTTGAGGAACGTGGATGGGTGAGGTGGTCACTTGGCGCGGAGAACGGCAGTGGCCAGCGCGGCGAAGAGGGCGGCGGCGGCCGCCACCGACACCGCGTCGCCGCCCAGGGTGAGCAGCGCGGCGAAGAGCACGGTCGGCCCGAGTTCCATCGCCGTGTTCAGGACGCCGCCCGCGAGCCCCGCCCGGTGCGCCGGGACGCCGTCGGTGGCCAGGACGGCGGCGCCCGCGAAGGACAGGGCGCCGCCGGCCGGCAGCAGGAGCAGCCCCGGCAGCAGCCCGTACGCGTACGGGACGGAGGCGTCGAAGCCCGTCGCGGCGAGGAGCCCGAGGCCCAGCGCCGCCGCTCCGAGTCCGGTCGCGGTCACCCGGCCGGGGCCGTACCGCCCGATCAGGGGGCCGGCGAGGCGCCCCGAGCCGAGCAGGACGGCCGCGAAGGGCACGAAGGCGGCGGAGGTGAGCAGTTCGTCCCAGCCGGGCCGCTCCTGGAGGGAGAGGGAGAGCAGGACGAAGACCGTGGCCGTGCCGGCGGCCGTGAGGCCGATCGCCGCGAGGCCCAGGACCCGGCGGCCGTCGCGCAGGAAGTCCGGGGGCAGCAGCGGGTCGGCGGTCCGCCGCTCCAGGGCCCCGAAGGCGACGAGCAGGGCGAGCCCGGCGACGAGGGGGAGCAGGACCGGCACGGAGCCCCAGGGGTGGGCGTCGGTGAGGACGAGCCCGTAGCTGGCGAGCGTGATGCCCGTGGTGGCGAGCAGGGCGCCCGGCAGGTCGAGTGACCGGCCCCGGCCCGGCGGCGTCGCCGGCAGCAGCCTGGGCGCGAGGAGGAGGGCGGCGAGGGCCACCGCGACGGGGACGGCGAAGGTGCCGCGCCAGGAGGTGGCGGCCGCGATCACCCCGGAGAGCAGGTTCCCCGCGGTCGCGCCGAACACGGAGAGACCGCCCCAGGTGGCCATCGCCCTGCCGTACGCGGCCGGTTCGGGGAGCAGGTGCCGGAGCACGGCCATCGCGGCGGGGGCGACGAGCGCCGCGCCCACGCCCTGGCCGAACCGGGCGGCGAGCAGCGACTCGTACCCCGGGGTGAGCGGGGCGAGGGTGGAGGCGGCGCCGAAGACCAGGAGTCCTGTGGTGAGGATCCGGCGCCCGCCGTAACGGTCGGCGAGCCGCCCGCCGAGGAGGAGCAGCCCGGCGAAGGTCAGCCCGTAGGCGGCGCTCAGCAGGATCAACTCGGCGCGTTCGAGCCGGAATTCGGCGCCGATGCGGGGGAGGGGGACGGCGAGGGAGGCGAGCGTGAAGATCAGTGTCATCTGCACACCGCCGAGCAGGGCGAAGCCGTACCGGGGCGATGCCCTCGTCACGGCGCTCCGGCGGCTCCCTGCGGCCCGCGCCGGACCAGCCTTCGTGTCGGCCATTCCGTCTCCCCCTCGACCTCTTGAACTTGACCGTACGTTCCAATATGAAGCCCGAAGAGAGGGCGCCCCGAGGGCGCCCGTTCCTCAGTCCAGCCGGCTCAGTGGTCCAGCAGGCTCAGTGCCTGTTCCGCCGCGTCCCGGACCCTCGCCGGGTCGCTCGACGCCTTGCCGACCACGCGGATGCCCTGGAGTAGTACCAGGAGCATCCGGGCCAGGGCCCGCGGATCGCGCCCGGCCGGGAGCTCGCCCCCGGCGCGGGCCCGGGTGAGCGCCGCGTACAGGAGCGTCTCGACCTGCTCCCAGCTGAGCTCGACCCGGCGCGCCACCACCGGGTCGTGCGGCCCGAGTTCCGCCGCCGAGTTGGTGACGAAGCAGCCGTTCAGGCGCTCCCCCTCCGTCGTCGCCTCGGCCGCGAAGCGGCGGACGAGCGTCCGGACGGCCGGCAGGGCGGGTCCCGGCGCGGACAGCTCCTCGACGAGCCGCGGATCGCGGGTCTCCAGGTAGCGGTCCATGGCCTTCAGGTACAGCTCGTGCTTGTTCCCGAAGGTCGCGTAGAGGCTGGCCCGGCCGATGCCGAGGTGCTCCACGAGGTCCGACATCGCCGTCGCCTCGTAGCCGCGCGCCCAGAACAGCTCAAGTGCGCCCTGGAGCGCGGCGTCCGGATCGAATTCCTTGGTCCTGGCCACGAGATGACCGTACGACTTTCTGGAACGATCGGTCAAGCAGTCTCGGTCGACTCACGTGGTGCGGACGGGATAGACCGCCACCGCGACCTCGTCGTCGTCCAGGCACCGCCCCGTCTCCAGGTCGAACCGCTGCTTCAGGAGGGGCGAGGCCACGAACGGACGTCCGTCCGCCGAGCCGACGAGCCCCCGGGACAGCACCTGCGCCCCGGAGAACGGGTCGCGGTTGTCGATCGCGTAGAGCCGCCCCGACCGGTCCCGGAAGACCGCCACCTGCCGGCCGTCCGGCAGCAGCGCCGCCACACCCCGGCCCGGGGTCAGCCGGGACTCCTCGCAGACTTCCACCCACGCGTCGGGGGAGGGGGAGACTTCGAGCGTCGTGGTGGTGAGGGAGGTGAGAGTCGTCGTCATCGGGAGGAAGCCCCTTCCAGAGTGCTGTTCGTCCTGCCGAGCGTCAGGATCGTGAGGTCCGGCTTGATCTGGTCGCGCTCCGGCACGAACTGGACCGTCGGGTCCGGCGACTCCGGCGCGTTCACGAAGGAGACGAAGCGCCGCAGCCGCTCCGGGTCGTCCAGGGTCTGCGCCCACTCGTCCCGGTAGTCCTCGACGTGCGCCGCCATGAGGGCCTCCAGCTCGTCGCAGAGCCCGAGCGAGTCGCGCACCACCACCTCCTTGAGGTGGTCGAGCCCGCCCTCCAGGCGCTCCAGCCACGTCGACGTCCGCTCAAGACGGTCCGCCGTCCGGATGTAGAACATCAGGAACCGGTCGATGAGCCGGATCAGTTCGGCGTCCGACAGGTCCTGCGCGAGCAGGTCCGCGTGGCGCGGGGTCGCGCCGCCGTTCCCGCCGACGTACAGGTTCCAGCCGTTGGCCGTCGCGATGATCCCGAAGTCCTTCGACTGGGCCTCGGCGCACTCGCGGGCGCAGCCCGAGACCGCCGACTTGAGCTTGTGCGGGGCGCGCAGGCCCCGGTAGCGCAGTTCGAGCTGGATCGCCATCTTCACCGAGTCCTGGACGCCGTACCGGCACCAGGTCTGCCCGACGCAGGACTTCACCGTGCGCAGCGACTTGCCGTACGCGTGCCCCGACTCGAAGCCCGCGTCCACGAGCCGGGTCCAGATCGCCGGGAGCTGGTCCACCCGGGCGCCGAAGAGGTCGATCCGCTGGCCGCCCGTGATCTTCGTGTAGAGGCCGTAGTCGCGGGCCACCTCGCCGATCACGATCAGCTTGTCCGGGGTGATCTCGCCGCCGGGGATGCGCGGCACGACCGAGTAGGAGCCGTTGCGCTGCATGTTGGCGAGGAAGTGGTCGTTGGTGTCCTGGAGGGAGGCCTGCTCGCCGTCGAGGATGTAGCCGCCCAAGCCGATCGTCGGGGCCAGGCTGGCCAGGATCGAGCCGACGGTCGGCTTGCAGACCTCGCAGCCCTCCCCGCCCTTGGCCCCGTCCCGTCCGTGCGAGTCGAGCAGCGCAGCGAACGAGGTGATCCGCAGGGTGCGGGCGATCTCGTACAGCTCGCTCCGGGTGTACGAGAAGCAGCCGCAGAGGCCCTTGTCCTTGGCCGCCGGCAGCAGCTTCTCGATGGTCTTGACGCAACTGCCGCAGCCCGTACCGGCCTTGGTGCACTTCTTCACCTCGGCGAGCGATTCGCACTGGCCGATCGCGTGCTTCGTCACGTTGTGGCAGGAGCAGATCACCGCGTCGTCCGGCAGCGCCGAGGGACCGAGCGCGACCGGCGCGCCGACCCCCGCCGGGAGCACCAGCTGCTCGGGGGAGACGGGCGGCACGGAGCCGGTCAGCGGCCGGAGCAGCCCGTACTGCTCGGCGTCACCGACGAGGACGCCGCCGAGCAGCACCCCGTCACCGGAGATCACCAGCTTCTTGTAGACACCCGAGCGGGAGTCCGAGTACACGACGTCGAGGCAGCCCTCGGCCGTGCCGTGCGCGTCGCCGAAGGAGGCCACGTCCACACCGAGCAACTTCAGCTTCGTCGACAGGTCGGCGCCGGTGAAGCTGGTCCCGACCTCGTCCGCCAGGGTCGCGGCCACCGTCAGCGCCATCTCGTAGCCCGGCGCCACCAGGCCGTACACCCGGCCGTCCGAGGCCAGCGCGCACTCGCCGATCGCGAACACCGCCGGGTCGGAGGTACGGCACTGCTCGTCGACCGCGATGCCGCCGCGCTCCCCGACGGTGAGGCCGCAGTCGCGGGCCAGCTGGTCCCGGGGGCGTACGCCCGCCGAGAACACCACCATGTCCGTGGCCAGCTCGGAGCCGTCGGACAGCTTCATGCCGGTCACGGCGCCGTCCGTCGTCACGACCTCCTGCGTGCCCGTCCCGGTGTGGACGGTCAGACCCATCCGCTCGATCGTGCGGAGCAGCGCGGCACCGCCGCCCTCGTCGACCTGCACCGGCATCAGGCGCGGCGCGAACTCCACGACGTGGGTGTCGAGCCCGAGGCCCTTCAGCGCGCCCGCCGCCTCAAGACCCAGCAGACCACCACCGACGACCGCGCCTGTCGTCGCCGTCTTCGCGTACTCCTCGATCGCGAGCAGGTCCTCGATCGTGCGGTACACGAAACAGCCGCGGGCGTCCTTGCCGGGGACCGGCGGCACGAACGGGAACGAGCCGGTGGCCAGGACGAGCGAGTCGTACGCGAAGACCCGGCCGGACCGGGCGGTGACCGTACGGGCCTCCCGGTCCACCGACTCCGCCGCGTCACCGACGTACAGCTCGATGCCGTGCTTCTCCATGAAGCCGGCCTCGACCATCGACAGGTCGTCGGGCGTCTTGCCGGAGAAGTACGAGGTCAGCTGGACGCGGTCGTAGGCCGGGCGCGGCTCCTCGCAGAGGACCACGACCCTGGCCCGCTCGGTGACGCCACGGTCGGCGAGCGACTCCAGGAAGCGCTGCCCGACCATTCCGTGGCCGACCAGGACGATCGTGGGGGTGTGTGCGGCCGTCATGTCAGCGCTCATGTCAGGAGCCTCCGTCGTGGGTGAGCAGGTGGAGCAGGGGGGCGTCGGGGAGGGCCTCGTCGCCCTCCCACGCCTGGGCGAGCGAGCCGACCGCGGCCAGATCGCCGAGGAGGACGCCCCCGACGAGCCGGTCCCCGCGGACGACGACCTTCCGGTACGCGCTGCGCGTGGCGTCGGTGAGCTGGACGACGTCGTCGCCCGGCTGCGGGGTGGCCTCGCCGAACGCGGCGAGGTCGAGGGGCTGGGCACCGCCGAGAGTGAGCCGGGTGAGGGCGCGGGTGCCGGTGTAGGCGGCGTCCGGGGCACCGGCGCCGGCCGTTGCCGTTTCGGCCTGGAGAACGGCCGCCAAGTGGTCTGCCTGTTCCAGGGCCGGGCCTGCCAGGCCGTAGACGCGGCCACCGTGCTCCGCGCAGTCGCCGACCGCGTGGATGTACGGATCCGAGGTCCGCAGCTCGCCGTCGACCAGGATCCCCCGGCCGACGTCAAGCCCCGCCTCTCGGGCGAGGGCGACCCGCGGCCGCACCCCGCACGCGAGCACCACGACCTGCGCGTCGAGGACGAAGCCGTCGGCCAGTTCGACCGCCGTCACCGCCCCGTCCCGCTGCCGCAGCCCGCTCACCCGGCACTCGGTGTGCACCTCGACCCCGAGCGCCTCCATGTGCTCGCGCAGCAGCTCCGATGCGTACGCGTCGAGTTGCCGTTCCATCAGGCGCTCGCCCTGCTGCGTGAGGACCACCTCCGCGCCGAGGGCCGCGAGGGCCCGCGCCGCCGAGACCCCGAGGAGGCCGCCGCCGATGACCACCGCCCGCACCCCGGGCCGGACCCGGTCGCGCAGCGCCAGGCAGTCGTCGAGCGTACGGAAGGCGTGGACGCCCTCCGGCAGCTCCGCCCCGCGCAGTCCGCGCAACGGCGGCAGCACCGGGTTGGAGCCCGTGGCCAGGACCAGCCGGTCGTAGCCGACGAGCGAGCCGTCCGCGCACTCCACCGTCCGCGCCGCCCGGTCGATCCGCACCGCCCGCACCCCGAGCCGTACCGGCTCCCGGGTCTCGGGCAGGGCGATCACCTCGGGGGCGTACCGCCCGGCGAGGACGTCGGCGAGCAGCACCCTGTTGTAAGGGGCGTGCGGCTCCTCGCCGAGGAGGGTGACGGGCAGGCGCTGGGCGAGCCGGGCGCCCGCCGTTCCGCCCCCGACCACCACGATCCGTGTACTCATACAGGGAAGCGTGCGCGGCCGGTGTTACCCGACGGCATCCCGACTGTTTCCCGTACGGAACGCTGATCTCCGCCCCCGGCCCGGCGCGCTGTGAGGCCCGGGCGGGAACAACCCGGCGTGGGCCTCGGCCCACGCCCGCGGTGCGGATCCGGCCGGCGGGGCCGGAGCTGCGGATTCCCGTATACACAACCTCAGAGACAGCTCAACGATCAGGCGATCGATGGACGGGCCAACGATCACCTCCCTAGGCTCACGGTCATGCCTGAGATCACGCTGACCACCGTTGTCCTGCTCTGCCTCGCCGCGCTCGTGGCCGGCTGGATCGACGCCGTGGTCGGCGGTGGCGGACTGCTCCTGATACCCGCCCTGCTGCTCGGCCTCCCCAATGTCCCCGCCGCGCACGTCCTCGGCACCAACAAGGCCGTCGCGATCGTCGGCACCACCGGGGCCGCCGTCACCTATGTCCGCAAGGCGCCCGTCCAGGTCTGGACGGCGGTACGCATCGGGCTCGCGGCCCTCGCGGGCTCCATGGGCGGCGCCTTCTTCGCGGCCGGGATCAGCAGCGACGTCCTGCGCCCGGTCATCATGGTGGTGCTGCTCGCGGTGGCGGCCTTCGTCGTGCTGCGGCCGTCGTTCGGCGCGAAGCCCGCGGGGGAGGAGCGGGCGCCGCTGACCCGGGCCCGGATCGTGACCGCGATCGTCGTGGTCGGCGGCGGTCTCGGTCTCTACGACGGCCTGTTCGGGCCGGGCACCGGCACCTTCCTGGTCCTCGCCCTGACCGCCGTGCTCCACCTCGATCTTGTGACGGCCTCCGCCACCGCCAAGATCGTCAACGTCTGCACCAACGCGGGCGCGCTCGCCATGTTCGCCTACCAGGGCAGCGTGTACTGGCAGCTCGCGGCCCTCATGGCGGTCTTCAACCTCGCGGGTGGCATGGTCGGGGCGCGGATGGCGCTGAGCAAGGGCGCCGAGTTCGTGCGCGGGGTGCTGCTCGTCGTGGTGCTCTCGCTGGTCGCGAAGCTCGCCTTCGACCAGTGGGCGTGACCGGCGCGGTCACCTCACCCCGATACCGGCGCGGCTACCTCACCCCGATGAGGTGGCCGAAGGCGACCACGTTCCCCTGGTAGCCGTTCTTCTTCGAGAAGCCGCCGCCGCAGGTGATCACCCGGATCTCCGCGCGGTCCGTCTCGTCGTACACCTTCCGGTCCGGGAAGTCCTCGTTCCCGTACACCTCGACCGCGTCGACCGTGAACACGGCGGTCCTGCCGTCCTGCCGGTCCACCTCGATCCGGTGGCCCTTCTTCAGCGCGCCGAGCGTGTAGAACACGGCGGGCCCCTCGGCGTTGTCGACGTGGCCCGCGACGATCGCCGTGCCCTTCGCGCCGGGCGGCGTGCCGTCCGCGTACCAGCCGGCCATGTTCCGGTTCCCGGCCGGCGGTACGTCGAGCGAACCGTCCGTGGCCAGACCGAGCCGCATCATCGGGGTGTCCACGTCGGTCTCGGGGATGCGCAGCCGGACCGGGGCCGAGGGCGGCAGGGGATCGGCGGCCGCGTCGGTGTGCACGCTCGGCCCGGCGGCGAAGGCCTGCGCGGCCGACGGTACGGGCGGGGTGACGTGCTCCGAGCCGTTCTGGACGAGCCAGATACCGACGCAGGCGGCCACGGCTATGCCCCAGCCCTTGCTCCTGTTGCTCACGGGGTTCCCTCGGTCGGTGCGTGGCGGGGGGGGTCCTCGGTACGTGGCGAGGCGGCCGTCCCCTGGTGGGGCGGGATGTGGCCCTGCCCCCGCCGGGCCGGTTTCGGGCGCGCGGCGGGGGCAGGACAGGCGGGTGGTCTCAGTGCCCCTGCGCGCCGCTCGCCCGGCGGCGCAGAAGCCAGACCCCGCCCACGGCAGCCGCGGCCAGCACCGCCGCGCCCGCCGTGACCTGGGCGGTGTCGGGGCCCACGCTGCCCCCGACACCGGTCTGGACGTGGCCGCTGGGACGCCGGTGCTTGACCGTCAGGTCACCCCGGGCCGTCTTCCCGTTGTCGCAGGCCACACTGATGCCGTAGGTGCCGGGCTTGGCGTGCTCCGGCACGGTGAACTGTCCGACCACGACCTCTTTGTGCGTGCTCGGACTGAGGTGGAACTCGCCCGCGCCGAGCGAGTTCGCGTCCCCGACGCCGCGGCCGTTCTTGCCGCAGGCGAGGGTGTTGACGGTGATGGTGGTGCCGGGGGAGGCCTCGGAGGGGTAGACCTCGAGCGACTCGGAGTTCCCGGCGAACGCCGCGGGGGCGGCCAGGGCTCCGAGGGCGGCGACCGTCAGCGCGGTACCGGTGAACAGGCGGACAGTGGTGCGCATGGGGGCCTCCGGGGCGCGCGAGCGGTCGAGCGGTGCGGTCCTCCCGGGAGGGACTTCCCGGAACGGCCTTCTGTGACCGAGATAAGAGCCGCCGCGCGCCCCGCGCCTGCTGATGAGGCATCAGGATTGGGCCGTCCGATACGGTGTGTCGCCTGGATTCCGAAGGTTTACGCAGGTCAGAGCGGGTTACATGGCGTCAGCTGACACCCCGTGCCGAATGGGTGACCGGGGCGTGGCGCGCGACGACCACTGCGCGGCGGGACGCCGTGCCTCGCGACCATCCCGAGTACCTCGCGTCCCTCCCCGACACTCCCCCGTACCGCCCTACAGCGCGTCCGGCTCCACCGAGTCGTACGCCGCGTACACCCGTCCCATCAGCTCCTCGTCCACGGCGAACGCCACCTCGCCGATCGCCGTCACCGGCGCGATGGACCGGGAGTTGGTCACGAGCGCGGCCCGGTAGCCGGACAGGTCGGCCAGGGTGACCGGGCGCCGGACCGACTCCAGGCGGGTCTCCAGGAGGACCATGGTGATCCCCTCCAGGCAGGGCGCCGACGGCCAGACCAGCGACGTGCCGTCCCAGAAGGCGATGTTGGTGACGGCGCCCTCGGCGATCTCGCCGTACGGGGAGATCAGCGCGGCCTCGTCCCAGCCGGCCCGCACGGCCGCCTCGCGGTGGTAGCTCTGGCCGAAGCCACCCAGGTGCTTGATGTGCGGCGCGGGGCGCCAGTACTCGACGGTCGTCAGCCGCTGCGGGGCCCCGGGGCCGTCCGGGGCCGGTGGGGCGACGGTCACCGCGACGCGGACGTCCGGGTACACGTACACCCGCACCGAGGCGTCCCGCACCCCGGCCGCCTCCAGGGCGCCGCCGATCAGCGTCCGGATCCGCTTCCCGTCCAGTTCCCGGCCGAAGAGCTCACGGGTGGAGCGGTCCAGGCGGGCGAGGTGCAGGTCGAGGCCCTTCACGCGCCCGTCCCGCACCTGCATCGCCGTGAAGTGGCCGAAGCCGGTCATGAGGGCGGCGAGCAGCGCCGGGTCGGTGGCGGGGACGCCGTCGATCTCGATGTGCGGGGGCGGGGTCGTCATGGCCTCACCGTACGTCCGGGGAAAGGGCCTTGGAGGCCCCGCCGGAACACCGCTTGACCTCAACTAAGATTGAGGTACCACGATCATCCGCATGGACCTCACGAACTCCACGAAGACCCGTCCCCTCTCCCTCGCCCTCGTCGTCGCCAGCGACCGCGACGGCCGCTTCGCCCCCGTCATCACCGACTGGTTCCGCTCCCGCCTCGCCGGGCGCGAGGACTTCACCGTCTCCGTCGTCGACCTCGCCGAGGTCGACCTCCCCACCTCCCTCTCCTACGACCCGTCCCCAGCCGTCAGAGCCGAACTCGCCAAGGTGACACCGGTGTTGGAGGCGGCGGACGCCTTCGTCGTCATCACCCCCGAGTACAACCACTCCTTCCCCGCCTCCCTCAAGAACCTGATCGACCGGCACTACACCGAATGGCAGGCCAAGCCCGTCGGCTTCGTCTCCTACGGCGGCCTGTCCGGCGGCCTGCGGGCCGTCGAGCAGCTCCGCCAGGTCTACGCCGAGATGCACGCCGTCACCGTCCGCGAGACCGTCTCCTTCCACAACGCCCACGGGCAGTTCGACGAGAACGGACAGCACAAGGACCCCGCCGGCGCCGACATGGCGGCTCAGGCCCTCCTCGACCAGATCGGCTGGTGGGGCCGCGCCCTCAAGGACGCCAAGTCGGCCACCCCGTACGGCAAGTGAGGTCCCGTCACCATGCTGATGAGTCTCCTCGTCCCCCGCCTCAGGCCCTACCGGGCCCTCCTCGTCCTCCTCGTCGCCCTCCAGCTCGTCCAGACCCTGGCCTCCCTCGCCCTGCCCACCCTCAACGCCGGCGTCATCGACCAGGGCGTCCTGCGCGGGGACACCGGCCGTGTCCTCGGCGGCGGCGCCGCGATGATCGCCGTCACCCTCCTCCAGGCCGCGGCCGCGGCCGCCGCCACCTACACCGGCGCCCGGATCGCCATGGGCGTCGCCCGCGACCTGCGCTCCGAGGTCTTCCGCCGGGTCCAGGACTTCTCCGCACGGGAGCGGGGCCGCTTCGGCGCCGCCTCCCTCATCACCCGTACCACCAACGACGTCCAGCAGGTCCAGACGTTCGCCGTCCTCGTCCTGACCATGCTGGTCGCCGCACCGCTCCTCTGCTTCGGCGGCATCGCCATGGCTCTGCGCCAGGACGTGCCGCTCGCCCTGGTCCTGCTCCTCTTCGTGCCGGTGATGGCCGGGGCCGTCGGCACCGTCGTCCTGCGCATGCGGCCCCTGTTCCGCGGCATGCAGGAGCGCATCGACGGCGCCAACCGGGTACTGCGCGAGCAGATCACCGGCGTCCGGGTGGTCCGCGCCTTCGTCCGCGACCGGCACGAGCGGGAACGGTTCGCCGCCGCCAACGACGAACTCCTCTCCGTCGGCCTCCGGGCCGGCCGGCTCCAGGCGCTCATGTTCCCCACGGTCCTCATCGTCTGGCAGCTGACGACCGTCGCCCTCGTGTACGTCGGCGCCCACCGCATCGACGCCGGCGCCCTCCAGCCGGGCGAGCTCTTCGCCTTCCTCGGCTACCTCCTCCAGACCTCGATGTCCGTGATGATGGTCCTCTTCCTGCTCATGCACATGCCCAGGGCGGAGGCGGGCGCGGAGCGCGTCGGCGAGATCCTGGCGACCGAGTCCAGCGTGGTGCCGCCGACCGATCCGGTGCGCACGCTGGACCGGCGGGGGCATCTGGAGGTCAAGGGCGCCGACTTCCGCTACCCGGGCGCCGAGGAGTCCGTCCTCAAGGACGTCGGGCTCGTCGCCCGGCCCGGGGAGACCACCGCGATCATCGGCTCCACCGGCAGCGGCAAGTCCACCCTCCTCGGCCTCGTACCCCGGCTGTTCGACGCCACCGGCGGCGAGGTCCTCGTCGACGGCGTCGACGTCCGCAGACTCGACCCCGAGCTGATGGCGAAGACCGTCGGCCTCGTCCCCCAGAAGCCCTACCTCTTCTCCGGGACCGTCGCCACCAACCTCCGGTACGGCAGGCCCGACGCCACCGACGAGGAACTCTGGCACGCCCTCGACGTCGCCCAGGCCGCCGACTTCGTACGGAAGCTCGACGACGGCCTCGACGCGCCCGTCTCCCAGGGCGGCACCAACTTCTCCGGCGGCCAGCGCCAGCGGCTCGCCATCGCCCGGGTCCTCGTCGCCCGCCCCCGCCTCTACCTCTTCGACGACTCCTTCTCCGCCCTCGACCCCCGCACGGACGCCCGGCTCCGCGCCGCCCTGCGGGAGGAGACGGCCGACTCGACCGTCGTGATCGTCGCCCAGCGGGTCTCCACCATCCGGGACGCCGACCGGATCGTCGTCCTCGACCGGGGCCGCAGCGTCGGCACCGGCACCCACACGTCCCTCATGGAGGGCAACGCCACCTACCGGGAGATCGTCCTCTCCCAGCTCACCGAGGAGGAAGCCGCATGAGCACCGCCACGGCGAGCCGCACGGACGACACGGCGGAAGCCCCCACCGCCCCCGCCCGCACCACCCCCACCGCCCCCCAGCGCGGCCCCGGCCTCCCCGCCCCCGCCCTCGAACGCTCCCTCTCCTTCCGCTCCTCCGGCCTCCGCCTCCTCCGCACCCTCGCCCCCGACCGGGCCCGCCTCTTCGCCGTGCTCGCCGCCGGCGCCGCCGCCGTCTCCCTCTCCGTCCTCGGCCCGCTCCTCCTCGGCCGTGCCACCGACCTCGTCGTCACCGGCGCCACCGGCCCCGCCGGGGTCGACTTCGCGGCCGTCGGCCGGATCCTCGCCCTCTCCGTCGTGGTCGTCGCCGGCTCGTCCCTCCTCACCTGGGTCCAGCTGCGGATCGCCACCACCGTCGTCCAGCGGGCTGGACACCGGCTGCGGGAGCGGACCCAGCACAAGCTGGCGAAGCTGCCCCTGACCTACCTCGACAAGCAGCCGCGCGGCGAGGTCCTCTCCCGCACCACCAACGACATCGACAACATCGTCCAGACCCTCCAGCAGGCCTTCAGCCAGATGACGCGCGCCCTGCTCTCCCTCATCGGCGTCCTCGCGATGATGTTCTGGATCTCCCCGCTGCTCGCGCTCGTCGCCCTCGCCACCGTGCCCGTCTCGGTCGCCGTCGCCGCCTTCGTCGGGCGGCGCGCCCAGCCGCAGTTCGTGAAGCAGTGGGCGGTCACCGGCCGGCTCGGCAGCCACGTCGAGGAGATGATCACCGGCCACACCGAGGTCGTCGCCTTCGGGCGCCGCGCCGAGGCCGTCCGCCGCTTCGACGAGCTGGGCGAGGAGCTGTACCGGGCGAGCTTCCGCGCCCAGTTCGTGTCCGGGTTCATCCAGCCCGCGCTGACCCTCGTCGGCAACCTGAACTACGTCGCCATCGCCGTGGTCGGCGGCCTCCGCGTGGCGAGCGGCACCCTCTCCGTCGGCGACGTACAGGCCTTCATCCAGTACTCGTACGACTTCAACGGCCCCATCACCCAGGTCGCCGCCATGGCCAACCTCCTCCAGTCCGGGGTCGCCTCCGCCGAGCGGGTCTTCGACCTCCTCGACGCCGAGGAGGAGTCCCCGGAGCCGAAGGACCCGCAGCGCCCCGCCGAACTCCGCGGCCGGGTCACCTTCGAGAAGGTCGCCTTCCGCTACGAGGACGGCAAGCCGCTCATCGAGGACCTGTCCCTCACCGTCGAGCCCGGCAGGACCGTCGCCATCGTCGGCCCCACCGGCGCCGGCAAGACGACCCTGGTCAACCTGCTCCTGCGGTTCCACGAGGTCACCGGCGGCCGAATCACCCTCGACGGCGTCGACACGGCCGCGATGACCCGGGAGGAACTGCGCTCCGGCACCGGCATGGTCCTCCAGGACACCTGGCTCTTCGGCGGCACCATCGCCGACAACATCGCCTACGGGGTGCCCGGCGAGGTCTCGCGGGAGCGGATCGTGGAGGCGGCGCGGGCCGCGCACGCCGACCGGTTCGTCCGCACCCTGCCCGCCGGGTACGACACGGTCCTCGACGAGGACGGCGGCGGCCTCAGCGTCGGCGAGAAGCAGCTGATCACCCTCGCCCGCGCCTTCCTCTCCGACCCGGTGATCCTCGTCCTCGACGAGGCCACCAGCTCCGTCGACACCCGCACCGAGCTCCTCGTGCAGCAGGCGATGTCCTCCCTGCGCGCCGGGCGGACCAGCTTCGTCGTCGCCCACCGGCTCTCCACGATCCGGGACGCCGACACGATCCTGGTCATGGAGAGCGGCTCGATCGCCGAACAGGGCACCCACGAGGAGCTGCTCGCCGCCGGCGGGGCGTACGCCCGCCTGCACGCGGCCCAGTTCGCCCTTACGGTGGAGACGTGATCGTCACCGTCACCACCACCACCGACGCACGCGCCAAGGCCGATGCCCTGGCGCGCGGCGCCGTCGAGGCCCGGCTCGCCGCCTGCGCGCAGATCGTCGGGCCCGTCACCTCCGTCTACCACTGGCGGGGCGCGATCGAGACCGCCGAGGAGTGGCAGGTGGTGCTCAAGACCACCGAGGCCCGCTACCCGGCCCTCGAGGCGCACCTCCTCGCCGCCCACGACTACGGGACGCCCGAGATCCTCGCCACCCGGGTCAACCGGGTCAGCGAGGACTACGCCCGCTGGGTCGAGCGGGAGACCGCGGCGGCCGCGATGATCGAGACCCCGGCACCCGACGAGCGGCCGTTCTTCGTGTACGGGACGCTGCGCCCGGGCGCGTACAACCACGACCGGTTCCTCGCCGGCCGGATCGGTACGGAGGCGGACGCCGTGCTGCACGGCGCGGTCCTGTACGACGGGCCGGGCTATCCGTACGTCCTCCCGGCGGAGGGCGACGGCCGGGTCGTCGGCACCCTGCTCACGCCCGCGCCCGGCGCCTACGGCGAGCTGTTCGGCCTGCTCGACCGCCTTGAGCTGCCCGTCGGGTACGAGCGGGTGGCGATGGACGTCGTACGGGTACGGGACGGGACGCGGGTGTCCGCCTGGGTGTTCCTGGCGGCGCCGGACGCGCCCCTCGGCCCGGTCATCGAGAGCGGCGACTGGTTCAACCGGCCGTAGCCGCCGCGGTCTCAGCGGTCTCCGCCCGCTCAAGCCGTACCGCGCACACCTTGAACTCGGGCATCCGGGAGATCGGGTCGAGCGCCGGGTTCACCAGGGTGTTGGCCCGGCCCTCACCCGCCCAGTGGAACGGCATGAAGACGGTGTCGGGCCGGATGGCCGTGGTGATCCGGGCCGGGGCGACGGCCCGCCCGCGCCGCGAGACCACCGCGAGCCGCTCGCCCTCGGACACCCCGAGCCGCTCGGCGAGCCGGGGGTGGAGCTCCACGAAGGGGCCGGGCGCCGCCGCGTTCAGCTCGGGGACCCGCCGGGTCTGCGCGCCCGACTGGTACTGGGACACGACCCGGCCGGTGGTGAGGACGACCGGGTACTCGGCGTCCGTCTCCTCGGCCGCCGCCCGGTGCACCACCGGCACGAACCGGGCCCGCCCGTCGGGGGTCGCGAACCGGTCGAGGAAGAGCCGGGGCGTGCCCGCGTGGTCGGCCTCGCCCGTGCCGGTCTCCGGGCAGGGCCAGAAGACGCCCTGCTCCTCCTCGATCCGGCGGTAGCTGATGCCCGAGTAGTCGGCGGGGCCGCCGGCCGAGGCGCGCCGCAGCTCGTCGAAGACCTCCTCGGGTTCGGCGGAGAAACCCTTCTCCCAGCCGAGGAGCCCGGCGAGCGCGTGCAGCACCTCCAGGTCGCTGCGTACCCCGGCGGGCGGGGTGAGGGCGCGGCGGCGGAGCAGTACCCGCCCCTCCAGGTTGGTCATGGTGCCGGTCTCCTCCGCCCACTGGGTGACGGGCAGGACGACGTCGGCGAGCGCGGCGGTCTCGGAGAGCACGACGTCGGCGACGGCGAGGAAGTCGAGCGAGCGCAGCCGCCCCTCGACGTGCGCGGCGCGCGGCGCGGAGACCACCGGGTTGGAGCCCATGAGGAGCAGCGCCTTCACGTCGCCGCCGAGCGCGTCGAGGAGCTCGTACGCGCTCCGCCCCGGCCCCGGCAGCGACTCCGGATCCACGCCCCACACCCCGGCCACGTGCGCGCGTGCGGCGGGGTCGTCGAGCTTGCGGTAGCCGGGCAGCTGGTCGGCCTTCTGGCCGTGTTCGCGGCCGCCCTGGCCGTTGCCCTGGCCGGTGAGGCAGCCGTAGCCGCTGAGCGGCCGGCCCGCCTTGCCCGTGGCCAGGCAGAGGTTGATCCAGGCGCCGACGGTGTCGGTGCCCTTGGACTGCTGCTCGGGGCCGCGCGCGGTGAGGACCATGCCGGTGGCGGCGTCGGAGAACATCGCGACGGCCTCCCGGAGCTGCGGCACCGACACGCCGGTGATCCGCTCGACCTGCTCGGGCCAGTGGGACATGGCCCCGGCGCGGGCGGCCTCCCAGCCGGAGGTGCGCTCGGCGACGAACTCCTCGTCCACCCGGCCCTCGGCGACGACGAGGTGCAGCATGCCGAGGGCGAGCGCGAGGTCGGTGCCGGGGCGCGGTGCGAGGTGCAGGTCGGCCTGTTCGGCGGTCCGGGTGCGGCGCGGGTCGATGACGACGAGCTTGCCGCCGTTCTCCTTCAGCTCGGTGAGGTAGCGGAGGGCGGGCGGCATGGTCTCGGCGAGGTTGGAGCCGACGAGGATCACGCATCCCGTCTTCGGGATGTCCTCCAGGGGGAAGGGCAGCCCCCGGTCGAGCCCGAAGGCCCTGCCGTGCGCGGCGGCGGCCGACGACATGCAGAAGCGGCCGTTGTAGTCGATCTGCGAGGTGCCGAGGACGAGCCGGGCGAACTTCCCGAGGGTGTACGCCTTCTCGTTGGTGAGGCCGCCGCCGCCGAAGACCCCCACGGCGTCGGAGCCGTGGTCGGCGCGGGTCCGGCGCAGCCCGTCGGCGACGGCGGCGAGTGCCTCCTCCCAGGTCGCGGGTGCCAGGGCCCCCGTGTCAGGGCATCGGACCAGGGGCTCGGTGAGCCTGACCCGGGAGGAGAGTACGGAGGGGGCGGTGCGGCCCTTGCCGCAGAGCGCGCCCCGGTTGACGGGGAAGTCGGTCCGGTCGACCACCTCGGCGGGCAGCTCCGGGGTGCCGGTGGGGCGGAGCGACATGCCGCACTGCAGGGCGCAGTAGGGGCAGTGGGTGGGAACGGCGGTGACCTCGGACATGCGGCAAGCGTGCGTCAGGCGTGTTACGCGGGGCGGCGCCGCGTATTACGGGCGCGGTGCTCTCCGCTCAGCTCACGGCCGGTCGGAAGGTGAGGCCGGAGCGTCGGTCACCCCGGGTCCGGGCGGGACCGGAGCGTCGGTCACCCCTGGTCCCGGGGCGAGGCGAGCGCCTCGGTGACGCCCTGCTCCTCCGGGCCGAGGAAGTGCGGGTCGGGGCGGAGACCGGCGTCGAGGGCGGCCTTGCCCGCCGCGAACAGCTCGCGGGTGGTGCCGTAGTACCAGGTGCGGTCGTGGGGTTCGGGGACCCCGACGCCGTACGCGTCGACGCCCGCGCGCCCGCACAGCGCGACGGCCCGCTTGATGTGGAAGTCCTGGGTGACGAGCACGGCCCGGTCGACCCCGAAGACCTTCCGGGCCCTGACGCAGGAGTCCCAGGTGTCGAAGCCCGCGTAGTCGCTGACGATCCGGCCGTCGGGCACCCCGCGCGCGGTGAGGTACGCGCGCATGGCGCTGGGTTCGTCGTACGCGGTCCTGCTGTTGTCGCCGGTGACGAGCAGGACCCGGACCTTGCCCGTCCGGTACAGCTCGGCGGCCGTGTCGAGCCGGTGCGCGAGGTACGGGGTGGGCTGCCCGTTCCACAGTCCGGCGCCGAAGACGACGGCGACGTCCCGGGCGGGCACGTCGGCGGTGGTACGGAGCTTCCCGGCGGCGGCGGTGTGCATCCAGGTGACGGGGGTGAGCGCGAGGACGGCGCCCAGCATCAGGGCCTGGACGGTACGGCGGCGGGCCCGGGTGGTGCGGGGGACGAACCGGGTGAGCCGTGCCGGCATGCGGGAACCTCCGTGGGTGGCGGGTCGGGTGTCGGTCTGTCACCCCGTCCGACGCGGTTCGGCGGGATTCGGTTCGCCGGCGCCCCGGTCTGTTCCGTACAACACACCGGCGAGGACCATCCCGAGCAGCATGCCGAGCAACTGGGCGGCGGCGAAGGCGGGCACGGAGGCGGGGGCGATCCCGGTGAAGGAGTCGGAGAAGGCGCGGCCGACGGTGGCGGCCGGGTTGGCGAAGGAGCCGGAGGAGGTGAACCAGATCGCCGCGCCGATGTAGCCGGCGACCGCGACGGGGGCGAGTCCGGGCCTGCCGATGTGGCGCAGCCCCTGCACGACGAGGACGAGCCCGGCGGTGGCGACGGCCTCGCCGAGCAGCAGGTGCGGCGCCGAACGCGCCTCGGTGGCCCAGGCGCCGAGCACCCGCCCGAACATGGCCTCGGCGAGCAGGGCCCCCGCGACGGCCCCGGCGAGCTGGGCGCCGATGTAGGCGAGCGCCTCGCGCCCGCCCCCGCGCGCGGGGCGCCGGGACCACCACTCCGACAGGGTCACGACGGGGTTGAAGTGGGCCCCGGAGAGCGGCCCGATGAGGGCGATGAGCAGCCCGAGGCCGAGGGCGGAAGCGGCGGCGTTGGCGATCAGCCGGACGCCGATGTCCTGGCTCAGGGAGTCGGCGCGGATGCCGGAGCCGACGATCACGGCGACGAGGGCGCCGGTCCCGATGAACTCGGCGGCGACGCGCCGGGGGAGCGCGGGCGGGGACATTCTCATAGTGGAAAAGATATTCCGTGATTCGGAAGGAAAAAAGAGGAGAGGGAAAGGTGTGTGGACCCGTACGATCCGCGCTGTGAAGATCGACGAACTGATCGTCCGCCGTGCGGTCGACTCCGACGCGGGCGCGGTGGCCGACGTGTGGCTCCGCTCCTACACGGCGGCCCTCCCGGACGTGCGCCGGGCCCACACCGACGAAGAGGTCCGGTCCTGGTTCCGGTACGTGGTCGTGCCCGGCCTTGAGACGTGGGTGGCGACGGTCGAGGACTCCGTCGTCGCCATGATGGTGCTGGACGAGGAGGAGCTGGACCAGCTCTACATCGACCCGCCGTGGCGCGGCCACGGCATCGGCGACCGTCTCGTGGAACTGGCCAAACAGCGCCGCGCGGCCGGCCTGTCGCTGTGGACGTTCCAGGCCAACGCCCCGGCGCGCCGCTTCTACGAACGACACGGCTTCACCGCCACCGAACACACCGACGGCCACCGCAACGAGGAACGAGAACCGGACGTCCGGTACGAGTGGCGCCCGGCAGCCTGAGGCGCGGGCCCGCGGCGCTGTGAGGCGCGCGCAAAGACCCGTCACCCGCCCGAAACGGCCAGGCAACGCGCCCCCGGCAGGATCGACCGCATGACCCAGCAGCCGAAGGCCACGTCCGACACCGGCGCCGCCCCCACCCTCGTCGCCGTCGGTCACGGCAGCCGGAACCCCCGCGCCCGCGCCACCCTGGAGCGGCTGCTCGACCGGGTCCGTGAGCTGCGCCCCGGGCTCGACGTGCGGCTCGCCCACATCGAGCTGAACGCCCCGCTCCTCGACGCCACCCTCGCCACCCTCGCCGCCGAAGGCCGGGACGCCGTGCTCGTACCCCTGCTCTTCGCCCCCGGCTACCACGTCACCCACGACCTGCCCGCCGCCGTCGCCGCCGCGCCCGCCCTCCGCGCCCGCGTCGCCGAGCCCCTCGGCGCGCACCCGCTCCTCGTCGAGGCCCTCGCCGACCGGCTCGCCCAGGCCGGCTGGGCCCCCGAGGACGGGACCTCCCCCAGTACCGGCGTCGTCCTCGCCTCCGCCGGATCCCGCGACGCCCGCTCGGGCGCCGAGATCCGCCGTATCGCCGCGCTCCTCAGCGAGCGGCTCGGCGGCACCCCCGTCGTCCCCGCCTACGCCTCCGCCGCCGCGCCCACCGTCCCCGAGGCCGTCCGCCACCTCGCCGCCCGGGGCCGCCACCGCGTCGCCGTCGCCTCCTGCTTCACCGCCCCCGGCCTCTTCGCCACCCGCGCCACCGCCGACGCCCCCTGGATAGCCGCCGCCCCCCTCGGCGCCCACCCGGCCCTCGCCCGGCTCGTCCTCCACCGCTACGACCGGGTCCGCACGACCCTCCCCCTGAGGGAACTCGCCGCCGTCTGAGCCCTTCTGTCGGTCCCTCCGGTTACCTTCGAGAGATGGAAGGCATCGAAGGCAAAGACGGCACCGACGGCATCAGCGACCTCACCGACACCCCCGGCTACGACTCCGCCGCGACCGAGCGCTGGGCCGCCGAGCCCGACAAACGCCCCGGACGCACCGCCTTCCAGCGCGACCGCGCCCGCGTGCTGCACTCCGCCGCGCTCCGCAGGCTCGCCGGCAAGACCCAGGTCGTCACCCCCGGCACCCGGGGCCACGCCTGGGACGCAAGCCCCCGCACCCGGCTCACCCACTCCCTGGAGTGCGCCCAGGTCGGCCGGGAGCTCGGCGCCGCCCTCGGCTGCGACCCCGACCTCGTCGAGGCCGCCTGCCTCTCCCACGACATGGGCCACCCGCCCTTCGGGCACAACGGCGAGCAGGCGCTCAACGACGTCGCCAAGGACTGCGGCGGCTTCGAGGGGAACGCCCAGTCGCTCCGCCTCCTCACCCGCATCGAACCCAAGCGCTTCGTGAAGTCCACGGACAAGGACGCCGACGGCGAACTCGTCAGCGTCGGACTCAACCTCACCCGGGCCACCCTCGACGCCGCCACCAAGTACCCCTGGGCGCGCGGCGACCACCCCGAGGACCCCGGCTCGTCCAAGTTCGGCGCCTACGAGGACGACCTGCCGGTCTTCGAGTGGATCCGGCAGGGCGCCCCCGCCGACCGCAAGTGCTTCGAGGCCCAGGTCATGGACTGGTCCGACGACGTGGCCTACTCGGTGCACGACTTCGAGGACGGCCTGCACGCCGGGCACATCGACCCCAACCTCCTGCTCGCCGAGCCCGAGCGCGCCGACATCTTCTCGGTCGCCGTCGGCCGCTACGTACCCGAGGACACCGACCCGCAGGAGCTCGCCGACGCCCTCGACCGGCTCGTCGACCAGGAGTGGTGGCCGCACGGCTACGACGGCTCGGCCGTCGCGCAGTCCCGCCTCAAGGACGCCACCAGCCAGCTCATCGGCCGCTTCTGCCTCGCCGCCGAGGGCGCCACACGCCAGGCGTACGGTTCCGGCCGCCTCACCCGCTACGGCGCCGAGCTCGTCGTCCCCCGCGAGGCCCGCAACGAATGCGCCGTCCTCAAGGCCGTCGCCGACCGGTACGTGATGCAGCGCCCCCAGCAGGAGGCCCTCCGCGCCGACCAGCGCGTCGTCGTCGCCGAACTCGCCGAGGCCCTCGTCGCCCGCGCCCCCGACGGCCTCGAACCGCAGTTCCGGTCCCTGTTCGACACCGCGCGCGACGACCGGGCCCGCAAGCGCGTCATCGTCGACCAGATCGCCTCCCTCACCGACGCCTCCGCCCGCGCCCTCCACGCCCACCTCCGCCCCCACCACGCCTGAGGGCCCTCTTCCGCCGCACCCCTCCGTGCGGGACGCTCGCATGCACCCCCCGGGGCGGTACGGCCGGACGAACGCCCGGGGGCGTAGGTTGGAATCGGTCGCAACGAGGAGGAAACGACGTGGTCGATGCGGATCAGACCTTTGTCATCGTCGGAGGGGGCCTGGCCGGAGCCAAGGCGGCGGAGACACTCCGCGCCGAGGGGTTCAACGGCCGGGTGATCCTCATCGGCGACGAGCGCGACCACCCCTACGAGCGCCCACCCCTCTCCAAGGGCTACCTCACGGGCGCCAAGGAACGCGACGGCGCCTTCGTCCACGACGCCGCCTGGTACGCGGCGAACGACATCGAGCTCCACCTCGGGCAGCCCGTCACCACCGTCGACCGCGAGAACCGCACCGTCCGCCTCGGCGACAACACCGTCATCCGCTACGACAAGCTGCTCCTCGCCACCGGCTCCGAGCCGCGCCGCCTCGACGTCCCCGGCACCGGACTCGCCGGCGTCCACCACCTGCGCCGGCTCGCCCACGCCGACCGGCTCCGCCAGGTCCTCGCCGGCCTCGGCCGCGACAACGGCCACCTGGTGATCGCCGGCGCCGGCTGGATCGGCCTCGAAGTCGCCGCCGCCGCCCGCGGCTACGGCGCCGAGGTCACCGTCGTCGAATCCGACCCCACCCCGCTCCACCGGGTCCTCGGCCCCGAGCTCGGCCAGCTCTTCGCCGACCTCCACACCGACCACGGCGTCCGCTTCCACTTCGGCGCCCGGCTCACCGAGATCGTCGGCCAGGACGGCATGGTCCTCGCCGTCCGCACCGACGACGGCGAGGAGCACCCGGCGCACGCCGTGCTCGCCGCGATCGGCGCCGCCCCCCGCACCGCCCTCGCCGAGAACTCCGGGCTCGCCCTCGTCGACCGCGCCGACGGCGGCGGCGTCGCCGTCGACGAGTCGCTGCGCACCTCCGACCCCGACATCTACGCCGCCGGGGACGTGGCCGCCGCCCACCACCCGCTGCTCCACACCCGGCTCCGCGTCGAGCACTGGGCCAACGCGCTCAACGGCGGACCGGCCGCCGCCCGCGCCATGCTCGGGCAGCTCGTCTCCTACGACCGCGTCCCCTACTTCTTCTCCGACCAGTACGACCTGGGCATGGAGTACTCCGGCTGGGCGCCCCCGGGCACGTACGACCAGGTCGTGGTCCGCGGCGACACCGGAAAGCGCGAGTTCATCGCCTTCTGGCTCAAGGACGGCCGCGTCCTCGCCGGGATGAACGTGAACGTGTGGGACGTCACAGACCCGATCCAGCGGCTCATCCGCTCCCGGGCGGCCGTACACCCCGACGCCCTCGCCGATCCCTCCGTACCCCTGGAGACCCTGATCCCGTAGGGCCCGACTCCGCAGGGGACCCCCTCGCACCCCCGTACACTTCAGACGTGGCAGGCAGGATCAACGATGACGACGTGAAGGCGGTCCGGGACGCGGTCCCGATCGACGCCGTCGTGTCCGAATACCTCCAGCTCCGCAACGCGGGCGGCGGCAACCTCAAGGGCCTCTGCCCCTTCCACGACGAGAAGTCGCCCTCCTTCCAGGTCAGCCCCAGCAAGGGACTCTTCCACTGCTTCGGCTGCCAGGAGGGCGGCGACACCATCGCCTTCGTGATGAAGATCGACCACCTCTCCTTCTCGGAGACGGTCGAGCGCCTCGCCGCCAAGGCGGGCATCACCCTGCGGTACGAGGAAGGCGGCTACAACCCCGGCCACCAGCGCGGCGAACGCATCCGCCTGGTCGAGGCGCACAAGGCCGCCGCCCAGTTCTACATCGAGCAACTCGACTCGCCCGAGGCCGAGATCGGCCGGAAGTTCCTCGCCGAGCGCGGCTTCGACCAGGCCGCCGCCGGCCACTTCGGCGTCGGCTACTCCCCGGCCGGCTGGGACCACCTCACCCGCTACCTGCGCGGCAAGGGCTTCTCCGACAAGGAACTGACCCTCTCCGGCCTCTCCCAGGACGGCCGCCGCGGCCCCATCGACCGCTTCCGCGGCCGCCTCATGTGGCCGATCAGGGACGTCGGCGGCGAGATCGTCGGCTTCGGCGCCCGCAAGCTCCGCGACGACGACAACGGGCCCAAGTACCTCAACACCCCCGAGACCCCGATCTACAAGAAGTCCCAGGTGCTCTACGGCATCGACCTGGCCAAGAAGGACATCGCCAAGGTCAGCCGGGCCGTCGTCGTCGAGGGCTACACCGACGTCATGGCCTGCCACCTCGCAGGCGTCACCACCGCCATCGCCACCTGCGGCACCGCCTTCGGCGGCGACCACATCAAGATCCTCCGCCGCCTCCTCATGGACAACGGCTCGGCCCGCGTCATCTTCACCTTCGACGGCGACGCCGCCGGTCAGAAGGCCGCCCTGCGCGCCTTCGAGGACGACCAGAAGTTCGCCGCCGAGACGTACATCGCCATCGCCCCCGACGGCATGGACCCCTGCGATCTGCGCCTTGCGAAGGGCGACGAGGCGGTCAAGGAGCTGGCTCAGCCCCGTACCCCGCTGTTCGAGTTCGCCCTCCGCCAGATCGTGAAGCGGTACGACCTGGAGACCCCCGCGGGCCGGGCCGCCGCCCTCGACGAGGCCGCCCCCGTCGTCGCCCGCATCAAGAACATCGGCGCCCAGCACGAGGTCGCCGTGCAGCTCGCCGGCATGCTCGGCATCCTCGACACCCAGTTCGTCGTCAAGCGGGTCGCCCAGCTCGCCCGCTGGGCCCGCGACCGCGGCGGCAAGGGCCCCGCGCAGCAGAACACCCAGCGCGGTTACGACACCCCCGCCCCGGCCACGGCCCCCTCGGGGCCCGCGCTGAACCTGCGCAGCCCCGCCCACCGCACCGAGCGCGAACTCCTCAAGCTCGCCCTCCAGCGGCCCGAACTCGTCTCCCCGGCCTTCGACGCCTACGGGGCCGACGAGTTCACCGCCCCGCCGTACGCGGCCGTCCGCCAGTGCGTCCAGGACGCCGGCGGCGCCACCGGAGCCCCCTCCGACTACCTCGCCACCGTCCGCGAGGCCGCGCCCAACGACACCGTCCGCGCCCTCGTCACCGAACTCGCCGTCGAGACGATCTTCGCCAAGACCGTCGACGAGGCCTACGCGGGCGACCAGCTCGTCACCGTCCGGCTCCGCGCCGTCGACCGCCGCATCCGCGACGTCCAGGGCACCCTCGCCCGGCTCGGCGCGAACGGCGACCCCGAGCAGCTCGCGGCCGTCCAGAACGAACTGTGGGTCCTCACCCAGTACGGCCAGTCCCTGAGGAACAACGGCGCCGCCGCGCTCTGACGTTCGGTGACCCGGCGGTCTCAAAAAGTCACCGCACACCCCTCGTGGCGGCGATGTGTCGTACCCCACACTGGGTGACGGAGCCGTTCCGCCCCGCCTGGAGGTCGCCCGTCGTGCAGACCGAGACCCGGACCGTGTCGCAGGAGCCGTCCCCCGGCGAACCGGACGAGCCACCGGAGGTCCCGCGCCGCCGCCCCGACCCCGGCGGGAACGGGCCCTCCTCCGACCTCTTCCGCCAGTACCTCCGCGAGATCGGCCGCATCCCGCTGCTCACCGCCGAGGAGGAGGTCGACCTCGCCCGCCGGGTCGAGGCCGGACTCTTCGCCGAGGAGAAACTCGCCGGCACCCCCGACCTGGACTCCCGGCTCGCGGGCGACCTGGACCGGCTCGTCGTCCTCGGCCGCATCGCCAAGCGCAGACTGATCGAGGCCAACCTCCGCCTCGTCGTCTCCGTCGCCAAACGGTACGTGGGCCGCGGCCTGACCATGCTGGACCTCGTCCAGGAGGGCAACCTCGGACTCATCCGGGCCGTCGAGAAGTTCGACTACGCGCGGGGCTACAAGTTCTCCACGTACGCCACCTGGTGGATCCGCCAGGCGATGTCCCGGGCCCTCGCCGACCAGGCCCGGACCATCCGCGTCCCCGTGCACGTCGTCGAACTCATCAACCGGGTCATCCGCGTCCAGCGCCGCATGCTCCAGGAACGCGGCTGCGAACCCACCGCCGAGGAGGTCGCCGCCCAGCTCGACCTGGCCCCCGAACGGGTCGGCGAGGTCCTCCGCCTCGCCCAGGAACCGGTCTCCCTGCACGCCCCCGTCGGCGAGGAGGACGACGTCGCCCTCGGCGACCTCATCGAGGACGGCGACGCCGCCTCACCCGTGGAGTCCGCGGCCTTCCTCCTCCTGCGCCGCCACCTGGAGGACGTCCTCTCCACCCTCGGCGAACGCGAACGGAAGGTCGTCCAACTCCGCTACGGCCTCGACGACGGACGCCCCCGCACCCTGGAGGAGATAGGACGCCTCTTCGGCGTGACCCGCGAACGCATCCGCCAGATCGAGTCCAAGACCCTCACCAAACTCCGGGACCACGCCTACGCGGACCAGCTCAGGGGCTACCTGGACTGAGCCGCGCCGGCCGCCGGATCAGTCGACCTCGGCGACCGCCTCGGCGAACTGCGCCGCGTACAACCGGGCATAGGCGCCGCCCGACGACAACAGCTCCTCGTGCGTGCCCTGTTCGACGATCGAGCCGTTCTCCATCACCAGGATCACGTCCGCGTCCCGGATCGTGGAGAGCCGGTGCGCGATCACGAACGACGTACGCCCGTGGGCCAGTCGGGCCATCGCCTTCTGGATGAGGACCTCGGTGCGGGTGTCGACCGAGCTGGTGGCCTCGTCGAGGACGAGGATCACCGGGTCGGACAGGAACGCCCGCGCGATGGTGATCAGCTGCTTCTCGCCCGCGCTGACTCCCGCCCCGTCGTCGTCGATGACCGTGTCGTACCCCTCGGGCAGCGTGCGGACGAACCGGTCGGCGTGCGCGGCCCGCGCCGCCTCCTCGATCTCCGCCCGGGTCACCTCGCGGGTCGCGCCGTACGCGATGTTGTCCGCGATGCTGCCGCCGAACAGCCAGGTGTCCTGGAGGACCATGCCGATCCCGGCCCGCAGCTCCTCCCGGGACATCTTCGCGATGTCCGCGCCGTCCAGGGTGATCCGGCCGCCCGTCACCTCGTAGAACCGCATGAGCAGGTTCACCAGGGTCGTTTTGCCGGCGCCGGTCGGGCCGACGATCGCCACCGTCTGGCCCGGCTCCACCGTGAGTGACAGGTCCTCGATGAGCGGCTTCTCCGCCTCGTAACGGAAGGAGACGCCCTCAAGGGCCACCTTGCCCTTGAGGTCCGGCCTGAGGTCCGCGGGCGTCTCGCTCCCGCTCTTCGGGGCGTCCGGCTCCTGCTCCTCGGCGTCGAGCAGCTCGAAGATCCGCTCGGCCGACGCCACGCCCGACTGCACGAGGTTCGCCATCGACGCGACCTGCGTCAGCGGCATGGAGAACTGCCGCGAGTACTGGATGAAGGCCTGCACGTCACCGATGGACAGCGTGCCGCTCGCCACCCGCAGACCGCCGACCACGGCCACCAGGACGTAGTTGATGTTCGAGATGAAGAACATCACCGGCTGCATGACGCCGCTGTTGAACTGCGCCTTGAACCCGGCCTCGTACAGGGCTTCGTTCTGCTCGCGGAAGTCCGCCGCGGACTCCGCCTGCCGGCCGAAGACCTTCACCAGGGTGTGCCCGCTGTACATCTCCTCCACGTGCGCGTTGAGCGCGCCCGTGGACTTCCACTGCTGGACGAAGTGCGGTTGCGACCGCTTGCCGATCCTCGCCGCGACGAAGACCGAGACCGGCACCGTCACGAGCGCCACCAGGGCGAGCAGCGGCGAGATCCAGAACATCATCGCGAGCACGCCGACGATCGTGAGCAGCGAGTTGATCAGCTGCCCCATCGACTGCTGGAGCGTCTGCGAGATGTTGTCGATGTCGTTGGTCGCCCGGGACAGCACCTCGCCGCGCTTCGCCTTGTCGAAGTACGACAGGGGAAGCCGCGCCAGCTTCGTCTGGACGTCCTCCCGCATCCGGTAGACCGTCCGGTTGATCACCTTGATCGACATACGGGTGGAGACCAGCATCAGCAGGCCCGCCGCCACGTAGACGCCGAGGACCACGAGCAGCACCTCGCCGACGGCGGAGAAGTCGATCCCCCGCCCCGGCGTGAAGTCGACCCCGGTCAGCATGTCCGCCATGCCGGAGTCGCCCGCGGCGCGCAGGCGCGCGATCGCCTCCGCCTTCGTCCCGCCCTCGATCTGGTTCCCGATCACGCCCGCGAAGACGAGGTCGGTCGCCTTGCCGAGGATCTTCGGACCGACCACCGAGGCCGCCACCGACAGCACACCGGCGATCAGCATCACCCAGAGCGCGCTCCGCTCGGGCGCCAGCTGCTTGAGCAGCCGCTTCCCCGAGCCCTTGAAGTCCATCGACCGCTGGTCGGGGCCGCCACCGGCCATCATGCGTCCGCCAGGACCGGCCATCAGGCTGCCTCCGCCTCGGTGAGCTGGGAGAGGACGATCTCCCGGTACGTCTCGTTGTCCGCCATCAGCTCCCGGTGCCGTCCGGTGCCGACGACCCGGCCCTCGTCGAGGACGACGATCCGGTCGGCGTCCCGGATGGTGGAGACCCGCTGGGCGACGATCACGACGGTCGAGTCCGCCGTCTCCCGGGCGAGCGCCGCCCGGAGCAGGGCGTCCGTCTCGTAGTCGAGCGCGGAGAACGAGTCGTCGAACAGATAGATCTCCGGCCGCTGCACCAGCGTCCGCGCGATGGCGAGCCGCTGCCGCTGCCCACCGGACACATTGGTGCCGCCCTGCGCGATGGGGGCGTTGAGCCCGGCCTCCAGCTTCCGTACGAAGTCGGCGGCCTGGGCGACGTCGAGGGCGTGCCAGAGTTCCTCGTCGGTCGCGTCGGGCTTGCCGTAACGGAGGTTGGTGGCCACGGTCCCGGAGAAGAGGTACGGCTTCTGGGGGACGAGCCCGACGGTCTTCGCCATCAGCTCGGGGTCGAGCTTCCGTACGTCGACGCCGTCGACGAGGACCTCGCCGCCGGTGGCGTCGAACAGCCGGGGTACGAGGCCGAGGAGGGTCGACTTGCCGCTGCCGGTGGAGCCGATGATCGCGGTGGTCTCCCCGGGCCGGGCGACGAGCCCGACGTCCTTGAGGACGGACTCCTCCGCGCCCGGATACCGGAAGTCGGCGCCCTTGACCTCCAGATGCCCCCGTCGGTCCAGGGTCTTCACCGGCTCCGACGGCGGCACCACGCTGGACTCGGTCGCCAGAACCTCCTGGACGCGCTCCGCGCAGACCTCGGCCCGCGGCACCATCATGAACATGAAGGTGGCCATCATGACCGCCATCACGATCTGCATCAGATAGGCGAGGAACGCGGTCAGCGCGCCGATCTGCATCCCGCCGCTGTCGATGCGGTGCGCGCCGAACCAGACGACGGCCACGCTGGAGATGTTCACGACCGTCATCACCACCGGGAACATCAGCGCCATCAGCCGGCCGGTCGCCATCGACACGTCGGTCAGCTCGGCGTTCGCCCCGCGGAACCGCTCCTCCTCGTACGAGTCCTTCACGAACGCCCGGATCACCCGGTTGCCGGTGATCTGCTCGCGCAGCACCCGGTTCACCGTGTCGAGCCGCTCCTGCATCGTCCGGAAGAGCGGCCGCATCCTCCGCACGATCAGCGAGACGGAGATCCCGAGGATCGGCACCACGGCGAGCAGCACACCCGACAGCGGCACGTCCTGGCCGAGGGCCATCACGATGCCGCCGACACACATGATGGGCGCGGAGACCATCAGGGTGAACGCCATCAGCACCAGCATCTGGATCTGCTGCACGTCATTGGTCGTACGGGTGATCAGCGAGGGCGCGCCGAAGTGCCCCAGCTCCCGCGCGGAGAAGGACTGCACCCGGTCGAAGACCGCGCCGCGCACGTCCCGGCCCAGGGCGGACGCCGTCCGGGCACCGTAGAACACGGCGCCGATGTTGCAGACGACCTGGACGACGGAGATGCCGACCATCAGGGCGCCGAACCGCAGGATGTATCCGGTGTCCCCCTCGACGACACCGTTGTCGATGATGTCCGCGTTCAGGGTCGGCAGGTAGAGGCTCGCGCAGGTCTGGAGGAACTGCAGCAGCACGAGCAGGGCGATGGGTTTTCGATAGGGCCTGAGCTGGATTCGGAGAAGTCTTATGAGCACGGCTCCTACTATCGCCCGAGCCCCCGGACGTGACGACTAGGTTTGAGGGGCGTGGCGGGCTCCGGCGAACTTCCGCGAGGTCCGGCGAAGACTTCCGCGAGGTCTGGGGCCGCTCCCGCGAGGGCCGGCGAAGACTTCCGCTACGTCCGGGCGCACGCTCCCGCGAGGTCCGGCGCCGCTCCCGGGAGGTCCGGCGCCGCTTCCGCGAGGTCCGGCGTCCTACGAGGCGAACGATCCCGGGTGGATCTGCTCCCGCGTCGCCACGTACTGCTGCCGCACGGCCTGCCCCGCAGACAGCTCCTCGCCCGGCTCCAGGATCTGCGCGGAGGCGCCCTGCCAGGCCGGGGGAGTGGAGGGGGACAGCGTGCCCCGGGCCACCCCGAGGGCCCAGGCGGCCTGCCGGGCCGCACCGAGCGCCGCGTAATCGGCCGGCTGGGGGACGACGACCTGCGCGCCGAACAGCGCGGGGGCGAGTGCCTGCACGGCCGGAAGCGCGGCCGCCGCGCCGAGCAGGAAGACCCGCCGTACCTCGACGCCCCGGCCGCGCAGCACGTCCATGGCGTCGGTGAGCGCGCAGAGCATTCCCTCGAACGCGGCCCGCGCCAGGTGCTCGGGCTTCATCGACTCGCGGCGCAGCCCGCTGAGCGTGCCCGCGGAGTGCGGCAGGCTCGGGGTCCGCTCGCCCTCCAGATAGGGCAGCAGGACGAGCCCGGAGGCACCGGGCGTCGACTTCAGCGCGAGCGCCGACAGTTCCTCCAGCGATTCCACACCCAGCATCTCGGCGGTGCCGCGCAGGGCCCGTACCGCGTTGGAGGTGTGGACGACGGGCAGGTGCATGCCGGTGGCGTCGGCGAAGGAGGTGATCATGCCGCTGGGGTCGGCGAGCGCCTCGTGGTGGACGGCCATCACGGAGCCGGAGGCGCCGAGCGAGACCACGGCGTCGCCGGGGCCGAGGCCGAGGCCGAGCGCGGCGGCCATCGTCTCGCCCGTACCGGCGGAGATGAGCAGCCCCTCGGGCGTGGTGCCGGCCGCCTCGGCGGGCCCGAGGACCTCGGGCAGCACGGCCTGGTGGCCGAGGGCCAGCTCGACGAGGTCGGGGCGGTACGCGCCGGTGCGGGCCGACCAGTAGCCGGTGGCGGAGGCGGCGCCGCGGTCGGTGGTGCGCCGGGCCGGTCGGCCGAGGAGCTGCCAGACCAGCCAGTCGTGCGGCTGGAGGACCATGGAGATCCGCCGGGCGTGCTCGGGCTCGGTACGGGCCAGCCAGCGCAGTTTGGCGACGGGCTGCCCGGCGCCGGGCACGGAGCCGACGGCCTCGGCCCAGGCCTGGCGCCCGCCGAGCGACTCCACGAGATCGGCGGCGGCGACCTGCGCCCGCTTGTCGTTGCGGACGAGCGCGGGCCGCACCAGGCCGCCCTGCGCGTCCAGCGGCACGAGCCCGTGCTGCTGCGCGGACACGCCGATGGCCTGCACGCCCTCCAGGAGGCCGCCGGTCGCGGCCTCCCCGAGGGAGAGCAGCCAGGTCTGCGGGTCGACGTCGACGGCCTTGGGTTCGCCCGGATGAGGGGCGTATCCCTGCCGCAGTACGGCACCCGTGTCCGTGTCACAGACGACGATGCGTGTGAACTCAGCTGAGCTGTCGAGTCCGGCGACTATCCCCATGACACTTGATTCTGCCGCACGCGGGGCGGTTCAGGTGTTACTGGTGCCCCACTCGTCCTCCTCGACCTTTCCGTTGCCCATGCTCCGCTCGCGCAGCGCGTGGACCCGGTCGGTCACGGAGGACGGCAGCCGGTCGCCCACCTTGTCCCCGACCACGTGCATGGCCTTCCCCGCGACCTGCCGCCCGGTCTGGGCGGCGGACTCGGCGGCGTTGCGCACGGCCGGGTTCTGGGCGACCTGCTTGGCGGACTTCCTCAACTGCTCGTAGCGCTCGCGGCCCGCACGCGTGCCGACCACGTAACCGAGGGCGAGTCCCATGACGAACGTCAGCTTGTATCGCATGGCCACCACCTTCCCTGGAGAGCTTCCCTGATGCATCGCTGGTGCCCACGGCGATACCGATTGGCGGAGCACCCCCCTGCTTGCGCTAATGTATGTGTCGCAGCGAGCAACCGCCCGCCCGGAGCATCCGGAGTGGGTACGTTCGGTGCAACGCAGCAATCCCCTGTAGCTCAATTGGCAGAGCAGCCGGCTGTTAACCGGCAGGTTACTGGTTCGAGTCCAGTCGGGGGAGCGCGATCCCCTGTAGCTCAATTGGCAGAGCATTCGGCTGTTAACCGGAGGGTTGCTGGTTCGAGTCCAGCCGGGGGAGCGGAACGGAAGAGGACCCTTCGGGGTCCTTTTTCGCGTCTCCGGGAACCATACGGAGCGCCCCGCGGTCTTCATGGTCAGCAGAGCCGATCTTCCGGAGCAGGAGATCGTATGAGCGGCTATGCTGCGGCAGACGGCGCGCACACATGTACGCGCCTCACCGATCGGGGCGGTAGCTCAGCCGGTTAGAGCAGCGGACTCATAATCCGTCGGCCGTGGGTTCGAGTCCCACCCGCCCCACCACGGAAAAACGATCTGACCTGCGGAAACGCCCCTGGAGGGGTGTTTCCGCGTGCAGTGGTCGCCTCGCGTTGGTGCGGCGAAACGGGCGTCCCCGGCATGTCTCGCAGGGGTCGTACCTTCTTGGCCTGCGGTTTCGGGTGGAGCGTGGGTGCGAAGCCACGTCGATGATCCCACGGCGACCCACGGCTCTCGGGTATGACGCGCCGCACATCGTGCCGAATCCTGCGTGCTTGCTGTGATCCCACGCGTGGACCTGTCGCTGTGGTCGGTGCCTGGCGCGGACCGTCTTCCGGTAGATCACCCAGCCCACGGTTCACGTCTGGCGTCATCGGGACGATGGCCCTCGTGTCGGCCTGCGGCGGCCAGAAGGAGCCCGCCGCCTCCGCGGCTTCCGTCGCGCCCGGCGCCGACCTTCCCCGTGCCCGGGGACATCGGCAACGCCCAGCAGGTCATCACGGTCAAGGCCGGCGGCTCGTATGCCACCGTCACCGCGTGGCAGAAGGGCTCCTCCGGCTGGAAGGCGCAGTTCTCCACGAGCGCCGGACGCGTCGGTTCCACGACCGTCACTGGTGGGTGCAGGACCCGGAGTCGAAGTTCTACAACCGGATGCACACGGCGGAGGGCGCGGACTTCCCGCTCACCGAGTCCGGAGGGGTGCCGCGGGCGACGATGGACCGGTTCATGGGCTGGGTCGAGCCGTCGGCGAACCCGCGGATAGCCATCGGCTGAGTCGCGCCGTGTGACGGCAGGCGGCCGGGACCCTGTGGAGGGTCCCGGCCGCTGGTGTGTTCGTGGTGGTCGTGCTCGTCAGTTTCCGGTGGCGTACGGGGAACCGCCCGCGGCCGTACGGATTCCGGGGAGCGCGGAGTAGAGGGTCGCGCCGGGGCAGAGCGTGGCGTATCCGTCGCGGTGTCCGGAGACGGTGTTCAGCGTGGCGGCCTGGCCCTTCGTCCACACGCCGGTGTCGGCGGCGGCGGTGAGTGTCACCTTCGCCTGCGGGTCGACGCCGTGCAGACCGAGCTTCCAGGCGGCGAGGTCGGCGATGGCCTGCTTGGCCGCGGCCGTCGGGGTGCCGCCGTTCTCGTAGTCGCCGAGCAGGGAGATGCCCGAGGAGTAGCTGTTGAAGCCATAGGTGTGCGCGCCGAGGACGGGTCGGTCGACGCCGCCCGCGCGGCCCTCGAAGACCGTGCCGCACTTGTCTACGAAGAAGTTGTAGCCGATGTCGTTCCAGCCGTTGGTCCGCACGTGGTAGGTGAGGATCGCGCGGATGATGGCCGGGGAGTCGGCGCAGGTGTAGTCGTTCGTTCCGGCGGTGTGGTGGACGAAGACGGCGTCGACCTTGTTCAGGTACGAGGGCGGGTTCTGGACGAGCGACTCGTCCGCGCCCCAGCCGGCACGGCTGACGATGGCGGGAGCCGTCGGAGCTGTCGGAGTGGTGGTGCTGGGTTCGTGGGTTTGGCTCGGCTCGGTGGTGGGAGCGGGTCCGGTGGGCTCCCGCGTGGGCACCGTACCGGGGGCCGGGTCCGCGGGGGCTTCGCTGGTGGGAGGCTCGGTCGTGGGTGCGTCGGTGGGGTCGTCGGTCGGAGTCCCGGTGGGCTCGTCCGTCGGTGCTGCCGTCGGGTCCGTGCCCGGGGCGGACTCGGTCGGGGTGGCGGAAGGAGCCGGGTCCGTCGAAGTCGTCGGCTCCTCGGTCGGAGGCTGTGATGCCTCGCCGCTGCCGGGGTCCTCTGTCGTGTCGCCCGGATCGGCGCTGGGCGCGGCCGTCGTGGGCGCGTCGGTCGGCGTGGGATCGGAGGGCTGCGGCACGGGGCCGGCCGGGGTGGTCTGCGTGGCGTCGGGGGAGGCGGTGGGCTTGGCGCCCCCCTTTCCGCTCCCCTTGATGCCACCGTTGCCCTTGGCCTTGACGGTCTCGCCTGGGTCGATCATGTCGAGGCGGAGCGCGTCGGGCACCGCGGTTTCCTCGCCGTCCGCGACGACCCGCGCCTCGACCCCGTCCGACGGGCCGACCCACAGCGGCTCCGAGGCGCCCCGCACGTCCGGCTCTTCGCCCTCGGTGGACTCCGGCGCCCGTACGCCGAAGTCGAGGTCGCGCCATTCGCTCCACTGGCCGGTGGCGGCCTCGCGGGTACGGATTTGAGCGGTGCCCTCGAAGGTGTCGCCGCTGTCCTCCCACGAGGCGCCGATGAGCGAGAACGTCTGTGTCCCGGTGCGCGGGAGCACGCGCTTCTTCGGGTCCTTGCCGTCCAGGGCCAGCACGTGCGCCTTCGCCGGCCGTGTCCCGTCACCGGGACCGGTCTCCTCGCCGCCCGTCGAGGCGGCGACGGCGGTCACAGCCGTGCCTCCCAGGACGACGACCCCTGCCGCGAGCCACGTCGCGTGCTTCTTACCGCTCGCCCGCCTGGCGCGGGTTCCTCTCGGACTCATGTCCCATCCCTCGTGCGCAGCTGATCAGTACCCGCGGCCGATCGCCGTCGGCTGTACATGTCGTGGGACGGGAAGCGAGGGGCAGTGCGGTTTCGGAAACTATTCGGTTCCAACCGCTCTTCGAATTCTGGGAGTTCGTGCCCCGTATTCCCGCCGCACAGCGCAGCGGTTATACACGATGTGCCACCTCCGACACACCCGAGCACGCAAACCGGACAGCGGGGTGTTCCGAAAGGTGACGTGTCACCCCTCGCCGTCGCCGGAAAGCAGATCGCCGGAACACGTGGCACGCCCGAACTCGCCCATGGCAGTGGCGCGCTGGACGTGCTTGCCGCGGATCGCCAGTGTGCAGGCTGCCTGTCCGCCCTTTCCGTCGAGGACGACGGCGACGGTGGGGGCCTCGCCGAGAGGTGCCTGGACCGATTTCTTCCAGGGCAGAGTGACGCCCTTCTCGACCGTGGCCGTGCCGTCCTCGCTGCGGGCGAGGTAGGAGATCTCGGCGGTCCCCGTCCCCGTGACCTCGTACGTCACCTCGGCCGTCGGCGCCACCTGCGGTTTCGGCTGCTCATCGGTGTCGAGCACGCCGTAGCCGACGAGACCGAGGCAGGCGAGCAGGACGATCCCGGCGACCAGCAACCCCCGCCGGTCCGGGGAGCCCTCGCCGTTTTCGTGTTCGCTCTCCTGTTGTGCGGAGCTTTCCGCGATTTCGCTGGATGACATGGAAGAGCCCGGCTTTCGATGGACCGACAGATGAACCGGGCGGTTATACACCATCCCATCGGTCAGGCGCGAGCAAGCGGAAAAAACGGGCGAACAGTGCCTCTCTCGAAGTGCGATTGTCCGCTATGTCAGCACGGTTGACTCGGCGTCACAAGGCTGGTTAGAAAGCCCCCTGCGGCTCCGCGAGCTCGTGTTTTTCTGCTTCTCGCGGTCAGTTCGCGTTGCTTCAAGCCGGGCGGAAACATTCGCTCCGGCTCGTTCGGCGTGCCCATTTCGCGTGCAGCGACGCGGGTGCGCCGATACCGAAAGGTATCGTGGTGAAATTTCCACGCAGGAGATTCATCTCCTGTCTGGTCGTGTCGGCGGTGGCGGGCACGCTACTGCCTCAGGCCGCCTATGCGGCTCCTCCTTCGCCACCCGCGGGTGACGACACCGGTGTCTTCGACACGGTCGCGGGCTGGTTCTCGGACGACGGCGAGGAGGCGAAGAAGCCCTCGGTCGGCGGGGCGCTGGAGATACCCAGCCGGGAGAGGCTCCCTGAGGGCGAGAAGCTTCCGAAGGCGAAGCGGGTCAAGGAGCTGACGGACAAGCGCACCTCGCAGGCGCGTTTCTGGCAGCTGTCGGACGGCCGGATCGAGGCCGAGCTGACGGCGGTGCCGACCTCGTACAGGTCCGGCACGTCCTGGAAGCCGGTCGAGACCACCGTGCGCGCCACCCGGGACAAGGGCTTCGACTTCGCCAACACCGCGAACGCCGGCAAGAGCTGGTTCGGCTCCGACGCGCAGAAGTTCATGCGCTTCGAGGCGGAGAGCGGCGGGGCGGTCACGTTCGGCCTGGCCGGTGCCGGCGCGCTCAAGCCGGAGGCGAACGGTGACCGGGTCCTCTACAAGGACGCCGTTGCCGGCGCGGACCTGTCGTACCGGGTCGGCAACGGTCAGGTGAAGGAGGACATCGTCCTCACCGAGCGCCCGGCCGGTCCGGTGTCGTTCACCTTCACTCTGGACACCGAGGGCGGTCTGACGCCGAAGGCCCGCAAGGACGGCTCGATCGCCTTCTTCGGCGAGGCCCCCGGTACTCCGGTGATGGTGATCCCGGCTCCGTACATGACGGACGCCAAGAAGGATCCGCAGTCGGTCACCGGCGGCACGTACAGCACCGAGGTCACCCAGAAGCTCGTCCGGGACACGGACGGCAAGGGCTGGAAGCTGACCGTCACGCCGGACGCCGAGTGGCTCGCGGCGAAGGAGCGGCAGTATCCGGTCGTCATCGACCCGACGATCACGATCACGCCGATCGCCTCGGTCTCCGAGGACACGATGGTGCTGTCGGACCAGCCGGCGGTGAACTTCAACAACACCTGGAAGCTGTCGGTCGGCAAGACCGACACCGGCATCGCCCGTTCGCTGATCAAGTTCCCGCTGAGCGAGATCCCGGCGGGGGTGAAGGTCGACGCGGCCCGGCTGAGCCTGTACTACGACCAGTCGCACACCACCAACGGCAATGTCGTCGCACTCGAGGCGCACCGGGCCACCGGGGCGTGGAGCGAGGCGGGCACGACGCCCGCGACCTGGTCCAACACCAGCGCCCTGGTGGGTGAGCTGTCCGGCACCACGGTCTCCCTGGACGACGGTGACACCGGTACGGCGGCGGTCGGCGAATGGCCGCGGGGCACCACCACCGGTGGTGCGGCGACCAACGACGACTACGCCTTCAACAAGAACGCGCTCACGGGCGAGTCGTACACCTGGCAGCCGAGGGTCCCGGAGACCGACACCTACCGGGTGGACGCGCACTACCCGGCCGCGGCGGACGCGGCCACGGCCGCCCCGTACACGGTCACCCACAACGGCGGCACCAAGAACTACACGGTCAACCAGACCGGCACCGGCGGCGTCTGGAAGACTCTCGACGCGACCGAGCTGAGCTTCGCCAAGGGCAACGCCGGCAAGATCGTCCTGGGTGACACCGGCTCGGCCACGACCCGTACGCTGGCCGACTCGGTGCGGCTTGTGAACCCCGCCGAGATCACCAAGGCCGCCTGGGACTACAACAAGTGGCACGATTTCCCGGTCGCCGACACGGTCCAGAAGTGGGTCTCGGGCACGGCGACCAACCACGGCTTCGTACTCAAGGCCAAGGACGAGACGGCCACCGCCCCGCAGGGCGGCCCGCGCTACGAGGCCGCCGACGGCAACGCCTACGGCGGTGAGACGTCCACGTACCCGCGCCTGACGGTGACCTACGGCGCCGTCGGCACCTCGCTGAACTCGCCGACCGTGGTCCACTCCACCGGTCCGGAGCTCTCGTGGCCGGCGTACGCCAACGGCAGCGGGAACACCGGCCTGGACATCGTGGAGTACCAGCTGCACCGCTCCACGCAGCAGGTCTTCACGCCGTCTGCGGCGACGCTGATCGCCCCGATCGCATCGACCACGACCGCCTACACGGACACCACGGCCGTGCCGACCCCCGACTCCTCCTCCAGCGAGATCGGCAAGTCGTACTACTACCAGCTCGCGGTCAAGACCAAGAACGGGCAGCTGCTCGGGTCTCCGACCCGCATCGTGGGCATCCCCAAGGCCGGCCGGACGATGAGGATCATCCAGGCGGGCCAGGTCGACACCACGCTCTCCTCGCAGCAGCCGACCGTCAACCACGACGGCCTGCTCTCCGGCAAGGCCCAGACCTGGCTGAGCGTCGGCAACAACTCCGGCACCTACGGCAAGACCCGCGCCGCCCTGAAGTTCCCCACCACATCCATCCCCACCACCGCCACGGTGCTGGAGAACAAGATGTACATGTGGGGCGCGGAGACCACCAGCACCACCAACGGCGCGATCTACGAACTCCACTCCCTGACCCGGGACTTCACCGAGACCCAGGCCACGTGGAACAACGCCGACTCGACCACGCCGTGGACCACCGCCGGCGGTGACTTCTCCGCCGCCGTCTCCGACACCGTCCCGCAGATCACCGACGAGGTCGGCCGCCACTGGTGGGACGCCACCGGACTCATGCAGTCCTGGGTCAAGACCCCCACCAACAACAAGGGCGTTTTGGTCAAGCTGAAGGACGAGACCACCACCGGCCCGCAGGAGCGCACGCTGTTCCTGTCCGCCGAGGCCTCGGACCCGCAGCTGCGGCCGTACATGCAGGTCATCTACGTCGACTCGACGACCGAGGACACGTACTACGCGCCGACCACCCCGGCCCGGATGACCCCGAACACCACGTACACGGTGGAGTTCACGGTCACCAACACCACCTCCGCGGCGTGGGCGGCCGGTGAGCGGCAGCTGTCGTACACCTGGAAGCTGCCCGACGGCACGGACGTGACGACGGGCGGCAACCAGCTGTCCACCGCGATCCCGGCCCTGCTGCCGGGCAAGTCGGCGACGATCCAGGCACAGGTCAAGACGCCGATCAACTCCGACAACGGCAACAAGCGCAACGAGTACGTGCTCGGCTGGGACGTCCGCAAGATCGCCGACGGCAGCTGGCTGTCCGCCGGCACCGGCGGCATCCCGTCGCTGAAGCAGAACCTCGCGGTGGAGGACCCCACCTCCAACGCGCTGGGCATGGAGAAGTTCTACTCCTACACCGGCAAGAACACCGGCGCCGGGTCGAACTTCATGAACAACCTGGCCTCCGGCAACGGCGTGTGGCAGTACAACGCGATCACCAACCCCGGCCGCGGACTGAGCACCTTCGCCCGCTTCGCCTACAACAGCCAGGACACCTCGGACACGGTCGCCGGCCACGGCTGGTCGTTCCAGCTCTCGGGCCCCATCCGGCTCGGCGCGCCGCTGGACTTCCACCCCAACCCCAACCCGACCGAGATCCGCCTCCCGGACGGCGACGGCACCACGCACGTCTTCCGCAAGCAGCCGGACGGTACGTGGAAGGCCCCGGCGGGCGTCCACTACAAGGTCGCCATGAAGGCGGGCCTGGACTGCAAGCCCACCAAGGACCCGGTCCCCGACGCCTGGACGCTCACCCGCCCCGACGGCACCCGCTTCCTCTTCGGCTGCGACGGCTACCTGACGTCGACCGTCGACAAGAACGGCAACACGCAGACGTTCACCTACGAGGAGCGCAAGTCCAACAACAAGCCGACCAAGTTCCTCAAGTACATCACCGACCCGGCCGGCCGGCAGACCCTCACCGTCGACTACTGGACCAAGGGCCAGTCCGGCTACCAGTACGTCAATGACTCCGGCGTACTCACCACCGACGCCGGTTCGCTGAACAACTCGAAGATTTACGACCACGTCCGCTCGGTGACCGATGTCTCCGGCCGGAAGATCGAGTTCCACTACACCGCCAAGGGCCTGCTCGGGCAGTTCACCGACGGTGTGGGCTCGACGCAGCCGAAGGTGTTCAAGTTCACCTACGACGCCACGCAGGGCAACAAGAACGTCAAGCTGGTCAGGGCCACCGACCCCCGCGGGAGCAACACGCAGTTCGCGTACTACGCGCCGCAGGCCGGTGACGACCCGAAGTACCACTGGTGGACCAAGACGATCACCGACCGTCTCGGTTTCCCCACCGGCTTCGCGTACAAGGCGAACACGGCGAATCCCAAGTTCACCGACACCAAGGTCACGGACGCCGAGGCACACGCCACCGACTACGTGACGGACGACTTCGGACGCCCGGTCCAGACGACCAACGCCAAGTCCCAGGTTGCCAAGATGGCGTGGGACGCCGACAACAACGTCACGTACGCGGAGGAGGCCAACGGGGCCAAGGCCGCGTACTGCTACGACCAGAAGACGGGCTACCCCCTCTGGTCGCGCGACGCGGAGAACAACAAGGCAGGCGTCCCGCCGTCCTCGGACTGCGCCCCGGGCACCTACCCGGCGAACTCGCAGCAGTACACGTACCAGACCCGCCTGGACGGCTTCTCCGCCGACCTGTTCACCAAGACCTCTCCCGAGGGCCGCAAGTGGCAGTTCGACTATGACGCGTTCGGCAACCTGAAGACGGTCACCGACCCCAAGGGCGTCGCGACCACGACAGCGGGCGACTACGCCACCACGTACGAATACGACGCGTACGGTCAGCTGACCAAGGCGATCGACGCCAACGGCAACCCGACGACCAACAGCGAGTTCGGTCCGACGGGTTACCCGGCCAAGATCACCGACGCGTTGGGCAAGGCCACGTCGTTCGTCTACGACGAGCGCGGTCAGGTCCGCGAGACCACCGACGCGCTGGGCAAGAAGACCACGCAGACGTACGACACCTTCGGACGTCCGCTGACCAAGGTCGTGCCGAAGGACCAGGCGGCCGGAGACCTGATCACGTTGTCGGCGCCTGAGTACGACGCCAACGACAACGTCACCAAGGCGACCGCGCCCAACGGCGCCGTCTCCACCGCGGTCTTCGACGCGGCCGACCAGATCGCCTCGGACACCGTGCCGAAGGACACGGCCACCTCCGCCGAGCGGAAGACGGTCTACACCTACGACAAGGTTGGCAATCTCCGGACGAAGGTCGAGCCCAAGGGTGTACTCACCACGGGCGACGCCACCGATCACGTCATCAGCAACACGTTCGACGAGATCTACCAGCTGACTGCCGTGGTGAATTCCGCGCAGCAGAAGATTTCGTACGAGTACGACAACGTCGGCAACGTCGTCCGGATCGTCGATCCGAAGAGGAACGCCACCGCGGACACGACCGACTACCTGTCCAAGACCGCCTACGACCTGAACCACCGGGTCACCACGGTCACGGACCCCGTCGGCAAGTCCGTCACGACGACCTACGACAAGGACTCCCTGGTCATCCAGACCAAGGACGCCGAGGGCAACATCACCTACGTCGACTACGACGAGCGAGGGAAGCAGAAGGAGGTCCGGACCCCCTACGAGGGGACCACGTTCCGCAAGACCCAGTACGAGTACGACCAGGTCGGCAACACCACCAAGGTCGTCGCCCCCCGTGGTGCGGCCACGGCCACCGCCGACGACTTCACCTCGCGCACCGAGTACGACGCGCTGAACCGTCCGGTCAAGCAGTACCAGCCGTACGACCCAGCGGACTCCCGCTACAACGACCCCAACGTCTACACGCAGACCGTGTACGACGCCGTGGGCCGCGTGACGAAGAAGTCGATGCCCCCGTCGGAGGGCCAGACGGTCCGCAACGACACGGTCATCGAATACTTCGACAACGGCTGGACGCGGAAGTCCACCGACCCGTGGGACATCGCGACCACGTACGACTACACCGAGCTCGGGCAGCAGAAGGCCCGCACGCTGACGTCGGCGGGCGGCTCCTCCGACCGCACCATGACCTGGTCGTACTACCCCGACGGCAAGCTCAAGTCCAAGGCGGACGACGGCGTACCGGTGGGCAAGTCGGTGGTCCTGGTGGACAACTCCGACAGCCAGCACACCTCGGCCACCGGTACGTGGGCCAAGGGCGACGTCACCGGGCAGCAGGGCTACGACCACCGCACGCACGCGGCCGGTACGGGGACGGACGCCTTCACGTGGACGCTCAACGTCCCCAAGGACGGCACGTACACCGCGTACGTGAAGTACCCGAAGGTGACGGGTGCCGCGACCACGGCGAGGTACACCCTGTCGCAGGGTGCCACCACGAATCCCGCGGTGACCAAGGACCAGAACGCCGCGACCGGCACCTGGGTCCAGCTCGGCTCGTACACCCTCAAGCAGGGCAACGACGCTAAGTTGAAGCTCGAGCAGAACAGCGGCGGCGTCGTGGTCGCCGACGGTGTGAAGCTGGTGCGTGACACGTCCGGCGAGACGGACTCCGAGAAGAAGTCCTTCGCCTACGCCTACGACGTGAACGGCAACCTGACCTCGATCGACGACACCTCGTCGGGCGCCAGGGTCGACGCCTACACCATGGTCTACAGCGGCCTGAACCAGGTTGCCAAGGTCACCGAAGCGCTCGCCGGGACGGAGAAGAAGTCCACGTCGTACTCGTACGACGCCAACGGCAAGCCGGAGACCATCACCCACCCCGACCAGTTCTCCAAGTACACCTACGACCTTCGGGATCTGATCAAGACCGTCTCGGTCGGCAAGTCGTCCACGGACGCCTCGCCGAAGGTGACCTCGTACACGTACACCGACCGTGGTCTGAAGCTCCAGGAGACCAAGAACAACAAGAACACGGTCGACTACACCTATTACCTCAACGGTGCCGTCAAGACGAGCATCGAGAAGAAGCCGAACGGCACCCTCGTCTCCTCGCACACCTACGCCTACGACCCCAACGGGAACAAGGCGCAGGACGTCGCGAAGAAGATGAACGCCGACAGCACCTCGGCCTATCTCGAGTCGACCACCGACTACACCTACGACCCCGCGAACCGGCTCACCAAGTCGGTCAAGACCGGTAACGGTGCGGGCACCGAGACGTACGTCCACGACGACAACGCGAACGTCGTCAGCCAGACGGTCAAGGGAACGTCCACGACGTACACCTACGACCGCAACCGGCTGGTCTCCGCGACCGCCGGCGGTTCGGCGGCCACGTACAACTACGACCCGTTCGGCCGTCAGGAGTCCGTCACCGGCGGTGGCCGGGTCATCGAACGATCGGTGTACGACGGCTTCGACCATGTCGTCGAGTCCCAGAAGATGGACGACGCGGGCTCGCTGAAGTCCACCACGTACACCTTCGACCCGCTCGACCGCACGGCGTCCAAGACGGCCGACGGCAAGACCACCGACTTCACCTACCTCGGCCTGTCGTCCGAGGTGCTCAGTGAAGAAGTCGTCGGTGAGCTGGCGAAGTCGTACCAGTACAGCCCGTGGGGCGAGCGTCTTTCCCAGGTCAAGCACAACACCGACGGCACCAGCGAGGACGGCTACTACGGCTACAACTCGCACACCGACGTCGAGACGCTGACCGACAAGGACGGCAACTCCAAGGCCACCTACGGCTACACCGCCTACGGGTCGAACGACGAATCCGAGTTCACCGGTATCGACAAGCCCGACGCCGGCGACCCGACCAAGGAGACCTACAACCCCTACCGCTACAACTCGAAGCGGTGGGACTCCCACGCCGGTACCTACGACATGGGCTTCCGGGACTACAACCCCGGTCTCAACCGGTTCACCAGCCGGGACATGTACAACGGTGCCCTCGCGGACATGGGGCTCGGTTCCGATCCGTACACCGGAAACCGTTACGCCTTCACCGGCGGAAACCCCACGAGCTTCGTCGAGCTGGACGGCCACATATTCGGCTGTGACTGGTGCGGCGACGCCCTCGACACGCTCGGGGACGTCGCCACCGGCACGGTGAAGAAGGCGGGGGGCGGCTGGAAGACCGTCGCCGACACCTTCCTCACGGGTATCGGCTGGTACAACGAGACGGCCCCCAACGGGTACGAGTCCGAGTACACGGGCAACCGCAGCAAGGGACGACTCGTCGAGCCCGACGGGCAGTGGGACTGGGTCGGGGGAGACACGCTTTTCCCGTTCCAGCAGAACTACTGCGAAGACGACGAAAGCGTGGTCTTCTATCAGGCTCTCGACAAGTACGATCGGGCACAGGGAGCGCGGGCCTGCCTCAACTCCGGCGACTTCAGCTGGGAGAGTGGAGAGGACAAGGTCGTCAAGGGAAATCCCGACTCCATGATCAATGGAACTCAGGTCCCGCGGCCCATGCGGAACTTTCCCGAGACAGTGACCCCTGGTTTCAAGCCCGGTCAGGACATGAACCGCGGTCACCTGTTGGGAAACCAGCTGGGTGGTAGCGGTACCGAGATGCGGAATCTCGTCAGCTTGTACGCCAGGCCCAATCAGAAGGTGATGGCGGCGTACGAGAACCAGGTTGCCGGCATGGTGGCCAAGGGGCAGACGGTCTACTACGAGGTGACCGCCAACTACACGGGGAAGAACGCCGTTCCCGACAGCCTGACCATCAAGTGGGTGAACCTGGACACAGGAGAAATGCCACGCGATCCCATCACGATCTGGAACACACCGACGGGGCTCAAGCCGTAGGTCGGTAAACTGGATCACCGGAGGTGCAGGCGGACATCGATCCTGATGTCCGCCTGCACCCTGCCCTTCTGGGAAAGGTCTTTTACATGTGGGTGCAACGTATACTCGAACTCACCGGCTGGGAGCCGTCGGCGCACTCCGTCGACTGGGCAGCGGTAGAGGAGGAGCTTCGCATTCCTCTGCCGGTGGACTTCAAGCAACTGTGTGAAGGTTTCGGCGGGGGAACCTTCTGTGACTCCGTCGCTTTCTACGGCAGGACGGAGGGGTCTCATTTCAATTTTCTCCTGCCGTGGCAAGCGCCCCTTCCCCTTCCTGCGGAAAGCGGTCAGTACCAGGAGTACACGCCGGGCGGAAAGGGGTACATCAAATGGGCCTCGACAGAATGGGGCACTGAATACTGCTGGCTTGTCGACGCGCAGCAGCCCAGTGCATACCCTGTCCTCGCGCGGGGCGAAGCCGGCGAGTGGTGCGAGTACGACATGTCGACGTCGGAATTTCTCTACAGAGTCCTGGCGGACAAGGATTTCCAGCCGTTCGGCATCGCCCGGTACGGCCTCGATCCGACGTTCCAGCCGGGCCCCGAGGCTCACGGCGGCTGACGGGAGCAAGGAGGGTGTCGACGCAGCAGCAAAGCGCGGGCCGCGGACTGAGAATCGCCGCATGGATGCTGGTTCCTCTGGGGCTGGTCCTGGTGTTGGGCGCCGGGGGAGGGATCGTGCGCGGCGGTGGCCTGGAAGGCGAGCGGATCACTGTCAGGGGCGACGCGATGCGACCCACATACAGTCCTGGCGAGCGGGTGACCGTCATGCGGGTCGGTGAAGGGGAGATACGCCGGGGCGACGTCGTCCTCGTCAGCGTGCCCGGTCGGTACGGGAACGCGCCGGCCCTGCAGCGGGTGATCGGCCTGGGCGGGGACCACGTGGAGTCCCGCGACGGTGTGCGGGTCGCGGTGAACGGCAAGCGGATCGACGAGCCGTACGTGATGCGTGACCCGCTCGGTCCGACAGGCTCACCGTACGACGTGACCGTGCCGGAGGAACGCTTGTTCCTGCTGGGCGACAATCGGCCCGTCGCGAACGACTCGCGCTACTTCCTCGATGAGCAGTCGGGCAGCGTCGCGGCCTCCGACGTGCGCGGCCGTGTCCGAGCCGAAGGGGCCGTGCCGCTGGCGCTGTGGGCACTGGTGGCCTTCGGAGCCCTGCTCGCACTGGTCGGGATCGGATCGGGAATCTGGGGGTACATGACCAGGCAGCGCCCTTGACGCGGCGGTAACGACCTGGTCCGTGGCTTGGTCTGGATCTTGCGGGAGGGTCCGCCGACGGAGTCGGCGGACCTTTTCCTTTCGGGGCAGGTAGGGGGCCAGACGCGAGGATCCTGCGACAGCGTTGTTCGGTCTTTCGGCAGCCTCGGCGGTCTCGCCATGGAGATCATCGGCCGGGGCAAGCGGCGGGTGAGCCGGTCCCGGACCCTGATCCTCAGCCGTGGACCGGGAAGACGCGCCAGGGCCTCGACGGTCCCCGGCGCGCCCGTCACCAGGGAACGAAGAATTCCTTGAGTGTCGTGAAGGAGGAGCAGCTCTTGATCAGCCTGTGCGACCGGGGGGCGTAGGTTCCCGCCAGGTTGCCCATGCTGTTCTCGGGGCTGCAGCCGGTACGTTGTGCCAGTCGGCGTCGGTCCGCGTCGGCGGGCTGGTAGTCAGCGCCCCGGAAGTAGGCCACGGCGCTTCGGTCACCGCCGATGTTGTTGAAGATCGACCGCACGGGGTTGGTGCCGGCCCAGGAGCAGATGTCCTCGCCGGCCTGCCAGTCGGGGTCGTCTCCGTGCCAGACGCATAGGTCACCGGTGCCGTTGTGCCCGCTGAAGAAGCAGAGGGCGTCCTCCGGGCAGCGGTGGTAGCCGTAGACGACTTGCCCGTCGGGCCCGGTAGGGAAGGCCTTGTCGCGGGGCAGAGCCTCGTACACGGGCGTGCCGTCGTGGCGCGTGACGTGGCGATGAGCGCTGACGGCTGTGGCCGTGGTGAGGAGGAGGGTGACGGCGAGCAGTGCCGCGGCGGCCGGGTGCCGTTGAGCAAGGCTGGGGCGCAGGCGTGGCAGGCGGGCGGATCGGGCGGCGCCTGCGGCCTCCTCGACTTCGCGGAGCAGTGCCTTAGCGGTGCCCCGCCGGCTTTGGGCGCGGGCCAGACACGTTGTGATGATCTTTCGCCAGAGCGGTGGCAGTTCAGGGGCCAGCCTCAGTTCCTCCGTACCCCGGGCGTAGCGTTCCGCGGCCTCGCTGCGCGCCTGGGGAGTCGTGCCGGGCAGAGGGTGGCAGCCGGTGAGCACCTGGTGGGCCAGGACGCCGAAGGCCCAGATGTCGGCGGTCGGCCGGATCAGTGTGCCCCGCTCGGTGAGCTCGGGCCAGAGCAGTTCGGGCGGGGTGTAGTCGGGCGTCGAGAAGGCAGGGGCGTAGGCGTGTGTCCCCTCCATCTCGGCAGCCATGTTGAAATCGGCCAGCCTGACCGATCCGTCGTCCATCAGCAGCACGTTCGCCGGCTTCAGATCGCCGTGCACCCAGCCCGCGTGGTGGAGCTGGTGCAGCCCTTCGCAGATCTGGGCGAGGAGGGCGGGTCCCGTGGCCGGGACGGGCGTACGTTCCAGGAGCGCGGCCAGGGATGTGTCGGCCCGTTCGAGTACGAGGACGGTCGCGCCATCCAGTTCGGGGTGGTCCGCGTCGTCGACGGTCAGCGTGTCGAACATGCGGATCAGCCGCGGGGTGCGGAGTCGCTTGAGTACGTCGACCTCACGCTCGGCCAGTTCGCGAAGGTGGCGCAGCTGGCGCGGAGTACGGGTGCCGGTGGGCAGGATCTTCAGCGCCACCTGCCGCGGAACGTTGTCCCCGCCCGGCGTATCTGGCGCGTCTCCCAAGGTCCTGCGGGCCGCGTAGACCGTGGCGAAGGCCCCGGACGCCAGTCGTTCACGCACCTGCCACGGCCCGATGCGGTAGCCCTTGTCGACGGTGATCGGGTCCGCGCCTTCGGGGTGTCCGGTCATCGGGCCGACCTCTTGGGGGCTGCGGCGAGGACCACGAGATCGTCTTCGCGAACCAGGTCGAACCTGAGAGCCAGCGATACCAGCGTTTCCTTCTTGCCGTTGGTTCTGCGCCCGACCTCCGTCTCGTGAGGGGCGGGCCGCAGCCGCAGCTTGACGGCGAGGTAGTCGATGTTCCAGTAGACGGCTGAACGGGTGACGCCCGGCCAGACGGGGCTCAGCCGTTCCACGAGCTGCTCCACCCCGGGCAGGACGGCGTGAGGTTCGCCGCGCAGGCGGGGTTCGCAGAGGGCGACCAGTACCGCGAAGTAGCGCTTGGTGTGGTCGAGGGCGAAGGCCGGCGCGGTGGCGGCGCCGGACAGCCCGTCTCGGCCGGCGTTGCGGAAGGTGTGGCGTGGTGCCCACACGTCGAACGCGAGCAGGTCGCCGGCCGCGGGCAGCACGATGCGGGAGAACTCGAACGGGACCGGCGCCTCGACGCGACCGGGCGCGACCTTGAGGTGTTCGCCCGCGCCCTCCGGGTTCTCCACCACGTACGTCTGGTCGTCGCTGAGGTTGCTCAGCAGCCAATAGGCTGGGAACGCCGTGATCTCACCAGCGACTCTGGGGACGCCCTCATGGGCAATGACGAGGTCGCGTCCGTCCGCGTTGACCGACCGTCCGAACCGCAGACGTTCGCCCGGTGCGAGCCGGAACTGTTCGTCCTGTGCTGTGCCCGGTGGTGGCACGACGACGATGCTGTACATGAGCCGCTCCCCCTGCCCTGATTCGACTCTCGGTCGATCGATCAGTCGAAGCGTAGTGACATCGCCGAGCGGGTTCGAACCCTTGTGCATGCGGCGCGGCCTCCGAAGGGCCCGTCGGTCCTTCGGAGGCCACGCCCCGGTCGAGCGGTCAGGAGTTCAGGACAGTCCTGGAGATCACGCCCTGGAGCATGCCTCGAAGCGCAGGTACGGCCAGCTCTTCGGACCGATCAGTCCATCCACGACGAGACCGGCGCGGCACTTGGAGTTGGCGATCTCCTGAGCCCTCTTCGCCGCGGCCCGGGACTTGCTGCCGAAGATCCCGTCAACGGTGCCCGGGTCGTGTCCGAAGTACTTGAGCAGGCATTGCGCTTCCTTGCCCGCAGCCGTCACCTGCGTCGAGGACGGCTGAACGGTACTACCGGTGTAGTAGCCGCTGTAGTGTCGGCCCGTGTCGTCGTGGTAGACGGAGCACGGGTACGCCGCAGCCTCGGCTTCACCGGTGGCGGTGACGGTGCCGGTCAGGGCGATGAGCGACGCGATGGCGATTCCGACGGTCCGTCGGCGTGCGGTGGCGAGTCTCATGGGTGTCTCTTTCTGCTTGACGTCACGAATGGGTGAGGTACACGTATTCGCCGGAACCGCAGTGGTCGGAGAATCGCCGGTAGCCGGTCGAGTGGTTGTAGGAGAGGCTCGTCTTCTTGCCGGCCCCGAAGGTCGCACTCCCGAAGTAGTGCGGCCCAGCTGCCCTTGGCCGCGTGCGCACGCGCCGGGGGTGCCGTGGCCAGCAGCGTGAACGCGAGCGCCAGTGCGGTGAGCACGGTGAGCACGGCGAGCAGGGGCAGGGCAGGGACCCTGGGAGAGCCTCCGAAGGACTACCCCTTCGGAGGCTCTGCGTCCCTGATGGCTATGAGTTCAGTCCGTCCTCCAGGGCCCGCGCGTAGAGGGCCGCGCCTGTGGTCTTGGGGTGGAACGACTTCATCAGGGGCGTGCCGTCCGCCCGCGCCGCGCCTTCGCTGAGCACCTCCAGGCCCCAGATCGCCTGGTCGGTGTCACAGATGCGACGGCCCGTGAAGTACGAGTCGGGGTTGATGAAATCCGCTCCGGCGTCCTGCGCGGCCTGGCGCATACGGTCGGAGAGCCGGGGGGCGAGCGTGTTGTTCAGCCAGTCCTGCTCATCGCCGTGCAGGCCCAGCTCGATGGGAACGTGGATGCCCAGTGCCGGGTTCCACACCTCCACGGTTCCGCCGTCCATGCAGGTCTTGTCGCTCTGGGACAGCAGGGCGGGGTAGCCCATGAGAACGACCCTGGCGTTCGGGGCGCGCTCCTTGATCTGCCGCAGGACCGCCGTGACGCGCGGCCCGACCGAGTCGTCGATCCAGGCCGGAACGTAGGTCTCCAGGTTCGAGGTGGGGACCGTGTCCCCGGTGTCCGTTTTGATCGGCTTCCCGGTGTCCGGGTTGATCGAGTCGAGTTCTCCGTCCTTGCAGTGCCACGCCGATTCCGGATCGAAATCCCCTTCGAACCACTCCACGGCGGTACCGCCGGTCACGCACTCCGTGAACAGATCGGAGAACCGGGCGTCGTTGCCGCCGATGGACAAGGTGACCAGGTCGGTGTTCTGGTCGAGGTAGCCGAGGTCCATCTGGGGCAGCGAGGTGCCCTGCCAGAGGCCGCCCGTCTTCACGTGGTAGGTGCGGGCACCGGAGCAGGCGACGAAGGACAGCTCGACGGAGCCGAGGGCGTCGGTGATCCCACCGACGCTCTGCGACTTGCCCGGGAGCTTCGCCTCCCGGACCCACGCGTTCTTCGAGCGGTGGCAGGTGTTGCGCAGCTTGCCCGACCCCCACTCCTCCTCGTAGTCCGTCTCCGGGAGGTAGCTCAACCCGCCGTCCACCGACGCGCCCTCTCCGGAGGCGTAGGAGTCACCCATGCCGACCACGTGGTACGGCTTGGCGCCGAGCGGCTGGAAGGCGACGGCGTCCCAGGCGATGGGGACGTTCTTCTCGGAGCCCTCGAAGGTCACGTTCGACAGGGACACCTGCGCGCGGGAGGTGAAGTTGAACGCGCCCAGGGAACGCCACTCGTTGCGCTTGACGGGCTGTGGCGCCACCCGGTGCGGCGAGCTGGTGTTCGTCCCGTAGACGGTGTACTTCGCCTGCTGGGAGCGGGCGGAGACGCTCGGCATGTGCACCAGGACCCGGTACCAGCCCCGCACGCTGTCCGGTGCGGTCCAGGTGCCGGTCACCGCCGTGGACCAACTGTGCGACGGGGCCGTGTGGGAGAACCAGATGTGGTTCAGATAGCCCCCGGACAACTGGTGCACATCCATCCGGGCGGGGTCGGTGCTGCCGCTGAAGGAGAAGGAGAACTGCCCGGCGGAGGAGGCGCTGCCCTGGCAGAAGCGTTCGGGTGTGGACGCTATCTGCTGTCCCTGCGCGAGGTTGTCGACGACGACCGTGCCGCTCGGCAGGCCCGCGGTGCAGCGGTTGGGGTGCGCGGCGCCGTTCGGCTGCGGTGCGTAGCCGGGATCGAACCGCAACAGCTCATAGCCGCATTCGCTCTTGGAGCAGTCCTTCCACTGCACGTCCTTCGTCCACCAGCAGCGGAAGTCGGAGCGGCGCAGGCAGGGTGAGGTGGATTCGTCGTGCTCGTCCGCCGACTCGATCAGGGCCGGGTCGCAGGAGTTCGAGGCGTCGCAGAAGGTGTCCACCGGCGGCTTCGCCTTGGACCGGTTCTCGCTGGTGGTCCACCACGCGGCACGGTAGCCGGCGATGTACTCGCCGGGCGCGTCCATGGCGGAGAGCGGGCGGGCGGCCCAGCCGATCACCTTCTCCTGGTACGGCCAGTCCTGCGGATGTGCGGCATGCGAGTAGTCGTCGCTGTAGGCGGTGGAGCACGACATGGTGCCGCAGACCAGCTCCTGCTTCTCCAGGAACGGCGGCCGGTTCGCCTTGTACCAGGGCATCGCCGGGTTGTTGGTCCAGCCCAGCCCCCACTGGCCGGCGTTGTCGCCCGCATCCGACTCCAGATGGAATCCGCTGTTGTACGCCCACAACGCCATGGTCCAGTTCTCGATGTTCAGCGGGTCACCGTTGTTGACCTGCATTCCGGCGGCGTAGACCTGGTTCCACTTCTCGGCGAGGATGTTGACGCCGAAGGCGATGTTCGCGGCGTAGTCGAGCGCGACCGCCTTCTGTGCCAGCGGAGACTTGGCCGTCTCGCCCGGCTTCTCCTTCCCGGGGAGCCGCATGCCGTCGGTGACCTGGGTGACGCCGTAACCGCAGTCGGCCTTGGTCCAGTCGATGTTCCAGACGTCCTCGGTCGTACCGCTCGGGTCGTACTCGATGCCGTAGTAGTTGCCGATCAGCGGATTGGCCATCATGCCCGGTGCCGCGTACCGGGTGGCCTGCCACATGTTCGACTCCTGCGCGGTGATCCCGAGCATGATCTGTGAGGGGATGCGCCGGTTGGCGAACGGCGAGCGGATCGCGGTGAGCCCGCCGGCGAGGGCCTGTGGGCTGTACGCGGGCAGACCGGTGTTGTTCCAGTCGGCCGGGCGTGAGGCGCCCTGGTCGAGCGTGCCGGTGATGGCCTGGTCGACCGCCCATTCCACCTGCCGGGGCCGGGGCTGCATCGCCTGGAGTTCCGGATTGCCGCGCTCGACCGCGCAGGTGCGGACCGACTCGGGTTCGCCGATCGACAGGGTCTGGACCGCCGCCGCCGCCGTCGACGACGATGCCGTCTTGGCTTGCGGCTGAGTCAGGACGGGCGAGGGGGCCGAAGCACCCCGCGGCTCCGTCTCCCCCGTCGCCTCCTCCGTTTCCGGCGTCACCTCGAACACCGTCTTCTCGCCCGTGACGAGGTGGGTCAGGTCGACCCGTGCGGGGCGGGAGCCGAGCTGCTCCGGGGACTTGCCGCGCGGGTCTACGGCATCGGCCCACACCGCGTTCACCGCAGCGTGCCCATGGGTGGAGACGCGGGCGTCCTTGCCGATCCCGCCAGGGTTCTTCACCGCGGCCGGGAGCTTGCCCTTGCTCTGCGCGCGGCCGGTGACGACGACGGTGCCGGTCGCGGTGCGGGACAGATCGAGGGCGGTCAGGTCGCCCTCGACCAGTGTCGGCGCCTCGCTCGTGGACCGGGACTTTCCGCTGATCCGGTCTGCGCCGATCCGCTTCACCTGGCCCTTCGCGGTCTGCTTGCCGGCGGCCCGGGTGCGGTCGAGGAAGGTCACGCCGCCGTCGGAGTCGGCGGTGAGCTGGAAGGGAGTCTGCCCGGTGGCGGCAACCGTCCTCCGCTGACCCCTCTTGTCGATCTTCACGAGCCGGTTGCCGTCGGCCGCGACCCACCCGTCGTTGACCGGTACGGCGGACGTCACCTGGCCCGCGAGGGTGAGCGGCTTCCCCGTCTTGCCGGTGCGGGCGTCGACCGGGATGAGACGGGTCTCGTTCTTCTTCGATGTCGTCTCGTCGGAGAACTGCGACAGCACCGCCTGGCCGTCGGCTCCGCAGCCGGGGGAGAAGTGCGCCAGGGACGCGGTGTGGCCGAGCTTGGTCACCTTGCCGGTGCCGAGGTCGACGGTGGCGGCGAAGGCGCCCCGGGCCATCAGCCGCGGTTCGTTGGTGAACGTCCGCGGCGCATAGGTGACCACGGCGTGCGTGGCGTCGGCCAGGCAGGCGTTGCCGATCCACATGTCCGTGTCGATGCCGGGTTCGGACAGGGAGGCGGCGGTCCGCCACGCGTATCCGCTCTTCTCGTCCGCGACGAGGAGGTGGAAGCCGGCGGCGTCGGACGAGGTGTCCCAGGCCAGGTCGGGCGACTTGGTGTAGCCGTCGCCGAGGACGGAGCGCCGCTGGGACGCGGGTATGCGGTCCGACCCCGCGTTCTTGCCGGTGCTCTGCGCCGGGTCCTGCTCGCCGGAGACGGCGGCCTTCGGCGGCTTCGGGCTCGGCGGCGGCGCCGCCACGGCCTGTTCGATGAGCGGCCCGGCCGCGAGCAGGCTCGCGGCGGCGACCAGGACGGGGCCTCTCACCCGTCTTGTCGACCGGTTTCTCACCGTCGGTCTCCTTTCCATCAGCTTGACTTCGAGCAGCGAAAGGTCCTCAGGGGGACAGCCGTACGCTGTCCCCCTCAGGACTGGTGGCCGGTCAGGCGAAGCCGCGCTTCGACTCGTCGAAGCGGGATGAGTTCGGTTCGTCTCCGAACCACGACTCGATGCGATCGCCCTCGGGGATGTCGAGGCCGAGGACACGACAGTCGACCTCCTTGGAGGTGCCAGGAGGCGAGTACGTGCTGTGATGCAGGAGGCTGTGCAGCCCGGCGCCGCTGACGTCTTTCTGGAAGTGCGTGCCATCCACGTTGTCGCTCGGCCCCGGCAGCCAAGACCGAGAAGATCCTGCGGAGTTCCACGAGGAGACCCTCGCTCAGTGGGAGGAGGTAGGGAACCTGAAACGTTGTAGGTAGCGGTGTGCCGCCCTCGGTACGACGATGGTGCCCCTGAACTTGTTCTTCATCTACGCAGACGAGGCGGGCCGCGACGGAGGCGGGGGTCGGGTTCGCAGACCCCGACGCCGAGTTCAAAGGCCACCGCATCCGTGACGACGGCCACGCCGTCCGGGGCTTCGTGCTCGACGGCAAGACCCGGGCCGACATCCTGGACATCTAGGACTCGCCCATGAAGTCACGGCCCGAGCACGCCCCTGAAGACGCAACGACACCGACGCTCCGCCGGGAGCCGCACGAAAGGAAACACCCCTCGCCATGCGCAAGCGCAGCATCATAGGCACCGCTCTGGCCGCCGCCACCCTCGCCCTTGGCCTCACGTCCTCCGCTCAGGCAGGCAGCAGCACCGTCTGGGGCTGCAAGCCCGGGACCGTGTGCGTGTACTACTACACGTCCATCCCCAGTGCGGAAACCCCTCGCTACCAGACCGGCTCCGGCTTCAACCAGACCATGCGGATCCAGCGGCTCCTCAACAACGGCCGCACCCACCACATCTCCTACAGCGGCTCCTACTCCGGCGGCCACAGCTTCCGCGGATGCCTGCCCTACAACACCTCCAGCGGATCCCCCACCTCCGCCTCGTACATCACCCTGACCAACCACCTCGGCCAGGACGTGTGGATCGATGAAGCCTGGTTCGGGTCCGGTAGCTGCGGCCTGCCCAAGCTTCAGGTCCACCGCGTGTGGCAGGACACCGACCCCTATTGGGTGACCCTCGTCAAGTAGGTCACCCGGTCGGTCCCCATGACCCGGTTGTGGTCATGGGGATCGGGGGTCGCTCGATCGCCGCGCTCTCCTCAGTCCTCCTCGCTCTCGAAAGTACGCAGCAGGTCGGCCGCGACGCTCACGGCGATCGTCGCGGGTTCCTTGCCCGTGATGTCGGCCAGCCCGATCGGGGTCTTGATCCGGTCGACGGCGGCCCCGTCGTGACCACCCTCCAGGAGGAGGCGCTTGCGGAACCGCCCCCACTTGGCCGCCGACCCGATCAGCCCGATGGAGCCGAGGTGGGGCGTCCGCAGGGCGGCGTCGCACAGAGCGGCGTCCTCGGCGTGGTCATGGGTCATGATCAGGACGTGGGTACCGCGCGGCAACTCCTCCAGGACCTCCTCGGGCAGCAGCGGTGTGTGGTGAACCCGTACCCCCGCCACCGCGTCCGAGAGGACGGCGAGCCGCTCCTCGGCGAGGACGTCCGAGCGGCTGTCGACCAGATGGAGGTCGAGGTCCTGACGGGCCAGGATGCGCGCCAGTTCGAGACCGACGTGTCCGACGCCGAAGATCGCCACCGCCCGTACCACCGGAAGCGGTTCGAGCAGCACCGAGACCGTGCCGCCGCAGCACTGGACGCCGTGCCGGTTGGTCACCTTGTCGTTCAGGGCGAAATCGATCAGCTCCGGTTCGGGCGTGGACGCGACGATCATCTCCCGGGCCCGGTCGATGGCGACCGCCTCGACGTTGCCGCCGCCGATCGAGCCCCACGTCTCGGTCCGCCCCACGACGAGTTTCGCGCCGGCGTCACGAGGGGCGTGGCCGCGCACGGTCGCGACGGTCACCAGCACGCCGGCCTCCCGGCGTGCCCGCAGCCGTGCGACCGCGCCGACCCAGGTCATGTCAGGCACCGACCGGCGCTTCTGCCCCGGTTCGCGTCCCCGCCCCGGTGACGAACCCTGCGCGAGCGTGACCGTTCGGGGAAGGATCGGCCCGGCGAGCCGCCTGGATCGCCCAGTACACCGCTTCCGGCGTGGCGGGCGAGGCGAGTTCCACGCCGACACCGGCGGACCCGAACGCCGCGGCGGCCTGCCGTAGCGCCTCGCGTACCGAGAACGCCAGCATCAGCGGAGGCTCACCCACCGCCTTGGACCCGTAGACCGCCCCTTCCTCGGTGGCGTTCTCGAGGAGCCGGACGTGGAACTCCTCGGGCATCTCCGAGAAGCTCGGCAGTTTGTACGTACTCGCCGCCTGGGTCAGCAGCCGGCCGCGGTGCGGCCCGTCACCGGTGTCCCAGCGCAGGTCCTCGAGCGTCAGCCAGCCCGCGCCCTGCACGAAGCCGCCCTCGACCTGACCGATGTCGATCAGCGGGGAGAGGCTGTCACCGACGTCGTGCACGATGTCGACCCGCCGGATGCGGTACGCGCCGGTGAAGCCGTCCACCTCCACCTCGGCCGCGGCGGCGCCGTAGGAGAAGTACTTGAACGGTGAGCCCTGGAAGGCCTTGGCGTCCCAGTGCAGACCCTCGGTCCGGTAGAAGCCGGCCGCCGACAACTGCACCCGCTGGAAGTACGCGGTGCGCACCAGGTCGTCCCAGGCCAGCTCCTCGTCGCTGCCCAGTGCGCGCGCGACGCCCTCGACGACGCGCACGTCCGATGCGTTCACACCCAGCTGCGTCGCGGCCACCCGCAGCAGCCGTTCGCGCAACTGCTCGCAGGCGTTCTTCACCGCCGCGCCGTTGAGGTCGGCCCCGGCACTGGCCGCGGTGGCGGAGGTGTTGGGCACCTTGTCGGTACGTGTCGGGGCCAGCCGCACCTTGTGCAGCGGGATACCCAGGGTGGTCGCGGCCACCTGCAGCATCTTGGTGTGCAGGCCCTGGCCCATCTCGGTACCGCCGTGGTTGATCAGGACCGAGCCGTCCTTGTAGATCAGCACAAGCGCGCCGCCCTGGTTGAAGGCGGTGAGGTTGAACGAGATGCCGAACTTGATCCCGGTGAGCGCGAGGCCACGCTTGGTGTGCGGGTGCGCGGCGTTGAACGCCGCGATCTCACGCTGCCGGTCGGCGAGGCCGCCGTCGGCCTTGACCTGCTGCCAGACGGTGGAGATCCGGTCGGCGTGCGTGACCGGCTGCCCGTACGGCGTGGTCTGGCCCTGCCCCGGCCGGTAGAAGTTGCGCTCGCGCAGCTCCATCGGGTCCAGGCCGAGCCGCGGCGCGCACCTGCCCATGATGTCCTCGATCACCAGCATGCCCTGCGGCCCGCCGAAACCGCGGAAGGCGGTGTTCGAGACCTTGTTCGTCCTGGCGATGCGGCCGGCGACGCGGGCGTTGGGGATCCAGTACGTGTTGTCGATGTGGCACAGCGCACGGGCGACCACCGGCTCGGACAGGTCAAGGCTCCAGCCGCCGTCGGCGGTCAGGGTGGCGTCCAGGGCCTGGATGCGGCCGTCGGTGTCGAAACCGATCTTCCACTCGGCGTGGAACCCGTGCCGCTTGCCGGACATGGTCAGGTCCTGGGTCCTGTTGAGCCGTACCCGGACCGGCCGGCCGGTCAGCCTGGCGCCGAGTGCGGCGACGGCCGCGAAACCGTGCGGCTGCATCTCCTTGCCGCCGAAGCCGCCACCCATCCGCAGGCACTGCACGGTCACCTCGTGACTGCGCAGACCCAGCACGTGGGCGACGATCTCCTGAGTCTCCGAAGGATGCTGGGTACTGCTCTGGACGAACATCTGCCCGTTCTCGTCGACGAGGGCCAGCGCCGTGTGCGTCTCGAGATAGAAGTGCTCCTGATCGGAGAACTGGAACTCGCCCGTGAACACGTGCGCGGAGTCGGCGAAGCCGGCATCGACGTCACCGGTCCGCATCACGGGCCGGGCACCGTGGAAGCTGCCGGCCGCGATCGCGTCCCGCAGCGCGATCAGGGAGGGCCGCTCGTCGAGTTCCACCTCGACGGCCGCCGCACCGAGCCGCGCCGCCTCCACGGTCTCGCCGAGCACCCAGGCGACCGCGTGGCCGTAAAACATGACCGTGTCGGGGAAGAGGGGTTCGTCGTGCTTCATCCCGGCGTCGTTGACACCGGGCACGTCGGCACCGGTCAGCACGCGGACCACACCGGGGACGGCGAGCGCGCGGCCGGTGTCCAGCCTGGTGATCCTTCCGTGCGCCTTCATGACCTGGACCGGGTAGGCGTGCAGCACGTCCTTGGTGCGATGGACCAGGTCGTCGGTGTAGAGCGCGGTGCCCGTGACGTGCAGGTGGGCACTCTCGTGCGGCATCGAGACGCCGACGACGGGCTTCTCGGGGCGCTGGGACAGCTGGCTCATCAGGAGACCGCCTCGGTGGTTCGCGCGTACAGCTTCAGCAGGCTCTGGCCCAGCATCGCGGAGCGGTAGGCGGCGCTGGCGCGGTGATCGTCCATCGGCGTGCCCTCCGCCCGCAGTACCGGCGCCGCGGCTTCGGCGGTTTCCGCCGTCCACGGCCTGCCCTCCAGGGCCGCCTCGGTGGAGAGGGCACGGATCGGGGTGGCGGCCACGCCGCCCAGGCCGATGCGGGCCTTCCGGACGATCCCGTCCTCGACGTCGAGGGCGAAGGCGACCGCCACGCTGGAGATGTCGTCGAAGCGCCGCTTGGCGATCTTGTGGAAGGCCGTGACCGGCGACAGCGGCAGGGGGACGCGTACCGCACGGATCAGCTCGCCGGGACGGCGCACGCTCTGCCGGTAGCCGGTGAAGTAGTCGGAAAGGGGAACCTCGCGCTCGCCGTCGGCGTCGGCGAGCACCACCGACGCCTCAAGGGCGAGCAGCACCGGTGGGCTGTCACCGATGGGGGAACCGGTCCCCAGATTGCCGCCGAGCGTCGCGCTGTTGCGGATGAGCCGTGACGCGAACAGCGGGAACAGCTCGGCGAGGAGCGGGACCCGGCCGTCGAGGCGGCGTTCGATCTCGGTGAGCGTCAGCGCCGCCCCGATCTCGACGGAGTCGGATCCGACGCGCAGCTCCCGCAGTTCGGGCAGCCGGTCGACGGCGATCACGCAATCCGCCCGGCGGGAGCGGATGTTCACCTCCACGCCCCAGTCGGTGGAGCCGGCGACCACCACCGCCTCGGGCCGCTCACGCAGCACCCGCAGTGTCTCGGCCAGGGTGCTCCTGCGCAGGAACACGCTTCCGTCCTGGGAGTACGCGGTGGCCGCCGGTTCGGGCGGGGACAGCTCGCGACGCCGCGCGAGGGGGTCGTCCTCGGTGGGCGTACCGACGGCGAACGCGGCATCGCGAATGGGGCGGTAGCCGGTGCAGCGGCACAGGTTTCCACTCAGCGCGTGCAGATCGAACCCGTTCGGACCGTGCTCGGGGTCGGTGCCGTCGGCCGGGTCCTGGTGCGCGCAGCGGCCGGGCCGGTAGTACTCGGCGGCCATGCTGCAGACGAATCCCGGTGTGCAGTAACCGCATTGGGAGCCGCCGCGGACGGCCATCTCCTCCTGTACCGGGTGGAGCGTGCCCGGCGTACCGGCTTCGCCGGCGGTGGCGAGCCCCTCGGAGGTGACGATCTCCTGACCGTCGAGGGCGGCGACCGGGATCAGGCAGGCGTTGACCGCCACCCAGTCCGTGGGCTTGTCCGTCCCGGGTCGGGCCACGAGGACCGAACAGGCGCCGCACTCGCCCTCGGCGCAGCCCTCCTTCGTACCGGTGAGGCCACGCTCGCGCAGGAAGTCGAGGGCCGTGGTGTGAGCCGCGGCCGGAGCGATCGGTGCTTCGTTTCCGTTGACCGTGATGCGCGCCGCTGTCACGACAGACCTTCGTTTCGGTGCGCGATCCGTCGATTCATCATCTTCGTCACTTTCGGACAGCTCTCTTCGTTGAGGCGCGCCACGTGCGAGGAGCGGGCGCAGAGCGGCACGCCACAGCGGGGCGCCGCGAGAGGGGGAGGGGAAACCGGAGTACCGGGAGAGCCGGAATGTGCCACGGAGGGGAAACCGGAGTACCGGGAAATCCGGAATGTGCCGCGGAGGGGCACAGGAGAAGGGGCGCGTTCAGCAACCGTGCGCGATGCGCCCCGGAACCCAGGCGGTGCACTCGGCGAGGCGACCAAGATCAGAGTGGGTGGACATCGGCTGGTCGCCTCCTTTCGAGAGCCATGGGTCGGGCGTCTACGGCAAGTTAGTGGCTGCCGTCAGGGAGGTCAAGAGCCGCCTGACGCCCTCGGACAGGGCGCCCCGCAGCCCTTGACGACGTCGTGAGGTCTCTCCATACTGACGGCCAAATCGATTTGGCCAAATCGATTTGGCCCTCCGTTCGGGGCCGGATCGCGGCTGATGTCCGAGCATGCCTCACGCCCGAATGGAGCTCGAACGTGTCCAGTCACCGCCAGCCCGCACCCGGCACGGAACAACCACCGACGCCGGGGCCCACCCCACCCCCCGCCGCTCACGACGAAGCCCGGCACCCCGTCGGCCACTCCGCCGTCCACCCCGTCGACGAGTCACGCCCGCTCGGGCGGATCATCCTCTTCGGGATCCAGCACGTCCTCGTCATGGCCGCCACCCCCATCTCGGCGATCTTCCTGATGAGTGCCACCCTCCGCCTCGACCCCGGCCTGACGGTCAATCTGCTCTCCGCGGCGTTCGTGCTCTCCGGCGTCGGGTCGCTGATCCAGTCTCTCGGACCGTGGAAGTTCGGTCCCCGGCTGCCGTTCGTGATGCTGCCCGGCGGCGCGCCGCTCATCCTGTTCATCGCCATCGCCGAGCAGCACGGCCTGCGCACCGCCACCGGCGCGGTCATCCTCACCGCGGCCTTCTACTTCGTCGTCCTGCCGGTCTTCTCACGGCTGCTCAGGTTCTTCCCCGCCCTGGTCATCGGCACCATGATCGTCATCGTCGGGGTCAACCTGGTGAAGGTGGGCGCGGTCCTCGTCACCGGCCGGCCCGGCCAGCCCGGGTTCGCGGACACGACGAACCTGGCGCTCGGCATGGCGACGATCGGGTTCACCGTCGTCTTCTATCTGCTGTTCACCGGAATCCTGCGGCAGCTCGCCGTGATGCTCGGCCTGGTCGCCGGCACCGTGCTCGCCGCGTTCCTGGGCCGCTTCGCCCTCGACGGCGGCGAGGGCGGTCTGGTCAGCCTGCCGCAGCTGATGCCCTTCGGCTCACCCCAGTTCAGCCTGATCGCCGCGCTGCCGCTGATGCTCTACAGCCTCGCCTCCATGGCGGAGGCCACCGGCCAGACGGTCATCAACGCCGAGGCCGTCGGCAAGGAGATCGACCCGCGCACCGACGTCCCCAAGACCGTCCGCGGTGATGCGCTGACCTCGCTCTTCGGCGGGTTCTTCGGACTGCCGCTGATGGTGACCAGCGGCGAGAACATCGGCATCGTCCGGGTCACCGGCGTCCGCAGCCGCTTCGTCACCGCCGCCGCCGGTGTGGTCCTCATCGTCATCGGATTCCTCGCCCCGGTGACCCACGCGATCAGCGTCGTCCCGTCCGCCGTGGTCGGCGGCACGGCCATGGTCGTCTTCGCGGTGATCACCGTGCTCGGCGTGCAGATGCTCGGCCGCTCCGACCTCGACAAGCACACCAGCACGTTCATCTGCGCCGTCGCCCTGGCGCTCGGCCTGCTGCCGATCCTCATCCCCGGCGTGTACGCCGGCTTCCCGCCGAACGCCCGCATCCTCCTCGAAAGCGGCGTCGCCGTCGGCGCGTTCGTCGCCGCCGTCCTCAACATCCTGTTCCACCACGTCAGGCCGCGCGTCGCCGCCCGGCCCACCCCCGTCCGCACGGAAAGCGACCGATGAACCAGCTCACCCGCGAGCCCCTCGAATCCCCCGGCCCGCTCCTCCTCGTACCCGACGCCGTGCTGCTGCCGGAAGGACCCGCCGACGGATACGCGGTGGTCGTCGCCGACGGCTCCTTCCGCGCCGTCGGACCAGCCGAGGAACTGGCGCGTACGCATCCTCAGCTCGGCGCCGTACGGTTGCCCGGCCATCTCCTGATGCCCGGCTTCGTCGACGCCCACCATCATCTGACCCAGAGCTTCGGCTCCGCCCTCGCCTTCGGGGAGCCGTCGGAGATCTTCCGCAGGGTCTGGGTTCCGCTGGAAGGGGCCCTTGACGAGGAATCGGCCTATGTCGCGGCCAAACTGGCGGCGTTGGAGGCCCTGCGCGGCGGCTTCACCACCGTGACCGACGCCGGTACGCGCGCTGCCGTGGACGTCGACGTCGTCGCGTCGGCCGCTCGCGACGCCGGAATCCGCTGCGTGCTCGGCCTCGTCTGCAACGACGCCGCCGACGACACCGAGGACACGGCGCGCACCACCGCCGTCCTCGAGAACGCAGAGAAACACCTCGCCCGGTACGACGGCGACCCCCTGGTCCACCCCTCGCTCGCCGTCTCCATCCCCGAAGCGGCCACTCCCACGACGCTTCACCGCACCGCACGTCTCGCCGCGGAAGCCGGGGCGATCGTCCAGATCCACGTCAACGAGCACCTGGCCGGTGTCGAGCGCTCCCTCGTACGGCACGGACTGCGCCCGCTCGAGCACCTGCACCGGATCGGCGCGCTCGGCCCCCAACTGCTCGCCGCCCACGCCACCCTGCTCACCCCCCGCGAACTGACCCTGCTCGCCGACACCGGGACCGCCGTCAGCTACAACCCGGTGGCCAGCGCCTGGAAGGGAAACGCCGTCGCACCGGCCACCGCCATGGCCGAGCGCGGCATCCGCTTCGGGCTCGGCACCGACGGCACCCGCGGCGACGGATTCCGGCTCGCGGACGCGGCCGAGTTCGCCCAGCGGATCGCCTACGGTCTCGCCACCGGCGACTCGTCGTGCGGCGCCGGCTGGACCTGGCTCGAACACGCCACCGCCGGCGGCGCCGACGCGGTCGGCCTCGGCGCGCGCACCGGCACCGTCGCCGAGGGCCTGGCCGCCGACTTCCTCCTCGTCGACCTCACCGCCCCCGAGACCGCGCTCTCCTGGGACGTGCCGTGGGAGCTGGTGCGCCGGGGCAACCGCGACCAGATCACCGCCGTGTTCGTCGCCGGACAGCTGCGCCTCTGGCGCGGCCGCCCCACCGGCTGGGACGGCCCCGCGCTCGTGCGGCAGGCGGCCGAACTGGCCCGTGCCGCCGTCGAGAAGGCGCCCATCACCCGCGTACACCCCACGTCCACGGCGGCACGGCGGCGGAGCACCGCACTGTGAGTACGGAAGCACTCGCCGTCCTCGCCGTCACGGTGGCCGTCGCCGCGTTCGTCCAGGGCAGCAGCGGTCTCGGCTTCGCCCTGATCGTCGCGCCCGTGGCCGGGATCCTCGACCCCGGTCTGCTCCCGGTGTTCGTCCTGGCGGCCATGATCCCGCTCAACCTGTACGTCGCCTGGCGCGAACGCGCCTCGATCGACCTGCGCGGCGCGGGCTGGATCACCGCGGCACGGCTGGCCGCCACACCCGCCGGGCTCGCGCTGCTCTGGCTGATACCGGACCGCAGCATCGGCCTGTTCGTGGGCATCGCGACGGTGCTGGCCGCCGTCGTGAGTCTTGCCGCACCCGCCTTCGCGCCCGGCCGGACGGCCTACCTCGGCGCGGGCGTGGTGACAGGACTCACGGAGACCGCGACCGGCGTCGGCGGCCCCCCGCTCGCGCTCGTCTACCAGCACCGGCCGCCCGCGGAGCTGCGTTCGACCGTCGCGGCCTGCTTCCTCGTCGGGGAAGTGGCGTCGCTGGCACTGCTGTTCGCGACGGGAGAGGGCGAGCCCGGAGACCTGGGGCTCGCGGCGGCGCTGCTGCCGGTGATCGCGGTCGGCGCGTGGCTGAGCCGGCTGGTGCACCACCGGCTCGACGCGCGCAGGATGCGGCTGTGCGTACTCGTCTTCGCCCTGGTCTCCGGGGTCGTGCTCATGCTCGGGCTGTGACCCGGAGCGACGACGCCCGCGCGATGACCTGCGGCTCGGGCGCCGTCACCACCGCGGTGGCGGCGCTCTCGCCGCGCAGCCGGCCGATCAGCAGCTCCACCGCGTCGGCCGCCGCCCGGTCCAGGTGGAGGTCCACGGCGGTCAGCGGCGGCTCGCAGGTCCGCGCACGCAGCCCGTCGTACCGGGTGACGACCATGACGTCGCCCGGTACGGACCGTCCGCTGTCCCGGATCGCCCGCACCGCGCCCACCGCGAACGCGTCCACCAGCGCGCAGACCGCGTCGGTCCCGGGGTGCTCGGCGAGCAGGGCGGCACAGCGTTCGTACCCGGCCTGCTCGCCGCCCGCCTCAGGGGCGCTCGCCACGACGGGCACCCAGCCGTACCGCTCGGCGACCCGCTCGTAGGCGGCGAGCGCGTCGACCGACGAGTGGCGGGAACCGGATCCGACGATCAACGCGGGCCGCTCGGCACCCTGCTCGCGCAGATGAGCGAGGAGCAACTCGGCGACGAGACCGCCGCGCAGATCGACGTACGGCGACGTGTCGTCCGGCGACACCGGTCGGCCGAGCGAGACGTAGGGCAGGCCCCGCTCCCTCAACTGCGCCGCCGCCGCGTCGTCCACGTCCGGCTCGACGACGATGGCCCCGTCGATGTCGACGGAGTACAGCGCGGACCCCGACTGCACGGGCGGGACGAGCACCAGTGCGTAGTCGTGCAGCAGGGCGCTCTCCGCGGCTGCGGCGGCGATCTCCATGTAGAACCCGAGCCTCGACGGCCCGCCGGCCACCGCGAACGGCATCGAGGAGGCGAGGGCGATGGCCTTCGCCTCCCCCCGGCGCAGCCGCTGGGCCCGCAGGTTGGGCCGGTATCCGAGCTCGGCGGCGACCTGCCTGATGCGCTCCCTGGTCCGCGGATCGACCTTGCCGATCCCGTTGAGGGCGTGGGACACCGTCGTACGCGACACCCCGGCGACGCGCGCGACGTCCGCGATCGTCGGTGGCCGCGATCCGGGACCGGATGTTCGCATCGAGGGGCGCTCCTTGCTGGCTGAGGACGGGGCACCCATCTTCGCCTACCGGCCCTCCGGGGCCGGCGTCCGTGCGGCCGTACCGATCGATCAGGCCCCGGATCCGGCGCCCCCTGGCCGCGGCCGGTTCCCCGCGCCGGCGGTGAGCCAGGGGGCGTGCGGTCAGTACGTGAGGATGCCCGGGTCCGAGACGCCCGCGGTACCGGTCTCCACGTGGCCCGCCAGGCGGCGGAGGAAGTCCGGGGAGGTGGTGGTCGTGAGCGTCACGTCGTACCAGCGGCCGGAGACGGAGAGGTTCACCGTGTGGGTGACCGTCGCTCCCTTCGGGACCGACACCGTCTGGGGGGCGCCCGCGTAGGCGTTGGTCACCGTCAGGGTGACGTCAGCAGCCGTGGCGTTGGTGAGCGTGAGGTCCAGGTTGCCCGTGGTGGCGTTGTGGCGGGCCTTGACCTCCGGGACCTGCGTCTTGCCCGGGGAGCGGAAGCGGCGCAGGAAGCCGTTGGGGCCGTGGACCGTGAGGTCGGTGAGGTCCTTGGAGTACTTCGTGTTCCAGGTGTCCGTGAGGGACTTGTTCGCTTCGGTCGTGTACGTCCACGGCGCGTCCGTGCGGTTCGCCGACGTCACGTAGAACTGGGCGCCCGCCGCCGGGCCGCCGCTGAACGTGAGGCGGAAGGTGCCCGCCGTGGTGTCCGCGGCGCCGTCCACGTACGGGGCGTACTTCAGCGGGCGGGTGCGCTTGCCGCCCGGTTCCTGCCGGGGCATCGTGCCGACGGCCGGGGCGGTGGCCAGGAAGTCGGGGTGGCGGGCGCGGTCCGGCGGGTAGTAGCCGTCGGTCGGCGGGAGCGGGGCGGCCTGGGTGTCCGTACGCGTGAAGTCGAAGGCGGACGTCAGGTCGCCGCACACGGCCCGGCGCCACGGCGAGATCTGCGGCTCGTGGACGCCGAAGCGGCGCTCCATGAAGCGGATGACCGAGGTGTGGTCGAAGGTCTCGGAGCAGGCGTAGCCGCCCTTCGACCAGGGCGAGACGACGATCATCGGGACGCGCGGGCCGAGGCCGTAGGGGCCGGCCACGTAGCCCGTCTTCCCCGGGAAGTGGTCCAGGGCGGTCGGGGTCGTGGAGAGGCCCTGCGCCGCCGAGGCCGGGACGTACGGCGGGACGACGTGGTCGAAGAAGCCGTCGTTCTCGTCGTACGTGATGAACAGGGCCGTACGGGCCCACACGTCCGGGTTCGACGTCAGCGCGTCCAGGACCTGCGCGATGTACCAGGCGCCGTAGTTCGACGGCCAGTTGGAGTGCTCGGAGAAGGCCTCGGGGGCCGCGATCCAGGAGACCTTCGGCAGTCGGCCGGCCTGGACGTCGGCCCGGAGGTCGGCGAGGTAGCTGTCGCCCTTCGACACGTCCGTGCCCGTGCGTGCCTTGTCGAACAGCGGGTTGCCGGGCTGGGCGTTCCGGTAGGTGTTGAAGTAGAGGAGGGAGTTGTCGCCGTAGTTGCCCCGGTACGCGTCGTTGATCCAGCCCCAGTGGCCGGCGGCGTTCAGGCCGTCGCCGATGTCCTGGTAGACCCGCCAGGAGATCCCGGCCGCTTCGAGGCGCTCCGGGTACGTCTTCCAGCCGTATCCCGCCTCGGCGTTGTTGAGGACCGGGCCGCCGCCGGTGCCGTCGTTGCCGGTGTGGCCGGACCACAGGTAGTAGCGGTTCGGGTCGGTCGAGCCGATGAACGAGCAGTGGTACGCGTCGCAGACCGTGAAGGCGTCGGCGAGCGCGTAGTGGAAGGGGATGTCCTCGCGGGTGAGGTACGCCATGGTGGCCGGGGTCTTCGCCGGTATCCACTGGTCGTACTTGCCCTTGTTGAAGGCCTTCTGCCCGCCCGCCCAGTCGTGGTTCAGGCCCTGGAGGAACTCCATGCCGAGGTCGTCGCTCGGCGGCCGGAAGGGCAGGGTGACCTTTCCGCTGTTCGCCTGGTTCCAGACCGACTTGCCGCTGGGGAGGGTGACCGGACGCGGGTCGCCGAAGCCCCGTACGCCCTTCATCGCCCCGAAGTAGTGGTCGAAGGAACGGTTCTCCTGCATGAGGACGACGATGTGCTCGACGTCCTGGATCGTGCCGGTGGCGCCTTGCGCCGGGATGGCGGCGGCGCGCGCGATGCTCTCGGAGAGCATCGCGAACGCGGCGGTACCGCCTGCGAGTTGAAGGAACCGGCGACGGTCGAGGTCGGCCATGGGGGGTTCTCCTCCGGTGGGTACGGGCACGGGTGCGGGTGCGGTGCGGGTGCGGTGCGCGTGCGGTGCGGTGCGTGTGCGTGCGGCGCCGGGTGCCTCCCCGCGGGCGCCCCAAGGACAGCGCCCGCGGGTCACCGCCCGGCGGCCGTCCCATGACTGCCCGCGGTACGGCGGACGAACCCCCCGTGCCGCTGTGCGAAAGCCCCGGTGCGCGTGGGCGCACCGGGGCTTACACACAGGGGGAGGGCGGCTGTGCCTACTCGACCACGAGCTCGACCTTGATGTTGCCCCGCGTCGCCTTCGAGTACGGGCAGAACGCGTGGGTCTTCTCCAGGAGCGTGGCACCCGCCTCGCCCTGGAGGTGGTCCGGGAACTCGGCGCGCATGATGACCGCGAGACCGAAGCCGCCGTCCGCCGGGTCCTTGCCGATCGAGACCTCGGCGGTGATCGACGCGTCGGTGATGTCGATCTTCTCCTGGCGGGCGACCACGCCCATCGCGCTGGCGAAGCAGGCCGCGTACCCGGCGGCGAAGAGCTGCTCGGGGTTGGTGCCCTGGCCGTTGCCGCCGAGGGCCTGGGGGTGGGCGAGGGGGAGGTCGATGTGGCCGTCGGAGCTGACGGCGCGGCCCTCGCGGCCGTTGGCGGTGGCGACGGCGGTGTAGATCGCGTCCATGGTTCTTCCGTTCCTGTCCTCGGGGTGCCGGGGTGCTGCCGTACTGCTGCTGCCCTCTATTGATAGCGCACTATTCAGTTGTGCACAACTCAATCGCGCGTGAGCTGTCCTCGCGTATCCTGGGCGTATGGAGACGCTCGACACGGTCCCGGACGAGGAGTTCCTCCGGCTCGACCACCAGATCTGCTTCTCGCTGCACGCGGCGACCCGGGCGTTCAACGGCGTCTACCGCGAGGCGCTCAAGGAGCTGGGGCTCACCTACCCCCAGTACCTCGTCATGCTCGTCCTCTGGGAGCACGGCGAGCTGCCCGTGAAGGGCATCGGCGAACGCCTCCGGCTCGACTCCGGCACCCTGTCGCCGCTGCTCAAGCGCCTGGAGGCGGCCGGTTACGTCGAGCGGCGCCGCAGCCCCGAGGACGAGCGGTCCGTCACCGTACGGCCCACCGCCGACGGGGCCGCGCTGAAGGCGAAGGCCCGCGCGGTGCCCCGCCGGATCGCCGCCGCCACGGGTCTCGACCTGGAGGAGATCCGCGAGCTGCGGGAACGGCTCGACGCCCTGGCCGACCGGCTCGACGGCGTCGACCCCGGCGACCTCGGATCCTGCGGCTAGGGCGGCCACCAGGGCCCGGGGGCTCAGGCCCGTCCGGACGGCGCGCGGCCCCGGCCGGAGTCTTCCGGTCGGGGCCGCGATCGCGAGGGGGCTCTCAGGTGCGGGGGTGAGGGAGGGGCTCTCAGGCGTGGGGGACCTTGCGGAGGAGGGTGAGGACCACCGCCGCCGTCACCAGGGCGAAGACCGCGCTCAGCGCCGACGCCGAGTGCAGGGCCGTCGTGAACGCCTCCCGGGCCTGCTCCCGCAGCCCCTCGTCCGGCAGGGCGAGCGCCGCGCCCACGCTCTCGTGGGCCGCGGCCGGCGCGTCCGCCGGGACACCGCCCCGGTAGACGGCCGCCGCCACGCTCCCGGTGACCGCGATGCCCAGGGCCAGCCCCAGGTCGTACGCCGTCTGGCCGGTCGCCGCCGCCGCGCCCGCCTTCTCGGGCGGGGCGGAGCCGACCGCGAGCGCCGTACCGAGGACGCTGATCGGCGCCGCGCCGAACATGATCACCGCGAGACCGAGGGCGATCACCGTCACCCCTTCGGCCAGCGCGATCACCGCGTACCCGGCGAGTGAGACGGCGAGCCCGCCGGCGAGTACGTACGCCGGGCGCGTCCGGCGCGCCACGAACGGGGTCAGCTGCGAACCCGCGATCAGGCCCGCCGCCCCCGGCAGCAGCCACAGCCCCGCATCGAGCGGCGGGAGCCCCGCCACCGCCTGGAGGTACTGCGGGACCAGGTACTCGACGCCGTTGAGCGCGGTCATCCCCAGGAGCAGGGTGAGCAGCGCGCCCGTGAAGGCCCGGTTCCGGAAGAGCCGCAGGTCGAGGAGGGGGGACTCCAGCCGGTTCTGGCGGCGGACGAAGAGGGTCGTGAAGGCCGCACCCAGGGCGAAGGCGAACGCCGTCCCCGCCGTCGGGCCGTCCGCGGCAAGCGACTTCACGCCGTACACCAGCGGCAGGATCGCGAGGAGGAAGAGCAGCACGCTCGCCGGGTCGAGCCGGCCGGGCTTCGGGTCCCGGTACTCGGGGAGCAGCAGCGGCGCCGTGACCAGGGCGATCAGCATGACCGGCAGGCCCATCAGGAAGACCGAGCCCCACCACCAGGAGGCGAGCAGCACCCCGCCGATCACGGGTCCGACCGCGAGCCCCACCGAGAGGGCGGTCACCCACATCGCGATGGCCGTGGCCCGCTGCCGGGCGTCCGCGAACATGTGGCTGATCAGGGCGAGCGTCGACGGCAGGACCGCCGCCCCGGCGATTCCGAGGAGGGCGCGGGCCGCGATCAGCGTCCCGGCGTTCGGCGCGTACGCGGCGAGGAGCGAGGCGAGCAGGAACCCGGCCGAACCGGCCATCAGGAGCCTGCGGCGGCCGAGCCGGTCCCCTAGCGTGCCCATGATCACGAGGGTGGCGGCGGTGAGGAAGCCGTAGATGTCGGTGATCCAGAGCAAATGGGCGCCGCTGGGCCGCAGGTCCGCCGAGAGGTACGGGGTGGCCAGCCAGAGCACGCCCAGGTCGGCGGTCATCAGGGTGACGGGCAGGAGGAGGACGGCGAGGCCGAGCCACTGGCGGGCGCCGGCCCGGGGCGGTGTCGATGCGGGCGCCGCACCGGGTTCCGGTGTCGCGGTGTCGGCCGCGAGGGTCTTCGTCACGGGGTCAGCTCCTCGTCCACGGTCTTCTCGGCTTCGGTGATCAGCTCGGCGACCCGGGCGGCACGCAACTCCACCGGCATGCCCGAGAGTTCCGTTCCGTGCAGGACGCGCAGGGTGGCGTCCGGGAGGCCGCAGTACGCGGAGATGCCGGTCACCAGGAGCAGGTGGAGGGCCGTCTCCATGCCGAGCTTCTCGATCTCCTCGGCCGTACCGCCCATCAGGGCCAGCCAGAGCAGCCGCTTCCCCGCGAGCCGGGGGCGGCTCCGGCCGTACGCGAAGCCGTAGTTCCACACCCGGTCGATCCAGCCCTTGAGGATGGCCGGCGGCGAGAACCACCACACCGGGAAGACGACCACGATGTCGTCGGCGGCCAGGATCCGGTCCATGTGGGCGTGGACCTCGGGGGAGTAGACCTTCTCGCGGTCCTCCCAGTCCGGTTCGTCCTCCGGGCGGAGCGCCGGGTCGAACCCCTCGGCGTACAGGTCGAGTACGTCGACGGTGCCGCCGTCCTCCTTGAGCCGGGCGTGCACGCGCTCGGCGACCTGGGCGGTGAGCGAGTCGGTACGGGGGTGGGCGAGGACGAGGAGCGTGTGAGGTGCCATGACCTGGGGTTCCTTCGGGTGGGGGAGGAGGAGCGGGGTGGATGCGTGCGGCGGGCGGGGCGGGCCCGGGGTGGTCGCGGGCCCGCCCGCGGGTGGCCTGCACGGGGCGGTCAGACGCCGAGGCCGGAGCCGCCGCTCGCGTCGATGTTCTGGCCGGTGACCCAGCGGGCGTCGTCGGAGGCGAGGAAGCCGACGACATCGGCCACGTCACCCGGCTGACCCACCCGGTTGAAGACCGAGAACCCGGCGGCGTGCGCCTTGGCGGCCGGATCGGCCATCCACGGGTGGATGTCGGTCTCGATCGTCCCCGGCGAGACCGCGTTGACCGTGATGCCCCGGGAGCCGAGGGTCTGGGCGAGGGTCAGGGTCAGCACCTCGACGGCGCCCTTGGAGGCGGCGTACGAGGTCATGCCCGGGAAGGCGACCTTGGTGACCCCGGAGCTGATGTTGATGATCCGGCCGCCGTCGCGGAGCCGGTCGAGGCCCTTCTGGATGATGAAGAAGGGCGCCTTGGCGTTCACCGCGAACACCCGGTCGTAGGAGGCCTCGTCGACCTCGTGGATCAGCCCGGGGCCGGCGATCCCGGCGTTGTTGACGAGGATGTCGAGCCCGTGGCCGTCCTCGGTCCGCTCGTCGAAGGCCGCCCAGAGGGCGTCGGCGTCGCCGGGGACGCCCAGCTCGGCGCGGAGGGCGAAGGCGGAGCCGCCGGCCGTCTCGATCGCGTCGACCGTCTCCTTCGCCGCCGTCTCGTTGCTGGCGTAGTGGACGCCGACGCGGGCGCCGTCCGCGGCGAGGCGGAGGGCGATCGCCCGGCCGATGCCGCGGCTGCCGCCGGTGACGAGGGCGGTCTTGCCGGCGAGGGGCTTGGTGCTGCTCATGTCCTGCTCCTTGGTGTCTTCTTCGTGTGGCGCTTCCTGCTGACGGGGATGACTCTGGCGGCCGGGTGTTCGGAAACGGCTCGGGTTCTGTTCGGGCGGGGCTCGGGGTGGGTTCGGGCCGGGTGGGTGTGTGGAACGGGCCTGCTCGGACCGGCTCGGGGCGGGTGACCGGAGCCGGGTTACGGTGGCCGTATGCGATTCGCGGTGCTGGGGGAGACGGCCGTACGGACCGAGGACGGCACACCCGTCCGCGTCCCGGAGCTCAAGGTGCGGGCCCTGCTCGCCGCGCTTCTCGTCGACGCGGGACGGCCGGTCGCCGCGTACCGCCTCGTCGACGACCTCTGGGGCGACGAACCGCCCGGCAACCCGCTCCGCGCCCTCCAGGCCAAGGTCTCCCAGCTGCGCCGCGCCCTGGAGGAGGCCGAGCCCGGCGGGCGGGACCTCGTCGTCACGCAGGCGCCCGGATACCTCCTCGCCGTACCCGAAGGGGCCCTGGACGCCCATGAGTTCGCCCGACTCGCCGCCCGGGCGCGGGAGACGGCCGACCCTCGGGCCAGGGCGGAGCTGCTCGGCGGGGCGCTCGGGCTGTGGCGGGGCCCGGCCTTCGCCGACTTCGCGGAGGAGTCGTTCGTACGGGGCGCGGCGGACCGCCTGGAGGAGGAGCGGCTCGCCGCACGCGAGAGCTTGGCGGAGGCGCGGCTCGAAGCCGGGGAACACGGCGTACTGGTAGGGGAGTTGGCGGAGCTGGTCGACCGGCATCCGCTGCGGGAGCGCCTGCGGGGCGTGCAGTTGCGCGCCCTCTACCGCGCGGGGCGGCAGAGCGAGGCGCTGGCAGGTTACGAGGAGCTGCGCACCCTTCTCGCCGATGAGCTGGGCCTCGACCCGAGCCCTGAACTGGCCGCGCTCCACGCGGCGATGCTCCGCCAGGACCCCGCCCTCTCGGCGCCCGGCCCGGTGGCGGTGGCCGTCGGCCCCGTACGGGGCAATCTGACCGCGCCGCTCACCGGGATCGTCGGCCGGGACGCGGCCGTCGCGGAGGTACGGGGGCTGCTCACCGAGCGGCGGCTCGTCACCCTCACCGGGCCCGGCGGCGTCGGGAAGACCCGGCTCGCCGTGGAGGCGGCCGGACAGCTGAGGGAGGAGTTCGCGGACGGGGTGTGGCTCGTCGAGTTCGCCGGCGCGCGCGGGGAACTCGCCGAGGTCGTCGCCGCGGCGCTCGAACTCCGCGACGACGGTGTGTGGGGGCTGCGGCCGGAGGGTGAGCGGCCGCTCACGACGGCGGAACGGCTCGCCGAGGTCCTGCGCGGGAGACGGACCCTGCTCGTCCTCGACAACTGCGAACACGTCGTCGACGAGGCCGCCTCCCTCGCCGAACTGCTGCTGCGCACCGCGCCGGGCCTCGTCGTCCTGACGACCAGCCAGGAGCCCCTCGCGCTCGCGGGTGAGACGCTCTGGGCGGTGGAGCCGCTCGACGGAGCGGGGGCGGTCGAGCTGTTCACGGCGCGGGCGGCGGCGTCCGCACCCGGGTTCGGGTCCGGCGCCGGGCTCGACCCCGCCGCCCAGGAGGCGGTCCGGGCCATCTGCCGCCGCCTCGACGGCATCCCCCTCGCCCTGGAACTGGCCGCGACCCGCGTCCGCGCGCTCGGCGTGCACGGGCTCCTGGAACGGCTCGACGACCGCTTCCGGCTGCTCGACGCGGGCCTGCGCGGCGCCCCCGCCCGGCAGCAGACCCTGCGCGCGGTCATCGACTGGAGCTGGGAACTCCTCGGCGAACCCGAACGAACGGTGCTGCGCCGCCTCGCGGTCCACGCGGAGGGCTGCTCGCTGCGAGCGGCGGAGGAGGTCTGCGCGGACCCGGGCGGGGCGGGGGTTGGCGGGGCCGCCCCGGGTGGGGTGGGAGTGGGCCCGGCAGCCCCGGGTGCGGCCGGATTCGGCGGGGCCGGGGTGGGCGTAACCGTCCCGGGCGTGGCGGGATTCGCCGGGGCCGGGGCCGGGGCCGGGGCCGGGGCCGGGGCCGGGGTGCGCGGGGCCGGAGCCGCCGCAACCGTTGCGGGCGGGCCGGGGGTTGGCGTGAGCCCCGCAGGAGCGGCCGGAGCTGATGTAACCGCTCCGGGCATGGCGGGAGTCGGCGTGACCGCCCCGCTCGTGGCCGGAGTCGGCGTGGCCGCCCCGCTCGTGGCCGGAGTCGGCGTGACCGCCCCCGGCGTGGCCGGAGTCGGCGCGGCCGGCTCGCATGCGGCCGGAGTCGCCGTGGCCGTCCCAGGCGCGGCCGGATCCGGCGTAACCGACCCAGGCGCCGCCGGATCCGGCAAGACCGCCCCGGCCGTCACCCCCGCCGACGTCCTCGGGCTGCTCGCGCGGCTCGTGGACCGGTCGCTCGTCGTGGCCGTCGAAGGGGCGGACGGGCCCCGCTACCGGCTTCTGGAGTCCGTCGCCGCCTACAGCCTCGACCGGCTGCGGGACGCGGGCGAGGCCGAGGCCGTACGCGCGCGCCACCTCACCCACTACCTCCGCCTCGCCGAGGACGCCGGGCCCGCACTGCGCGGCCCTGACCAGCGCCGTGCCCTCGCCCGCCTCGACGCGGAGACCCCGAACCTGCGGGCCGCCCTGGACCGCGCGCTCGCCGAGCCCGCCACCGGGCGGAACGCCGAGGTGGCGCTCCGTCTCGTCGACGCGCTCGCCTGGTACTGGATCATGCGCGGCCGCCTCGGCGAGGCGCTCCGCTCGGCGACGGCGGCGCTTCGGCCGACCCCGGCGGAGGCCGCCGCGCCCGAACTCGCCGCGCTACGCGCCCGCGTGGAGGTCTGGCGCACGGGCCTCACGATCATGGGCGGCGACGGAACGGACCGGCGGCGCCGGATCGCCGAGGCACTCACGGCGTACGACGCGGCGACGGGCGAAACCGTTGACGCGCCCGGCAGCCCCGGGGCACCCCGGCACGCGGCGACGGGTGAACCCGGTGACGGGCCCCACCGCCCCTGGGCCCGCTGGTTCCTCGCCCACGCGCTCTGCGGGACCGGCAGCCAGAGCGAGGGCGGCGACCTCACCCGGCAGGCCCTCGACGGCTTCCGGGCCCACGGGGACCGCTGGGGCGAGGCGGCGGCCCTCGCGGACCGCTCGGTGCAGCGGCTGCTCGCCGGTGACGTGGCGGGCGCGGAGGAGCACGCGGCACGGTCGGACGCGCTGTTCGAGGAGCTGGGGGACGCGTGCTGCCGGCTGTGGTCGGTGTACCCGCTGGCGACGGTCGCGGAGATCCGCGGGGAGTACGAGCGGGCCGACCGGCTCAAGCGGGCGGGCCTGGCGGCGGCGGAGGGCTTCGGCCTGACGACCGAGGTGCCCGACCTGCTGGCCGGGATCGGGCGTACGGCCCTGCTCCGGGGCGATCTCGCCGAGGCGCGGGCCTACCACGCGGCGGCCAAGGAGCGGGCCGCGGAGGTCGGGTTCCGCGCCGGTGAGATCAACGCGGTCCTCGGCCTCGGCCTGGGCGCCCGGCGCGAGGGCCTCTTCGAGGAGGCCGAGCGGCACATGCGGGAGGTCCTCGACTGGCACCGTGCGGTCGGCCTCGACAGCGCCAACGCGCTGATCCTGGCCGAGCTGGGCTTCTCGGCGCTCGCGCGCGGCGAGGTGGCGGAGGCCCTGAGGCTCCAGGAGGAGGGGTACGAGACCGCGTCGGCCTCCGGCGACCCCCGGGCCCTCGCGCTCGCCCTGGAGGGCCTGGCCTCGGCGCACGCCCCGGCCGGGCGGGCCAGGGAGGCGGCGGTCCTCCTGGGCGCGGCGACCGCGCTGCGCGCCGCGACGGGCGCGCCGCTGGCCGCGGCGGAACGCGCGGACGTCGACCGTACGGAGGAGGCGGCCCGTACGATCCTGGGCACCCAGGCCTACACGACGGCCTTCACCTACGGGACGACCCTGGCCCCCGAGTCGGCGGCAAGGGAGGCGGCAACCCTGCGAGCGGCGGGCCCGGCCTGAAGGACGGACCCGCCTTGCGGCGCCCGCCTGCCTTGCGGCGCCCGCCTGCCTTGCGGCGCCCGCCTGCCTTGCGGCCCCCCCTGGCGGCGCCCTGCCTCCCCTCCCCCCAAACCGTAAGGACCACAAACCCACCCCACCCCTATACTCTCCCCATGCCCGACGACATCACCATCCGGCGTGCCACCGCCGACGACTCCAAGCGGCTCACCCGGCTCGTGCGGGCCTCCAGGGCCTACCAGGGGGACTATGCCGCCATGGTCGCCGGATACCAGGTCGGCGGTTCGTACATCGAGCACCACCTCGTCTTCGTCGCCGTCGACGCGAGCGACCGCGTCCTCGGGTTCTACGCGCTCCTCGTCGACGAGGCCGAACTCGACCTCGCCTTCGTCGCCGACGGCGCCCAGGGCCTCGGCATCGGACGGCTCCTCATGCGGCACATGACCGAGCAGGCGAGGGCCGCCGGGCTGCACGCCGTGCGGGTCGTCTCGCATCCGCCGTCCGAGGAGTTCTACCTGCGGACCGGCGCCGTCCGCACCGGCACCGTGCCACCCACCGGCCACATCCACTGGGACCGCCCCGAGCTGCGGTACGACGTCGCGTGACCACCACCCAGAAGAAGCGGGAAGAGGGCGAAGACCGCGACGAGCCGCAAGGCCGCCGCAGGCTCTTCGCCGACCTCACCCCCCTGCGGACCTCCCCGCACTACCGTCGCCTCTGGTTCGGCAGCACCGTGTCCTGGGTCGGGCAGGGCATGACGACCCTCGCCGTCTCCCTCCAGGTGTACGACATCACCCGCTCGCCGTTCTCCGTCGGGCTCGTCGGGCTCTTCTCCCTCGTCCCGCTCGTCGTCTTCGGCCTGTACGGCGGCGCCATCGCCGACACCGTCGACCGCCGCAAGCTCGGCCTCTACAGCGCCTGCGGCTCCGCCGCCCTGTCGATCGCGCTCGCCGCCGCCGCGTTCGCCGGCTTCCACCGCGTCTGGTTCCTGTACGGGATCGTCGCCCTCCAGGCCGTCTGCGCCGCCCTCAACTCACCCGCCCGCTCCTCGATGATCCCCCGGCTCCTGCCGCCCGAGCAGCTGCGCGCCGCGAACGCGCTCAACTCGATGGTCACGACCTTCGGCATGCTCGTCGGACCGAGCCTCGGCGGCCTGATCGTCGGATTCGCCGGCTTCCAGACCGCGTACCTGATCGACGCCCTCGCCTTCTCCGCGAGCCTCTACGCCATGTGGCGCCTCCCGTCGATGCTCCCGGACCGGACCGGCGGCAAGCGGGCCTCGGTCCTCGACGGGCTGCGGTTCCTCGCCACCCGCCCCAATCTGCGCATGACGTTCTTCTCCGACTTCTGCGCGATGATCCTCGCCCACCCCCGGGCGCTGTTCCCGGCCGTCGCCGTCCTCTGGTACGGCGGTGACGCGAAGACCGCCGGACTCCTGGTGGCGGCGCCCGCGTTCGGGGCGCTCCTCGGCGGGGTGCTGTCCGGCTGGCAGGGCCGTATCCGCCACCACGGGCAGGCGATCCTCGTCGCCGTCGCCTGCTGGGGCACCGCCATCGCCGTCTTCGGGCTGACCCGGAACCTGTGGCTCGGGCTGCTCCTGCTCGCCCTCGCGGGCTACTCCGACACCGTCTCGATGATCTTCCGGAACACGATGATGCAGGTCGCCGCCCCGGACGAGATGCGCGGCCGGCTGCAAGGCGTGTTCATCGTCGTCGTCGCGGGCGGACCCCGGCTCGGGGACTTCCTCGCGGGCTCGGTCGCCGACCTGACCTCACCCGCCGTCGCCATCACGGGCGGCGGCATCGCCTGCGTCCTCGCGGTCGGCGCCCTCGCCTTCTACGGGCGCGGTTTCCGCCGGTACGACGCGCTCGACCCGACTCCGTGAGCGATTCGCCCCGACTCCGTGCGCAACTCGCCCCGACTCCGTGAGCGATTCGCCCCGAACGGCACGTCCTGACCTGGCGGTTGACCGCCACGGCACATAACCGCCAGGAGCAACCGGAGTCAACTCCCGTCCCCAGGGCCAAGACTCCTCGCGGCACCCGGAAACACCCCCGACCCCGGGTCCGCGAGGAGTTCGAACGATGACGTCGAGGCCCACACCCTTCGACAGAGGAAGGGCCGCGCTGCTCGCCGCGGGCGTCTCCCTCGTGATGCTCTCGGCCGGGCAGACCGCCGCCGCCGGGACCACCACCACCCCCTCCGCCGTACCGGACACCTTCAAGGCGACGGCGAGCGCCACCGTCACCCTCGTCACGGGCGACCGCGTGACCCTCACCGACCTCGGCGGCGGACAGCAGACCGTCACCGTCGACCGGGCGAAGGGCGCCACCGGCGCCGTACGCAGCCGGATCGTCGACGGCCGGGTCACCGTCGTCCCCGACGAGGCCCGCCCCCACCTCGCCTCCGGCGCGCTCGACCCGCGCCTCTTCGACGTCACCGGCCTCGTCGAGCAGGGCGTCACCGGCGAACTCCCCCTGATCGTCACGTACGGCGGCAAGGGCGCCCGTACCGCCGCGCCGACCCCGCGCGGCACCGAGACCGTCCGCCCGCTGCCCAGCATCGGCGGCGCCGCGGTCACCGCCACCGACCCCGCCGCCTTCTGGCAGGGCTTCACCGGCCGCGGCACCACCCGCGCCGCCGCCACCCCCGCCAAGGTCTGGCTCGACGGCCGGGTCGAGGCCGCCATGGCCGAGTCCAACGCCCAGATCGGCACCCCGAAGGCATGGGAGGCCGGGCTCACCGGCAAGGGCGTCAAGGTCGCCGTCCTCGACACCGGCGCCGACCTCGGCCACCCCGACCTCGCGGGCCGGGTCACCGAGTCCAGGTCCTTCATCGAGGGCCAGGAGGTCGCCGACCGCGACGGCCACGGCACGCACGTCGCCTCCACCGTCGGCGGCAGCGGCGCGGCCTCCGACGGCAAGGAGAAGGGCGTCGCCCCCGGCGCCGTCCTCGCCGTCGGCAAGGTCCTCAGCGACGAGGGCTCTGGCTCCGAGTCGCAGATCATCGCCGGCATGGAGTGGGCCGCCAAGGACATCGACGCGAAGATCGTCTCGATGAGCCTCGGCTCCCGCGAGCCGAGCGACGGCACCGACCCGATGGCCCAGGCCGTGAACACGCTGTCCGCCGAGACCGGCGCCCTCTTCGTCATCGCCGCCGGCAACTCCGGCGCCCCCGGCTCCATCGGCTCGCCCGGCGCCGCCGACTCCGCGCTCACCGTCGGCGCCGTCGACTCCGCCGACGAGGCCGCGTACTTCACCAGCCAGGGCCCCCGCCACGGCGACCAGGCCCTCAAGCCCGACCTGTCGGCCCCCGGCGTCGGCATCCTCGCGGCCCGCTCCCAGCTCGCCGAGGGCAGCGGCCTCTACACCTCCATGAGCGGTACGTCGATGGCGACCCCGCACATCGCCGGTGTCGCCGCCCTGCTCGCCGAGAAGCACCCCGACTGGACCGGCGCCCGGCTCAAGGACGCGCTGATGTCCTCGTCGAAGACGCTCGACGCCTCGTCGTACGCGCTCGGCGCCGGGCGGGTCGACGTGGCCGCCGCGATCTCCGCGAACATCACCGCGACCGGCTCCGCCGACCTCGGCTTCGTCGCCTGGCCGTACGCGTCGAACAAGCCGGTCACCAAGACCGTCACGTACACCAACTCCTCCGACACCGCGGTCGAGTTGAACCTGGCCGTGGAGGGCATACCGGCCGGGGTCGCCACCCTCGCCGACACCACCCTCACCGTCCCCGCCCACGGCTCCGCGAGCACCACCGTCACCGGCGACGGATCCAAGGCCCCCGTCGGCCAGTCCTCCGGCCGGATCACCGCGACCGCCGCCGGCGCGCCCGTCGCGCACACCGCGCTCGGCCTGGTGAAGGAGGAGGAGCGCCACACCCTCACGGTCCACGTCAAGGACCGCGACGGCGCCCCCGCCCCCGCCCACCTCGGCGTGCAGAAGCTCGCGCAGGGTGAGGACCCGTTCCCGGCCGCGGTCGGCGAGTCCGGCACCCTCGAACTGCGCCTCAAGCCCGGCACGTACACCGTCGACACCTTCCTCGACGTGCGTGGCTCCCACGGCGAGGACTCCCTCGGCCTCGGCTTCCTCACCGAGCCGGAGATCACCCTCGACCGCGACCGCGAGATCACCCTCGACGGACGGCAGCTGCGCGAGATCCGCGCCGAGGTCGACAAGCGCACCGAGACCCGGCAACTCCTTATGGAGTTCGACCGGGACGCCAACGGCGCCTCCTACGGCGGAGCCGTACAAGTCCCGCCGCTGTACGACTCGATCTTCGCGGCGCCCACCGCCAAGCCCGCCACCGGCACCTTCGAGTACCGGACCGTCTGGCGCCTCGGCAAGCCCATGCTGGAGTCGACCGTCGACGGCCGCCTGCTCTCCGGCGCCACCCCGCAGGCCGGCGCCACCCTCCTGGAGGGCCGCCACCGCCTCGGCCTCGTCGACGCGGGCACCGGCACCCCCGCCGAGTACACGGGGAAGAACGCCACCGGCAAGGCCGTCCTCGTCCGGCTGACCGGCGGCGCCGACCCGACGGAGCTCGCCCAGACCGCCCAGGACGCGGGCGCCAAGGCCCTGTTCGTCACCGACGACCGGCCGGGTCGCCTCATGAAGTGGTTCGGCACCGCCGACTACGAGGACCGGCCGCTCGCCGTCGCCACCGTCGGCACCGCCGACGCCCGGCGCCTCGCGGCCGGCGCGGCGCGAGGCCTGCGCGTCGACCTGACCGGCACCCGCTTCACCCCGTTCACGTACGACCTCTCCGAGGGCCACCCCGGCGCCATCGGCAAGGACCTCGTGTTCCGTCCCGACGAGGACGAACTCGCCACCGTCCGCTCCACCTTCCACGCGCCCACCAAGCGCGAGGAACTGGGCGGCGAGTTCCGCTACTCGATCACCGACACCTTCCCCATCGGGTTCGGCTTCAAGGAGTGGATCTCCTTCCCGACCGAGCGCACCGAGTACGTCTCCACCCGCACTGGCCAGCGCTGGCACGAGTCCGTCGACCTCGGCGACTCCCTGGAGCAGCGCGGCGGCACCCCGTCCTACCGGGGCGGCACCCGGGTGAACCTCGACTGGTTCGGCCCCGTCTGGCACCCGTGGCTGGGCACCGGCCTCGGCTGGGGCCAGCAGCGCACCGGCAACGACCTGCGCTTCAACACCCCGGGCTGGGGCGACTCCGGCACCGACCACACCGGCTTCGGCAACGTGTGGAACGACGACTCGATGACCCAGTTCACCGAGGTGTACGTCGACGGCGTCCGCGTCGACCGGAAGATGAGCTCCGGTGCCTACGCCTGGGACGCCCCGGCGGCGGAGGCCGCGTACAAGGTCGTCACCGAGACCGCGCTCGACCAGGACCGCTGGCGGCTCGGGACCAAGGGCCGCAGCGAGTGGACCTTCCGCTCCGCCGAGACCCCGCACGACCGGATCACGTACCTGCCGATGCTCAACCTCGGCTTCGACGTGGACACCGACCTGCACGGTGACGTCCGCGCCGGGAGCAGGCTGCCCGTCGGGATCTTCGCCGAGTACGTCGAGGGCGCGACCGGCACCGGCACCATCGGCGGCGGCAGCCTGGAGGTCTCCTACGACGAGGGCGCGACCTGGACGAAGGTCGCCCTCAGGAAGGCGCGGCACGGCGCCGCCTGGGACGGCGAGCTGCGGATCCCGTCCGGCGCGGACTCCGTCTCCCTGCGGGCCGGCGCGAGCGACGACCGGGGCGGCTCCGTGAAGCAGGAGCTGATCCGCGCGGTCGGCGTGAAGTAGCCGGAAGAACACGAGGCCGGGCGCCCCTCTCCGGGGCCGCCCGGCCTCCTCACCTCAGGCCGGCTGTCGCAGCGCCTTCTTCAGAACCTTCCCCATGTCGTTACGGGGGAGCGCGTCGAGATAGCGCACCACCCGGGGCCGCTTGTGCGGGGCGAGCAGGCGCGCCACGTGGTCGGCGAGCTCCGCTGCCGGCGGGGGCGACACGGCGTCCGCCGGCACCACCCAGGCCACGATCCGCTCGCCCAGGTCGGGGTCGGGCTCGCCGGTGACGGCCGCCTCGCGTACCCCGGGGTGGTCGAGGAGGGCGTTCTCGATCTCACCCGCCCCGATCTTGTAACCGCCGCTCTTGATCAGGTCGGTGGCCTTGCGGCCCACCAGGCGTATCGTTCCGCCAAGCTCACGGACCGCCACGTCGCCGGTGCGGAACCAGTCGCCGTCGAAGGCCTCCGCCGTGGCCTCGGGCCGGTTCAGATAGCCGGAGAACAGGTTCGGGCCGCGCACCTGCACTTCACCGACGGTCTCCCCGTCGCACTCCTCCCGTACGGAGCCGTCCTCGTCCACGAGCCGCAGCTCCACCCCCGCGAGCGGCACCCCGACCGTCCCCGGGCGCGGCCCGGTGCCCGGCCGCACGCTGGTGTTCATGAGCGTCTCCGTCATCCCGTACCGCTCCACGACCGTCCGACCCGTCGCCGCCGCGATCCGCTCGTGGTCGTGGACCGGCAGCGCCGCCGACCCCGAGACGAGGAGCCGCGCCCCCCTCATCGCCGCGACCAGCGCCGGATCGTGGGCGAGCGCGTCCGCGAGCCGGTGGTACATGGTCGGTACGCCGAACAACATGGTGCCGCCGCCGGCACCCAGCTCCCGTGCCACGCCCTCCACCGTGAACCCGCCCAGGTGCCGGACCTCGCCGCCCCGCCGCAGCGGCCCCAGGATCCCGAGGATCAGCCCGTGGACGTGGAACAGCGGCAGCGCGTGCACGAGGACGTCGTCGGCCGTCCAGGACCAGGCATTGGCGAGCGCGTCGAGGGAGGCGGCGATCGCCCGGTGGGAGAGCAGGACGCCCTTCGGGGGGCCGGTGGTGCCGGAGGTGTAGACGATGAGGGCGGGGGACTCGGGATCGGCCGGTCCTCCGGGCGCCGGGCCGCCGCTCGCGGTGAGTTCCACGTCGATCCGGGGGAGGCGCGCGAGTCCGGGCGGCAACTCGTCGCCGGGCGCGGCGAGGACCGCGCCGGGCGCGCTGTCACCGAGGATGTGCGCCAGTTCCCGCTCGCCGGTGCGCGGGTTGAGCGGTACGGCGGGCACGCCCGCGAGCAGGGCGCCGACCACGGCGACGGCCGTGTGCGCGGTGGGTGTCGCCCAGACGGCGACCCGCCCCGCGTCCCCGATCCGGGCCGCCAGGGCGCCGGCGGCCCGCGCCAGTTCCTCGTAGGTCAGGCTGTCGGCGCCGCAGCGCAGTGCGGGCCGGTCGGACGGGGCCGCAAGGGCCGGGAAGAGCGCACTCACCGGTCGTACTCCTCGGGTCGGGGTCGAGGGTTGCCGGAGGCATTCTGCCCGGCGGTCAGGGTCTGCCGGCCGTGACCTCGGTCGCCTCCGGGGTCGGCTCCCCGCCCCCCGGCCGGATCCCCCGCATCCGCCCGTACGCGTACACACACCCCGCGAGCGCCAGGTCGGACAGGAGCATGAAGCCGATCGAGTACGAGTCCTTGGCGCTGTAGATCGCGCCCATCACCAGCGGCGGCAGGAACCCGCCGAGCCCTCCCATCGCGCCGACGATGCCGGTCACGCTGCCCACCTTGGCCTGCGGGGTCACCTGGGAGACCAGGGCGAAGACGGAGCCGCTCGCCGTGCCGAGCCCGGCCGCCATGACGAGGAGGGCGATCGTGCCGCCCGGGTTCAGCGGCGGGTCGAAGGCCTGGACGATGGCGAAGAGGGCGGCCGTGCCGAGGGCGGCGGCCGTGACGAGAGCCGGGTGGAACCGGTCCGACAGCCAGCCGCCGATCGGCCGGAAGACGACGGTGACCAGGGCGAACCCGGCGGCCTTGGTGCCCGCGTCCGTCGGGTCCAGCTCGTACCAGGTCTTCAGGTACGTCGGCAGGTAGACACCGAACGCGACGATTCCGCCGAACCCGATCGCGTACAGCGCCGACAGCTCCCACGTCACCCGCAGCCGCGCCGCCGAGCCCAGCCGGGTCGCGAGGGACGCGGTGGGCACCGGCCGGTCGGGCCGGTCGGTGATGAGGAAGAAGGCGAGCACCGCGAACGCGGCGAGCGCGAGCGCCACCACGAGGAACGGCAGGTTCTCGCCGTGCTTCGCGATCCGGGGCGTGAAGTAGCCGGAGAGCGCCACACCGCCCATGCCCATGCCGAACACCCCGAGCGCCAGACCGCGCTTGGCGGGCGGGAACCAGGAGTTGACCAGCGGGATGCCGATCGCGAACGTGGTGCCGCCCAGGCCCAGGAGGAAGCCGACGACCAGCAGCAGACCGTAGTTGTCCTTGACCACCATCAGCAGCAGCACCGGGACGATCGTCAGCGCCGAGACCAGCGGGAACATCACCTTCGCCCCGTACCGGTCCGTGAGCGCGCCCGCCGGGACGCGGCCGATCGAGCCGACGAGCACGGGCACCGCCACGAGCAGCGACTGCTGGAACGAGCTGAGGGCGAGCCGGTCTCCGTACCAGCTCGCGAGCGGCGCGATCAGGTTCCACGCCCAGAAGGTGAGCGTGAAGCCGATGGTGGCCATCGCCAGGTTGCGGTAGGCGGCCGCTGTCGGCGGCTCTGTCTCGGGGATCACCACTCCAGTGAAGATCGGCCCGGGGGACGCGGCGCGCCGGACTGCTCCGTACGGGGCGGTCGCCCTACTGCTACGGCCAGGTCACGACGGTCGGCGGCGTCCCGTCGTCCTCCACCCGCAGCCGGGCGCCGCCCTCGTCCCCGGCCGACACCTCGACCGTGATCGCGCCGATCCCGGACCGCCGGTGCGCCGCCGCGAGCGCCCCGCGCAGCGTGGCGAGGAGCCGCCCCGCCGTCTCCTCGTCCACGAGCGTGTCGACCGCGCCGGCGAAGTGCACGGACGGCTGGAAACCGAGCAGGGCCGCGGCCCCGCCGGTCTCCCGCAGCACCTTCCCCCGGAAGGAGGTCGGCGCGTCGGCGGGCGGCTGCTGGAGCGCGAAGATGGTCGTACGGACCTCCTGGATCGTCGAGTCCAGCTCGTCCACCGCCCGTTCGAGCAACGCGTTCTCGTCGGAGGAGCCGCCCGCCCGCCGCCGGGTGGACTCCAGCATCATCTCCGTGGCGAACAGCCGCTGGACGACCAGGTCGTGCAGGTCGCGCGCGATCCGGTCCCGGTCCTCGTACACCGCGAGCCGCTCCCGGTCGTGCCGCGCGTCCGCGAGGACGAGCGCGAGTGCCGCCTGCGAGGCGAACTGCGAGGCGAGCAGCCGGTCCACCGCCGTGTACGGCGGGCCGCCGCGCCGCCGGGGGAGGGCGAGGGTGCCGATGAGCTTCCCGCCGCTCTGCAGCGGCAGCATCATCGAGGGGCCGAAACGGGACCGGACATGGGTGGTCATCCGCGGGTCGGTCGCCGAGTCCTCCACGAACACCGGCTCCCCGCCGAGCAGCTGCACCAGGACGGGGGAGCCCGGCGCGATCGCGGTGCCGACCAGGTCGCCCGGGTCGTCCGTGGTCGACGCGGCGACGATCTCCATCCCTCCCTCCGTGGTGGGCTGGAGCACCACCCCGGCCGAGGCGCCGGCGAGGATACGGGCCCGCTCGGCGACGGTCATCAGGGCGTTCTCGGCGGACGCGCCGGTGAGCAGGGCCGTGGTCACCGCCGCCGCGCCCTCGATCCAGCGCTCCCGCTGGCGCGCGGTCTCGTAGAGACGGGCGTTGCCGATGGCGATCCCGGCCTGCGAGGCGAGGACGCGGAGCAGGGTGAGGTCCTCGTCGGCGAAGGGGCTCCCGCGCTTCTCGGCGAGGTACAGATGGCCGAAGACCTCGGTGTGGACCCGGATGGGGACGCCGAGCAGCCCGGCGTGGCCGTCGGGGAGGCGGCCGATCCGCTGCCGCTCCTCGTCCGTCATGCCGGAGGTGAAGAGTTCGGTGAGGCGGCGGCGCTCGGGGTCGACGACCCCGAGCGCGCCGTAGCGGGCCCCGGTCAGCTCGGTGGCGGAGTCCACGATGTGCTGGAGGGTGGTGCGGAGTTCGAGGTCGGTGCCGACGCTGAGGACCGCTTCGAGCAGCATGGGCAGCCGGGGAGCGTCCTCGTCCGTGTCCTCGCCCGCGTACTCGGCCCTGTCCTCACCCATGATCGTCATGGTTTCATTATCATACGAATCAGGCGATTTCGTCCTCGGCGAGCGGGTCACGCTCCGTCAGCGGGTCGAGGACCATCGGCTGGACCTTGCCCTCCAGCATCGCGCCGAGACCCAGGACCGCGCAGATGTCGGGGCGTTCGGCGATGTGCACCGGCATCCCGGTCGCCGCGCGCAGCATGTGGTCGAGCCCCGGCAGCAGCGCGCTTCCGCCCACCATCATGATCCCGCGGTCCGCGAGGTCGGCCACCAGATCCGGCGGGCAGTCCCGCAGCACCTTCCCGATCCCGTCGAGGACCGCCGTCAGCGGGGTGTGGATCGCCTCCCGTACGGCGGCGGTGTCGACGGTCACCGAGCGGGCCAGGCCCGTGGCGACGTCCCGGCCGTGGATCTCGGTCCAGGCCGGGCCGTGGGGCGTCAGGCCGTTGCCGCTGAGCGCCAGTTGCAGCGGACGCACCGACTGGCTCGGCAGCATCAGCTCGTGGTGGTGGCGCAGGTGCTGGATGACGGCGTGGTCGATGGCGTCGCCGCCGACCGGCATCCGCTCCGCCGTGACGATCGCGCCGAGCGAGAGCACGGCGACCTGCGTGGTCGCCGCCCCGCACACCATGATCATCGTCGCGGTGGGCTGCTCGACCGGCAGACCGCAGCCGACGGCCGCCGCGATCAGCGTGTCGACCAGCTCGACCCGGCGCGCGCCGAGACCGACGAGGGTCTCCACGGCGGCACGCTGCGCGAGCGGATCGCTGTCGTGCGGGGTGCAGGCGGCGGCGCGCAGCCGGGGCTTGCGGCGCAGCTGGCGGCGGAGCTTCTCGCCGAGGAGGTGACGGAGCATCCGCTGCGCCATCTCGATGTCGACGACGGTGCCGCCCGAGACGGGTCTGACGACCCGGATGTAGTCGGGGGTGCGGCCGGTCATCTTCTCGGCCAGCGCGCCGACGGCGATCAGCGCTCCGGTCCGGGTGTTGACGGCGGCGACGCTCGGCTCGTCGACGACGAGTCCGGCGCCCTTGACGAAGACCCGGGTGCGGGCGGCACCCAGGTCGACGGCGACATGGCAACGACGCAGCTGCTCAAGGCTGACGGTCACGGCGGATCCTCCGGAGTGCGGTGCTGGCACGGGCGAGGTGTTTTCGCGGTCCTGATGGAATCGTCGGGCCGTCCGGGGCGCGGCGCGCGCTGGGCTGCGCCGCCCGGGGCCGGGCCCGGTGCGCCGCCCGGGTCGTACCGAAGCGGGAGAATCACGACGCACCGCCGCCGACCTGCGGCTTCCTCACAGGATCCTCACTTCCGCGCCTACCTGAGGCCGCACCGGGCCGCATAGCCTGCGGGCCCCATGGACTACTGCCACGCGTGCCGGCGGCATCTCAACGGGGCCCTCGCCTGTGCCGGGTGCGGGACTCCCGTCGAGGAACTGCGGTACGAGACCCCCCACATACCCGTCCAGCAGGCCCCGCCGGTCGATCCGTACGCGTCGGCGCAGCCGTATGAGCCGTACCAGGCGTATGAGCCGTACCAGCCGTATGGGGCGTACGAGCCGGTGCCGCCGCTTGAGCCCGTGCAGCCTGTGCAGCCCGTGCAGCCCGTGTCGCCGGTGGAGCCGATCGAGCCCGCCGGTTCCGGCGAGCACGTCTACGAACTCGACGTGGTCGAGCCGCCACCCCGCGCCGGTGGCCGCCGCGCCGCCCGGGGCCGCTCCGCCTCCGCCGAGGAGGGGCACCGCGCCGCCGGTGGCCGCTCCGTCGCGCGGGGGAACAGACGGGCGCGCGGCCGCCGGGGCCGTACGGTCCTGGTCGGGACGCTGGGTCTGGTGCTCGCCGCCGGCTCGCTGACCCTGGCGCGCATGGCCCTGGAGGAGCCGGAGCCGCTGGGCGCCGCCACGGCCGTCGAGGAGCAGGAGGTCCCCGAGGTCACGACCTCCCCCGAACCCGTCGAGAGCGCCGACCTGCCGGACGGCTCGGGCCCGTCCCCCGTTTCGGAGGCGCCGACGCGCCCCCGCCAGGTGAGCGCGGAATCGGGCACGGGGGAGGGTACGGGCGCGGTCGGAGGTTCGGGTTCCGGTTCCGGATCGGGCTCCGGCGAAGGCTCGGGTTCGGGATCCGGTACGGGATCGGGATCGGGATCGGGTACGGGCGCGGGCACGGGTTCCGGATCCGGTACGGGGAACGGGGGCGAGGGCGCCTCCGGGGAGTCACCGATGCCGACGTCGACGTCGACGCCCACCGACCCGGCGACTCCGCCCGCCGACCCCACCGCGACGGCGACCGCCACGGAGGGCGAGGCGACCCCGTCTCCCACGGCGACGACCGGCGGCCCCGCCCCGGTGACCACCGCCCCGACGCCGACCACGACCCCCACGCCGAAGCCGACGCCGACCTGCACCTATTTCCTCTTCTGGTGCGTCTAGGGGCGGCCCCGGAAGGCAGGCCCTACGGGGTGTCCTCGCCCAGCATCCGCTTCAGCAGGTCCCGCAGCAGGGTGCGCTCGACCTCGGTCAGCTCGCCGAGGGGTTCGCGGGCGAAACCGAGGGACTCGCGCAGCCGGCGGGCCGTGTCGCGGCCCTGCTCCGTGGGGACGGCCAGCTTGACGCGGCGGTCGGCCGGGTCGGGGCGCCGCTCGACCAGGCCCCGGGCCTCCAGGCGGTCCACGATCCCGGTGATGTTGGACGGCTCGCACTTCAGCTTCTGGGCGATGCGGCGCATCGGCAGCGGGTCGAGCGAGAGCAGGCCGAGGACCCGGGCCTGGGCGCCGGTCAGCGAGTGCTGCGCGGCGGCCTGCTCGTACTCCTCGTAGTAGCGCGCCACGACCGAGCCGATCAGCTCGACGACTTCGACGGTCAGCGGATCCGTGTGTGAGGGGGCCATGGGTCACATCCTACCCGGATACTTGACAACATGAAATATCAAGGTGCATGGTTGTTTCAGGTAGTGAACCTTTTGTGATCTCAAGCTTTACTGGAGGCTGTGCTCATGTCCGTTCTTCCCGCGTCCAGCCGTGAGTGGCACCTCGTCGCCCGTCCGCACGGCTGGCCCGCCCCCACGGACTTCGCCCTGCGCGAGACCCCGGTCACCGAGCCCGCCGAGGGCCGCGTCCTCGTGCGCAACCTGCACTTCTCGGTCGATCCGTACATGCGCGGCCGGATGAACGACGTGAAGTCGTACATCCCGCCGTTCAAGCTCGACCACCCCATGGACGGCGGCGCGGTCGGCGAGGTCATCGCGTCGAACGCCGAGGGCTTCGCCGTCGGCGACCACGTCCTGCACGGCCTCGGCTGGCGTGAGTACGCCGACGTCCCGGCCCAGCGCGCGACCAAGGTCGACCCGGACCTCGCCCCCCTCTCCGCCTACCTCGGCGTGCTCGGCATGACCGGCCTCACGGCCTACGCCGGCCTCTTCGACGTCGCCTCCTTCAAGGAGGGCGACGCGGTCTTCGTCTCCGGCGCCGCCGGGGCCGTCGGCAGCCAGGTCGGCCAGATGGCGCGGCTCAAGGGCGCCTCCCGGATCATCGGTTCCGCCGGATCCGACGAGAAGGTCAAGTGGCTCGTCGAGGAGCTCGGCTTCGACGCCGCCTTCAACTACAAGGACGGCCCGGTCAAGGACCAGCTCCGCGAGGCCGCCCCGGACGGCATCGACGTCTACTTCGACAACGTCGGAGGGGACCACCTCGAAGCCGCGATCTCCTCGCTCAACGTGCACGGCCGCGCCACCATCTGCGGCATGATCGCCCAGTACAACGACACCGAGCCGGTCCCCGGCCCGCGCAACATGGCGATGATCATCGGCAAGCGGCTGCGCCTCCAGGGCGTCCTCGTCGGCGACCACTACGGCCTCCAGCAGCAGTTCGTCCAGGAGGTCGGCGGCTGGCTCGGCTCCGGCGAGCTGAAGCACCGCGAGACCTTCGTCGAGGGCATCGAGAACGGCGTGGAGGCCTTCCTCGGACTGCTCCGCGGCGACAACACCGGAAAGATGATCGTTTCGACGACCCGCTAGGCTTCCCTCAGCCGTCGCGATCGTGGGCGCGAGTCGCGGCGAACCCATGAAGGAAGTACCTCGCATGTCGATCCAGCACTCCGACGTCGTCTACACCGCTGTCGCCACCGCCGAGAACGGCCGTGACGGCCGCGTCGCCACCGACGACGGCCAGCTCGACGTCGTCGTCAACCCGCCGAAGGCCATGGGCGGCTCCGGCGCGGGCACCAACCCCGAGCAGCTCTTCGCGGCGGGCTACAGCGCCTGCTTCCAGGGCGCCCTCGGCGTCGTCGCCCGCAACGAGAAGGCCGACATCTCCGGCTCGACGGTCACCGCCGAGGTCGGCATCGGCAAGAACGACGACGGCTTCGGCATCATCGTGAAGATCTCGGCCACCATTCCGAACGTGGACGTCGAGACCGCCAAGAGCCTGATCGAGAAGGCCCACCAGGTCTGCCCGTACTCCAAGGCGACCCGCGGCAACATCACGGTCGAGCTCGCCGTCTGAGTCCGGCCCCGCAGGACCGCACGAGGACCGCATCCCCGCCGGGGGTGCGGTCCTCGCCGCATACCGCGGCCCGGACGCCGGACGCCGGACCCCGGACGCCCGGCGGCTGACCTGCCCGTCACCGATAAAGTGGGCCCCATGCGCGATCTCGGGGTGGGTTTCGGATACCTGGTTCAGGGCCAGAAGTGGGTGGGCCGGCACGGACGGTGGTTCGGATTCGGCCTTTTGCCCGGACTCGTGACCCTCGTGCTCTACGCGGGCGCGCTCGTCGGCCTCGGCTACGGCGCCGACGACCTGGCCGCCTGGGCGACGCCGTTCGCCGACGACTGGTCCTCGCCCTGGCTCGGCGCCCTCCGGGGCACCCTGACCGCTCTGGTCTTCGTCTTCGGGCTCTTCCTCGCGGTCATCACCTTCACCGCCGTCACCCTGCTCGTCGGCCAGCCGTTCTACGAGTCCCTCTCGGAGGCGGTCGACCGCAGCGAGGGCGGCGACGTGCCCGAGTCGGGGCTGCCGCTCTGGCGCGAGCTGTGGATCTCGGCCCGTGACAGCCTGCGGGTCCTGCTGCGGGTCGCCTGCTACGGCATCCTGCTCTTCGCCTGCGGTTTCATCCCGGTGATCGGCCAGACCGTCGTCCCCGTCATCGGCTTCTGCGTCTCCGGCTTCTTCCTCACCCAGGAGCTGACGTCCGTCGCGCTCCAGCGCCGGGGCGTCGAGTTCAAGGAGCGCCTCGGGCTGCTGCGCGGGCGCAGGACGGCCGTCCTGGGCTTCGGCGTGCCGCTGACGCTCTCCTTCCTGGTGCCCTTCGTCGCCGTCCTCCTGATGCCGGGAGCCGTCGCGGGCGCCACCCTGATGGCCCGGGACCTGCGGGGCGAGACGTCCGGCGACGACGGGGCCGTCAGCCTCCGGAAAAACGATCAAGAACGCGGCAACCTTCCTTCCTCCGGCGGCGACCAGGGGGTGCACCACCTCCCCCACTGAAGGAAGAAGCACCCATGACGTCACACAAGCGGAAGACGGGCCGCCGGCGCGCGGTCATCGGCGGCCTGAGCGCCCTCGGCATCACCGGGGCGGCCGTCGTCACCGCCACCCTGCTCGCCCCGGCGGGCGCCGCGAGCGCGGTGGCCGCCTGGCCGCAGGCGAAGGGCAGCAAGCCGGTCCCCGCGAGCATCGAGGTCTCCGGCACCTACGACGGCAAGCTCAAGCGCCACTACGGCACCGGTGAACTCGGCTCCGACGGCCAGGACGAGAGCCAGAAGCCCGTCTTCGTCCTCAAGGACGGCGCCGTCCTCAAGAACGTGATCATCGGTTCTCCGGCCGCCGACGGCGTCCACTGCCTCGGCAGCTGCACCCTGCAGAACGTCTGGTGGGAGAACGTCGGCGAGGACGCCGCCACCTTCAAGGGCACCTCGGCGTCCTCCGTGTACGCGGTCCACGGCGGCGGCGCGAAGAGCGCGTCCGACAAGGTCTTCCAGTTCAACGGCGCGGGCAAGCTGGTCGTGAACAAGTTCCAGGTCTCCGACTTCGGAAAGCTGGTCCGTTCCTGCGGCAACTGCAAGAAGCAGTACCCGCGCACGATCCTGATCAACGACGTCGACATCACCGCGCCGGGCACGTCGATCGTCGGCGTCAACGCCAACTACGGCGACACCGCGTCCCTGCGGAACGTCCGCATCCACGGCGACACCAAGAAGAAGATCAAGCCGTGCACCCGCTTCACCGGCAACAACACCGGCAAGGAGCCCAAGGAGATCGGCTCCGGCCCCGACGGCACCACCTGCCGCTACTCGGCCGGGGACCTCTCCTACGACTGACGTCCGTGGGCGCCCGGCCCCCGGCCCTCGCGGGCCGGGCGCCCCGTCCGGCCCCGCTCAGCCGACCTCGGCGAGCACGAAGCCCGGCCCGTCGCTCCCCGCGTCCGCGATCCGCTCGCCGTCCGGGCCCCAGGCACCGGCCCGCCCGGCGCCGACCCCGTCCTCGTTGGCCCCGAGGACGTTGCCGAGCACCACGTACAGGCCGAAGTCCCGGGCCCGTACCGGATACACCTTCTCGAACGAGTCGTTGTCGGCGGAGAGCACCGAACTCGCCAGGTAGACCGCGCAGTCGTCGGCGGCGGCCCGCTCGGCCAGCTCGGGGAAGCGGTTGTCGTAGCAGGTGGCGAGCGCGAACCGGAGCCCGTCGAGAGCGAACCGCCCGTCGGTGGTGCCCGGTTCGAAGACCTCCTCCTCGATCCCGTACAGGTGCCGCTTGTCGTAGCGGGTGAGGAGCGAGCCGTCCGGGCCGATCACCAGGGTGGTGACCCCCGGCCGCGAACCGGCCGTACGTACGGGACCGTTGACGACGGCCACCGCCGACACCGCGCGGCAGGCCTCCCGTACGGGTTCGAGCCGCGGGTCGTCCTCGGTGAGTACGAGCCCCGGGGTGCCCCTGATCAGCGACGGCTCGTACCCGCTCAGGCAGAGCTCGGCGAAGACGGCCACGCGGGCCCCCTCGGCCCCGGCGGCCCGGACCAGACCGGCGACCGCACGGACGTTGGCGTCGATGTCCCCGGCGACCGGGGCGAACTGGGTGGCTGCGACGATCATGGCGCCATCATGCCGCCCGTCCCCCGGAGCTCCTAGCCCGGCTCCTCGCCCCCGTGAAGCAGGCGCAGGAAGTCACGGAAGGCGGCCGGCATGTCCACCGCCGCCGGGTCAAGCAGCCACTGGTACTGGAGCCCGTCCATCACCGCCGTGAGCAGGGGCGCCGCCCGCTCCGGGGTGAGCCCGCCCGGCAGCCGCTCGCCGAACTCCAGGCGCAGCACCTGCACCATGTTGGCCCGCACCAGCGCGTACCGCTCGGTGAAGAAGGCGCGCGCCGGGTGCCCGTCCGTCACGCTCTCGCCGAGCAGCGCGGAGAAGGTCTGCACGATCCCCGGCCGCATCGCGTTGTACTCGACGAGGGATTCGAGCAGGTCGAGCCGCCAGCCCTCGCGGTCACGGCCGCCGCTCGTGTCCCAGCGGTCACGCTCCTCCAGGACGGCGACGAGCAGTGCCTCCTTCGTCGGGAAGTAGTGCAGGAGCCCCTGCTGGGTCAGCCCGACCCGTTCGGCGACGGAGCCCAGGGTGGCGCCCCGGTAGCCGCGCTCGGCGATCACTTCGAGGGCGGCGCGGAGGATGTCCGTCCGCCGTTCCTCGCTCCTGGCCCGCGCCATCGCCGTGGCCCCCTTCCGGTTCCTCGCTTCCGACAGGACCGTACCCCCTCCGTAAATAACAAAACAATAACGTTACCTACCGATCTACAGGTGGATGGGTGCACGATGGCCGCATCGGGGTCACCAGTACGTCAACGAGGAGGTACGGCCATGACGGACACGGCACGCGAAGAGGTCGTCGACGCGGCGCTCGCCAAGCTCGACCTGGACACCAAGGCCCGGCTGCTCGGCGGCCAGGACATGTGGTCCCTGCCCGCCCTGCCCGAGATCGGCCTGAAGCCCCTGGTCATGTCCGATGGACCCATCGGCGTCCGCGGCGTCCGCTGGACCGCCGACGACCCGTCCGTCGCCCTGCCGTCCCCGACCGCGCTCGCCGCCGCCTGGGACCCCGCGCTCGCCCGCCGCGCCGGCCGGCTCCTGGCCCAGGAGGCCCGCCGCAAGGGCGTCCACGTCCTGCTCGCCCCCACCGTCAACCTGCACCGCACCCCGCTCGGCGGACGGCACTTCGAGGCGTACAGCGAGGACCCCCTGCTCACCGGCGCCATCGGCACCGGCTACGTCCAGGGCGTCCAGGACGGCGGCGTCGGCACCACCGTCAAGCACTTCGTCGCCAACGACGCCGAGACCGACCGCTTCACCGTCGACAACAGGATCGACCCCCGCCCGCTCCGCGAGCTCTACCTCGCCCCCTTCGAGGCCATCGTCAAGAACGCCCACCCCTGGGGCATCATGACCGCCTACAACCGGGTCAACGGCGTGACGATGACCGAGAACCGCCACCTGGTGAACGGCGTCCTGCGCGGCGAATGGGGCTTCGACGGCTTCAACGTCTCCGACTGGATGGCCGCCCGCTCCACCACCGGCGACATCGACGGCGGCCTCGACGTCGCCATGCCCGGCCCCGTCACCGTCTACGGCGAGGCCCTCGCCGCCGCCGTCCGCGCCGGGGAGGTCGAGGAGTCCGCCGTCGACGCGGCCGTACGCAACGTCCTGCGGCTCGCCGCCCGCGTCGGCGCCCTCGAAGGCGCCCCGCCCGTCGTCACCGAGCCCCCCGCCGCGATCGACGGCGACGCCCTCGCCCGCGAGATCGCCCGCCGCGGCTTCGTCCTCGTACGGAACGAGAACGGCGCCCTCCCCATGAAGCCCGGGACCGTCGCCCTCTCCGGCGCCGCCGCCCGCGACGCCCGCGTCCTCGGCGGCGGCTCGGCCCAGGTCTTCCCCGAGCACGTCGTCTCCCCGCTCGACGGCCTCACCGCCGCCCTCCCGGAGGGCGCCCTGACCTACACCGTCGGCGCCGACCCCAGCGACGAACTCACCCCCGCCGACCAGGGATTCACCCTCCGCGCCCGCTGCCGCGACGCCGAAGGACGGCTCCTCGGCGAGGGCTCCCTGCCCAACGGGCAGGTCCAGTGGATCGGCGACGACCTGCCCGCCGGCGTCACCCACGACGCCCTCGCCTCCATCGAGGTCGTCGGCACCTTCACCCCGCGCGAGACGGGCACGCACTCCTTCGGCACCCGGGGCCTCGGCGCCTACACCCTCACCGTCGCCGGCGAGACCGTCTTCGACGGCGTCCAGGCGATGGGCCCCGAGACCGACCCCTTCGAGGCCTTCTTCGGCTCCCCGGTCGAGCGCGCCCAGGTCGCGCTCACCGCCGGCGAGACCGTCGAGGTGTCCCTGCTCCACACCCTGGACAAGGAGTTCGCGGCCCCGCTGCCCGCCGTCATGTTCTCCTTCGTCCACCTCGGTCCGCGCCGGGACCCCGACGAACTGATCCGCGAGGCCGTCGAAGCCGCCCGCACCGCCGACACCGCCGTCGTGGTCGTCGCCACCACCGAACGCGTCGAGTCCGAGGGCTTCGACCGCACGGACCTCGCCCTCCCCGGACGGCAGGACGAGCTCGTACGGGCCGTCGCCGCCGTCAACCCGAACACCGTGGTCGTCGTCAACGCCGGCTCCCCGGTCGAGCTGCCCTGGCGCGAGGACGTCGCCGCGATCCTGCTCAGCTGGTTCCCCGGCCAGGAGGGCGGCGCCGCCCTCGCCGACGTCCTCACCGGCGCCGAGGAGCCCGGCGGCCGCCTCCCCACCACCTGGCCCGTCGCCCTCGCCGACGTCCCCGTCACCGACGTCACCCCCGTCGAGGGCGAACTCGCCTACGGCGAAGGCCTCTTCATCGGATACCGCGCCTGGGACCGGCTCCAGGAAGCCCCCGCGTACGCCTTCGGCCACGGCCTCGGCTACACCACCTGGTCGTACGACTCCCTCGTCGCGAAGCCGGACGCGGTCACCGTGCGGCTCACCAACACCGGCGACCGGCCCGGCCGCGAGGTCGTCCAGATCTACCTGGCCCCGCGCACCCACGGCCCCGACCGCCCCGACCGCTGGCTGGCCGGCTTCGGATCCGTCGACGCCGGCCCCGGCGAGACCGTCGAGACGGAGATCGCGCTGCCCCGCCGCGCCTTCGAGATCTGGGACGAGGAGAAGAACGACTGGACCCTCGTGTCCGGGGCATACGAGGTAAGGGCCGCCCACTCCCTCAGCGACACCCGCCTGACCGCGACCCTGGAGGTCTGACCTCCGGGGGAGCCCCCAGAACGGCCCCGGGGCGGGACCTGACAACCGCCCCGGGGCCCCTCACTCCTCCGTGATCCGCCGGTACGCGAGCTCCGCGAGCCGCGCCTGCCCGTCCTTGCTCGGATGGAACCAGTCCCAGGGGCTCAACTGCCCGCCGTCGAAGCGGAACCCGAAGACCGCCCCGCCGTCGTACCGGCAGCGTGCGTCCTTCGCACAGACGTCCCTCAGGACCGCGTTGTACGCGACCACCCGCTCATGGACCGTCGACCGCCGCCGCTCGGCCGCCGGACCCAGGTCCGTCGCGTCCGCCAGCATCGAGCCGCAGATCCCCAGCTTCCACACCTCGAGCCCCTCCGGGATCAGCCGCCCCGTCGACCACAGGTGCTTGAGGTCGGGCACGCTCGCCACGTACACCTGCGCCTTCGGGGCGTCCTTCCGCAGCCGGGCGAGCGCCGCCTCGAAGAAGACGCGGAAGTCGGCGACCGGGGTCATCAGGTCCGGGGTGGGCCGGCAGGCGTCGTTCGCGCCCATCATCACCGTCACGAGCTCGGGCTTCTCGGCCGCCGCCGCGGCCATCTGCTCCGGCAGCTCCGCCATCCGCGCACCGGTCCGCGCCAGGTTCCAGCTGCGGGTGGCCACCTCCGCCGGGCCGAGGAGGCGCAGCGCCAGACTGTTCACCGCGGCGTCGGTGCCGGTCGCCCAGGACACCTCGGGACAGTCCGCGAGGACCTCGCAGGCGTCGAAGGCCCGGGTGACGGAGTCGCCGACGGCGGCGACCGAGGCGGGGGAGACGTCCCACGCGGGCTCCCGCTCCGGAGCGGGCTTCGGCGTCGGGCGCGCCGTGGCGGGTCCGGTCGTGGGCGTGGAGGTGGTGGTGGGCGTGGGGGTGGGCTCTTCCGAGGTACAGCCGGTCAGCACTCCCGCGCACAGCAGAGCGGCCGTCGCGGCGGCGACAGTGGTGGAGACAGTCGTACGGAATCGGCGTCGGCCGTGCATCCCCGGCCCCTCCTTCGGCGTCCTGGCGAGTGAAAGCTTCGTGTTCACCCCGCCCCGGACCGACCGTACGTCACACCGATGACGGTGCGGCACGGTAGCTTTTCCCCCGTCGAACCAGAGGCACCTTTGCCGACCGGCTCCGGTAAATTACATCACGTCACATGCTGTCCCCTTTTTGAGGGTTTGCGATGTTTTGATTCTGATGATGTTTACTGAGGCCGCTGGGAAAGGCGAACCTCGTCCCACACTGGAGGTCCCGGTGACGACACGTGGAGTCCTGTACGTTCACTCCGCCCCGCGCGCGCTGTGCCCGCACGTCGAATGGGCGGTCGCGGGTGTCCTCGGTGCGAGGGTCCAGCTCGACTGGATCCGCCAGCCGGCGTCCCCCGGCACCTGGAGAGCCGAGTTCTCCTGGCAGGGCCGCACCGGCACGGCCTCCGAGCTCGCCTCCGCGCTGCGCGGCTGGCAGATGCTCCGCTTCGAGGTCACCGCGGAGCCCTGCCCCACGGCCGAGGGCGAGCGCTACAGCGCCACCCCCGACCTGGGCATCTTCCACGCCGTCACCGGCATGCACGGCGACATCCTGATCCCCGAGGACCGGCTGCGGGCCGCCCTCGCGCGCTCCGCGCAGGGCGAGACCCAGCTGGAGGCCGAGATCGCCAAGCTCCTCGGCAAGCCCTGGGACGACGAACTGGAGCCCTTCCGGTACGCGGGCGAGGGCGCGCCCGTCCGCTGGCTCCACCAGGTCGTCTGACGGGGCTTCACCAGCGCGCTGTAGATTCTGTCCTGGGCGGGCAGGGGGCACGCCGGGCGGGAGCGAAGTGACACGTGACGGCATAGCGGGCGCCGCGTTCGGCGCGGCGGCGGCCTTCCTGGGGGCGGGCGTCACCGGCGGAGCCTGGCCGACGGGCTGGGCGGCACTGGCGTGCGCGCTGCTCCTCACGGCGGCGGGGGCGACGTTCCGCGCGACCGGCCGAAACCGTACGGCGACGGCTCTCGCCCCGGCCGCGGCCCCGAACGCGAACTCGGCCACGGCGACCGAGCGGCCGGCGGAACCGGCGGACGCGGTTCCGGGCACGGCCCCGACGTCGGCCCCCGCCTCAGCCCCGACGTCCCCGGCCTCGGCGGGCGGCCCGCGCCTGGCCAAGACCGCCGACGCGCCCGGCGGCCCGGCCCCGGCGGAGCGCGGCTCCGGCACCGGCACCGGGCCGGGCGCGGGCCGGTCCTCGCTCGTCGTCGCCGCGGTCGTCTGGGTCCTCGCTCTGCTCGCCGGCGGTATCTGGGCGTTCGCGGCCGGGGACGACGGTCCGGGCGACACGGCCAAGAGTCCCGCGACCGCGACGCCCACCGCTTCCCGGGCTCCCGACAAGGCCGACGTGGTCTGGTCCGTCCCCGCCGTCGGCCAGAAGCACGACAGGGGCGTCGGGGCCTGGCCGCTCGGCGCCACCCTCGCGCAGGGGCGCCTCGACGGGCTCTTCGCCTACGACTCCGCCGACGGCCACGTCCGCTGGAGCGTGCCCGCCCCGGCCCGTGAGGGCCTCTGCGCCATGTCCCCCGCCGTCGGACAGGGCGTGGGCCTGATCGCCCACGGCCGGCACGGCAAACCCTGCGCGACCCTCCTCGCCGTCCGCGCGGCCGACGGCAAGGTCCTGTGGAAGCGGAGCCTCGGTGGTCAGGGCCTGACCGAGGGCGCCCTCGCCGTGGGCGGCGGCACCGCCGTGACCGCGGAGGACCGCACCGTACGCGCCCGCTCCGGCGAGACCGGCGAGCAGCGCTGGGAGCGGCCCCTCGGCAAGGGCTGCGCGATCCGGGCCCTCGACGCCGACGCCGACCGCACCCTCCTCGTCGAACAGTGCGGCAAGCCCGCCCGGCTCCTCGCCCTGGACACCCGTACCGGAGCACAGCGGTGGGCCCGGGACCTGCCCGTCGAGTCGGAGGCGGTGGCGTCCGTGGTCTCCGTCTCCCCGCCCGTCATCGCCGTCGACGAGGCGGACGCCCGCGGCACCCAGGCCTTCCTAGGCTTCGACGGCAAGGGCGCGCAGACCGCCACCGTGCCGCTCACCGGGCCCGAGGGCATGCTCTCCGCCGCCGGGGGCGTCGGCGACGGCCAACCCACCAGGCCGCTCGTACGGGACGGGCTCCTCGTCACGCTTGCCGAGCGCGACCTCGTACCCGACAAGGTCGTCGCCTACTCCCTGAAGGACGGCCGCAAGGCATGGGAGTACCGCTCCGAGAACCTGACGTCGGACATCGCGCCGGAGCCGGACGGCCGCATCGCCGTCCTGGAGGGCCACGGGGCGGGCGAGATCGTCCTCCTCGACGGCGCCACGGGCAAGGTCACGACGAAGCTGGAGGGCGGAGCGGCCGAGGGGGCCGAGATCTCCATCCACCCCGAACTGCTCCCCGTCACCGGCGGCCGCGTCGTCGTCAACCACATCTACATGGGCACGGAACCGGCGGCCTACGCCCTGCGCTGACCCACTCGAGCCGACCCGAGCGAGCCGGCCCACGCGAAAGGCCCACCCCCGTGCAGGGGGTGGGCCTCCGTCAGGTCACGCGTGGCGACCGTCAGACCGTACGGAACGCCAGGACCACGTTGTGACCGCCGAAGCCGAACGAGTTGTTGATCGCGGCGATCGTGCCCTGCGGGAGTTCGCGGGGCTCGTCGCGGACGATGTCCGCGTCGACCGCCTCGTCCAGCTCGTCGATGTTGATCGTCGGCGGGGCCAGACGGTGGTGCAGCGCCAGGACCGTCGCGACGGTCTCGATGCCGCCCGCACCGCCGAGGAGGTGGCCGGTCATCGACTTCGTCGCGGAGATCGCGACGTGGTCGAGGTCGTCGCCGAGGACCTTCCGCAGCGCCTTGATCTCGGCGACGTCACCCTGCGGCGTCGACGTGGCGTGCGCGTTGAGGTGGACGACCTCCGACGGCTTGAGGTCCGTCGCGTCGAGCAGGTTCTGCATCGCGGCGGCGATGCCCCGGCCGGTCGGCTCGGGCTGCGCGATGTGGTGGCTGTCGGCCGACAGGCCCTGGCCGAGGACCTCGCAGTAGACACGCGCGCCGCGCGCCTTCGCGTGTTCCTCGGACTCCAGGATCACGACGCCCGCGCCCTCGCCGAGCACGAAGCCGTCACGGCCGGTGTCGTAGGGACGCGAGGCCTTCGTCGGCTCGTCGTTGTTCTTGGACATCGCCATCATGTTGGCGAAGGCGGCGATCGGCAGCGGGTGGATCGCGGCCTCGGTACCGCCGGCGACGACCACGTCGGCACGGCCGGTACGGATCATCTCGACGGCGTAACCGATCGCCTCGGCACCCGACGCGCACGCCGAGACCGGGGTGTGGACGCCCGCCCGGGCGTTCACCTCGAGGCCGACGTTGGCGGAGGGGCTGTTCGGCATGAGCATGGGCACGGTGTGCGGGGACACGCGGCGGACGCCCTTGTCCTTCAGCACGTCGTACTGGTCGAGCAGCGTGGTGACACCGCCGATGCCGGAGGCGATGACGGAGCCGAGCCGCTCGGGAACGATCGTTTCGTCTTCGCCGGCCGGGGCGGTGTAGCCCGCGTCGGCCCAGGCCTCGCGGGCCGCGATCACGGCGAACTGCGCCGAGCGGTCCAGCTTGCGGGCGAGCGGGCGGGGAAGGACGTCACCGGGGTCGACGGCGGCCGTCGCGGCGATCTGGACGGGCAGTTCGGCGAAGCGCTCGCCCTCCAGGGGCCTGACGCCGGAGCGCCCCGCGAGAAGACCTTCCCAGGTCGACGCGGAGTCGCCACCCAGCGGTGTGGTTGCGCCGATACCGGTGACGACCACGGTGCGATTGGTCGAGCTCACAGGAATTCGTTCTCCATGTGTGTGATGGTCGGAATTACGGCGCCACCGCCGGGTGGCGGACCGAGTCAGCAGGGGCCGGGTCAGCCCTTCGAGATGCCGCCGTCCTGGTGCTTCAGGATGTAGTCGGCAGCGTCGCCGACCGTCTTGAGGTTCTTGACGTCCTCGTCCGGGATCTTGACGTCGAAGCGCTCTTCGGCGGCGACGACGACCTCGACCATGGACAGCGAGTCGACGTCCAGGTCGTCGGTGAAGGACTTGTCCAGCTGGACGTCCTCGACCGGGATGCCGGCGATCTCGTTGACGATCTCGGCGAGGCCCTTGACGATCTCGTCCTGGGTGTGAGCCATAGTGGCGCTCCTTCTTGCGGTTACTTCGGTAAGGGGGGCTTCCGGGATGTTCCGGGGCTTCCGGAGATTCCGGTGTGCCTAGGGGAGGGTAACGACCGTCGCGGCGTAGACGAGACCCGCCCCGAAGCCGATGACGAGCGCGGTGTCGCCGCTCTTCGCCTGCCCGGTCGCCAGGAGCCGCTCCATCGCGAGCGGGATCGAGGCGGCCGAGGTGTTGCCGGTGGTCTCCACGTCACGGGCGACCGTGACGTGCTCCGGCAGCTTCAGCGTCTTCACCATCGAGTCGATGATCCGCATGTTGGCCTGGTGCGGGATGAAGACGTCAAGGTCGTCCGCCGAGATGCCGGCGGCGTCCAGGGCCTGCTGGGCGACCTTAGCCATCTCGAAGACGGCCCAGCGGAAGACCGCCTGGCCCTCCTGCGTGATGGCGGGGAACTTGATGTCGCCCTTCTCGTTGAGCGGCAGCTTCGAGACGTCGCCGATGTGGAACTCGTTCCACGGCACGGTCTGCTTGATCGTCTCGGACTTGTCGCCCTCGGAACCCCAGACGGTGGGGCCGATGTGCGGCTCGTCGGAGGGGCCGACGACCACGGCGCCGGCGCCGTCACCGAACAGGAAGGCCGTGGCGCGGTCCTCCAGGTCCGTCAGATCGCTGAGCCGCTCGACGCCGATGACGAGGACGTACTCCGCGGAACCCTCGACGATCATGCCCTTGGCGAGGGTCAGGCCGTAGCCGAAGCCCGCGCAGCCGGCGGAGATGTCGAACGCGGCCGGCTTCCCGGCGCCGATCTTGTCGGCGATCTCGGTGGCGACGGCCGGGGTCTGCTTGAAGTGCGAGACCGTGGAGACGATCACGGCGCCGATCTGCCCGGGGTCGATCCCCGCGTCGGCGATGGCCTTGCCCGAGGCCTCCACCGACATCGCGGCGACGGTCTCCTCGGGAGAGGCCCAGTGGCGGGTGGCGATACCGGAGCGCGAGCGGATCCACTCGTCGGACGAGTCGATCGTCTCGAGGATCACCTCGTTCGGCACGACCCGGACGGGGCGGTAGCCGCCCACACCGAGGATCCGTGCGTACGGGGCGCCCTTGCTGGGCTTGATCTTCGACATGCTTCTCGACACTCCTTGTCAGACGGCCGCGTGCTCAGCGATGAGCGTACGGGCCGCGTCGAGGTCGTCCGGAGTCTTGAGGGCGACCGTGGCGACGCCCTTCAGGGCCCGCTTGGCGATGCCGGTGAGGGTGCCGCCGGGGCACACCTCGATCATCGCGGTCGCGCCCAGCTCCTGGAACGTCTCCATGCACAGGTCCCAGCGGACCGGGTTGGCGACCTGGCCGACGAGGCGGGCCACGACCTCGGCGCCGTCGGTGACGACCTGCCCGTCCTTGTTGGAGACGTAGCGGGTGGTCGGGGCGGCCGGGGTCAGCGCCCGCGCCGCCTCCTCCAGCTTCGCCACGGCCGGGGCCATGTGGTGGGTGTGGAAGGCGCCGGCGACCTTCAGCGCGACGACCCGGCGGACACCCTCGGGCTTGTCGGCCTCCAGGGCGGCCAGCTGCTCCAGGGTGCCGGCGGCCACGATCTGGCCGGCGCCGTTCACGTTGGCCGGGGTCAGGCCGAGCTTCTCCAGGTGCGGGACGGTCACCTCGGGCTCGCCGCCGAGCAGCGCCGACATACCGGTCGGGGTGATCGCCGCGGCCTCGGCCATGGCGAGCCCACGGGTCCGTACGAGACGCAGCGCGGCGGTGTCGTCGAGCACACCGGCGAACGCGGCGGCGGTGAACTCGCCGACGCTGTGTCCGGCGACGACGCCGGGCGACCACGCCGCGGCAGCGGCTGATGTCCCCGTGCCGAGCGCGGCGGCGGACAGCAGGCCGGCGGCGACGAGGAGCGGCTGTGCCACGGCGGTGTCACGGATCTCGTCCGCGTCCGCCTTCGTGCCGTAGTGGGCGAGGTCGAGCCCGATGGCGTCGGACCAGGCCGCGATGCGGTCGGCGGCACCGGGGAGTTCGAGCCAGGGGGTCAGGAAGCCGGGCGTCTGGGCGCCTTGGCCGGGAGCGACGAGTACGAGCACCCTCACACTCTCTCTTGGGGACGGCTCCGAGCACCCGTGGGGACAGGGACGAAGAACCGTCGGGGTAATTGTTGGTGTTCGACAAAAGTCTAGGACTGCGGATCTCCGTCGGCCAAGCGTCCCAGGATGAGCGCGATCCGCAGTGTGAACGCGGAGCGGACATCGGAGGGTGACCAGCCGGTGACGTCGGTCACACGTCGAAGCCGGTAGCGCACGGTGTTCGGGTGGACGAAGAGCATCCGGGCCGCGCCTTCCAGGCTACTGGCCTGTTCCAGATAGACACTGAGAGTTTCCAGGAGCGCCGAGCCCGCTTCCTCCAGCGGTCTGTAGATCTCCTCCACCAGCTGCTCGCGCGCCGAAGGGTCGGAGGCGATGGCGCGCTCCGGCAGCAGATCGTCCGCGAGGACCGGCCGGGGGGCGTCCTGCCACGCCGTGCACGCCTTGAGGCCGGCGGCCGCCGCCTGCGCGGAGCGGGTCGCGGCCAGCAGGTCGGGGACGACGGGGCCCGCGACGACCGGGCCCGCCGCGTACGGGCCGATCAGGGCCTTCGCCACGGCCAGCGGGTTGTCGTTGCCGCCCGCGATGACGACCAGGCGGTTGCCGAGCACGCCGGTGAGGACCTGGAGCTTGGCGTGCCGGGCGGCCCGCCGGATCGCCTCCACCGTCAGCTCGCTGTCACCGTCGGGGGCGGTGCCGAGGATCACGCACACGTGGTCCGGGGAGTTCCAGCCGAGCGCCGCCGCGCGGGAGACGGCGCCCTCGTCGGCCTCGCCGGAGAGGACCGCGTTCACCACGAGCGATTCGAGGCGCGCGTCCCAGGCGCCCCGGGCCTCGGCGGCCTGCGCGTACACCTGGGCGGTCGCGAACGCGATCTCCCGGGCGTAGACGAGCAGCGCCTCACGGAGCACCGACTCGTCGCCGGGGGCGGCGACCTCCTCGATCGCCGACTCCATGACCTCGATCGTGGTGCGGACCATCTCCACGGTCTGGCGCAGGGTGATCGCCCGGGTCAGCTCGCGGGGCGCCGTGCCGAAGACGTCCGTCGAGATCGCCTGCGGGGTCTCGGGGTGCCGGAACCACTCGGTGAACGCGGCGATGCCGGCCTGGGCGACCAGACCGATCCACGACCGGTTCTCGGGCGGCATCGCCCGGTACCACGGAAGCGTCTCGTCCATGCGGGCGATGGCACCGGCGGCGAGCCGCCCCGAGGACTGTTCGAGGCGCTTCAGGGTCGCTGCGTGCGAGTGAGGGACGTTCGTGGGTTCTGGCACGGGGACAAGACTGCCTTATCGGGACGGCGGCGTGCGGGGTCGGGGCGGGTCCGCCTCCGGGGGCGGCACTACCGTGGGGCCCGTGACACGTATCCAGCGCGCTGCCGAGCGGTACCCCGGGGGCGACCCCGCGGCCGGGATCGAGACCCGGCACGCCCTGTCCTTCGGGCCGCACTACGACCCCGACAACCTGCGCTTCGGCGCCCTCCTCGCCTGCAACGAGGAACGGCTCGCGCCCGGCGCCGGTTTCGACGAGCATCCGCACAGCCACACCGAGATCGTGACCTGGGTCGTCGAGGGCGAACTCACCCACCACGACACGGCCGGCCACACCACGGTCGTCCGCCCCGGCGACCTCCAGCGGCTCAGCTCGGCCGGCGGCGTCCGCCACGTCGAACGCAACGACGCCGACGTGCCGCTGGTCTTCGTACAGATGTGGCTGGCACCGCTGTCACCGGGCGGGGAGCCGTCGTACGAGGTGGTGCGGGGGGTCGGGGACACGTACCACCTCCCGGCGGCGGGGGCGGTGCTGCACGTCCACCGCCTGGAGGCGGGAGAGGGGACCCCCGTACCGCCGGCCGACTTCGCGTACGTCCACGTCGTACGCGGCACGGTACGCCTGGCCGACGAGAACCTGGGCCCGGGCGACGCGGCCCGACTGACAGCCACGGACGGCGAGAACCTGACGGCGCAGACGACGGCGGAACTCCTCGTATGGGAGATGCGCGCGTGATAGACACGGCGCCCCGGCGGGCGCCCCCGCCCCCGCCCCCGCCCTCAGCGCACCGCACTCTTACGCTGCCAGTCCGCCCAGCCGACATTCCACGCCCCATAACCGTTCCCCTCCGCCACAACCCCCTTCGTATCGCGCCCGGTGATCTCGAACGGATCCCCGACATTCACCGACGCGTAGAACGCCGCCGCATCCCCGTCACTCATCCCGATGCACCCGGAACTCTTGTTGGCCTTCCCGAAATACGCCGCGTTCCAGGGCGCCGCATGCGCGTACATCCCCGACCACGTCAGCCGCATCGAATAGTCGACGTCCTTGTCGTACGCGTCGCCGAGGCCCACCGTCTCCGAGTTCATGTTGATGGTGCCCTCCTTCGCCATCAGGACGGCCGTGCCCCGCCAGGACCGCTTGTCGCCGCCAGGGGTGCCGCCGGAGACCGGGATCGTACGGACGGTGCGGCCGTCCCGGTTCACGGTCAGCGTGTGCCGGTCCAGGTCGACCTTGACGATCTGCGCGGCGCCGATCGTGAAGCCGGTGCGGTAGTCCCGTACGAACCAGCCGCCGCCGCCCGAGTCCGTACCGTTCAGGTCCGCTTCCAGGGTGACCTTCGTGCCGGGCTTCCAGTACTCCCGGGGCCGCCAGTCGGCCCTGTCGCGGCCCGAGTGGTCCTTGACCCAGCCCCAGGAACCCTCGGTGGCGTTCGACGTGGTCACCTTCAACTGCCGCTCCACGTCGGCCTTCCGCGTCACCGGCAGGTCGAAGACGATCGACAGCGGATGCCCGATGCCCACCGTGGTGTTCTTGCCGGGCGCCAGGGTCAGCTTGTTGACCCGCTCCGGTTCCGGGGTGGTGAAGGACGACCGGGTCGTCGACTGCCTGCCGTCGGCGGTACGGGAGATCACCTCCACCGTGTACGAGGAACCGGGCGCCGCCCTGCGGTCCGAGACCCAGCGGCTGCCGCCCGCGCCGGTACGGCCGGTGAGGGACCCGCCGTCCGCGTCGACCACCTTCACCCCGGCGATCGTGCCGCCCGTCGCGGTCACCGTCACCGGCCGGCCGGCCGCCGGGTCCACGACCGTGACCTTCGCCGGCGGAGCCTGCGAGGCCCCCGCCGCCGACCCCGCGGGCCCCTCGTCCCGCGCGGGCCCGCTCGCCGCCTGCGCCGAGCAGGCCGTGAGGGAGACGCTCAGCGCTACGGCCGCGAGAACGGGACGGGGGATGCGTATGTGCGTGCGCGGCACCGAAGACCTCCGCAGGGATGAGGAGTACGAGTGGGATGTTCCGGACTGTAGGTCGGCGGCGGCCCCCGATGGCCGCCCGGAGCCCATGTGACGAGCCCTGCGACGGAACGGTCATGGTCCGGTCACATTCGACGCGCGCACCCGTCGAATTCGGCTGTGAGCCTGCTGTGCGCCCCACCACCGAGGGGCGGAACAAGGAGGCTCCCGTTGTGTCAGCGCTGCTCGTGACGGCCGCACCCACCGACCACCGCTCCCTGCGGCTCGGCCCCGTGACGCCCGAGGCCTACCGCGCCTTCCTCGCCACCCGCACCGGAGCCGACGGGCCCAGCTTCCTCCAAGTCCCCTCCTGGGCGCAGGTGAAGGACGGTTGGTGCCACCAACTCGTCGGCTGGGGACCCGAGTCCGGTGAGCTGACCGGTGTCGCCCTCGTACTGCTCCGGCCCTTCCCGGGCACCCGCAAGTACTTCGCCTACCTGCCCGAAGGGCCCGTCGCCGACTGGGCCGACCCCGACGTCGACGGCTGGCTCGACCCGCTGCTCGGGCATCTGCGCGCCTCGGGCGCCTTCGCCGTACGCATCGGTCCGGGGCCCGCCCACCGGCGGTGGAACGCCGCCACCGTCAAGGCGGGCACCGGCCCCCGCCGCCGTCTCGCCGACGTCCTCGCCGACGAGGTCGACCCGCTCGGCACCGTCGTCGCCGAACGCCTGCGGGCCCGCGGTTGGCGCCGCTGCGGCGGCGAGTCAGAGGACGGCGCCGACGCCCAGCCCCGGCACGTCTTCCAGGTGCCGCTGACCGGGCGCACCCCCGACGACCTGTGGAGCGGCCTCAACCAGGAATGGCGGCGCAACGTCCGCAAGGCCCGGAAGTCCGGCGTCGAGATCACCGTCGGATCGGCCGCCGACCTGCCCGAGTTCTACCGGCTGCTCCGCATCACCGAGGAGCGCGACGGCTTCCGGCTCGGCCGCTCCCTCGCGTACTACGAGCGCCAGTACGCCGTCCTCAACGCCGAACAGCCCGGCCGCATGAGGCTCTACCTCGCCCGCCACGAGGGCGAGATCCTCGCCGCCCACACCATGGTCACCGTCGGCGGCCGCGTCTGGTACCAGACCGGCGCGTCCGCCGACCACCGCCGCGAAGTCCGCCCCTCCAACGCCCTCCAGTGGCGCATGCTGCTCGACGCGCAGGCCCTCGGCGCCGCCGTCTACGACCTGCGCGGGGTACCCTCCACCCTCGATCCTGACGACCGCGCGCACGGGCTCCTCCGCTGGAAGCTCGGCACGGGCGGGCAGGTCGTCGAGACGCTGGGGGAGTGGGAGACACCGATGCGAGGCACGACCAACCACGCGCTGTACCGCGCCTTCCAGGCGTACCTGGCCCGCCGATGACGGCCCCGGCAGCCACGCTCACCACCGGACGACCCGAGCCGAAGGCCGCGCCGTCCGCGCTCCGCAGCGGTGCGCTGATGGCCGCCGGGTCGCTCGTCTCCCGCGCCACCGGCTTCGTCCGGGCCGCCGTCGTCGCGGCGGCGCTCGGCGCGGGTTACGTCGCCGACGGCTACGCGGTCGGCAACTCCGTCCCCACCATCGTCTACACACTGCTCCTCGGCGGCGCCCTCAACGCCGTGTTCGTCCCCGAACTGGTCAAGGCCGCCAAGGAACACGCCGACGGCGGCGTCGCCTACACCGACCGGCTGCTGACCCTCTGCGCGCTCGCCCTCACCGTGATCACGGCCGGCGCGGTCCTCGCCTCGCCCCAGATCGTCGACATGTACACCGACTACACGGGCGAGCGACGGGAGATGACGGTCGCCTTCGCGCGCGCGTGCCTGCCGCAGATCTTCTTCCTCGGGCTCTTCACCCTCCTCGGACAGGTCCTCAACGCCCGCGGCCGGTTCGGCGCGATGATGTGGACCCCCGTCCTCAACAACGTGGTCGTCGTCGCCGTCTTCGGCCTCTTCCTCGCGGTGAGCGACGGCGGCACCCTCACCCCCGCCGAGACCGCGCTCCTCGGCTGGGGCACCACCGCCGGCATCGCGCTCCAGGCCCTCGCCCTCGTGCCCTCGCTGCGCGCGGCCGGCTTCCGCTGGCGGCCCCGCTTCGACTGGCGCGGCAGCGGCCTCGCCGAGCCGCTGCGCTCGGCGGGCTGGCTGGTGCTGCTCGTCCTCACCAACCAGGGGGCGTACTGGGTGACGACCCTGCTCGCGACCTCGGCGGGCTCCGCCCCCGGCGTCGACGGCGGCTCGGGCCTCGCCGCGTACAACAACGCCTACCTCCTGTGGACGGTCCCGCACGGCATCATCACCGTCTCCCTCGTCACCGCGCTGCTGCCCCGGATGAGCGGCGCGGCCGCCGACGGCGACCTCGCGGGGATCCGGCGGGACGTCTCCTACGCGCTGCGGACCAGCGCGGCGGCGGTCGTCCCCGCGGCCTGCGCGCTGCTCGCGCTCGCCGTACCGCTGATGACGGTGGTCTTCCGGTACGGGGCGACCAGCGCCGGCGACATCCGGGCGATGTCCTGGATCCTGATGGCCTTCGCGCCCGGCCTGGTCGCCCTCTCCGGTCAGTACGTGTGCACCCGGGCCTTCTACGCGCTGCGGGACACCCGCACGCCGTTCCTGCTGAACCTGGTGATCGCCGCCCTGAACGCGTCCCTCTCGGTCGCCGCGTACCACTACCTGCCCACGCGGTGGGCGGTCGCGGGCATGGCGGCGGGGTACTCGCTGGCGCTGTGGGTCGGCTGGGGGCTCACGGCGTACGTGCTGCGGCGCCGTCTGGGCGGAACGTCGGCCGGGGGCTCCGTCCCCGCCCTCGCGCGGCTCCTCGTCGCGGCCGTGCCCGCCGCGGGGTACGGGCTCCTCGTCACCGACCTCACAGGACCGGCGGGCGCGGTCCCGGCGGGCCTTGCGGGGGCACTGACGGTCCTGGTCACCTTCGCGACCCTGGCCCACCCCCTCCACCTGACGGAACTCCAGTCCCTCCTCACCACCACCAAATCCCGCCTGACCCGCCACCGCTGACGAACGCCGCCCGCAGTGTGGGCACCCGCCCCGCTGGGCCCCACCCGCCCGGGCTCGCGCCCGCCCACCCCCGTGTGGGCACCCGCCCCGCTGGCCCCACCCGCCCGGGCTCGCGCCCGCCCGCCCGGCCCCCCCGTGTGGGCAATCGTCTCGCAGGGCGGGACGGGTGGGCACACGGGACGGCGCCCCCTTGCCGGGCCTAGGCTTCCGGGCCTGGACGTGCACCACGGGTGCGGCGCCGTCGTGGGTTGTGCCCACCCGTTCCGCCCCAGCGGAACAGTTGCCCACAACCCCGCCCCCCCCGCCCCCCACCCCGACCTTGGGATACTCCACACATGCCCCGCGTGCTCCTGATAGAAGACGACCCCTCCGTCCGCGAAGGCGTCGAACTCGGCCTCCGCCGCCGCGGCCACGAGGTGCGCACCGCACCCACCGGGGAAGCCGGACTCGACGCACTCGGCGAGTTCCGGCCCGATCTGCTGCTGCTCGACCTGATGCTGCCCGGAATGAACGGCGTCCAGGTCTGCCGCCGTGTCCGCGAGAGCAGCCAGCTGCCGATCATCATGCTGACCGCCCGCGGCGACGACTTCGACGTCGTCATCGGCCTGGAGGCCGGCGCCGACGACTACATCGTCAAGCCCGCCCGTACCGAGGTCATCGAGGCCCGCATACGGGCCGTGCTCCGGCGCATCGAGGAGCCCACCGGCCCCCGGTCGGCCGTCGAGTTCCACGGGGAGCTGGCCATCGACCGCGCCGGTCTCACCGTCGCGAAGGCGGGCGAGCGCATCGCCCTCGCCCCCTCCGAGCTGAAGCTGCTGCTGCACCTGACGGCCGCGCCCGAGCAGGTCTTCAGCCGCCAGCAACTCCTCGAACACGTCTGGGAGCACAGCTACCACGGCGACGCCCGACTGGTCGACGCCTGTGTCCGGCGCCTGCGGAACAAGATCGAGGACACCCCGGGCGAGCCCCGCTACATCCAGACCCTGCGCGGCTTCGGCTACCGCTTCGGACCGCTGCTGTGAAGGCCTGCGTGAGCGCGGACCCGGACACCGCGCCCGGGCCCGGGGCCGACACGGAGGCGGAACCCCCCAGCCCCACCGCCCCCCGCCCCGCGCCCCGCCGCAAGCCCCGCGCCCCCCGCCTCCGCCCCCACCCCTTCGGCCTCCGCACCCGTCTCGTCCTCGCGTTCCTGCTCGTCGCCGCCGTCGGCTGCGGCACCACCGCCGCCCTCACCTACCGGGCCGCCCGCAACGCCATCCTGGAGCAGACCCAGGACACCGCCGTCTCGGCCTTCCGCGAGCAGGTCGACAACCTCAACATCACCCTGCCCGTCGAAGCGGACCACCTGCGGTCCTCGCTCCTCCAGATCGCCCGCCAGGGCAAGCCCCGCGCCTGGCGGGTCTACGCCGAGTACGGCACCTTCCGCATCTCCTCCACCGACCGCCCCACCTCCTCCGTCATCACCCCGGAGCTGCGGGACCGCGCCACCGACCAGACCACCCCGCACGGCAGCTTCCAGCGGGTCGTCAAGGGCGGCACCCCGTACCTCACCATCGCCGTGCCCGCCGTCTTCCACGCCCGTTCGGCCGCGGGTCCGCCCCAGCGCACCGGTCTCGTCGTCTACGCGGTGATGGAACTCGCCGAGGAGGAGGCGAACATCGAGGCCATGGTCACCGCCGCCCGCGACGGCGCCCTTCCCGCCCTCGCCATCGCCCTGATCCCCGCGCTCATCGCCGCCCGGGGCGTGCTCCGCCCCGTGCGGGAGCTGCGCCACGCGGCCCACAGCATGGGCCGCGGCCGCCTCGACACCCGTATCCACGCCAAGGGCAGCGACGAACTCGCCGACCTCGCCCGGACGTTCAACGAGTCCGCCGCCGAGCTGGAACGTTCCGTCGCGGAACTCCGCAACGCCGAGGCCCGCGCCCGCCGCTTCGCCTCCGACGTCTCGCACGAACTCCGCACCCCGCTCGCCGGGATGCTCGCCGTCACCGAGGTCCTCGACGAGGACGCGGGGACCCTCGACAGCGACACCGCCCGCGCGGTCCGGCTGATCAGCGCGGAGACGGGGAAGCTCGCCGTGCTCGTCGAGGACCTCATGGAGATCTCCCGGTTCGACGCGCGGGCCGCCGAACTCCACACGGACGAGGTCGACGCCGCCGACTGCGTCCGCAAGACCCTCCAGCACCGGTACTGGACCGATCCGCACCAGGTCGTCCCCTATCTCACCGAGGGGATCAGGGCCCGGCTCGACCCGCGCCGCTTCGACGTCGTCGTCGCCAACCTCGTCGGCAACGCGCTGCGGCACGGCGGCGCGCCGGTGACGGTCCGGCTGTACGCGGAGGGGGACGAGCTGGTGACGGAGGTCGCCGACCGGGGCCCCGGCATCCACCCGGACGTCCTGCCGCACGTCTTCGACCGCTTCTACAAGGCGGACAAGGCCCGCACCCGCTCGGCCGGCAGCGGCCTGGGCCTCGCGATCACCCTGGAGAACGTACGGCTGCACGGAGGCACCGTCACCGCCGCCAACCATCCCGAGGGCGGGGCGGTCTTCACCGTACGGATGCCCCTGTGAGGCGCCGCAAGGCCTGCGCGGCCCTGGCCACCGGCCTGCTGGCACTCGCCGGCCTGCCGGCGCTGGCCGGCTGCGGCATACAGAAGAGCGACGTCGTCGAGGCGGGCGGGGCCGCGACGGTCGTCATCGCCCCGATCCCCGAGGACCGGATGGTGCTCTTCTTCCTCGGCCCCGACGGCCTGCCGATGCCGGTGGTCCGCGAGGCCGGGCCCGCCGGGCCCGAACCCACCCCCACCGCACCGGGCGTCCAGGGCGACACCCGGGTCCCCTACGACGAGTTCGGTCCGGGGTACGAGGCGTCCGCCGGTGACCTGGGGGTACGGGGGCTCCTGACCGACAAGATCCTCGCCGCCCTCGTCTCGGGGCCCAGGCCCACCGAGGCCGACGTCGGCATCACCACCGCCCTGCCGGAGAGCGACCGGATGCCGCACGTCGAGACGCTCGGGGCCACGGCGGAGGGGAGCCTGCTGATCCGGCTGCGGGCCCCCTTCCCCGTCACGGGGCTTTCGGAGGCGGCCGTCCGCCAGCTGGTGTGCACGGCCGCCTACGCGGTGCACCCGGCCGGCCTGGCCGAGGTGTCCGTCAGCGGCGAGGACGGCCTGCTGCCGGCCGCCCGCTGCGACGGCTGAGCACGCTGACCCCGGTACTACGTACGGAGCTCCGCGAGCACCGCGTCCGTGAACGCCGGCCAGGCCTCGATCGCCCAGGGCCCGAAGGGCCGGTCGGTGAGCGCCACACAGGCCGCCCGCGCGTCCGGGTCGATCCACAGGAACGTGCCGGACTGCCCGAAGTGCCCGAAGGTGCGCGGCGAGGAGGTGGCGCCCGTCCAGTGCGGGGACTTGCCGTCGCGGATCTCGAAGCCGAGACCCCAGTCGTTCGGCCGCTGGTGCCCGTAACCGGGCAGGATCCCGGTCAGGCCGGGGTACGTAACGCTCATCGCGTCCAGGACCGTCCGCGGGTCGAGCAGTCGCGGCGCCTGCACCTCGGCGGCGAACCGCACCAGGTCGTCCACGGTCGACACGCCGTCCTTGGCGGGCGAGCCCTCCAGGGACGTGGACGTCATGCCGAGCGGCTCCAGGACGGCCTGCCGCAGGTACTCGGCGAACGGGATGTCGGTCGCCTTGGCGACATGGTCGCCGAGCGCCTCGAAGCCGGTGTTCGAGTAGATCCGGCGGGTGCCGGGCGCGGCCATGACCCGGCTCTCGTCGAAGGCGAGCCCCGAGGTGTGGGCGAGGAGATGGCGGACCGTCGCGCCCTCGGGCCCGGCCGGCTCGTCGAGGTCGATCGCCCCCTCCTCGTACGCGACGAGGACGGCGTACGCCGCGAGCGGCTTGGTGACCGAGGCGAGCGGGAACCGCTGCCCGGTGGGGCCGTGGGACCCGGCCAGGGTGCCGTCCGCACGGACGACGGCGGCCGCCGCGGTGGGGACGGGCCAGTTCTCGATCGACGCCAGGCTCGGCACGCTGCTCTGCATGCGGCCGAGCCTACTTGCTTGGAGTGCACTCCAACGTTTTAGCGTGGGGTCATGAGCGTGATCGCGAGCACGGCGACGAGTACGAACGGCACCAGGGCGTACTACACCATCAGCGAGGTCGCCGCCCTGACCGGCCTCTCGGCGCACACCCTGCGCTGGTACGAGCGGATCGGCCTGATGCCGCACGTCGACCGCTCGCACACGGGCCAGCGCCGCTTCACCGAAGGGGACCTGGGCTGGCTGGGCTTCGTCGGCAAACTGCGGCTGACCGGGATGCCGGTCGCCGACATGGTCCGGTACGCCGAGCTGGTCCGCGAGGGCGACCACACCCGCGACGCACGCCGGGAACTCCTGGAGAACACCAGGCGTGACGTGCTCTCCCGGATCACCGAACTCCAGGACACGCTCGCCGTGCTCGACATCAAGATCAGTCATTACGGGACCGCATGCGGAGGCACATCTTCATGACCAGCGCGACCACCATCGACACCGTACGTCTCGGCGGCCAGGACGGACCCGAGGTCGGCGTCCAGGGCTTCGGCGCCATGGGCATCAGCGAGTTCTACGGCGACACCGACGAGGCCGCCGCCCGTGACACCCTCGACGCGGCCCTCGAGGCCGGCGTCACCCTGATCGACACCGCCGACATCTACGGCAACGGCACCAACGAGGAGTTCCTCGCCCCCTTCCTCGCCGCCCACCGCGACGAGGTCGTCCTCGCGACCAAGTTCGCCATCGAGCGGCGCGCCGACGACCCGGCGTACCGGGGCATCCGCAACGACCCCGCGTACATCAAGAAGGCCGCGGAGGACAGCCTGCGCCGCCTCGGCGTCGAGACCATCGACCTCTACTACATGCACCGCCGCGACCCGGAGGTCCCGTTCGCCGAGTCCGTCGGCGCGATGGCCGAACTCGTCAAGGAGGGCAAGGTCCGCCACCTCGGCCTCAGCGAGGTCACAGGACCCGAACTGCGCGAGGCGCACGCCGTGCACCCGATCGCCGCCCTCCAGTCGGAGTGGTCGCTCTTCTCCCGTGACGTGGAGCGCAGCGCCGTCGGCGCCGCCGCCGAACTCGGTGTCACCTTCGTCCCGTACTCGCCGCTCGGCCGGGGCTTTCTGACCGGGACGTTCGCGGACGCCGCCAAGGACCTGTCGGGTGGCGACTTCCGCCAGTACCAGCCCCGGTTCACCGGCGAGAACGCCGAGCGCAACGCCGCCCTGCTCGACCCGGTCCGCAGGATCGCCGCCGCGCACGGGGCGACGCCGGCGCAGATCGCCCTCGCCTGGGTGCAGCAGCGGGCCTCCGTCCACGGCCTGACGGTCGTCCCGATCCCGGGCACCCGCAAGCGCGCCCGCCTGGAGCAGAACGCGGCCGCCACCCGTATCACCCTCTCCCCGTCGGAACTCGCCGAACTGGAGCCGATCGCGGGCCTGGTGGCGGGCGACCGCTACCCGGACATGCGGTTCACGTCCGTGGGGCGCGAGGTCTGACGGGCCCCGCGAGTCACGCAAGCCCCAGCGCGAACACCGCGAACCCCGCCGCCAGCACCCCCGCCAGGGTGCGGCGGGCCGGGCCGGTGCTCGTCCAGGGGGACTCGAAGCCCCGGGCGTACCGGCCGATGAGGACGAGCAGCCCGGCGAAGACCGGCATCCACGCCAGCCGGGCGAGGATCCAGCCGACCGAGTCCGGTGCGCCGACGAGGCCGGGGACCTCCCCGAGGTACGAGGCGGGGATCGCGGCGGTGAGCATCGCCGTCTGGTGCCAGCACAGGATCGTCATCGCGGACAGGTTGACGACCACGACCGGGGCCCACAGCGCGGGCCGCTTGAGGAGCCCGCCGAGCCGGTCGCGGAGCAGGATCGCCGCACCGCTCTGCGCGGCGGCGAGGGCGAGGACGAGCAGCGACGGCGGGTGCGAGTTGGTGCGGGCCTCGCCGGGGACGCCGACCATCGACGCCGGGTAGCCGAAGACGAGCAGGAGGGCGGCGAACAGCGCGGCCCCGCCGACGAGCAGCCCCCACGCGTGCCGCCGGGTGACCCGGCCCTCGCCCCAGGAGACGCCGAGCTGATAGGCGAAGAGCCAGCCGGGCAGGATGTTGAGGAGGCTCAGCCAGGACGGCACGGCGTCGGCGTACGGCCCGTACCGCAGGAGGTCGACGACGGCGACCGAGCCGAGCAGCGGGGCCGCGGCCCACACCCCGAGGCGGCGGGCCGCCCGTACGCACAGCGGGGTGAGCGCGGTGACGGCCGTGTACACCCCGACGAACCAGAGCGGCTGGATCACCAGCGTGGACGCCGTCCGCAGGGTGTCCACGGGCACCCCGACGCCGAAGTGCAGCAGCGGCAGGAGCGCCGCCCACACGGCGGTGACCCCGAGGACGGGACGGCCGAGGCGGGCGAGGCGGCCCTTCAGCCACTCACCCGTGGAACCCTTCCGCCGCCGGTACGACAGGACGGAGGCGTAGCCGCCGACGAGGAAGAAGATGCCCAGCATCTGGAGGACCCAGCTGACGGGAGCAAGCCCGGCGAAGGCGCCCAGCGGGCTCGCGTTGTGGATCGCGCCGTCGGCGGAGAGCGTGAACCCGCCGAGCAGCCAGTGGCCGGTGGGCACGGCGAGCAGGGCGAGGGCGCGGAGCCCGTCGATCGCCCGGTCGCGGTGGAGAGGGGTGGAGGACTCGATCCTCTCGACGAGCTTGTTCATCGGACGTCCCCCTCGGCGATCGCGGCGAACGTCCGGAGCGAGGCGGTGCCGGGTGCGAAGTAGCCCCCGTGGCCGGCGGCGTCCTCGGCCGGGATCCGGCGGGCGCCGAAGGCCGGGTCGGCCGGGTCGGCGCCGTGGCCGAGACCCGCGAACTCGACGTTCGGGACCCGGTCGATCCAGTCGGTGGGATCCTTCGCGGCCCAGACGCGGGCGGAGGTGCCGAGCGCGCCGACGTTCTCGGCGCGCATCCCGGGGGAGCCGAACACGACCAGGTCCTTGGCCTTCAGGTCGCGGGCGGCGAGGCCGCAGACCACGGAGCCGTAGCTGTGGCAGAACAGGGACGGCTCGGCCGTCCCGACGGCCGCGAGCCCGTCGACGAAGCGGGTGAGCCGGTCCGCCCCGGCCTCGGCGAGCCGACCGGTGGCCGCGTCGATGCCGACGCCGACGGGGGTGGTGTACCCGGCCCAGGCGACGACCGCGGTACGGCCGCCGGTCGCCCGCCGCAGGGCGGTCGCCATGTCCGCGAGCGGCCGTACGTGCTCCGCGTCGATGTCGGAGCCGGGCACGATCACCGCCACGTGCTCGGCCCGCGCCAGGTCCCCGTACACGAGGGCGACCTGACCCCGGCCGCGCGGATCGTGCGCCAGGACCCGCGCCCCGCCGAACTGCCCTCGGGTGGAGCGGGCGTTGGCCGCGTACCGCAGCTCCAGCGGCACCCCGTCGAGGTTCCCGACGACGGCGGGGTGGGTGCGGGCCAGTTCTTCCTTTTGTACGGGGTCGAGTCCCGCGAAGAACCGCGCGATCCCGTCCGGCCCCACCCGCTCGGCGTCCGGCAGCCCCGCACCCAACCACCCCGCAGTCCCGACCGGCCCACCGGTGACGGCCACCTGGGCGTTCCCGGACGCCCAGCCGGCCGTCCCGGCGATCACGGTGGCCACCAGGGCCACGGTGGTCAGGGTCCTCGCAAAGCGGCGCATGGGCTCGCCCTCCCTCTCCGGTTCTCGCTCGTTCGTCGGCGAGAGGAAGGTAGGAAGACGACGGGTGACGGCACGTCACACTGGGGAGCCAACCCTCGGTTGATACCGGGGTAGGGGGTGGAGGAGCAGGCAACACCAGGGCGGGGGTGGGGATTTCCCCCGGGGGGAGGCCGGGGGGTACGGCGGGTCGGGCCGGGACCGAGGACCGAGGACCGAGGACCGAGGACCGGTGTCAGGGGGCGCCCGGCGTCACAAGCCCCGACTCGTACGCGAAGACCACCGCCTGCGCCCGGTCGCGCAGGTCCAGCTTGGCGAGGACCCGGCCGATGTGGGTCTTCACCGTCTGTTCGGCGAGGACGAGGTGGTCCGCGATCTCCTGGTTCGACAGGCCCCGGGCGATCAGCTCCAGGACCTCCGTCTCGCGCGGGGTGAGACCGTTCAACCGCAGCGCCGTGGTGTCCCGGCGCGGCGCGGGCCGGGACGCGGCGAAGTCGGCGATGAGCCGTCGCGTCACGGACGGGGCGAGCAGGGCCTCGCCCGCCGCCACGACCCGTACCGCCGCGATCAGATCGGCCGGCGGCGCGTCCTTCAGGAGAAAACCGGAAGCACCCGCGCGTAGCGCCTCGTACACGTAGTCGTCCACGTCGAAGGTGGTCAGCATCAGCACCTTCGGCAGGTGCGTGACACCCATCGGCGGGTGCAGGATCTCCCGGGCGGCGGCGAGCCCGTCCAGCTCCGGCATCCGTACGTCCATCAGCACGACGTCCGGGTGCGTCGACCGTGCCACGTCCACGCCCTGCCGCCCGTCGGGGGCCTCGCCCACCACGTCGATGTCGGGCTGGGCGGCGAGCAGTGCGGCGAATCCGGCCCGCACCATGGCCTGGTCGTCGACGATGATCACGCGGATGGTCACTCGGGGTCCTTGGCTGTGGCGGTGGAGGGCGTCGTCGCCGCGAGGAGCGGGTCCGGGGTCAGGGGCATCCGCGCGGCGACCCGGAAGCCGCCGTCCGGCAGCGGCCCGGTGTCGAGCGAGCCGCCCGTCAACCGTACGCGCTCCCGCATGCCGACGAGCCCGTGCCCGGTACCGGACGCGCCCCGCTCGACCGAGGAACCCGGCTCGGTGGAGGGCCCGTTGACCACGAGGACCGTCAGCCAGCCCCCCTCCGCCCGCACCGACACCCGGGTGGACGCCCCCGGCGCGTGCCGGACGATGTTGGCCAGGGCCTCCTGCACGATCCGGTACGCGGACAGGTCCACCGCCTGCGGTACGTCCCCGAGGTCGGCGGCGAGCCGCAGCTCGGCCGGCACCCCGGCCCGTACCGTCGCCTCCACCAGCTGCTGGACCCGGTCGAGGCCCGGCTGCGGGGCCCGCTCGCCCTCACTGCCGTCGCTGCGCAGCACGGACAGGAGCCGGCGCATTTCCGCCAGCGACTCGCGCGCGCTCGCCGCGATCGAGGTGAACTCCTCGCGGGCCGCGTCCGGGAGCTCCGGGATGCGGTACGGGGCCGAGTCGGCCTGCACGGTGATCATGGACATGTGGTGGGCCACCACGTCGTGCAGCTCGCGCGCGATCCTGGCCCGCTCCTCCAGGAGGGTGCGGCGGGCCCGCTCGGCCTCGCTGATGGTCTCCTGCTCCACCAGGCGCCGCTGGGCGTCGCCACGCGCGCGTATGGCCGAGGTGAGGAGCAGCAGGACGCCGCTGAGGACGAGCAGCAGGGTGTGGACGCTGGTGTACCCGGCGGGCTGGAAGGCCTCCAGGGCGTATCCGGCCGCGCCCGTCGCGAGCCAGACCCCGAACAGGGCCCGGCGGGACTCGCGGAGGCCGAGCGCGATCATCAGCGCGCAGTAGCCGACGACGGCCGGCGGGGTCCAGGGCCAGAGGTCGGCGCGGGGGCCGTCCGCGGCGAGCAGGACGAGCGCGCCGAGCACGAAGCCGGCGAAGACGATCCACCAGGCCTGGAGGGGGCGGGCGACGGCGAGCAGCAGCGGCGCGGTCTGGGCGGTGCCGAGGGCCCCGGCGAGCGCGCCGTTGACGCCGTAGTCCCCGGCGAGGAGGTGGACCGTGGTGGGGAGCAGGGAGGCGACGAGGGCGACGGCGACGGCGTACGGCAGCAGCCGCACCCAGCGGGAGGAGGCGTCGGAGAGGAGCGGCGCCCCGGGCGCGGCGGGGGTGGTGAGCGCGGCTCCGAGCCCCTGGAAGAATTCGCGCGTCCGGGTGCTGAGCTGCCTGAGCTGCCTGAGGTGGGGGGAGGGAGGCGGGTCGTGCCGCGGTTCGGTAGTCATGGCCCGCCCAGGGTAGGCAGGGCCCCCGGCCCCCGACGTCATACCGGGGACCGGGCTCCGGCCTGATACCGGGGTATGACGTCGGCGCCCGCCGGAGGGCTACAGCTCCGCCAGGAGTTCCGCCTTCTTCGCCGAGAACTCCTCGTCCGTCACCAGACCCGCCTGGTGCAGTTCACCCAGGTGGCGAATCCTTTCAGCGACCGCCCCGGGGGCGGCCACGCGGGCCGGGACGCGGTCCGAGGTCCGGATCGCCGCGAGGACCGCCGCCGCGAAGGGGAGCGACAGGTGCACCGGCCCGTAGCCGAGACCGAAGACGACGGAGGCGGGGTCCCGGTCCGGCTGCGACGCCCGGGGCTCGCCGCCCCGGGGCAGCAGCCGCAGGTGCCCGTCGAGGACGTCGGGCGAGCGCCACTCGACCCCGCAGAGGTCCCGTACCTGGAAGGTCTGGTCGCCCGCCTTCCACTTCTCGGAGGACGCTCCCGTCCAGGACCAGCGGAACGCGACCTCCCCGTGCCCGTCGAAGCTCGCCTTCCCGTCGTACGCCTTGAAGGACTGCGGGCCCGCGGGGGGCGCCACCAGGAAACGCTCGGTGGGCGTCATGTCGGCGTCGGCCGTGACTTCGGCGGCGGCGGCCGGCATCGCGTCGGCGCCGGGCGTCATGTCGGCGGTGGGTGTCATGTCGGCGTCCGGGGCGTGGGAGGCGCCCCAGACGCTCGGCACGCGCCGTGCGAGCACCGACCGCAGCTCGTCCCGGTAGTACTCGGCGAGCGTCTCCCGGTCCGCCGGCAGCACCAGACGGTACGGATCGCAGTGCTCCGCGAGCTGCCCCGCGGCCGCCTCCATCAGGGGATCGGCGCCCGGCCTCGGGACGGCGTGCAGCACGACGGTGCCCCGCTTGCCGGGCGTGAGCGTCACGGACGCCAAGGCCTCGTGCGGTACGCGTCGTTCGCGCAGGACGCTGAAGAGCCTCGGCGTGCGGTTCCCCCGGTCGAAGCGGATGACGAGGGCGTCGCTCTCGAACTCCCAGGTGGCTTGATTTCCGGCCAGCACATCACCCATACGCCACATCGTATGCGGCACGTGCCCGCGCGTCGCCCCTGCGAAAGGTCCGGAAATTACGTGATCTACGCGCGTCAGCGCCCTTCCGCACCGGATATTCCGTCGTGGCAAGCGCCGTCGGCACGTGCGCACACCAGGCTCCGGTAGGAGCCGACGCCTATCGCGGCGAAGTTGCCGAGGCTCTCGGTGCCCGGCTCGAAATAGCCGCTGTGGCCGATCGCCCCCCGCGCCGAGAGGAGCCGGGCGCCGAACTCCGGGGCCACCGGGTCGGCGCCGTGCCCGATGCCGCCGACCTCCATGTGCGGCACGTCCGCGATCCAGTCGTCGGCGTCCCGCATGGCCCACACGCGCGCGTGGGTGGCGAGTTCGGCCGCCCGGTCCACCCGCATCCCGGGGCTTCCGGCCACGGCCAGGTCCGTCACCCGGTCGGGCAGCCGGGGCGCGGCGACCCCGCAGAGCACGGAGCCGTAGCTGTGGCAGAACAGCACCACGCGCGCGTCGCCGGGCAGCGCCCGGGTCAGCTTCCCGAGCCGTACGGCACCCGCCTCGGCGAGCCGGCCGGTCATCGCGTCGACGCCGACCCCGGCGGGCGCGGTGTAGTCGGCCCAGGCGATCACCGCGGTCCGGGCGCCGGGCGCCGACCGCCGCTCGGCGGCGTGGAGGGCCTCGGCCATGCCGGCGGGAGCCCCGTACCGGCCGTGGGACTTCTGGAAGGTGAGGAGGTTGGTGTCGACGCCGGGCACGATCACGGAGACCCGCCGGGCCCGCTCCAGGTCCCCGAGGACCTCGGCCGTCCGCCCCGCACCGGTCGGGTCGAAGGCGAGGATCTGCCGGCCGGGCCGCATCAGCGAGGTGAAGCGGTCGAACCTGCGCCGCGCCTCGTGCCGCCCCTCGGCGGACAGCCGGGTGTCGTCGACCCTGCCCCGCTCGACGGCGCGCGCATGGCCGAGGGTGACGCGGTTGGCGCGGTAGCGGAGGGCGACCGGGGCGCCGTCGAGGTTGCCGACGACGAGCGGGTGCCGGTCGGCGAGCCGGACCGCGCCCGCGTGGTCGAGTCCGGCGAAGAACGCGGCGACGGTACGCGAGGGGGCGCCGGGTCCCGGCAGCGGGCGGTGGTCGATCCGGTCCCGCGCCCAGGCGGAGAGCGCGGTATCGCGCGACGGGCCGGGCTCGGGGCGGTGCCGGATCGTGGTCCACCCGGTGATCGCGAGGAGCACGAACACGACGGCGAGCGCGAGGAGGGCGCGCACGACGGTCAGGGTGGGCGAGGCGGCTTCGGCTGAGGTCACGGGCCGCCACCCTACGGGGCGGGAGTGAACGCTCGCGGATCCGGTGCTACGGAGCGCCGCCCGGTCCCGCGTCCCCCCGGTCCCGCCAGCTGGGGGCGAGGGCCGGGCCGAGGTGGTCGAGGTACGTCTCGGTGAGGTCGCGGATGGCCTCCAGGCTCTGGTCCGTACCCCGGCCCCACAGCTGGGCCGTCACGCGCATCACGCCGCTGAACGCCGCCACCGCGATCCGGGGGCGCGGGTCCTCGTCCACGTCGAGGCCCTCGCGGCCGGCGATGATCCCGGCGATGGTCTCCTCCATCTCGGTGGAGCGGCGCAGATGGACGGCGAGCAGGGCGGGTGTCGACTCGATCATCTGGAAGCTGCGCAGGTACAGCTCGACCGGCACGACCTCGGTGATGGCGTCGCCGATGGTGTCCCAGGCGCAGAGCACCGCGTTCCGCATGGCGTCGAAGGGGCCTTCGGCCGGCGGACGCTGTCGGAGTGCCTCGACGAAACGCTCCTCCACCATGTGCTGGACGGCGAAGGCGACCTCCTCCTTGGAGGAGAAGTACCGGAAGAAGGTGCGCTGGGAGACCTCGACGGCGTCGACGATCTCGTCGACGGTGGTCCGCTCGTACCCCTGCGTGGTGAAGAGTTCGAGGGCCACCCGGGTCAGCGCGTCGCGCGTGCGTTGCTTCTTCCGCTCGCGCAGGCCGGGCAGGGTCACGTCAGGGTCCTCTTTTCAGGCATTTCGTCTGCTCAGCGTACCTGTGAGCTACGTGACAGTTACCGGCGTGTGAATCGCTTTGTCAATTGTCAGTGACTGTCATTAGCCTCGTTCGCATGAATAGTCAGACCACCGTGGAAAAGGCCCCGCAGGGTCAGGGGGGCGTCCGGGAACCCGCACCGGGCCCGGCGAAGGGACTGCGCGGACACCCGTGGTTGACCCTCATCGGCGTTGCGGTCGGCGTGATGATGGTCGCGCTCGACGGCACGATCGTCGCCATCGCCAACCCCGCCATCAAGAACGACCTCGGCGCCTCCCTCGCCCAGGTCCAGTGGATCACCAACGGCTACCTGCTCGCGCTGGCCGTCGCCCTGATCACCGCGGGCAAGCTCGGTGACCGCTTCGGCCACCGGCAGACCTTCCTCATAGGCATCGCCGGCTTCGCCCTGGCCTCCGGCGCGATCGGCCTCTCCGACAGCATCGGGGCCGTGATCGCCTTCCGTGTCCTCCAGGGCCTCTTCGGCGCCCTGCTGATGCCGGCCGCGCTCGGCCTGCTGCGCGCCACCTTCCCCGCCGAGAAGCTGAACATGGCCATCGGCATCTGGGGCATGGTCATCGGCGCCTCCACGGCCGGCGGCCCGATCGTCGGCGGCCTGCTCGTCGAGCACGTCAGCTGGCAGTCCGTCTTCTTCATCAACGTGCCGGTCGGCGTCGTCGCGCTCGTCCTCGGCCTGGTCATCCTCAAGGACCACCGCGCCCAGAACGCGCCGCGCTCCTTCGACGTCGTCGGCATCCTGCTGCTCTCCGGCGCCATGGCCTCCCTCGTCTGGGGCCTGATCAAGGCCGGCGAGTCCTGGGGCTGGACCGGCGGCAAGACCTGGGGCTGCCTGCTCGGCGCGGTGCTCCTCTTCGCGGTCTTCGCCTTCTGGGAGACCAAGGTCAAGGAGCCGCTGATCCCGCTGGCCATGTTCCGCTCCGTGCCGCTCTCGGCCGGTGTGGTGCTCATGGTCCTCATGGCCTTCGCCTTCATGGGCGGCCTGTTCTTCGTGACCTTCTACCTCCAGGGCGTGAAGGGGCTCAGCCCGGTCGACAGCGGTCTGCGCCTGCTGCCGCTGACGGCGATGATGATCGTCTCCTCGCCGCTGGCGGGCGCCCTGATCACCAAGTTCGGCCCGCGCGTCCCGCTGGTCGGCGGCATGGTCTGCACGGCCGTCGCGATGTTCGGCATGATCACGCTCTCGTCCGGGACCGGCACGTTCGCCATGTCCCTCTGGTTCGCCCTGCTCGGCCTCGGGCTCGCCCCGGTCATGGTCGGCGCCACCGAGGTCATCGTCGGCAACGCGCCGCTCGAACTCTCCGGCGTGGCCGGCGGTCTGCAGCAGGCCGCGATGCAGGTCGGCGGCGCGCTCGGTACGGCCGTGCTCGGCGCCGTCATGTCCTCCAAGGTCGCGGGCGCCTTCGAGGACAACTGGAAGGAGGCCGGGATCCCGGCCCCGGTGAACCCGGAGCTGGAGCAGGCCGCCGAGTTCGGCATGGCCCCGCCGGAGCTGGCGCAGGCGCCGGGGATGACCCCCGACGTCTTCCAGCAGATCACCGGCGTCATCCACGACACCTTCCTCGACGGCATGGGCCTGGCCTTCACCGTCGCCGGAGTCGTCGCCGTCGTCGCGGCCCTCGTCGCCACGCTCACCAAGCGCGGCGAGAACGCGGAGGCGGGCGGCATGGGCGGTCACATCTGACGTCCGGTCCGACGAGGTCCGTCAGGGGCCGTCAGGGTTCCCGTAGGGGGCCGTCACCCGTTCGCGTGAACGGGGGCGGCCCCCCTTCCGTTGCCGCACGACCTCCGCCATTCTCGTGATTACAGAGAGTGACGAAACGGGGGTTCATCAGTATGTACAAGAAGACCGCTCTCGCCATCGCGGCCGTCCTGACCGCCTTCCTCGCTGCCTTGCCTGCCACGCCGGCGGCGGCAGTGTCGGCGGTGGCGGTGCCGGCGGCGGCCGTGCCGGTGCCGTCCGGGACCGTCCTCGGGACCTGCGGGCCCGGTCGGCTCTGCCTCTGGTCCAAGCCCGACTTCCGGGGCCGGGCCCAGACGCACGAGCTGGCCACCACCGACATCGACAGCTGTGTCGCCCTGCCACCGGGCACCTCGGCACAGTCCCTCGCCAACCGCACCGCCCGGCCGGTCACCACGTACCAGTCGGCGGAGTGCGCGGAGGAGGGCGAGTTCGAGACGTATCCGGGGCGCGGGACGTGGGTGCCGCAGACGCCCTACGAGGTCAGAGCGTTCAAGCTCTGGGAGCGGTAGGCGCGGGGACGTCCGGCGCGGGCGTCCCGTCGGGCACGGACACCGTCACCGTCACCGGGTCGGTCACCGTCACCGGAGCGGTCACCGGCGCCGGGGCCGAGAGCCGGGACACCTCGGCGCGCAGTTCGCGGACCTCACGGGTCAGCGTCTCCAGGAGTTCGGTCTGCCGGCGCTCCGCCGCGTCGTCCCGCTCGAAGCGGGAGATGAACCAGGCCGCGATGTTGGCGGTGACGACACCGAGCAGGGCGATGCCCGAGAGCATCAGGCCCACCGCGAGCACCCGGCCGAGACCCGTGGTCGGGGCGTGGTCGCCGTAACCGACGGTGGTCATCGTGGTGAACGACCACCAGACCGCGTCCCCGAGGGTCTTGATGTTGCCGTCGGGGGCGTCCCGCTCGACGTGCAGCACGGCCAGCGAGCCGAACATCATCAGCCCGACGACCGCGCCCGCCACATAGGTGGTGAGCGTTATCTGCGGGGCCATCCGGGCCCGCCGGCCCACGAGGAGGAGCGTGGACACGACCCGCAGCAGCCGCAGCGGCTGCACCAGCGGCAGCAGGACCGCGAGCAGATCCAGGGGGTGGGAGCGGACGAAGGCCCAGCGGGCCGGGGCGAGGACGAACCGGACCAGATAGTCGACGGCGAAGACCGCCCAGACCGCCCACTCGACGTGGGTGCACAGCCGGTGCACCCAGGGGGCGGCGCCGGGAGCCACGATCGGCACGGCGTACGCGACGCCGAACGCCACGGCGAGCACGAGCAGCGGCGCCTGTGTGCGTTCTTCCCAGCGATCCTTCATGCCCTTCATGCGGGGAATCGTAGAGAACGCCGAAGGGCGGCGGGACCAGGGTCCCACCGCCCCTCAGCAGGAGCTCCGTGCTACGGGTGCCGTGCCGATCAGGCGTCGCCGCCCGCGGGGCCGGGGTCGGCCGCGGCCACGTCGAGCAGCTGGTAGCGGTCCACGGCCTGCTTCAGGACCGACCGCTCGACCTTGCCCTCCCGGGCGAGCTCGGTCAGCACCGCGAGCACGATCGACGGGGCGTCGATGTGGAAGTAGCGGCGGGCCGCGCCACGCGTGTCCGCGAAGCCGAAGCCGTCCGCGCCGAGCGAGCCGTACGTGCCCGGCACCCAGCGGGAGATCTGGTCCGGCACCGCCTTCATCCAGTCCGAGACCGCCACGAACGGGCCCTCGGAGCCCTGGAGCTTGCGTGTCACGTACGGGACGCGCTGCTCCTCGTCCGGGTGGAGGAGGTTGTGCTCCTCGACGGCCACGGCCTCGCGGCGCAGCTCGGTCCAGGAGGTCGCGGACCAGACGTCGGCCCGTACGTTCCACTCCTCGGCGAGGATCCGCTGAGCCTCGACCGCCCACGGCACGGCGACACCGGAGGCCATGATCTGCGCCGGGATCGAGCCCGCGTCGGCCGGCCGGAAGCGGTGGATGCCCCGGAGGATGCCCTCCACGTCCACGTCCTCGGGCTCCGCCGGGTGCTGGATCGGCTCGTTGTAGACGGTCAGGTAGTAGAAGACATCCTCGGCCTCGGGGCCGTACATGCGCCGCAGACCGTCCTTGACGATGTGCGCGATCTCGAAGCCGAAGGCCGGGTCGTAGGCGATGCAGGCCGGGTTGGTCGAGGCGAGGAGGTGCGAGTGGCCGTCGGCGTGCTGGAGGCCCTCACCGGTCAGCGTGGTCCGGCCGGCGGTGGCGCCGAGCACGAAACCGCGCGCCAGCTGGTCGGCCATCTGCCAGAACTGGTCGCCGGTCCGCTGGAAACCGAACATCGAGTAGAAGACGTAGACGGGGATGAGGGGTTCGCCATGGGTGGCGTACGCGGAACCGGCGGCGATCAGCGAGGCCGTGCAACCGGCCTCGGAGATGCCGTCGTGCAGCATCTGGCCGGTCGGCGACTCCTTGTAGGCGAGGAGGAGTTCGCGGTCCACCGCCTCGTACTGCTGGCCGAGCGGGTTGTAGATCTTGGCGCTCGGGAAGAAGGCGTCCATGCCGAAGGTGCGGTACTCGTCGGGGGCGATCAGCACGAAGCGCTTGCCGATCTCCTTGTCCCGCATGAGGTCCTTCAGGATGCGGACGAAGGCCATGGTGGTGGCGATCGACTGCTGCCCCGAACCCTTCCTGGCGGCCGCGTAGGTCTTGTCCTCGGGGAGGGCCAGCGGCTTCGCCCGCACGACGCGGGTCGGGACGTACCCGCCGAGCGCGCTGCGGCGGTCGTGCATGTACTGGATCTCCTCGGAGTCCCGCCCGGGGTGGTAGTACGGCGGCAGGCCGTCCTCCAACTGCCGGTCGGTCACCGGAATGTGCAGCCGGTCACGGAAGCGCTTGAGGTCGTCGACCGTCAGCTTCTTCATCTGGTGGGTCGCGTTGCGGCCCTCGAAGTTCGGGCCGAGCGTCCAGCCCTTGACGGTCTGCGCGAGGATCACCGTCGGCTGGCCCGTGTGGGCCTTCGCCGCCGCGTAGGCCGCGTAGATCTTCTTGTGGTCGTGACCACCGCGGCCCAGGTGCAGGATCTGCTGGTCCGACATGCCCTCGACCATCGCCCGCAGCCGGTGGTCGTCGCCGAAGAAGTGGTCCCGGATGTAGCCGCCGGTCTCCGTGGCGTACGTCTGGAACTGGCCGTCCGGGGTGGTGTTGAACTTGTTGACCAGGATGCCGTCGCGGTCCTGCGCGAGCAGCGGGTCCCAGGAGCGGTCCCAGATCAGCTTGATGACGTTCCAGCCGTTGCCCCGGAAGATCGACTCCAGCTCCTGGATGATCTTGCCGTTGCCGCGCACCGGGCCGTCGAGCCGCTGGAGGTTGCAGTTGACGACGAACGTCAGGTTGTCCAGGCCCTCACGGGCGGCGATGGAGAGCTGGCCGACCGACTCGACCTCGTCCATCTCGCCGTCCCCGAGGAACGCCCAGACGTGCGACTTGGAGGTGTCGGCGATCCCGCGCGCCTCCATGTAGCGGTTCATCCGGGCCTGGTAGATCGCGCCGAGCGGGCCGAGGCCCATCGACACGGTCGGGAACTCCCAGAAGTCCGGCATCAGCCGCGGGTGCGGGTACGACGACAGGCCGTTCGGGGACTTCGACTTCTCCTGGCGGAACCCGTCGAGCTGGGTGTCGTTCAGCCGGTCCAGGAGGTACGCGCGGGCGTAGATGCCGGGGGAGGCGTGCCCCTGGAAGAAGATCTGGTCGCCGCCGTCGCCCTCGTCCTTGCCGCGGAAGAAGTGGTTGAAGCCGACGTCGTACAGCGAGGCCGAGGACGCGAAGGTCGCGATGTGGCCGCCGACGCCGATGCCGGGACGCTGGGCGCGCGACACCATCACGGCCGCGTTCCACCGGGTGGCGTTGAGGACCTTGCGCTCGATCTCCTCGTTGCCGGGGAAGAAGGGCTCGTCCTTGGTGGCGATCGTGTTGACGTAGTCCGAGCTGCGCATCTCGGGCACGGCCACGCGCTTCTCGCGGGCCCGTTCGATGAGGCGGAGCATGAGGTAGCGGGCCCGCTCACGGCCCCGCTCGTCGACGGCCGCGTCGAGGGAGTCGAGCCATTCCTGGGTCTCTTCCGGGTCGAAATCCGGGACCTGGCTGGGAAGGCCGCCAATGATGATCGGGTTGCGATCGGATCCGGGAGCCACGCTCTTCCTTCGCTGTCGGTGGTGCCCACGGGGCCACGGAGTGGTCGGGATGTCCATCGTGTACCCCGCCGACGCCAGACGTCACATTTACCGAGAGGTAACCCCCAGGGGGTGTCTCGGAGGGCTGTCCATGGGTCTGGGTGCGCTCAAATCGCAACCTTACGCCCAACTCGCGCATGCGTTTCGTCCGGGCGTTCGGCAGACTGAAACCGCAGAAGTCAGTAAAACGGGATGAACCATGTGTGCCTGATCACGGAGCGGGGACCTACGATGCCGGAAGTTGCGGCGAGACGGCCCCAAACGTCACCGTTTCGGCGGTCTCCACGGCCGGGCACTTGCGCGATCCACCCCGGCACGTGTGGACTACGGCCAGCACCGCGCGCCCACGCGCGGCCACAAGCATTTACCGAATGAGCAGGAGGCAAGCCGTGAGCGCGACCGCGGACCACGCGGAGGAGCGGACCAACCCGGCCGGCAGGCTGGGGTTCGAGCCCGGACAGGTGGTCCAGGAGATCGGCTACGACGACGACGTCGACCAGGATCTCCGTGAAGGCATCGAGTCCATCATCGGGGCCGAGCTCGTGGACGAGGAGTACGACGACGTCGCCGACGCCGTCGTGCTGTGGTTCCGCGACGAGGACGGCGATCTCACCGATGCCCTGGTGGACGCCATCGGTCTTCTGGAGGACGGCGGCACCATCTGGCTGCTGACGCCGAAGACCGGCCGCGACGGCTACATCGAGCCGAGCGACATCAACGATGCCGCGCAGACAGCTGGTCTCTCCCAGACCAAGAGCATCAGCGTCGCCAAGGACTGGACGGGCACCCGCCTGACGGCCCCCAAGCGCTGATCACCACGCTGCGACAAGCCCCCGCCCGTTACGCCGGCGGGGGCTTTCGTGCAGGGGCCGTAGGGTGGGGTTCACCGATACGGCCCAAGGGCAGGGCCCGGCGAAGGGATGCGTACGCGATGGCGATCGAGGTCGGCACCAGGGCCCCGGATTTCGAGCTGAAGGACAACCACGGGCGCACCGTGAAGCTGTCCGACTTCCGCGGCGAGAAGAACGTGGTGCTGCTCTTCTACCCCTTCGCCTTCACCGGCGTCTGCGCCGGTGAGCTGGGCGAGCTGCGCGACAACCTGCCGACCTTCGTCAACGACGACACCCAGCTCCTCGCCGTCTCCAACGACTCCATCCACACCCTGCGCGTCTTCGCCGAGCAGGAGTCCCTGGAGTACCCGCTGCTCTCCGACTTCTGGAAGCACGGCGAGGCCTCCCGCGCGTACGGCGTCTTCGACGAGGAGAAGGGCTGCGCGGTGCGCGGCACCTTCATCATCGACAAGGAGGGCGTCGTCCGCTGGACCGTCGTCAACGCCCTGCCGGACGCCCGCGACCTCGGCGAGTACGTCAAGGCGCTCGACGCCATCTGACCGGCCGCCGCCCGACATCCCGCCCTCCGCCGCGGCCGGCAATCCCGCCCTCCGTCGGCCCGTACATCCGCCTCCGTCGCCCCACATCTCCGCATTCGACGGCGACATCTCCGATTCGCGGGGCGAATCGACTGTTTCGACCGGGAACCCGTCACTAGGATCCAGTCGTTGATCCGAATGCCAACGCACGACCGGGGGCGCTGCCCCTGAAAACCTATGGAGGGACTCGTGGGAGTCAGCCTCAGCAAGGGCGGCAACGTCTCGCTGACCAAGGAGGCCCCTGGCCTCACCGCCGTGACCGTCGGTCTGGGCTGGGACGTCCGGACCACCACCGGTACGGACTTCGACCTCGACGCCAGCGCCATCCTGGTGACCGAGGAGGGCAAGGTCCGTAACGAGCAGGACTTCGTCTTCTTCAACAACCTGAAGAGTGGCGACGGCTCCGTCGAGCACACCGGCGACAACACGACCGGTGAGGGCGAGGGTGACGACGAGCAGGTCAAGGTCAGCCTGGCCACCGTGCCGGCCGAAGTCGCCAAGATCGTCTTCCCGGTCTCGATCTACGACGCCGAGAACCGCCAGCAGTCCTTCGGCCAGGTGCGCAACGCGTTCATCCGCGTCGTGAACCAGACCGGCGGCGCCGAGATCGCCCGGTACGACCTCTCCGAGGACGCCTCGACCGAGACCGCCATGGTCTTCGGCGAGCTGTACCGCCACGGTGCCGAGTGGAAGTTCCGCGCCGTCGGCCAGGGCTACGCCTCGGGCCTGCGCGGCATCGCGCAGGACTTCGGCGTCAACGTCTGAGCCGAACCGTTCGAACCGTCCGGCGCCGCACCTCTCGTGCGGCGCCGGACGTGCCTCATCAACCGGGGAGGAACCGAATCATGGGCGTCACGCTCGCCAAGGGAGGCAATGTCTCCCTCTCCAAGGCCGCACCCAACCTGACCAAGGTCCTCGTGGGGCTCGGCTGGGACGCGCGCTCCACCACCGGAGCCCCCTTCGACCTCGACGCCAGCGCCCTGCTGTGCCAGGCCGGGCGGGTCCTCGGGGACGAGTACTTCGTCTTCTACAACCAGCTCCGCAGCCCCGAGGGCTCCGTCGAGCACACCGGGGACAACCTCACCGGCGAGGGTGACGGGGACGACGAGTCCCTCATCGTGGACCTCTCGATGGTGCCGGCCCACTGCGACAAGATCGTCTTCCCGGTGTCGATCCATGACGCCGACAACCGCGGCCAGAGCTTCGGCCAGGTGAACAACGCGTTCATCCGGGTGGTGAACCAGCTGGACGGGCAGGAACTCGCCCGGTACGACCTCTCCGAGGACGCTTCCACGGAGACCGCGATGATCTTCGGCGAGCTGTACCGGTACCACGGCGAATGGAAGTTCCGCGCGGTCGGCCAGGGGTACGCGTCCGGGCTTCGGGGCATCGCTCTAGACTTCGGGGTCAACGTTTCGTAAAGCCAAGCAGTTTCACGATGGGGTAGACAGTGGTTCTGAAAACCTTCGGCTGGTCGTTCGCCATCACGGCGCTCGGCCTGGCCTTCGCCGCTTGGCAGTGGGGGTGGGAGGCGTTCGGGATCGTACTGATCCTGTCGATCCTCGAAATCTCACTGTCCTTCGACAACGCGGTTGTCAACGCCGGAATCCTGAAGAAGATGAACGCCTTCTGGCAGAAGATCTTCCTCACCATCGGCATCCTGATCGCGGTATTCGGTATGCGGCTGGTCTTCCCCGTCGCGATCGTCGCCATCAGCGCCAAGGTCGGCCCGATCGAGGCCATCGAACTGGCGCTGGACAATCCCGAGCGGTACGAGGCCCTGGTCACGGACGCCCACCCGGCGATCGCCGCCTTCGGTGGAATGTTCCTCCTGATGATCTTCCTCGACTTCATTTTCGAGGACCGTGACATCAAGTGGCTCGGCTGGCTGGAGCGCCCGCTGGCCAAGCTCGGCAAGGTCGACATGCTGTCGGCCTGCGTCGCGCTCATCGCCCTGCTCGTCACGGCGATGACCTTCGCGACCCACGCGCACACCAGCACCGGCGTCGCGGACAAGTCCGCGACCGTGCTGCTCGCCGGCGTCGCCGGCCTGGTCACGTACCTGATCGTCGGCGGTCTCTCCGGCTTCTTCGAGGGCAAGCTGGAGGAAGAGGAGGAGCGCGAGCACGAGGAGGAGGAGAAGGCCAAGGCCCAGGGCAAGCCGGTCTCCGCGGTCGGCCTCGCCGGCAAGGCAGCGTTCTTCCTCTTCCTGTACCTGGAAGTGCTCGACGCCTCGTTCTCCTTCGACGGTGTCATCGGCGCCTTCGCCATCACCAACCACATCTTCTGGATGGCGCTCGGCCTCGGCATCGGCGCCATGTACGTCCGTTCGCTCACGGTCTACCTGGTCCGCGAGGGCACCCTGGACGACTACGTCTACCTGGAGCACGGCGCGCACTACGCGATCGGCGCGCTCGCCGTCATCCTGCTCATCACCATCCAGCACGAGATCAGCGAGCTCATCACCGGTTCCATCGGCGTGATCCTGATCGCCCTCTCCTTCTGGTCCTCCGTCCGCCGCAACAGGGCACTCGCGGCGGCCGAGGGCGGGTCCGGTTCCTCGGGGGACAAGACCGAGGTGTCGTCCGGGGTGTGACACCCCTGGCGATGAGGAACGCTTCACTGCGGGGCGGTCGGTGCACCCGGCCGCCCCGCAGGCATGTGCGCGGTGGTGACGAGCAGTGGGGGGTGAAGGCGGCATGGCCTTCTGGGACAACCTGTTTACGGGGAGGGCGGCGGCGCAGTTCGACTCGGGCGGCTCCGCGTCCCACTCGATCGACCTGACGAAACGGCGCCCGTCCGTCTCGCTGACCAAGCAGGGCGCCGCCACCGGCAACCTGCGGGTGAACCTCTCCTGGCGGATGCGGACCTCCGACATCGAGGGCCGCTCCCGCCAGAGCGGACGGCTCCTGCGCAACCCCTCCAAGCTCTTCAAGCCCGAGGTCGTCCAGGCCCACACCCAGGGCATGGTCAACGTCGACCTGGACCTGGGCTGCCTCTACGAGCTCACCGACGGCAGCAAGGGCGTGGTGCAGCCGCTCGGCGGCTTCTTCGGCGACCTGAACACCGCCCCGTACGTGAAGCTCAGCGGCGACGACCGCTTCGGCGGGTCCTCCGGGGAGACGATCTTCGTCAACCTGGACCAGAAGGCCGAGATCAAGCGCCTGCTGTTCTTCGTGTACATCTACGACCAGACGCCGGCCTTCGACCGTACGCACGCCAAGATCACGCTCTATCCGAGCAACGGCCCCCGGATCGAGATCGAGCTCGACGAGCGCGCCCCGCAGGCGCGCTCCTGCGCGGTGTTCTCCGTGGACAACACCAAGGGCGAGCTCACGGTCCGCCGCGAGGTGCGCTTCGTCTACGGCTTCCAGGCCGAACTGGACCGGCTGTACGGCTGGGGTCTCCAGTGGGGCCGCGGCTACAAGACGAAGGCGTGACCCTTGACCGGGTGCTTACGACCGGACGAACTGGGGGCCCATCGGCGGCATCCGGAACTCCGGCGACGGGTTCTGCTCGGGGGCGGTCACCGGCTGCGGATAGCCGTACGCGGGGACCGGGGCGTTCAGCGGCGGCTGCGGGTAGCCGTAGGCGGGCGCCCGGTCGGGCACGGGCGGCGGCGTCGCCGGCTGCGGGGGCACGGGGGCGTGGACCAGCGTCAGGTCGAGGTCGGGGGAGGCGGGGGAGCTGACGGCGGCCGTGGCGCCCTCCTGGGCCTCGCGGGGGCCCTCCTGGGCGTCCTGCCGCCCGCCGAGGCCGTCCTGCCGTCCGCCGGGGCCGCGCTGCCCTTCCAGCCCGTCCTGACCGTCCTGGCCATCCAGCCCGTCCTCGGCGTCCTCGTCGACCGAGATGCCGAAGTCGGTGGCGAGGCCGACGAGGCCGGTCGGGTAGCCCTGCCCCACCGCGCGGAACTTCCAGCCGTCCCCGCGGCGGTACAGCTCGCCGCAGATGACCGCCGTCTCCTCGCCGGTCTCCGCCGTCACGGAGAACAGGGCGAGCGGCTCGCGCTCGGGCCCGGGCGCCGCGTCGTACAGCAGGATCCGCAGGTCGGAGACGGACCGGAAGGTGCCCCCGTCGGAGGAGGCCGCGATCACCACCCGGTCGACCGAGGCGTCGAGCGCGCCCAGATCGGCCTCCACGGTGTCCGTGAGGCCCTTGGAGTCCCGCTTCTTCGGCAGCCGCCGCACCAGCCCCGAGGGGTGGCGCGGCTGGTTGTAGAAGACGAAGTCCTCGTCGGACCGCACGCGGCCGCCGGGCCCGAGCAGCAGGGCCGAGGCATCCACGTCGGGGACCTCGGGGCCCGGGGTCCAGCGGAGCACGGCCCGTACGGCCACGGTGTCGAGAGGGACGTTGGAGCCCTTCAGCATCGCGTGCGTCATGACCGTAATCCTGCCTTCCCGGCCGACCCGCGGACAACGCGGGGGCGGTACCGATACGGGGACGGGGTGACGGATGCTGACGAGTTACCTGGATTTCATGCACAAAGGGAACTGTGGACACCCGCACCTACGTACTATTACCGGCCACATGTCATCAGGTCCAGAAAGGCAGACGGGGGACTTATATGCGTCATTTCGGGCACATCCCGTCCATGACACGGGCTGCGCTGTTCCACCGCGAGCCGGCCGCCTTCACGGCCGACTCGCCCGCCCGCACGCTCGCCACGGCCCTGGGCGCCACGCTCTACAGCCCCGCCACCCGGCCGCGGCTCGCCGACGACGTGCGCAAGCAGGCAGCCCGCGGAGTGGTCTCCATGGTGCTCTGCCTGGAGGACTCCATCAGCGACGCCGACGTCGAAGCCGGCGAGGACAACCTCGTACGCCAGTTCGCCGACCTCGCCGACACCCCCGTGACGGACGCCGACACCGCCACGGACGTGCCCCTGCTCTTCATCCGGGTCCGCGAACCGCACCAGATCACCGACCTCGTCACCCGACTGGGCGAAACGGTCCGCCTGCTGTCCGGATTCGTACTGCCCAAGTTCACCGAGGCCCGCGGCCGCGACTTCCTCGAAGCGCTCGCCCAGGCCGAGCGGACCAGCGGCCGGCGCCTCTTCGCCATGCCCGTCCTGGAGTCCCCCGAGCTCCTCCACCTGGAGACCCGGGCCGAGACCCTCGCCGGCATCGCCGCGATCACCGACAAGTACCGCGACCGCGTCCTCGCCCTCCGCCTCGGGGTCACCGACTTCTGCTCCGCCTACGGGCTGCGCCGCTCGCCCGACATGACCGCCTACGACGTCAAGATCGTCGCCCATGTCATCTCCGACGTCGTCAACGTCTTCGGCCGCTCCGACGGCACCGGCTTCACCGTCACCGGCCCCGTCTGGGAGTACTTCCGGCCCGGCGAGCGCATGTTCAAGCCCCAGCTGCGCCGCAGCCCCTTCCTCGAAGGCAGCGCCGAGGACCTGCGCACGGCCCTTATCGAGCACGACCTGGACGGCCTGCTGCGCGAGATCGAACTCGACCGCGCCAACGGACTCCTCGGCAAGACCTGCATCCACCCCACCCATGTGGTGCCGGTGCACGCGCTCTCCGTGGTCAGCCACGAGGAGTGGAGCGACGCCCAGGACATCCTGCGGCCCGAACGGGGCGGCGGCGGAGTGCTCCGCTCCGCCTACACGAACAAGATGAACGAAGTGAAGCCGCATCGCGCGTGGGCCGAACGGACCCTGTTGCGCGCCGAACTGTTCGGCGTCGCCAAGGAGGACGTCGGCTTCGTGGATCTGCTCACCGCCGGACTTGCCGGCTGACGAAGGGACGTCGACGACGTGGTGTGGACCGGAACGTGGGTCGCGGAGCGACTTGGCGTCGAACTGATCGGCGACGAGGAGCTACCGGCCCTGTTGGGCCTCGCACTGCGTCGCAACCCCAAGCGGGCGCATCTGCTGGTCTCCAGCGTGCTCGGCAAGCACGTGCCCCAGCGGCCGTCCGTGGTGTACGGCTCCGGCCTCGACCTCGGCCGGCGCGTCCGCGCGCTCCTCGGCGACGAGGAGGCCGCGCGGTCCGTCGTCCTCGGGTACGCGGAGACGGCCACCGCCCTCGGCCACGCCGTCGCCGACGGCCTCGGCCTCGCCCCGTACCTCCACTCCACCCGGCGACCGGTGGCCGGCGTCGCCCGCGCGGGCGGCTTCGAGGAGTCGCACTCGCACGCCACCTCGCACCTGCTGCTGCCCGAGGACCCGAAGCTGCTCGCGGGCGACGGGCCGCTGGTCCTCGTCGACGACGAGTTCTCCACCGGCAACACGGTCCTCAACACGGTCCGCGCCCTCCACGAGCGCTACCCGCGCGACCGGTACGTCGTCGTCGCCCTCGTCGACATGCGCTCCGCCTCCGACCTGGGCCGCCTGGACGCCTTCGCGGCGGAGATAGGCGCCCGCGTCGACCTGATATCCGGCGCCGCGGGAACGGTTCGCCTCCCGGAGGGCGTACTGGAAAAGGGCCAGGCCCTGGTGACGGAACACGAGAGCCCGTACGAGCCGGCGCCCGGCCCGTCCGCCCACCCGGCCTCCGTACGGATCGCGCTCGGCTGGCCCCACGGCATACCCGACGGCGGACGCCACGGCTTCACGCCGGAACACCGAGCCGCCTTGGAGGCGGCCCTGCCGGCCATGGCGGACAGGATCGCGGAGGCACTGGGCACCCCGACGGAGGAAGAAGCGTCCGCCGAGGCGCTCCCCGCCCCCGCCCAGCCGCCCGCAGGGCCCCGCGTGCTCGTGCTCGGGTTCGAGGAGCTGATGTACGCGCCGCTCCGACTCGGCACCGCCCTGGAGGACGCCGGACACGACGTCCGGTACTCCACCACCACCCGCTCGCCCGTCCTCGCCGTCGACGACCCCGGCTACGCGATACGCACCCGGCTCGTCTTCCCCGCCCACGACGACCCCGCCGACGGACCCGGCGAGCGCTACGCCTACAACGTGGCCGGCGCGGGCTTCGACGCCGCCGTCGTCGTCATCGACTCCACCGCCGACACCCCGGCCCTGCACGCCCCTGACGGCCTCCTCGCCCAGCTCGCCGCGCACATCCCGCGCGTGGTGCTGGCCGTCGTCCCCTCGTACGCGCCGTACACCCCCCAGCTCTCCGACTCCGAAGCTCCCGAAAGGAGCTCCATGCTGCCCGAGCCCCTCCGCGGCCCCGCCTTCTCCTCGTACGCGCCCGAGGAGGTCGGCTGGCTGCTCCAGGACCTCTCGGACGTCGAACTGGAGGCGCCCACCGAGGAACGCGAGGAAGCCATCCAGAGCGGCGGCGCGCACTACGCCGAGTCGCTCCCGGTCGAGTACCAGCCCAGCGCCCGCTACCAGGAGCTCTTCCACAGCGCCCTGGAGGGCTCCGCCGCCCGGATCGCCCGCGCCGTCGGCACCGTCACCGAGACCGTCCTCGCCGAGCGGCCCGGCCGCAGCCCCGTCCTCGTCTCGCTCGCGCGGGCCGGCACCCCCGTCGGTGTCCTCATGCGCCGCTGGGCGGCCGCCCGCCACGGCCTCGACCTGCCCCACTACGCCGTGTCCATCGTCCGCGGCCGCGGCATCGACGCCAACGCGCTGCGCTGGCTCGCCGCCCACCACGACCCGGCCGACGTCGTGTTCGTCGACGGCTGGACCGGCAAGGGCGCCATCACCCGCGAACTCGCCGAGGCGATCAGGGTGTTCGAGGCGACCGAGGGCGTCACGGGCTTCGACCCGGAGATCGCGGTCCTCGCGGACCCCGGCTCCTGCGTCCGGACCTACGGCACCCGCGAGGACTTCCTCATCCCCTCCGCGTGTCTCAACTCCACGGTCTCCGGCCTGATATCGCGCACGGTCCTCCGCGCCGACCTCGTCGGCCCCGACGACTTCCACGGCGGCAAGTTCTACCGCGAACTGGCCGCCGCCGACGTCTCGAACGACTTCCTCGACGCCGTCGCCGCCCACTTCGACGAGGTCGCCGACACCGTCGACACCGACGTCAAGGAACTCCTGACCACCGACCGCACGCCCACCTGGGAGGGCTGGGCCGCCGTGGAGCGGATCAGCGAGGAGTACGGCATCCACGACGTCAACCTGGTCAAGCCGGGCGTCGGCGAGACCACCCGAGTCCTGCTCCGCCGCGTCCCCTGGAAGATCCTCGCCAAGCGGGGCGCCGACGCCGACCTCGCCCACGTCCGCCTGCTCGCGGAGCAGCGCGGGGTCCCGGTCGAGGAGGTCGACGAACTTCCGTACAGCTGCGTGGGTCTGATACACCCTCATTACACCAAGGGTGCGACAGGCGCCGACGGCAAGGCGGTGGTGTCCCAGTGAGTACGACGCTGGTCGCGAGCGACCTCGACCGGACCCTCATCTACTCGTCCGCGGCGCTCGCCCTCGGCATGCCCGACGCCCAGGCGCCCCGGCTGCTCTGCGTCGAGGTCCACGAGGCGAGACCGCTCTCCTACATGACCGAGGACGCGGCCGGGCTCCTCGCCCAGCTGTCCGACGAAGCCGTCTTCGTCCCGACGACGACACGGACGCGGAAGCAGTACCAGCGCATCCAACTCCCCGGCACCGCACCGAAGTACGCGATCTGCGCCAACGGCGGCCACATCCTCGTCGACGGCGTCACCGACCAGGACTGGCACGACTCCGTCCTGCGGCGGCTCGCCGACGAGTGCGCGCCGCTCTCCGAGATCCGCGCGTACCTGACGGCCACCACGGACCTGTCCTGGGTACGCAAGCACCGCGTCGCCGAGGACCTGTTCGCCTACCTCGTCGTCGAGCGGGAACGGCTCCCCGCGGACTGGCTGGGGCGCTTCGGCGCCTGGGCGGGGGAGCGGGGCTGGACGGTCTCGCTCCAGGGCCGCAAGGTGTACGCCGTACCGAAGCCGCTCACCAAGGGCGCGGCCGTCCGCGAGGTCGCCCGCCGCACCGGCGCCACGCTCACGCTGGCCGCCGGCGACTCCCTGCTCGACGCCGACCTGCTGCTCGCCGCGGACCGGGCCTGGCGCCCCGGCCACGGCGAACTGGCCGACAGCGACTGGACGGCCCCCCACCTCGATGTCCTCGTGGAACGCGGGGTCGCGGCGGGGGAGGAGATCCTGCGCCGCTTCCGGGCGGCCGCAGCCGTGTAGCCGCCGTCTCCGGTGGGTCAGCCGCAGCAGCCCCCACCGCAGCAGCCGCCCCCGCCGCCACTCGGCGCGGGGGCGGAGCCGCCGGAACCGCCGACGGCCACGGCCGAGAGCAGCTTCACGGTGTCGCCGTGCCCGGCGGGGCAGGAGGCGGGATCGGAGGACTCGGCCATGGGACGGCTGAGCTCGAAGGTGTCGCCGCAGGTGCGGCAGCGGAATTCGTAACGAGGCATGGGAACAGGCTAGAGCCTGCGCTTGGCGGGGGGCAGGGGGCCGGCCCGCTCGTGGGCACGGGGCCGGTCATTACGGGACTGGGGCCGCTCCCGCCCCGGCTCAGTGACCGGCGCCCCGCTCCTCCCGGATCTGCCCGACGACGTGCGCGGCCGTGGCCCGTACGCCCTCCAGCTCGGTGAGGAAGTGCCAGTAGTCCGGGTGGCGGCCCTCCAGGGTGTCGACCGCGCGGTCGAGCCGGGCGACGGCCTCGTCGAGGGGCCGGGCGTGACGGGGCTCGGGGGTGCTGCGCCCGTCCATCGCGAGCCGCTGGGCGTCCCGTACGGCGAACCGGGTCCGGTCGATCTCCGCCTTCGGGTCCTTCGCGACGGAGTTGAGACGGCGCAGCCGGTCTCCGGCGGCGGAGACGGCCTCGTCGGTGGCGTCGAGGAGCGCGCGGACGGTCGAGAGCATCGACGTCGCGTCGGGCCAGCGCTGCTCGGTCCGCGCCTTCCCCGCCTCGGCGAGCCGCTCCTCGGCCTGCCGGAGCGTGTCGGCGGCGTGCTCCGGCACGTGCTGGAGGTCCTGCCAGCAGGACGCGGTGAAACGCCGCCGCAGCTCCGAGAGGACCGGCTCGACGCCCCCGGCGCGGGTGGTGAGCGCCTCGGTGCGGGTACGGAGGGACACGAGGCGCCGGTCGATCTCGGCGGCCCGCTCGGGCAGACGCTCCGCCTCGGCCCGTACGGCTTCGGCGTCGCGCAGGACCCGGTCGGCGCGCTGGAGGGTCTCGGGGACGCCGTGCCGGCCCGCGCCCTCGTTGAGCCGGGTCAGCTCGGGCCCGAGCTGGGCGAGCCGCAGCGCGAGGTCGTCGGCGCGCAGCCCGCTCTCCCGTACGGCGTCGAGGGCGCCGCTCGCGCCGCGCAGCGCTTGCCGGGCGCGCTCGACGGCGGGGGCGAGGCGGGCGAGCTGTGTCTCGGCACGGTCGAGGAGCGGCCCGAGGCCCTGCTCGTACCGGTCGAGCTCGCCCTTGACCCGGTCCAGTTCGTCCTTGGCGCGGGTCAGTTCGGCGCGGGCCCGGCCGGCCGTCGCCGCGTCGAGCTCGTCGCGGTCGAGGTCATGGGCGTCGACGGCGCTGATGTAGATGAGGCTGACCTCGTCGATACGGCGCCCGAGGGCTTCGAAGCCCTCGACGGCGCGGCGCGCCTCGGGGGAGCTGTCGACGGCGGTGATGGTCTCGACGGAGATCCGCAGTCCGCGCTGGGCGGTGTCGAGCTCGTAGAACGCGGAGGCGGCGGCGTCCTTGGCGGCCTGGGCCTCGGCCCGCTGCCCCTCCCCCCGCCCACCGAACCAGCGACGGGTCCCCCCGCCGGCGAAGGCGTGCGGCAGCAGGGCGCCGAGCAGCAGGGGCAACGCGAGAGCGAGCCGCACCCCGGAAACCGAGCCTCCGCTCTTCGGCCGGAGCACCGTCCCGGCCCCGCCGGGCCCCGTCCCCGTACGCGTCTCTCCCCGGCTCGGCGCGTCACGACGCCGAACGCCGCTCGCCCCCCTCGCGTCGCTCGCCGCCACGTACCTCTCCCGTGCTGTGTCCGCCGTGCCCGGTCTGGTTCATTCTCCCACCCGGTAGGGACGCGCACACGGGCCGGTCAGTTCGCCCCGAGGACGACGCCGTCGCCTGCCGTCGCCCCAGGTAATGATCGAATCACCCTCCGCACCCCGCCGAGGGCACGGGTATCCGTTTGCAGGACCCACCGGTGCGCCATGTAGGCTGTTGCCTCTTCCACGGGTGCGTAGCTCAGGGGTAGAGCGCTGCTCTTACAAAGCAGATGTCGGCGGTTCGAAACCGTCCGCGCCCACCAGTGCAAAGGCCCCCAGCCGATCATGGCTGGGGGCCTTTGACATCTACTTCTGACATCAACGCGAGCGGCCGATCACGATCGGGGACGGCTCCTGAGCAGCCGGTCCATGTGACTCACGGCCTCGCGCTGCGTGTCCTGGACGACGTGGGTGTACACGTTCATCGTCACCGCGATCTGGCTGTGCCCAAGGATCTCCATCACGACGCGGGGCGGGACGCTGGCGGCGGTGAGGAGCGTCGCCGTGCCGTGCCGGGCATCGTGCAGCCGAACGACCCGGAGGCCGGCGTTCTTCGCGACGCGGGTGAACGAGCGGTAGAGGTTGCGCGGCTCGATGGGCTGGCCGGTGCGGGTGGTGAAGACGTACCCGGTCTCCGTCCACTTCTCCCCGGCACGCTCGCGGGCAGCATCCTGCTTGAGACGCCGCCACCGCAGGGGCGCGACGCAGATGGCGGGGAGCGGAAGCGTCTGCTTGCGCCGGCGACCCTTGGGATCGTCCTCGTACACCTCACCGCCGACCCTCTGACGCTGCGTCCTGTCCCGGATCTCTCGCTTGTCGAGGTCAACGTTCTCCCAGCGAAGGCCCACGACCTCACCGCGGCGGAAGCCGAGGGCGATGGCGAGCACGAAGGCGGCATACAGCGGGTCCTTCCGGGCGGCGGCGAGGAAGTCGAGGGTCTCGTCCAAGGACCAGGGGGAGAGTTCCCGCGCGGTGACGGTGGGGGGCTCGACGAGCGACGCGACGTTCCGGGTAACCAGCTCCTCACGACAGGCCGCGGTGAGGGCCGTACGCAGGACGCGGTGCGACTCCTTGGCTGTGGCGGCGCTGGATTTCTTCTCCAGCTGGACGAGGAAGCGGCGGACATCGGCGACGCTGAGGGACTCCAGCCGCTTGGAGACGATCATCGGAACGAGATAGAGCCGGATGTGAACCTCGTACTTGGCGGCGGTGGTCTTTTTCCGGCGCGGCTTGACGATGTTGTCGAGCCAGTACGGCAGCCACTCGGAGAGTTTCATCGAACGGGTCGGCACGGGGACGCCGTTGTCGACCTTGTCGAGGAGCGCGCGGCGCTTGGCGTCGCACTCGGCCCAGGTCTTGCCGTACGCGAACTTGCGGGCGCGTGTGCCGTCGGGCTGGAGGACGTAGACGGCGGCCTGGTAGCGGCCGTCCTTCCGCTGGGTGATGGTGCCGGCGCCGTTCGGGTTGCGCTTGCGCTGAGTGGCCATCAGGCGTCCTTCTCAATCTGGTTGTCGATGAAGTCCCGGACGGCGTCGGCGGGGACGCGGCGCGACCGGCCGATGGTGATGGAGACCAGACGGCGCGAACGGATCAGGTCGTAGACGGTGGAGCGTCCGAGCTTGAGCCGCGCCATGACGAACGCGTCCTGACCCGGGCGGAGTTTCACCCGAAGCACCAGGCCCGTCCGCGTCGGCCGCAGCCGCAGAATCCGGGGGGACCGAGATTCCGGAATCGGCCGGCCGGTGAGGCGGGCCAGGGTGAGGCGCCAGCGCGGGGGCGGGACGGTCAGCCCGCACGCGTCCATGACGGACGAGTACCGGACCAGGACCCGCATGATCGCGAAGCCGATGCCGAAGGACATCCAGTACCAGGCCGGACGCTGCCACCGCAGCAGCAGCGCGACCGTGGCGACCAGGGCGAGGACGACCATTAACGCGGTCATGGTCAGGCCGCCTTCGTGGCGGCGAGGGAGGTGACGGCGACGGCGCGGAAGCTGATGCCGTGGCGCTTCTGGCCGTTGAACTCGTTCTCCCAGGGCCGGGCGACGACGCCGGTCAGGGCGACCGGGGTGCCCATGGTCAGCTCGCCGGAGATGCCGGTCTCGGGGACGGTCAGGTTCAGGATCTCGGCGTTGCCGTCCATGACGAACATGACGTCGATCGTCATCATCGTGGCGCCGGTCTCGCGGTCGGTGGCGACCTCTCCGGTCTGCCGGTTCGCGATCTTCGGGGCCGGGGGCTGAGCCACCATCACCATGGCCGTGGAGGTGTTGACGGGGATCTGACGCATGATGGAACTCCCTTTCGGAGGGGTGGGAGCGGCGTACTTGCTTGGCGGTAGGGCGCCGCTCCCGCGAGTTGTCGTCGGCCGGTTGGGAGGCCCTGCGGGCCTCTGTTCCTCAACTGGTGCGCACCAGTAGGTTGTATCTGGTGCGCACCAGATGTCAAGTGGTTCGGTCGGGGTGACTTTTCAACCCGCTTGTCTGCCTTGCCTCTAGAGAACCCTTTGGCTCAACAGACCGGTAGCTGACAGGAGTTAACAGCTGACTGGTTAACCCCTCACGACCTGCGTCAACGTGCGGCATGCTGACGCTACGGATCAGGCTTCACATGCAGGGCGGTGCACGTGACGAATGGGCTGAAGGCAGCAAGGAACGCGCGAGAGTGGTCACAAGAGCGTCTGGTTCGCGAGATCGAGCGACATGCGAAGCAGCACATGCTCGCAGTCGCCTCGACCGCCAGCCTGCGTGTCTATGTGTCCGAGTGGGAGAACGGCCGGCGATCCATATCGGAGCGCTACGCGAAGATCATCCGTGTGCTACTTGGGGTCACCGACGATGAGTTGCAGGGCGGGGCCGCCGGTATCGCTGTCCCCTCCATCGAGGCGAACGGCTATGACGAACTCGTGAGCCGTATTGATGCGGCTCGGAACGTAAGCCTCACCATGGTCAACACGTTCATGGACCAGACGGAACTGTTGCGAACCATGGACCGGCAGATGGGAGCCGCCGGTCTCGTCGACCAGATGACAGGGCACCTAGCGACCCTTGAAGGACGCCCTCACGTTTGCTGTGCTACCGGAGACGAGGCGTCCAGTGGCTCGCGCACTGGCTGGAGCCGCAACCCTGGCTGCATGGCAGGCCCTCGATGTAGGAGCCATTGAACGGGCATGGCGGCACTACGAGCTGGGGAAACACGCCGCCAAGGAAGCCGATGAGCCGATGTATCTCGCTCACGCGATGGCTGAGCAGGCATACGTACTTTGTGATGCCGGTCGTCCAGAGACGGCAGTCGAACTGATCCGAAATGCTCAGCGAGCCGGCGGCGCGGCGATGTCGCCGAGGCTCACCGCTTGGCTCTACGCGGCGGAAGCTGAGATCTGTGCCAAGGCAGGGTTGCCCGACGATTGTCGTCGTGCACTGGACAGGGCGATGCGGCACCTTCCCCAGGGCGAGGAGGCGCGGGACCCGGACATGCTTAGCATCTTCCTTAATCACGGACACCTGACACGGTGGCGAGGCAACGCGCTAGCCCTGATCGGCGATGACGAGGCGATGCAGAGTCTCTACGAGGCTCTTGACGCGATCGATCCGACGTCCATACGAGCGTCGGCAGGTCTCCGATCCGATCTTGCGCAAGCCCACCTGGCACGTGGCGAGTATGACCAGGCTCTCGATCAGCTCCGCCAGGCTCGCCTGCTTGCGAACCGCACCGGGTCGGTACGCCAGCGCCGGCGAATCGAGCAGCTTACGCAGCGCCTGTAGTGGATTTCTTCGCCGTGCGGGACGCCAGCACGTGAAGGAGCGCGACGAGCGTCCCAGACCCCACCAGTTCCCCGCGGGCCATCAGCTCAGGGATGTCTGCGAGTGGCACCCAAGCGACGTGGCCGGCTTCTTCAAGGTCGGTCGGTTCACCAACAAGCGTCGCGCCATTGCCCACGAAAATCTCGTGCGGGGAGTCGACCATGCCCACCATGGGCTGGTACGTCACGACGTGCTCAAGGGCATCCGGTCGCCAGCCGGTCTCTTCCTCTACCTCGCGGAGTGCCGTCGCAGAGGGAGACTCTCCCGCGTCCACGATTCCACCGGGAAGCTCCCAACCGAACGACTTCGGGACGAAGCGGTAGCGCCAGAGCATGAGGACGCGGTCTTGATCGTCGATGACGGCAGCGATGGCGACGTGCTGGAGACGGACTACGTGATGCTCGAACCGCTCAACACCAGGCGGCTCGACATCGACGAGTTCGAGCTTCACCCATCGGTTGTCGTAGAGAGTGCGTTCACCGTGAATCTGCCACGGCTCAAGATCTGTCGGTGCCTGGACGCTTACGGTGCGGTTCGGCACGCGGTACGAGCTGCGATCGTGAACCTCAATGACGCCCTCGGAGACGAGCTTGGCGAGCACCTGCCGAAGCTGTGTCCGTCCGATCTCCAGATCCTGGGCGAGCGTGCGCTCGGAAGGGATCTTGGAGCCTGGGGGGTACTTGCCCGCGGCGATCCATTCGCAAATCGTGCGGTACACCCGCTCCGACTTCGGTCCCATCCTGTGAGCACGCCCCCTTGCGTCTGTTGTGCCGACCGGCACAACACTAGTGGGGCACCCGGTGGCGGGGACAGGGCGCAGGTGCGGTGAGACTTTCTCTACTTCATCAAGGCCCGCGCACTGCGCGGGAGCGCGCCGCCTTTACGGCGGGGCCGCCACGTGCAGCAGGCAGTCGAGAATCCATCACGTACCAGGGTGGACAGCTCGATGGACTATGCGAAGCGCGACGCAGCAGGGCAGCCGCAGGTTCAAAATGATGCCTCCGGCGAGGGCGCTCCGACTCCGGGATGGAGGGGGCTCCGTAGGCGGGCGCCGGCTGTGGGTTGTTGCGGTAGGGGCTCCCATCCCGTCTGCCGTCGACCCAGGCAAAGCCGAGCAGACACGGGCCCTGGCGTCCAGGTCGTTCGTACAGTGGCGCGCTCCACCTGGACGCCAGGGCCCGTGCCCGCTCCACGTACGTGTGGGTCGACGGCAGACGGGATGAGAGCTGGGTTAATGGGCGGCAGCGCTAGCTAGAACCTCGATGCACAGAGGTATCGTGCCGCTCATGACGACTTAAAGTGGTTACGGCTCTACTGAGGGCGTGGGCCTCGCTGAGTCAGATCCCAAGCTGTCCGCGTCCGGCTGGGGTGTGATACTGCTTCACCGTACGCGCCCGAGTGCAGGAAGACAGCGTGCAGACTCTGGCGAGACCCACGACCACTACGGTTTCGAAATCGGTCGACGGAGGAGGTTCGTCGGATACCGATTCCGCCGCAGCTTGGCAGCATCCTACGTGACTCTCTTGAGATTTTTAGGACGGCGAAAGCGAGAATTCTTCGGCGTGTACTCTGAGGCGTGCGGCCTCTTGCTGCCGCCGCCTCATCCTCCCTCATCCTCTGCGTCAACGCTTCAAGTCGCTGGCGGGCACCCCTAGACGGCCTGCGGATTTGCCGAGTTGGCATCTATGGGCATCCCTTAATTCATCGATGCAATCCTCAGCGAGGGGTGCCTTAGACATCTACAAAGCCTTAAGCTTGCTTCAGGGCCAAGGTTAAGTATCAGGGAATAGCTTGATCCAACGTTCTATCTCGGATTCCCGTACCTCGATCTCTGTCATCCGTCGATACATTGCCTCGGGAAAGGTCGACAGAATCGAATGGGTGTCTCGAGGCGACCACACAAATACATCACGCAGAAAACTCGATGTACTCTCATTTACCTTTATAATGCAGCCATACTCTCGTTCGAGTTCCACTGTTGCTTCGTTGGCTGACATGAGCGATACATGTGATGCCGCGTCAACCATGAGAGCGACTCGACGGAAGCCGGCATCCGCTGCGCTGCGAACGAACTGCTCGAGACCTTCCCCTGTCACACTTTTCCCCCGCACTTCTACGGTCAACAGGGGCTCGCCGTCCAATATGACTTGGACATCACCGGGAAGATCACGGGAGGGGTCGTTGATCCTTCGAGAAATGACTTCCTCGTAAGCCATGTCGAGACCGGCGGCAACGCAGGCCTGGAGCTTACGTGGAATATCGTAGCCAGTGGTGACAAAATTTTGCGTCTCGGCAATCAGGCTCGCCTCGACAATGGCACTTCCAACTGGGACGATACGCTTCTTTTTCGCTACGGCGATGCACACTGTCAGGACAGCAGCAAGTGCACGGAAGGCATCTTCCGTGGAAAAATTCTCTTCATCTACTTTAGTGAGAGCGTTACTTAGTCGATCAAGGTAGGGACGCGCCTTGGCTCTAACTCTGACGATCTCGCTGTAATGGTCGTATCGAAAGAATGGTTGATTGTTTATGGGTTCGCGGCCTGTTGCGCCCAGGTCGAATCCGAGTTTAATGGAAATCGGGACGACTACGCTGTGGCAAAGGTTGCGTAGAGAGAAGGCTCGCTCGTCGTACTTCTCTTTGATGGACAAAGGATCAACGCGCGCATCGCATGAACGTGCGAGCAGTGCTGTTACGAGTGCAGCAGTGTACGTTCTCGGAGCATCTGCTTCGCGCAGTGATGTCGCAAGAAGCGTCCAATCCTCCAAGGGATCCGCTACGTCCGAGCTAGCTATATCGTGCGCCGCCTGCAAAATCTTCTCTGCTTCGGCCTTTACGATGGTTATACCCACTGCCCCCCCATATAGCTCTAGATCAGTTCAAGCTGCTCATGGTCAGTCTGGTTAGAAAACTTGCTGCCGTCGGAATCAAGATGTCCGAGCTGCTCCATTAGGGCGCGCACGACGACCTTCCCCAGCTCCACCGGGACAGCGTTACCAATTTGCCGCTGCACCTCTCGCTTCCCGCCGGTGAAAACGAACTCATCAGGGAAAGTCATGATTCGCTTCATCTCGGCAACGCGAAATCTGCGAGCCCGCTGTTCCCCATTTGCGTTCTTGACGTTCTCCCAATGGAACGGGCCGACCCACGGACCTGGTTGAGCTTGCAGTGTTGTAGACGGGCGGTCTGGGTCCGACTTCAAAAGGAAGGTCCAATAGCGGCTACGCCACTTGAACTCATTACGGCCGCCATACCGATCGGTGTGCCACAAATAGTTCTGGCCTGGAGGGACTTCCGCGGCGAGGTCTGCGTATGTTCCCTCAACGATCTCTCCCGGGTCGGGGAGTTCAGGAAGTCCCGCAAAGGCCTGACGAAGGCTCGTGAATGGGATCTTAGTGCGATCAATCACCCGATCCCTCTCGGACTCGCCAGAGTGCGTGGTCTTTGGGAAGTGAAAAGCCTTTCCGTCGCGTCGCCCAACTACGAAAACTCGCCTACGAAGCTGCGGGACTCCGTACTCCGCTGCAAGGAGCACCTGGAAGCTCGGATTATAACCGGCATCCCTGAGTCCCGAAATAAGCCGATCGAACTGGGCCTTGTGAGTCTTATATGTCAGGCCTTGTACGTTCTCCAAGATGAAAGCTTCGGGCCGACTTTCGCGTACTACGCGAACGTATTCGTCGAGGAGTGAGGCATTAGGGTCAGCGCTATTACGCTTCTCTTCGATCCAAAAACCGGACTTGCTAAAAGGGGTGCAAGGAGGGCCGCCGATGACCAGGGTCGGATCCCCAGCCTTCAGCCCGCCTACTTCCAGCAACTCTGCGGTCGAGATCTTTTGGATGTCCCCGCACACGGTCTTGGTGTGCGGGAAGTTGGCCGTTAGCGTGTCCAGAGCCGTCTGTTCATAGTCGGTGGCGACGGCAACGCTCAGCGGCGATCCGGAGCCGTCCTGCACCAGTGGTGGTTCAGCACAGCTCTCAACAGCGCAGTCGAGGCCTCCAGCACCGGAGAAGAGACTGATTACAGGAAGCTCATGGTTCACCGCGCCACCCTAACGTATCGCGACCTGATCAAGTCATGATCACTGTCAAGCCGCTCCAGTGCACATGCTTCGTCCCCCCCGCTGACCAGGTACTGAGTGAGTGAGCCGTCAACCACGCGCCGGCCTTCACACTCCTATGTTCTGTGTTCGGGCCCATGCGGAGACTGCTGGCTTGGCTCCTAAGTAGGGACGGGTCGCCCTGATTCGCCTCACTCAGGACCTCACCGCCCTGGACGGTGATGGAGCCCGGCTGTCGGCTACCGCAGGAGCTGGCATCCGGGTCTGACGTCAACGGTGACGGACAGTAATGGTTACGTACGCCTTACTATTATTTGAGCCGACAGGGCAAGGGTGGAAGCAGAGAGTGAGTGGACGAACTGGCAAGGCAGGGTGGCGGCTCCAGGGTCCGTGCCAGATCAGTGCCAGATCGAGCAGCCAGCTACGGTCAATCACGGCCCGCAGCGGTACGGGCAAGCGCAGGGCGAACATCATCGTTCTACGCCTGCTGGCCAGCCAAGCGATTACGTGATCAGCGCCAGGCTTACAAAGCAGATGTCGGCGGTTCGAAACCGTCCGCGCCCACCAGCAGGTAGATAGACAAAGGCCCAGGTCACCGGTGCTGAACCGGGGGCCTGGGCCTTGTTCGTTTGGCTGAGCCGAGGGGTCATCTCATTCGGTGGCCACGTGTGGGGAATCCGCGACGAGTTGAGCCATCTCGCGCAGGTGGTGCCAGTACTCAGGGGCGTCCGCTTCGCCGAGCACAGGTATGACCCGGTCCAGGCGGGCGATGCAGCGGAGCAGAGTGCTTCGACTCCGCGCTTCGAGTTCGCCGCCGTTCTTGATCCATGTGAAAACGCAGCCTGCGGTGTCCGAGTCCAGCATCACCAGGTCGAAGCCGGCCCGGTCCGCTCCAGCCAGTCGGGGAGGAAACGGCAGTTTCATGAACTCTTGGTACTGGCCTGATACGGCCTCAAACGTAGTCTCTTCACTCACGCGGACCATCATGGCGCAGCTTTCTCCCCTGGCCTCGGCACGCGCTCGGGTGAGTGTCCTGGTTCGGTTGACGGGGGGTTGGTGGGGCGGTGTACTCCCCGTATGGATGAGGTGGGGGACGCGCCCGAAGCCGGGGTGCGCGGTGGTGAGATGACGCCGCAGCGGTACATCGAGACGCGGCTCTCGCAGTACCAGGAGTGGTACGACGCCAAGGCGACCCGGATGAAGGCGATGCATCTGCGGATGCGGACCGTGTCCGTCGTCGGTGCGGCGCTCGTGCCGGTGTTCGTGAACCTGGATCTGGCTTTCGCGCGGGTCACGGCCACGGTGCTCAGTGTGGTCGTCGTCGCGGCGGTGTCGCTGGAGAGCGTCTACCGGTACCGGGAGCAGTGGAAGAACTACCGGTCGACCGAGCAGCTCCTCGGGCACGAGCGGGTCTACTTCGAGGCCAAGGTGGGGCCGTACCACCAGTTGTCGAAGCGGGACGCGTTCTCGACGCTGGTCGCCCGGGTCGAGAAGGCCATCGCCAACGAGAACTCCGCGACCCTGAACGTGATGACGCTCGGCGGGCAGGTCGGCACCGACGTGCAGCAGCCGCCGCAGGGGATACCTTCGCCGCGGGTGTCACCGGAGTCGAGCCCGGGTCCGGGTGCTGATCCGGGTCCGAGTACTGGGCCCAGCCCGCGCTAGCGTGAGCGGGCCCCGGAGGTTTTCCGGGGCCCGTCCTTGTCACCTGCCGTGCGGGGTCAGCACCAGGCGTAGTCGACCCGCGTCGAGTTGTACGAGCACACGTCGACCCGCGTGCCGTTCGACTTCTTCAGCGTCGCCGTGTCGCGGTCGTTGTTCCAGACGTACGCGGCGCGGTTCTGGTAGACGTTCGCGGCGGTGTTCGTGCCGCGGCCCGTGCGGACCGTCACGATCTGGCCCTTGCCGAGGACGTAGTTGCCGAAGGTGTACTTGTGGTTCGCCACGTCCGTGAGCGTCCAGCCGCGGAGGTTGACCGCCGCCCCGGTCGTGTTGCGTATCTGCACGTACTCGGCGTTGAGGCTCGTGTTCGAGCGGTAGTCCGCGCCGGGGCTGTCGTAGTAGATCTTGTACAGGTGCACAGAGCCGGCGGCCTGCGCCTGCGTGGGCAGCAGCAGGATGCCGGAGGCGGCGGCCGCGGTCACGGCCGCGAACGTGCGTGCGCGAAGCATGAATGTCCCTCAGTTTCTGTCGGGCGCCCGCCGATGGGGCCCGACGAGCACACAGAATATGCACGCCCTTCACCTCGCACGCACAGAATCCGAGGAGTTGGCGGAGGCTTGTTTAGGATTGTCTTATGTTCGACGAGTCCCTGAGTCTCACCGTCCTCGGCTCCGCCACGCCCTTCGCCCGCCCCGGCAACGCCTGTTCGGGCCTGCTCGTCGAGGGCGGCGGGGCCCGTGTCTGGGTCGACGCCGGGAGCGGGACCCTCGCCGAGCTCCAGCGGTACGTCGCTCTCGGTGACGTCGACGCCGTGTGGATCTCCCATCTGCACGCCGACCACTCCGCCGACCTCCTCACCGCCTTCTACGCGCTGCTGTACGCGGACCTGGAGGTTCCGCTGCCGGTGCCCCTGTTCGGGCCGCCCGGCATCGCCGACCGGCTCGCCGCGTTCCTCACCAACGGCCCCGACCGCAGCCCCGTGGAGCGGGCGTTCGCCGTGGAGGAGTTGCACGACGGGCACGTCGTACCGATCGGGGGGCTCACCCTGCGGTCCCGGTCCGTCACCCACGGCCCGCCGTCCTTCGCGCTGCGCGTGGAGGACGGGGCCGGGCGCTCGCTCGCCTACTCCGGCGACTGCGAACCCTGCCCTCCGCTCGTCGAACTGGCCCGGGACTGCGACCTGTTCGTATGTGAGGCGGACGGTGGCACGCCCGGTCATCACTCCGCCGAGCAGGCCGGCCGGAGCGCGGCCCTGGCCGGCGCGCGCCGCCTCGTCGTGACCCATGTCGGGTCGGGTCTTCGGCCGGAGGACGCCGTCGCGCGGGCCGCGTCGGAGTTCCCCGGGGAGGTCGCCCACGCCGATCCCGGACGCCGGTTCGAGGTCACGCGTCGAAGTCGTACTCCAGGACGTACGACGACGAGTCCAGCGTCATCTCGTTGAGTTCCACGGCCGTCCCCCGCTCCGTGAACGCCGTCCGCCCGATGAGGACCACCGGCGTCCCGAACCCCAGGGCCAGCCGGTCCGCCTCGTCCGCCGACGGCATCCGGCAGCGGATCTCCTCACGGAACCGCACCGGCCGGTGGCCCAGCTCGGCGAGCCGCGCGTAGGTCCCGCCCGGCCCCGTGTCCGCCTCGGTGATCGGCGTCCCGCGCACCAGCTCGGCGGAGAGGTACGAGACGGAGAGCAGCACCGGCTTGCCGTCCAGGACGAAGCGGCGGCTGCGCACGCAGACGGGCGCGTCCGCCGTAAGGCCCAGCGACCCCGCGACCCGCGCGCCGGCCTCCGTCTCGCCCACCTCGACCTGGTCGACGACCAGGTCCCGGTCCTCCACGTCCGCCGACCAGACCGAACGCCCGTTGCCCCACTGCTCGCCGGACAGCCGGGGGATGCCCCGCCGGCGCAGCGGCCGGAAGACGCGGACGAAGACCCCGGCGCCCTTGCGGGCCTCGGCGAGACCCTCGCCGCGCAGCACGGAGAGCGCCTGCCGCGCCGTCATCCGGGCCACCGCGTACGTCGTCATGAGGTCGTTCTCGCCCGGGAGCCGGTCGCCGGGCGCGAACGCGCCCGAGTGGATCGCCGTCCTCAACTCATCAGCGATGCGCTGGTACTTGGGGCGGCGAACGCTGTCCTGGTCAGTCACGGGTGGACCACTCCCTTCATCTGCGGGACACCCTACGGCGCACCCCGAGGCGAGGGTGCACACGTGTACGCCGCCCCGCCCGGTCGATCCATCCATCGGGGGACATCTCTAGAGATACGTTGACAGGGCGGGAGCGCGGGGCTTCTCTGGGGGTCCCCATGCTTCAGGTGACCGGGACGGAGGGGACACGTGCAGCCATTGCCCGAGGTCGGTGACCTCGTCCGCGACACCGCCACCGGGCGCGTCGGTTTCTATGTGGAGAGCGTCTCCGGGCGCTTTCTGATCCGGCCCGTCCACCCCGGCGGCGCCAGCGGCGAGTGGGAGGCCGAGCCCGCCGACGTACAGCTCGCCACGCCCCTGCGCGAGCTGCGGGCCCGCGCCGCCGAGATCAACGCGCGTAGCCGACGAGGGCTCGGGGCCTGAGACGGCCGGGGGAGGAGGGCGGGGATACGGCCGTGGGAGGGCGGGAGACGGTTGCGGGAGGGCGGCGAGGCGGCCGTTTCCGGCCGTTGTCAGTGGCGCGCGCCACACTGGAGGCATGTGCCGCAGCATCAAGACTCTCCGACCGCCCGCGCTGCCCGAGGAGGCGTCCGAGGACGACATCCGCGCCGCCGCCCTGCAGTACGTCCGCAAGGTCTCCGGGTTCCGCGCCCCCGCCGCCCACAACCGCGAGGTCTTCGAGCGGGCCGTGGACGAGATCGCCGACGCGACCGCGAGACTCCTCGACGACCTGGAGGTGCGCGGCGCGCACCCCGGTGTCAGGAGGCAGGAGCGGGAGCCGCAGCCGGACGCCGTATGAGGTAGGCGGCGAGACCGCCCGCCAGGAAGAGCGCGAGGGTCGACACCCCCGCGCTGAACCAGGTCGCGCCCAGCCACTGACCGCCGAGCCAGCCGAGCCCCACGCTGTACGAGGCCCAGGTCACGCCCGCGAGCGCCGACCACGGCAGGAACTCCTCCACCCGTCGCTTCGCCGCGCCCGCGCCGAGCGAGACCACGGACCGGCCCGCCGGGGCGAAGCGCGCGAGGACCACGAGCAGGCCGCCGCCCCGCGTCAGCGCGGTGCCGAGACGTTCCTGCGCCACGGACAGGCGCCTCGACCGGGCGATCGCCCGGTCGAGCCTGGCGCCGCCCCGCCGCGCGAGCCGGTACGCCAGGAAGTCGCCGAGGACCGAGGCCGTGGCCGCGCAGAGGAGCAGGGGGAGGAGCGACGGTACGTCGGGGGTGGCCGCGGTGGCCGTCGCCGCCGCCGTCGCGGCGGTGACCACCAGGAAGCCGCTCGGCAGCACGGGCAGGAAGACATCGAGCAGGATCGACGTCGCCACCACCGGGTAGATCCAAGGGCCGGCAGTGAGCGACCGCAGCGATCCCAGGCTGTCGAGCAGATTCACAGGGCCAGAGCCTACGCGGGGGCGACACGCCGCCGCCCGGGTGGGGGCCTTGTGCAGCCTTCACGGCCCGTACGGGGAGGGCAGCCCTCGCAGCCCGTACGGCGAGGGCTCAGGCCGCGACCGGCGACGCGCCCTGCTCCTCGCGGTCCCCGCCCGTCTCGCGCGGCGTCGTGCCCGCGCCGCCCCGGCTCCCGAAGAGCCGGTCGAGGGCCAGCGCGCCCGGGCCCGTGAACACGAGCAGGGCGAAGGACCAGCAGAACAGGGCGGGGGTCTCGCCGCCGTTCTGCATCGGGAAGAGGGACTCCGGCTGGTGGACCGTGAAGTACGCGTACGCCATCGAGCCCGAGGCGAGGAAGGCGGCGCTGCGGGTGCCGAGGCCCGCCAGGACCAGGCCGCCGGCGACGAGCTGTATCACCGCCGCGTACCAGTTCGGCCAGGTGCCGGCCGGGACGGCGCTGCCGCCGAGGACGCCGAAGAGCGAGGCGGCGCCGTGGCAGGCGAAGAGCAGGCCGATGACGATGCGGAAGAGACCGAGGGCGTACGGCTGGGCCTCGTTCAGACGGCCGGCGAGGCTGCTCGTACGGCTTTCGGCGGTCGGGTTGGTGTTCATGGGGGGACTCCTTCGGCCTGTGGGGACGGAAACCGATAGCCGTAGGTTAGGCACCCCTCACTAGTACTTGCAAGTTCAACATTCGGCTCCCGGGGAGTGTGCGGCGAGGCCCACTCCCCGGCGGCCGATGCTGACGCGCCCTCAGAAGTCCTGTGCTCAGCAGCCGTTGAGCACCGACTGGAGGGCGCTCTTCTCGGCCGAGTCGATGCTGAGGTTCCAGTGGTACTTCACGTGCACCCAGGCGCGGGCGTACGTACAGCGGTAGGCGGTCCTGGAGGGCAGCCACTCCGCCGGGTCGAGGTCGCCCTTCGACTGGTTGACGTTGTCCGTCACGGCTATGAGCTGCGGGCGGGTCAGGTCGTTCGCGAAGGCCTGGCGCTGCGAGGTGGTCCAGGAGCTGGCGCCCGAGCGCCACGCCTCGGAGAGGGCGACGACGTGGTCGATGTCGAGGTCGGAGGCGACGGTCCAGGTGGCGCCGTCGTACTCGGAGTACCAGCTGCCGCTGACGGAGGCGCAGCTGGAGTCCGTGACGACGTTCACGCCGTCGCGCTTGAGGACGGTCTCGCGGGTGTTGCAGGCGCCGGACTGGGTGATCCAGTGCGGGAACAGATCCCGGCTGTAGCCGGTGGAGGAACCTTCCGCCTTCACGGTGAGGGAGGCCAGGTAGGTGCGCGCCGTGGCGGCGCTGACGGGGGTGGGCATCGCGGCCTGGGCGGCCGGGGCGGTGGCGAGGAGGCCGGTGACGGTGAGGGCGGCGGAGGTGGCGAGAACGGCGAGTCGACGCGCGTAGATCATGCGGATGGGCATGTGAACTCCCTTGAGGTGGGGGGACCTTGGCTGGTTGCTGTCCCCGCTGGGTGCCGGGCGGTGGCCCGGTCATCGTGGCGGCGCCAGGTTTCGGTGGGGGGTGCGCCAGGTAACAGAGTGGCGACATGGACACGTCACATCAAGGGGTGTGACGTGTCCTGATGGAGCGCCAGGTTCCGCCCGGCGCTCCGAGGTTCGTGTACGACGAGGCTGTACGGCGGTCCTGTACGACGGTCCCGTACGACGAGGTTGTGCGGCGAGGCTGTACGACGAGACCCCGGGCCCTTCCCGGGCCCGGGGTCTCGTCGTCTGTGAAGCTGCCGCCTGGTGGTGAGGCCCTACCAGGGGTGAGGTCCTACGGGAGGACCGTCAGGAGGATCGATCCGTCGGCGGCGGCCTCGACCCGCAGCTGCGTGAGGTCGGCGACGTGCACGTCCGGCGCGAAGGCCGCCGCCCGCGGGCCCACGCCCACGATCCGCATGCCGGCCGCGCGGCCCGCCTGGATGCCGGCCTCGGAGTCCTCGAAGACGACGCAGTCCGCCGGGTCGAAGCCCAGCTCGGCCGCGCCCTTGAGGAAGCCCTCGGGGTCGGGCTTGCTGGCCCCGACGCACTCGGCGGTGACCCGGGTCTCCGGCATCGGCAGCGCCGCGGCGCCCATCCGTGCCTGTGCGAGGGCCTCGTCCGCCGAGGTCACCAGGGCGTGCGGAAGCGTCGCGAGCGCGGCCATGAAGGCGGGGGCGCCGGGGACGGGCACGACGCCGTCGAGGTCGGCGGTCTCCTCGGCGAGCATGACCCGGTTGTCGGCGTAGTTCTCCTCCATGGGCCGGTCCGGGAGGAGGACGGCCATCGTCGCGTACCCCTGGCGGCCGTGGACCACCCGGAGCACGGCGTCCGTGTCGAGGCCCTGCCGTTCCGCCCAGCGCCGCCAGCAGCGCTCGACGACGGCGTCCGAGTTGACGAGGGTGCCGTCCATGTCGAGGAGGAGGGCGCGGGCGGTGAGCGTTGCCGGGGTGGTGGCAGCCATCGGGTCTCCAGAGGGGGTGGCGCGGAGAACGAAGCGGTCCCGCCCACCGGTCAGGGTTTCGCGGGCGGGGCCACTTTGTTTTTCTACGATACAAAACCGAGGGCGGTCTTGGCCAGCCGGTCCGCACAGTTGTCTGCGCAGCCGTCCGCACAGCCGGTTCGGACAGCCGGTCCGCAGGCCGGGTCCAGGGGCCTCAGTCGTCGGAGGTCTCGCCCTCCAGAGCGCGGCGCGTGTCAGGGCCGTACACGCCCTCCGGATCGCTCCGGATGTACTTCCAGTCCTGATATTCGGCCACCGCCTCCCGGACGTCGTCGTCGTACTTCCCGTCGATCCGGCCGCGGTAGGCGTACACGGCGGACAGTCGCCGCTGGAGCTCGCGCACCTCGTGCCCGGTGGAGCCGACGCTCAGGGTCGCCTCCTCCTCTTCCCCGCCGTCCTCCGGCGAGGCCGCCGGGGGTGCCGTCGTGACCGGAGCCGTCGTCGGCGGTGCGGTCGTCGGAGCCGCCGAGGGTGACGCCGACGGGGGCGCCGCGGCGCCCGTCGTACGCGCCGAGGCGCTGGGCGACGCGGTGGTGCGGCTCGCGGAGGGGGTGGGCGTCGGCGACGCGGACGTCCGGCGCGGGGTGGGGGAGGACGAGGTCGGCTCCGGGCTCGCCGACGAGGAGGACGGGGACGGGGACGGCTCCTCGGACACGGCGATGTTCAGGGACGCGCTCGTGGTCACCTCGGGTACCGCCGCCCGGTCCTCGGCCTCGCTCCCGCCGAGCACGGCCGCAGCCAGGGCCGCCGTGCCCGCCACGGCGACGGCGGCCACCGCCGCGACCACCATGCCCCGCCGGCGCCCCCGACCCCCCTCCCGCTCCTGACCGAGCGGCGGCGGCACGTCCCCGACGCCGCGTAGCAGCAGCGGCATGGTCTCGGAGGGGTCGCCAAACGACTCCGCGCCGTACGCCCCCGCCGCGTACGCCCCCGGTCCAGGCGCGGCGACGGCACCCTCGGCCGGCCGGATCACCGCCAGCTGGGCGGTCGGCGGATCGTCGTCGCCGTCCGACGAGCCGTCCCCGTACGACGAGCCGCTCCCGTACGACGAGCCGTCCCCGTACGACGAGATCCCGCCCCCCAGCGAATCCCCCGATGAACCGCCCGGCGAATCCCCCGGCGGATTCCCCGAAGAATCCAGCGTCACGTACGGCCTGATCCGTAGCGGATCGAAATCCTCGGCCGCCGCGACCTCCGCCCGGGCGCAGGCGCAGCCAGGTCTGTGTACACCGCATTCAGGACAGATGCGTCCGGTCATGATGGGTCCCCTCCCCGAGACAACTGCGAGCGATTATGCAGCCCGTCCCGTACCGGCGGGCGAACAGCCGTGCCCCTCCGGAGGCCATAACCGGACAATCGGACCAGGATGGAGAGGTCGTCCCATGGGTCGTCCGGCGGGACGCCCGACGAGCCGCCCGAGGAGACGCCCATGGCCCAGGAAACAAGCCCCTCCCAGCTCGGCGGCGGCGCCCCCGCGCCGGGGCAGGGGCGGAGCCACCGCACCGTCCTCGTCGCGATCGGCGCCCTGCTGCTCGGCATGCTGCTCGCCGCGCTCGACCAGACCATCGTCTCGACCGCGCTGCCGACGATCGTCAGCGAACTCGGCGGCATGGAGCACCTCTCCTGGGTGGTCACCGCCTACATGCTGGCGTCCACGGCCGCGACCCCGCTCTGGGGCAAGCTCGGCGACCAGTACGGGCGCAAGAAGCTCTTCCAGGCGGCCATCGTCCTCTTCCTCATCGGCTCCGCCCTCTGCGGCATCGCCCAGAACATGCCGCAGCTCATCGCCTTCCGCGCGATTCAGGGCCTCGGCGGCGGCGGCCTCATGGTCCTCTCGATGGCGATCGTCGGCGACCTCGTGTCCCCCCGGGAGCGCGGCAAGTACCAGGGCCTGTTCGGCGCCGTCTTCGGCGCCACCAGCGTCCTCGGCCCGCTGCTCGGAGGCCTCTTCACCGAGCACCTCTCCTGGCGCTGGGTCTTCTACATCAACCTGCCGATCGGGATCGTCGCCCTCTTCGTGATCGCCGCCGTGCTGCACATCCCGGTACGTTCCACCCGCCACACCATCGACTACCTCGGCACCTTCCTCATCGCCTCCGTCGCCACCTGCCTGGTCCTCGTGGCCTCACTCGGCGGCACCACCTGGGCGTGGGGATCGGCGCAGATCATCGGCCTCGCCGTCCTCGGAGCCGTACTCCTCGTCTGGTTCGTCCGGGTCGAACGACGGGCAGCCGAACCCGTCCTCCCCCTCAAACTCTTCCGGATCCGGACCTTCAGCCTCGTCTCGGTCATCAGCTTCGTCATCGGCTTCGCGATGTTCGGCGCCATGACCTATCTGCCGACCTTCCTCCAGGTCGTCCAGGGCGTCACCCCGACCATGTCCGGCGTCCACATGCTGCCCATGGTCGCCGGCATGCTGATCACCTCGACCGCCTCCGGCCAGATCGTCTCCCGCACGGGCCGCTGGAAGGTCTTCCCGATCACCGGCACCGCCCTCACCGCCCTCGGACTGCTCCTGCTCAACGAGCTCACGGAGACCAGCTCCACCTGGGAGATGAGCGTCTACTTCTTCGTCTTCGGCGCCGGACTCGGCCTCGTCATGCAGGTCCTCGTCCTGGTCGTGCAGAACGCCGTCTCGTACGAGGACCTCGGCGTCGCCACCTCGGGAGCGACCTTCTTCCGCTCCATCGGAGCCTCCTTCGGCGTCGCCGTCTTCGGCACGATCTTCACCAACCGGCTCACCCGCAAGCTCGACGACGTGTTCGCCGGAGCCGCCGCCTCCGGGCAGGACCTGCCGCCCGGCATCGGCCCCGACCAGGTCGCCGCCGACCCGCGCACCCTCACCGAGCTGCCGGCCGAGCTGCGCCCCTCCGTCCTCCACGCGTACGCCACCTCCATCACCGACGTCTTCCTGTACGCGGCGCCCGTCGTCCTCGTGGCCTTCGTCGTCGCCTGGTTCCTCAAGGAGGACAAGCTGCGGGCCTCCGTCACCGCGCCCGACACCAGCCAGACGCTCGCGTCCAACCCCGTCGAACGCTCCTCGTACGACGAGTGCGCCCGTGCCCTGTCCGTCCTCGGCTCCCGCGAGGGACGCAAGGCGATCTACGAGAAGATCACCGCCCGCGCCGGGCTCGACCTGCTGCCCGCCGCGAGCTGGCTGCTGCTCCGGGTCCGCCGCCACGGCACCGTCGAACCCGCTCGGCTCGCCGAGACCGTGCCCGTACCGCTGCGGGCGATCACGGAGGCGTCCCGGCAGGTGGAGGAGCGCCGTCTGGTCACCAGGGAGGGGCTGCAGCTGATCCTCACCGAGGAGGGCGTACAGGCGGCGACGAAGCTGGCGAAGGCGCGGGAGGAGTCCCTCGCCGAACTCCTCGGCGACTGGTGGGGACCGGACCGGCCCACCGACCTCGTGCAGCTGGTGGAGGAGTTGACGGCGGAGCTGTGCGGCTCGGACGGGGAACGCCCGCACAACCCGGACCCGCCCCGCGACCACCACGCCTGACGCACGCCGACGGTGTGCTCGCCGCGCGTCGACTCGCACGCCGGCCGGGGCGGGATCGGGGGGTCAGAGCTCCTTGCCGTACCAGATGTCCATGTACGGCCCGGAGCAGTACGCCGGTATCTCCGCGTATCCGTGCCGTGTGTACAGGGCGCGCGCCTCGACGAGGTCAAGGCGGGTGTTGAGGACCATCCGGCGCGCGCCGAGGCCCCGTGCCGCGTCCTCCAACTCGCCGATCAGGGCCCCGGCTCCGCCCAGGCCACGGAAGGCGTGGCGCAGGAAGACCCGGGTCAGCTCGGCGCGCTCCTCGTCGAGCAGGAGCACTCCGCCGCAGCCGGCCGGCTTGCCCTCGTACCGCGCGACCAGGAACCGCCCGGTCGGCGGGGTCAGCAGCTCGACCCCGTCGTTCGTGAGCCCGTCATCGATCTCCGTCCCGGTCGCGGGGCGCTTCCAGTAGCGGCTGGCGACGTCGTCGTAGTAGTCGCGGCGCAGCGAGGTCGCCTCCGGGGTGTCGACGCGCTCGGGGGAGAAAGTCCAGGTCATGCGCGCCATTGTGCGGCGCGCGTGACCTGGGGCGCAGCTCAGTTCTTCGGGGACGCCTGCTGGACGACCTCGAAGGACCACAGCGTGGACCCGGACGCGGCGGGCTTCGGCCGCTCGCCACCAGCCTCGCCGCCGCCCTGGTGCGCGGCCTTCATGGAACCGTTCATCCAGGCCTGGAAGTCCTCCTCACTGCGCCACCGGGTGTACACCAGGTACTGGTCGGTGCCCTCAAGGGGCCGCAGCAGCTCGAACCACTCGAAACCGTCGGACCCTTCGACGGCCCCGGCCCGAGAGGCGAAACGCTGCTCAAGCACCTCACGCTGCTCGGCAGGAACGGTCAGGACGTTGATCTTTACGATGCTGGGCACACGACACCTCTCCGGTAGCACAGGCCTGGCGCTGCACCGAGCCTTGATCATGCGCCTGCAGTCTCCTACATCCACCCGTCGGGGCGGTGTCAGGACCGGGACTGAGTACTCCCGACCGGTGGCCGACCTCAGGCCGGCTTGCGCCACACGGAGATGTGCTTCGCGGAGTCCTGGGTGAACGGAGACCCGTCCCAGTCCGCGACGCGACGCTCCGGCTCGAGCCCGGCGAGCCGTGCCATCAGGTCGAGCTCCGCAGGCCAGGCGTACCGGTGCCGGGAGTTCGCGCGGCGGTAGCGGCCGTCCTCGCCGTCGTCGTCGCCGTCGCGGGTGAAGTGGTGCGAGACAAGAATCTGCTCGACCAGGTCGAAGGTGTCGAAGCCGAGATGCCGCTCGGAGACATCGAACGGCACCGCGACCTGGCCGGGCGGCAGGAACCGCAGCGGCGGCACACCCAGCTCGATGACGAATCGGCCGCCGGGCTCCAGATGCCGTGCGGCGTTGCGGAAGCACTCGACCTGCTCGTCCTGCGTGAGCAGATTCGTGATGGTGTTGTAGACGAGATAGACCAGGGTGAACTCGCCGGGAACGACGGTGGTGGCCATGTCCCCGATGACGACAGGGAGCGTGTTCTCGTCGACCTTGCGCCGCAGCACCGCTGCCATGTGCTCGGACAGTTCGATGCCCACGACCGGCACGCCGCGTTCGCGGAGCGGGACTCCCACGCGTCCGGTTCCGATGGCGAACTCCAGTGCCCGGCCGTCTCCGGCGAGCTTGGCGAGGAAATCGAGAGTCGGTCCGAGAACGGCAGCCGAGGACAGTTCGGTCTCCTCGGCGTCGTAGCGGTCGGCGGTCGCACGGGTCCACAGTTCACTACTCGTCACGGACAGTCACCTTGCCAGTGCCGAGGGGCGCTGTCGACGCATTTTCTTCCCGCCTGCCGGGCCGGGAGGCTGCCGGGCCAGGAATCCCCGCGTATCCGGGCAGGGGAGCGGTCAAGATGCTCATGAAGGCACCCAGGACAGGAGGCAGGGCATGGTCGGCTTTGAGTGGGCAGCCGGGGCCGACGCGGTACGGACCCTCGCCGCTCGCTGGCTGCCCCGGCTCGGGGGCGGGGACTTCGTCGTGTCGCCCGTCGGGTTGTGGCTGGCGCTCGGGGCCGTCGCCTCGGGGGCTCGGGGGGCGACCGCCGACGAGCTGCGGGAGTTGCTCGGGGTCGAGGGGGAGGCGGCCGGGGAGGCCGTGACCGGGGTCGGGCGGTGGCTCGGGGGTGCCGGTGGGGCCGGTGGGGTCGCGGTGGGGACCGGGGTGTGGAGCGCGGTGCCGATCCGGGAGGCGTTTCGGCGGGGGCTGCCCGACGTGACGTTCGGGCTGCTGCCCGGGGCGGTCTGGTCCGCGCTGCCCGACGACGTCTTCGGGGCGACGGACGACATGTCCCTCGGGGACGTCCCCGACGCCCAGGAGGAGCTCGACGCCTGGGTGCGGGCCGCCACCGGCGGGCGGATCGCGCGGCTGCCGCTCGCACTCGACGGGTCCGAGGACCTGGTCCTGCTCAACGCCCTCGCCCTGAAGGCCTCCTGGCTGACCGCCTTCCCCGGGCACCTCACCCGCGACGAGCCGTTCACCGACGGGGACGGCGCCACCCGGCCCGTACCGACCATGCGGCAGCGGATCCCGGCCGGGTGGGTCTGGTACGTGGACGGGGTCACCGTCGTGGAGTTGCCCTGTGCGGGGGAGGAGGACGGGGGTCTGCGCGTGCGGTTCGTGCTCGGGGGCCCCGGGGCCGGGCCCGGCGACGTGGTGCCCGCCGCCTGGGCCGGGCCACGTGCGCGGCAGCCGCTCGCCGCCGACTCCGCCGACCTCGCCCTGCCGCGCTTCACCCTCCGTACGAAGACCGACGCGAACGAGCAGCTGGCCGCGCTCGGCCTCACCCGGGCGTTGCGGCCCGGGGCTGACTTCTCGGGCCTTTCCCCGGCGGACCTGTACATCGCCAAGGTCGTGCAGGAGGCGGTCGTCGAGATCGCCGAGGAGGGGGTCGAGGCGGCCGCCGTCACCCAGGTCGCCATGACCCGCAGCGCCGCCCGCCCCCGCCGTGAGGTGGTGGAGCGGATCGCCTTCGACCGGCCTTTCGGGGTGGTCGTCCTCGACGGTACGGGGGAGGTGCCGTTGTTCACGGGCTGGCGGGCGAGCGGGCGGCCGGCCGGCTGACGACGCGGCGGGCGGGCGGGCGGCGGCGCCGGCTGACGGCGTGGCGAGTGCGCGGCCGGCCGGCTGACGGCGCGGGCAAGCGGAAGGCCGGTCAGCGTACGGGCGAGCGCGGCGCGGCCCGTCAGCTGACGACGCGGGCGAGCAGCAGGCCGTCGTAGCCCTTCGTGCCGACCGTCTGCAACGCCGTCGCGTCCAGGCGGGGTTCGCGGGCGACGAGGTCGAACAGTTCGCGGGTGCCGGTGATCGCCGGGTCGGCCGGGTCCGGGGTGGTGATCTTCCCGCCGCGCACCACGTTGTCGACGATGATCATCGTGCCGGGCCGGGAGAGCTTCAGGGCCCACTCCACATAGCGCGGGTTGTTGACCTTGTCGGCGTCGATGAAGACCAGGTCGAACGGGCCCGCGCCCTCCGCCTCAAGGCCCGGCAGGCTGTCCAGGGCCGCGCCCGTGCGGACCTCGACGATCTTGTCCAGGCCGGCCCGGGCGACGTTGGCGCGGGCGACCTCCGCGTGGGCGGGGTCGTACTCCAGGGTGATCAGCCGCCCGTCGGCGGGCAGGGCGCGGGCCAGCCAGATCGTGCTGTAGCCGCCGAGGGTGCCGATCTCCAGGATGTTCCGGGCGCCCTGCGTCGCGGCGAGCAGGTGGAGCAGCTTGCCCTGGTTGGGGGCGACGGCGATCTCGGGCAGCCCGGCCGCCGTGGAGTCGGCGAGTGTGGCCGTGAGGGCGTCGTCGGCAGGGGCGATCGTTTCGGCGAAGTACTGGTCGACTGCGGTCCACTGAGGGTTCGTCATGCGGCCGAACGTACACCGGTGCCGGTCGCGGCGCGGCGCCTTGCCGCCCGTACGACCAGCAGCGCCGTGCCCGCGACGAGCAGCAGACCGCCGCCCACCGTCAGGAGCCACACGGGGATGCCGCCGCCGACGGTGAGGAGCCGGTCGGTGTACTCGACCCGGCGGTACGGGGTGTCGGCGACGGTCCGCAGATGGTGGTCGTCGTCGATCAGGGCCGGGTTCGGGAACTCCTGCTCCAGGGCCGTCAGATGGACCGGCCGCTCCCCGGCCAGCCCGGACACGGCGCCCTCCGGGCGTTCGATCCGGCCGGCGAAGGTCACCTCGGGGCGGTCGCCGCCGATGGAGGAGCGGGGCTCCATCCGGTGGTCGGCCAGGACGTAGAGCCCGAGCGTCTGGGGGTTCGCCGCGAGGCGGGAGAGGCGCATGGGGTAGACGAGTTCGGGCGACGCGAAGGTGATGCGCAGGGGCGTCAGCTCGCCCTGGAGGACGGCGTCCTTCTCCTGGGGCGCGAGACGGACGGCGACGTACTCCCACTTCCGCTCCACGTACGGCTGGAGGGCGCCGGTCAGCCGGTCGGGCAGCTCGAAGCCGTTGGCCCGCAGCCAGTCGCCGAGGGCCTCGGGGTCGGTGGCGGTCAGCCGGGCGACGTCGAAGGGGCCGAGCCGCTCGCGGCCGACGACGCCGACACCGGCGCCCTTGCCCGGCGGTGGCGCCCCGGCCCCGTCGCCGTAGTCGTGGTCGAACGGCCAGTCGTCCTCGCGTGGCCAGAAGTAGAAGCGGTCGCGCTGCTCGGGCTCGGTGAGCCGTTCGAGCGCGTCGAAGAGTTCCGGATCGCCGAGGGTCACGCCGGCCCGGCTCGGCACCGGCATGATCCAGGCGGCGTTCCGGGCGTTGCCGTGGACGGCGAAGCGCATGACGACGGTCTCGGTGCGCCCGTCCCAGCGGACGGCCGACTCCTCCCGGTCGACGCCGATGCGCTCGGACCGGGACGGAATCATGGCGCCGCAGCCGCAGGCGTACGCCGGTGCGACGAGCGAGCCGAGCTGCAGCGCGAGCAGCGTGACGATGGTGGTCAGAATTCTGTGGGTCCCCCGCATGCGGGGTGGGACGCACCGGGTGCGGATCCGGTTCCGGCCCGTGCACGGCTACCGTCTGCTGGTGGCCTGACCGCCCGGTGTCACTTCAGGTGCCGGGTGAAGAACTGGGCCGCGGCGTCCCCCGCGAACTGCGGGACGCCGGTGTGCCCGCCCATATTGGCGTGCAGCGTCTTCTCCTTGGAGCCGAAGGCGTCGAACAGGTCCAGGGCCGTCTGCCGGTCGTTCCCTTCGTCGTCCCACTGCAGCAGGACGTGCAGAGGAATGGTGACCCGGCGGGCCTCCTCGAACATGGTGCGAGGGACGAAACTCCCGGCGAACAGAACAGCGGCCGAGATGCGCGGCTCGACCACCGCCAGCCGGGTCGCGATGGAGATCACGCCCCCCGAGTACCCGACCGGGCCGCCGATCTCGGGCAGCGACAGGAGGGCGTCCAGGGCGGCTTGCCATTCCGGGACCGCCCTGTCGACCAGGGGGAGGATGAGGGCGTCGATGATCTCGTCGCTGACCGGCTCGCCGGTCTCCAAAGCCCGGCGCAGGTCGGCGACGGCCTGCTCGGCGGCGGGCAGGCGGGGCCGGTCGCCGCTTCCGGGGAGCTCGATGGTGGCCGTGGCGAAGCCGTCCGCCGCGGAGTGCCGGGCTCGGGTCACCAGTCGGGGGTACATCGTGCGCAGCCCGAGAGGAGGGGGGCTGAGCAGGATCAGCGGCGCCGGTGCGGAGGTGGTCGCGGATCCGGGCGTCCACAGGATGCCGGGGATCTCGCCGAGGGTGAATTCGCGCTCGAGGACGGCGTCGTCGAGACGCCGTTCAGAAGTGAATCGCACGGTCGTGCCTTTCGGGAGTGCCAGTGAACGGCGCTCCCGGACGACCTATCGCCCGACCGTGACCCCGGAGGAGAGCACCCATGTCGATACGTTCACGGGTACCACCTCCTCGCTCTCTTGCACGGCCTCCGGGAACGTAGCAGTGGCCGCCGTGGTTCCGCCAACGGGTTTCGTGCCACGCGGTGCACCGCCGCGCCCGTCAGGCTGACGCGCGGACCCTGAGCTCCTTCACGCCGTTCAGCCAGGCGGCCCGCAGCCTGCGCGGTTCGCCGGCGAGCGTGAGGTCGGGCAGGGCGTCCGCGACCGCGTTGAAGATCAGCTCGATCTCCTTGATCGCGAGGGACTTGCCCAGGCAGAAGTGGGGTCCGCCGCCGCCGAACCCGAGGTGCGGGTTGGGGTCGCGGGTGATGTCGAAGCGCTCGGGGTCGGTGAAGACCTCGGGGTCGTTGTTGGCGGAGGAGTAGAACAGCCCGACCCGGTCGCCCTTGGCGATCTTCTGTCCGCCGAGTTCGGTGTTCTGGGTCGCGGTCCGCTGGAAGGAGACGACGGGGGTCGCCCAGCGCACGATCTCCTCGGCGGTGGTCGCCGGCCGCTCCCGCTTGAAGCGCTCCCACTCGTCGGGATGGGTGAGGAAGGCATGCATGCCGTGGCTGATGGCGTTGCGGGTGGTCTCGTTGCCGGCGACGGCGAGCAGCAGGACGAAGAAGCCGAACTCGTCGGAGGAGAGGTTGCCCTGGCCCTCGGCGGCGACGAGTTGGCTGACGATGTCGGTGGCGGGGCACTGTTTGCGGGCGGCGGCCATGTTCATCGAGTAGCCGATGAGTTCCATGGCGGCCTCGGCGCCGATCTCCTCGGTGATGGCGTACTCGGGGTCGTCGTACGCCACCATCTTGTTCGACCAGTCGAAGATCCGGGAGCGGTCCTCCTGGGGGACGCCGATGAGTTCGGCGATGGCCTGGAGGGGGAGCTCGACGGCGACCTTGGTGACGAAGTCGAAGGTGCCGTCGGCGGCGGCGTCCGCGCCGCGTTTCGCCTCCTCGACGATGGCGTGGGCGCGGTCGCGCAGCGCGGTCTCTAGGTTGCGGATCGCGCGGGGGGTGAAGCCGCGCTGGACGATCTGGCGGACGCGGGTGTGCTCGGGCGGGTCCATGTTGAGCATGATCAGCTTCTGGACCTCGATCTGGTCCCGCGTGATGTGCTCGTTGAAGCGGATGACGGCCGTGTTCTCGTACGAGGAGAACAGTTCGGGGTGGGTGGAGACGTACTTGACGTCCGCGTGGCGCGTGACGGCCCAGTACCCGTCGTCCTCGAAGCCCGTGACGCCGGGCGGCTGGGGGCACCACCACACGGGCGCGGTCTGCCGCAGCCGGGCGAACTCCGGGAAGGGGATGCGGTCGCGGAGCAGATCGGGGTCGGTGGCGTCGAACCCTTTCGGGAGAAGCCCTTCGGGGAGAAGCCCTTCGGGAAGATGGGGGCAGGGCATCGGCAACACACTCCACATCTGATGGGCCGTCAGGAGTCGTCGGTGAAGTTAGTAACGAGTTCCACAAGTAGCAAGGGCCGGAACGGGAACTGTTGCGTCCCGGACCCTTGCGTACCCGCGGTAGCAGTCATAAGACTGCACAGAGAACTAGAACGCGTACTAGTTCCCCGTGACGCCGACCGACGGGCTGCCGGGACGCCCCGTCCGGTCGAGGAGAGGACGAGCCCATGGCCGCGGAACCCGTCATCGTCGAAGCCGTACGCACCCCCATCGGCAAGCGCGGAGGCGCGCTCGCCAACCTCCATCCCGCCTACCTCCTGGGCGAGACCTACCGCGAACTCCTCGGCCGCACCGGCATCCACGCCGACTGCGTCGAACAGATCGTCGGCGGTACGGTCACCCACGCCGGCGAACAGTCCATGAACCCGGCGCGCACCGCCTGGCTCACCATGGGCCTCCCCTACGAGACGGCCGCCACCACCGTCGACTGCCAGTGCGGCTCCTCGCAGCAGGCGAGCCACATGGTCGCCAACATGATCGCGGCCGGCGTCATCGACGTCGGGATCAGCTGCGGCGTCGAGGCCATGTCCCGCGTGCCGCTCGGCTCCGGCTCCAAGCACGGGCCCGGCAAGCCCTTCCCCGACGAGTGGAACGTCGACCTCCCCAACCAGTTCGAGGCCGCCGAACGCATCGCCCGCCACCGCGGCCTCACCCGCGAACGCGTCGACGCCCTCGGCCTCCTCTCGCAGGAACGCGCCGCGCACGCCTGGGCCGAGGAACGCTTCAAGCGCGAGACCTTCGCCGTCCAGGTCCCCACCACCGAGGAGGAGCAGGCCGCCGGGCAGGGCATGTGGCGGCTCGTCGACCGCGACGAGGGCCTGCGCGACACCACCATGGAGGGCCTCGCCCGGCTCAAGCCCGTCATGCCGACCGCCGTCCACACCGCCGGGAACTCCTCCCAGATCTCCGACGGCGCCGCCGCGCTGATGTGGGCCTCCAAGCGCATGGCCCGCGCCCTCAAACTCCGCCCCCGCGCCCGGATCGTCGCTCAGGCCCTCGTCGGCGCCGACCCGCACTTCCACCTCGACGGGCCGATCGACGCCACGCGCGCGGTGCTCGGCAAGGCGGGGATGTCGCTCAGGGACATCGACCTCGTCGAGATCAACGAGGCCTTCGCCTCGGTGGTGCTGAGCTGGGCGCAGGTCTTCGAACGGGACCTGGACGGCCTGGAGAAGGTCAACGTCAACGGCGGCGCCATCGCCCTCGGCCACCCCGTCGGCGCGACCGGGGCGCGTCTCATCGCGACCGCCCTGCACGAGCTGGAGCGGGCGGACAAGGAGTTCGCGCTCATCACGATGTGTGCGGGCGGGGCGGTGGCGACCGGGACGATCATTCAGCGGTTGTAGGGGTGGCTGTGGGCTGGGGCCCAGGGCCCCGGGCCCGGAAACGCCGCAGGCCCCGCCCTCCCTGTGCGGGAGGCGGGGCCTTGCGAAAGCGCGGTTTTCCGGCGGTGACTCTTAGTACCAGCCGTTGGCCTGCCAGAACGCCCAAGCGGCGTTCGGGGAGCCGTAGCGCTCGTTCATGTAGTCGAGACCCCACTTGATCTGGGTGGCGGGGTTGGTCTTCCAGTCGGAACCGGCCGAGGACATCTTCGAGGCCGGCAGGGCCTGGACGAGGCCGTAGGCGCCGCTGGAGGAGTTGGTCGCGGTGTGGTTCCAGTGCGACTCGTGCTCGACGATCTTGCTGAACGCCGCGTACTGCGAAGCCGGGACGATGTCACGGGCAAGCTCCTGCGGGCTGGCGGCGGAAGCCGAGCCCGTCGTGCCGAGCACCGCACCCGACGCGCCGAGCAGCACGGCTGCGGTGGCGGCGAAGGACTTCTTGCGGGCAGAGACACGAGTGGTGAGCGAGCGGATCAAGGTTTCGACCTAACGTTGGGGACATGGGTGCGTCAGGCGGTTTCGGCAAGCCGGAACCAGAGCCCGGGGGACCCGGGAACTGGGGGGAACCGGCCGTCCGAGGCGCTGTGGTGAGCACCGGCTGCCTGGCGACGTCCTCCAGAGAAGCAGGGCTGGAACGGCGATGCAACGACCCCCTGTACGAGGAAGGTTCGGACCCGGGAGGAAGGTCCCGCGGGGTGCGTCTGCGGGGTTTTCGCAGGTCATGCCCCGCGATGGGTGGTTTGGGTAGGTTCCACCCGTCTACTATTCCGCGTCGTACGTGACGTAGGTCCTGTGGGGCGCCTCACCCGTGGAGGGCCTCTCCGGACCCCTGAATGTGACCTGGGCCTCGAAGTTCGCCCGCCGTGTGGCCCGCCGCAGCGCCTTCAGGAGCGTGCCGCCGATGGTGAGGGTGAGGACGACGGTCAGGACGGCGCGGCCCAGGTCCCAGCCGAGGGAGGTCGCCACCACATAGGCGAGGAAACGGACCAGGTTCTCCTGGAGCGGCGCGCCCGGCTGGAACGAGATCCCGCTGCTCAGGCCCTGGAGCAGCACCCAGCCCTGCAGATTCATGATCGTCCCGTACGCGAACGCCGCCACGAACCCGTAAGCGGAGAGCATCAGCAGCTCACCCCTGCCCCGGAGCCTCCGCCGGGCTCCCGCCGCCCCCGGCAGCAGACCGGCCCCCATCGTGAACCAGCCCATCGACAGCATCTGGAACGGCATCCACGGCCCCACCCCGCCCGTGAGCAGGGCCGACGCGAACATCGTCACCGCCCCCAGGACGAACCCGAAGCCCGGCCCGAGCACCCGCCCGCTCAGCACCATCAGGAAGAACATCGGCTCAAGGCCGGCCGTCCCCGCCCCCAGCGGCCGCAGGGCCGCGCCGACAGCGGCGAGCACCCCCAGCATCGCCACCGCCTTCGCGTCCATCCCGCAGTCGGCGATCGTCGCCACGACCACGGCGACGAGCAGCGGCAGCATCACCGCGAACAGCCACGGAGCGTCCCCGGCGTGCGAGGTGACGGCGGAGCCGGCGTCGGCGAAGAGGGGCCAGCAGAAGGCGACGAGCCCGATGAAGGAGACCAGGACCAGCGCCGTCACGGAGCGTGGTCCCAGCCTGACGGGACGGGCACTCACAGCGCCTCCTGGACCTGCTCGACCGTGAGCCACGGCTGCGGGGCGAGGATCTTCGCCACCTGCGGCGAGAACGCGGGCGAGGAGACGACGACCTCGGCCGTCGGACCGTCCGCCACCACCTCGCCGTCCGCGATGATCACCACCCGGTGCGCGAGCTCGGCCGCCAGCTCCACGTCGTGCGTGGCCAGCACGATCGCGTGCCCGTCCGCCGCCAGGGACCGGAGATGGGAGACCAGGCGGGCCTTCGCCGCGTAGTCCAGACCGCGCGTCGGCTCGTCCAGGAGGAGCAGGGGCGGGCGGCCGGTCAGGACGACGGCGAGCGCGAGTGCCAGGCGCTGCCCCTCGGACAGGTCCCGGGGGTGCGTGTCGTCCGCCACCCCGGGCAGCAGCTCCGACACCAGCGCCCGGCAGGTCCCCGGCGCCGCGCCCGCGTCCGCGTCGGCCGCCGCGCATTCGGCGGCGACGGTGTCCGCGTACAGCAGATCCCTCGGCTCCTGCGGGACCAGGCCGACCTGGCGGATCAGCTCGCGGGGGTCGGTGTCGTGCGGGGCCAGGCCCGCGACGCGGACGGTGCCGGAGGTCGGGGCGATCATCCCCACGAGGGTGGAGAGGAGGGTGGACTTTCCGGCGCCGTTACGGCCCATGAGGGCGACGGTCTCGCCCGCCTGGACCTGGAGGTCCACCTTGCGGAGGGCCTCTACGCGGCCGCGGCGGACGGCGAGGCCTTCGGTGAGGACGAGGGGGGTGGAGGTGGGGGTGGGTGCGGGGCGGGTGCGGCGCCGCTTGAAGAGGGAGATTCCCCCACCCCTCCCCCCACGCCCGCGGGGGGGGGGGGGGCCCCACGTGCCGGGACCGGGGGGGGCGGGCCCGGTCCCCCGGGGCGGGCACGGCCGG